>CALMDH010000205.1:0-11466 GCA_937862735.1 uncultured Gammaproteobacteria bacterium
TGGCGAAGCTGGCCAACCGGCTGGCGAAGAAGCATCCGGACTTCCGCGCGGAGGGGGTCTGCAATCTCCAGGATCTGTCGCCGACGGAGCAAGCGGGCTATTTCGCCGCACTGGCAGTGGAGGATGTCTGGGGCATCGGTCAGCGCTGGGCGGCCAGGCTTCAGCAGCAGGGCATCACCACCGTGGCGGACCTCCAGCGGGCGGATGTCTCCCGGTTGCAACGGCAGTTCAACGTCGTCCTGGCCAAGACGGTCATGGAACTGAACGGCATCTCCTGCCTGCCGCTGGAAGAGGCCCCACCACCCCGGCAACAGATCATCGCCTCGCGCAGTTTCGGCATCCCAGTGACGACCTTTGCGATGCTCAGTGAGGCGGTGGCCAGCCACACCGCCCGGGCGGCGGCCAAGCTCCGAAAGGAGGGGCTCCAGGCGGGCCTGATCCAGGTGTTCATCGCCACCAACCCCTTCAAACCCGAGGCGCCCCAGTATCACCCCGGGGCCACGGTACCCCTGTCCATCCCCACGGCGGACACCACGCGGCTGTTACGGGCCGCCCGGGTCGGTCTGCGGCATATCTACCGGGAGGGTTACGAATACAAGAAGGCGGGGGTGGTCCTGCTGGACCTAGCGCCGGTGGGGGCGGTGACGGGGGACCTGTTCGCGGCGACCCGGGTGGCGGCAACGGAACGTCGGGAGCGGCTGATGGCGGTCATGGATGGCATCAATACCCGTTGGGGGCGGGGGACGGTGCGCTACCTGGCGGAGGGGCTGGCGCAGCCCTGGCAGATGCGCCGGGGGCGGATGACGCCCAGGTACACGACCTGTTGGGAGGAGTTGCCGGTGGCGGTGGGCTAGGCGGGATGCTTACCCGCCTGTCCAAGGTTCGATTCGCGACCCGCTCCTGCACAACCCGGCCCCGCGCGAACCGGCCCTTGTCGCCTCTCTATGTGGAGAGGCATCATCGTGGTGGGCTGCTTGCCGTTCCCCTTCTGCCCAATCTGTCCGCCGATCATCGTTTTCTTTTTAAGGTTGTGGAGGTTCTGCCATGAAGCAGCCACTCAGCACACTGGTACAGGTACCCCTGCGCGAAGCCTGGAAGCACGAAGCCGGTGACTTCACCCCCTGGTTAGCGGAAACGGCTAACCTGGCAAGCTTGGGCGATGCCTTGGGCTTGGGGGAACTGGAGCTGGTCGCCACCGAGCATCAGGTGGGGGACTTCAAACTGGATATCCTCTGCACCGACGGCGCCGACCAGGTCATCATCGAAAACCAGCTCGAAAGGACCAACCACGCCCACCTCGGCCAGATCATCACCTATGCCGCGGGCATTGGCGCCAAGAAGATCATCTGGGTCGCCGAGACCTTCCGCCCCGAGCATGTGGCGGCCTTGGAGTTCCTCAACCAGAACACCACCGAGGATCTGAATTTCTTCGCCGTGGAGATCGAACTCTGGCGTATCGGTGACTCGCCCCTGGCGCCCAAGTTCGAGGTGGTCGTCAAGCCCAACGAATGGGCTAAGGCGGGCCGGGAACAGGCCCGTGCGGCGGTCTCCGCCACACCGACCAAACAGCTCTATCTGCGCCTCTGGACCGAACTCGTGGCCCGGTTGGCCAAGCGTGCGCCCACCATCCGTCCCCAGAAGCCGCGCCCGCAGATGTGGCTGAACAACTCGATGGGTCGGGCGGGTTTTCGGCTAAATCCCACCGCGTCCCAGCAAGGCAAACGGCTCGGGGTTGAGGTCTATATTGACCATCCGGAGTCCAAGCGTCTGTTTCAAGCCCTGGCGGCCCAGCGGGAGCAGCTCGAAGAGCAGCTTGGGTTCGTGCTTGACTGGCAGGAACTGCCGGAGGCACAAGCCTGCCGGATCGCAAGTTGGCGGCCCAACAGCCCCTTGGAAGAGGAAGCGTCATGGAGCGAATACCTGGACTGGTTTGTGGAGCGCTTGGTGAAGATGAACGCCGTGTTTCGCCCGGCGATCCAGGCGTTGCCATGAGCAATTCGTCCCCGCCGCCGACTATCGGCCGGCCACCTCACCGCCCTCAACCCAACAACCCCCTGCATGGGATGACGCTGGAGGCAATATTGACGGCCCTGGTTGCCCAAGATGGCTGGGAGGAACTGGCGGCGCGCATCCGGCTGCGGTGCTTCGCCCACGAACCGAGCCTGAATCACGTAACCGCAGCCTAAGTCCGACAGACTCCCAGGAGTTTGGTTAGAATCCCCCACCAGCCGTCAGCATCGTTCATGGGCCGCTCAGGCCCGACAACAAGAACAGAGGGAGCGAACCGATGCCTGCTACCCATCAGCCCGATAATTCCGGCAAGCCTGACCCGCGCACCACCGACCCGCGTTACCCGCCTACCCAAGCCCTGCATCAGCGTTTGGCGGACCGCCTGCTGGCCCGGGTCCCCGCCGACGGCAAGCCCATCGGCAACACCACCCTGTGGCGCGAGATCGCGGCTGAGCTGACCGCCGCCGGTGACGCCGTCACCCAGGACGATTACTGGCAGGTTCATGCCCGACTGGTGAGCCAAGGGCTCCTGCTCAAGGGTCAAGGCCGGGGCGGATCGGTCCGCCGTGCCAACCCTTCACCGTCAGCTCCCACCGAGGCGAACACCCTCCCGCCGGACACGCCACCGCCGGTGCCCCCCGCGACGCAGGCTAAACCGCCGGACAGCACCCCGCCGCACACCGCCCCGTCCGACGACTTCAACCTGGCCGCCCCCCAGCCACCCACGCCCCCGGACCAACCTCCCGGTACCAGCCCTGGCACTGGCACCCCCCGGCGCAATCGCTCCTCCGCGACCCCTAAGGGCCAGGCCCAGCCTGACGCCAGCCGCCTGGTGATCGGCTACACCCACCCGAACAAGCGCCTCAACAACCCCGAGGTCGGACTGGTCAACCCCACCACCGACCCGGAAGGCGGCAAGCAGCGCTGGGCCTACAACCCCCACCTGGACCCGGCCCTGCACTTCGACTCCCAGCGCGGCGCCATCGAGCGCCTGATCGACGACGCCCTGGCCTCCAACGACCTCGTTCAGATGCGCGAGGCCCTGGAGGAACTCAAGCGCCTGCAAGCCCCCTACCTCAACTGGGCCGGCAAGGCGGAGCGGACCAGCTTCGAGGTCGACACCGTCAGCCTGCACGTCCACGAACGCATCGACCCCGCCACCATCCTCCGGGCGGTGCGCAAGGGCATGAATGAGCAGGCCCAGGGCAAACAAGCCCCCCTGACCATCCAGCCCAGCCTGTTCGAGAACGCCGCCGCCTACCTGCCCCGCCGCGAGGCCATCGACTTCTACCGCCACGAGCGCGACTGGTCCAACCGCCTGATCGCCGGCGACAGCCTGCTGGTGATGACCAGCCTGCTCCAGAAGGAGAGCATGGCCGGCCGGGTGCAGATGATCTACATCGACCCGCCTTACGGCATCAAGTACGGCTCCAACTTCCAACCCTTCGTCGGCAAGCGCGATGTCAAGGACCGTAACGACGCTGACCTGACCCAGGAACCGGAGATGCTCAAGGCGTTTCGGGATACCTGGGAGCTGGGCATTCACTCCTATCTGACCTACCTGCGCGACCGGCTATTGCTGGCTCATGAACTGCTGCATGAGTCAGGTAGCGTCTTCGTGCAGATTTCGGATGAAAACCTGCATCATGTGCGGGAGATCATGGATGAGGTGTTTGGAACGGATAATTTTGTAGCCCAAATAGTTTTTGAAAAAACATCAAGTGCATCTTCAACGGGCATTGCTGGTATCAATGACTACATTGTCTGGTTTGCAAAAGATAAACAAAATCTAAAATACAGACAGCTATTTCGTACTAAGCAAATTGGAGAAGATGGAACTAGCCAGTATCAATTATTACGTAACACGATGACATTACAAGATAGACGACTTGGAAGTGAAGAATTAGAAAATCCTGACTCTATTGAGCCCCATTTGCGTGTTTATGCAATGGACAACTTGACAAGTCAGCGCCCACCTCAAGGTGCTGATGTAATGAGTTTTGATCTGGTCGGGAAGAGCTTTACGCCAGGTAAGGGCACTTTCAAGACCGATCATCCCGGCCTCACTCGATTAAGGAAATGTGACCGCCTAATTCCTGTCGGCAATACTTTAATGTATCGTCGCTTTTTAGATGATTTTCCAGTTTACCCGGTAGCGAATTACTGGCGTGACACAAAAATGACGGGGTTTTCCGAGACAAAAGATTATGTTGTCCAAACCGCTGTAAAAGTCATCGAACGCTGCCTCCTCATGACCACCGACCCCGGCGACCTGGTCCTCGACCCGACCTGTGGGAGTGGCACCACCGCCTACGTCGCCGAGAAGTGGGGCCGGCGCTGGATCACCTGTGACACCTCCCGCGTCGCCGTCACCCTGGCCAAGATGCGGCTGATGACCGCCAGCTTTGATTACTACGCCCTCAAGTACCCCCACGAAGGGCTCAAGGCCGGCTTCATCTACAAGACCGTGCCCCACGTCACCCTCAAGTCCATCGCCAACAACCCGGACATCGACAGTCTTTACGAGCGCTATCACCCGGCCATCGCATCGGCTTTGGCGGACCTCAACGCCGCCTTGCAGCAGGCCGACTTCTACATCCCGCCGTTCAGGGTGACCGAAGGTGGCCGCAAGGGCCAGGAACTCGGCTTCCGCTGGGGCGCGACCCTGCTGGAGTGGGAGGTACCCTTCGACCTGCCCCTGGACTGGCTGCCCCCCGACACCCCGACCCCCGCATCTGCCCCCGACCCCCAACCAGCGGCGACACCTGCCTCGGCGGCCACCCCCGCGCCGAGCGCCACCCCGGCCACTCCAGACCCCCATCCCATCGCCCACCACTTCGCCCGCTTCCACGCCGCCCGCCAGACCATGCAACGGCACATGGACGCCGCCATCGCCGCCCACGCCGAGCCGGAGGTCCTCTACGACCAGCCGGCGGTGGAGAAGGACAAGCTGCGCATCACCGGCCCCTTCACCGTCGAGGCGGTGCCCTTCCCCAGCGTCAAGTCCCTGGATCAGCCCCTGGAACCGGACCAGGCCGACGCCAGCATCGCCCGCACCCGCGAGTCGGGTCGCCAACATCACTGGCGGGACGAACTGCTCAAGACCGGCATCCGCGGCAAGGGCGGGCAGATGTTGCGCTGCGCCGACCTGGAGGCCCTGCCCAGCGGCACCGGCACGGACGACGGCGAGCCCCTGGTGTACCTCCACGCCACGGGCCACCTGGAGAGCGGCGAGCGGGTGGTGGTCAGCTTTGGCCCGGAACACGGCGCCCTGGAGCAACGGCAGGTGAGCAACGCCCTCAACGAGGCCAGCCTGCTCTTTCCCGTGCCCAAGATGCTCCTCTTCTGCGCCTTCGCCTTCGACCCGGAGGCGGCCAAGGACATCGACGCCATCCGCGGCATCACCGCCCTCAAGGCGCAGATGAACACCGACCTGCTGACCGAGGACCTGAAGAAGGCCCGCGCCAGCAACCAGAGCTTCTGGCTCATGGGCCAGCCCGATGTGGAGAAGCGCCGCCGCCCCGACGGCCTGTGGGAGGTGGAGGTCCACGGCTTCGACTATTTCGACACCGTCAAGGGCGAGCTGGTCTCCGGCGGCAAGGGCAAGATCGCCCTGTGGCTGCTGGACACCGACTATGACGAGCGCAGCCTCTATCCCCGGCAGGTGTTCTTCCCCCTGGCGGACCAGGCCAATGGCTGGGCCAAGCTGCGCCGGGACCTGCGCGCCGGCCTGGACGAGGCCCGTCTCGACGCCTTTCGCGGCACGGTCAGCCTGCCCTTCGCGGCGGGGGACAACCGCAAGATCGCGGTCAAGATCGTCGATGACCGGGGCATCGAGTCACTCAAGGTCATGGCCTTGAGCTGAGGAGCGGCACCATGGCGCAACCCCACTCCCTGATCATCAACTCCCCCTACGCCGCCCCCACCCACCATTGGCGTCGTGAAGGCCAGGACCCGTTCACCCTGGTGGCGGGGCGCCGCCCGGCGGGGTACGAAATCTTCGACACCCGCCACAACACCCTACGCCCGGTGGACCTGCCGCTGGTCAACCGCATCCGCTCCCGGGTGGACGAGTGGCGCGCCGCCGACTATCCCGGCGTCACCGGGGTGACGCGGCAACTGCTGGCCCATTGGCGGGATGCGGAGGCTAACCGTCAGTATCCCTTCTATTTCTGCCAGATCGAGGCCATCGAGACCCTGATCTGGCACCTGGAGGCCCTGCCGGCCTTCAAGCAGGGTATCCAGATCCCCGGCGACGGCGGCCCCTGGGAGCGGCTGTGCAACAAGATGGCCACGGGCACCGGCAAGACCCTGGTCATGGCCATGATCATCACCTGGCAGGTGCTCAACGCCCTGGCCTATCCCAAACGGCAACGGGACTTCTCCCGCGCCCTGTTCCTGGTCGCCCCCGGCCTGACGGTCAAGGAGCGGCTTCAGGTGCTGCGCCCCGGTCATCCCGACAACTTCTACGACCTCTTCGGCCTCTGCCCTAACCCCGCCTTGCGCCAGAAGCTCAACCAGGGCGTGCTACACATCGACAACTGGCACAGCCTGCTGCCGCTCAAGGAACCGACGCGCAGCGTGGTCAAAAAGGGGGCGGAGAACGACGAGGCGTACAGCCGCCGGGTGCTGGGTCCCCTGGCCCACTACCGCAACCTGGTGGTGATCAACGACGAGGCCCACCACGCCTACCGCAAGCCGGCGGAGGCCAAGATCGGCAAAAAGCAGGCCGAGGAGCTGGGCATCGACCTGGAGGAGGCGACGCGCTGGATCGAGGGCCTGGACCGGGTACACAAGACGCGGCGCCTGATCCGCGCCTTCGACCTCTCCGCCACGCCCTTCGCCCCCACCGGCAAGACCAGTACCGAGGTCGGGCTGTTCGACTGGGTGGTGTCGGACTTCGGCCTCTATGACGCCATCGAGGCCGGCCTGGTCAAGACCCCCCGGGTGGTGATCCGCGACGACGCCCTGCCCAACGCCAAGAGCTACCGCTCCAAGCTCTACCATCTCTACCGGGAACCAGAGGTGGCGGAGGACCTCAACCGGCGCGGCGCCGCGCCCCAGGAGGCCCTGCCGCCACTGGTGCAGGAGGCGTACACCCTGCTGGGGGCCGAGTGGCGGGAGATCAGGGCGGACTGGCAGGCACAGGGCCACCCCATGCCGCCGGTGATGCTGACGGTGTGCAACCGCACCGAGACCGCCGCGCGCATCGAATACTACTTCCGCCAGGGGGATGCCTACTGGCCGGAGCTGACGGCGCCGGAGCGCACCCTGCGGGTCGATTCCAAGGTCCTGGACAAGGCGGAATGCGGCGAGACCGCCACGGCCGACAAGGCGTACGAGGCGGTGCTTCAGGCCATCGTCCAGGCGGCGGCCATCTCGCCAACGCGCAAGGCGGCCCTGCTGGCGCTCAAGAAGGAGGAACTGCTGCGGGCGATCATCGACAACGTCGGCAAGCGCGGCACCGGCGGGCAGGATTTGCAAAACGTCATCTCGGTGGCCATGCTCTCCGAGGGCTGGGACGCCAAGAACGTCACCCACATCCTCGGGCTGCGCGCCTTCACCAGCCAGTTGCTGTGCGAGCAGGTCATCGGCCGGGGGCTGCGGCGGGTCACCTTCGACCAGGAGGAGGTCACCGGCCCGGATGGTCAGCCCCGCACCCTGTTGGTGCCGGAATACGTCAACATCTTCGGCGTGCCCCTGTCGATCTCCCTCGATGGGGACGGGGAAGGCCCACCGCCCCCGCCGCCCAAGCCCAGTACCGAGATCGCCGCCCTGGTCGAGCGCAGTGAACGGGAACTGGCGTGGCCCAACGTGCTGCGCGTGGACTGGGTGGTGCGGCCGGAGTTGAGCGTGGACTGGTCGCGGATGCCCCCGCTGAAGCTCGACCCGACCCAGTTCCATCTGCGGGCCGACCTGGCCCCGGCCCTGGGGGGCGCGGCGGACCTGAGCAAGGCGGTGACCATCGACCTGGAACTCTTGCCGGAGGAGTTTCGCCTGCAACGGGTGCTGTACCGCACGGTGCGTAAGGCCATGGCGCATCTGGAGGCCGGCTATCCCGGCGGCCGCGACCTGCTGCTCCAGCAACTGGTGCGGCTGGTGGAGGCGTTCATGGACTCCGACCGCCTGGAAATCCCGTCGCTGTTCCATCAGGAGCCGCTACGCAAACGCATCCTCCTGGCCCTGGCGATGGATCGGCTGGTCGATCATGTCGTCGCCCAGATTCAGCAGCGGAACATCGCGCACCTGGAGCCGGTGTTCGATGCCGAGTTCCCCATCGGCTCCACCCGGCTGATGCGTACCTGGTACACCACCAAGCATTGCCTGGCGACGGTCAAATCCCAGATCAGCCATGCGGTGGCGGACAGTACCTGGGAGCATTACACCGCCACCCAACTGGAGCAGCATCCTGAGGTAGCGGCCTACGCCAAGAACGATCACCTGGGCCTGCACCTCTACTACCTGTGGCGCGGGAGCAAGCGGCGCTTCATCCCCGACTACCTGATCCGCTTCGCCAACGGCAAACAACTGATCCTGGAGATCAAGGGCGAGGATTCCGACCAGAACCGCGCCAAGCGCCAAGCCCTGGATACCTGGGTGCGCGCTGTCAACGCCCGGGGTGGCTTTGGCACCTGGTGTTGGGATGTGGTCAAGGAGGAGCCGTCCAAGTTGCTGGATGTGCTGGGGCGGCATGCCCAGAGCGCGGTCTATAGCCCACCCATTGGGGAGGCTGGTCTGTCGGTCGGGTAGGAGTGGGACCCCCAATGATCCTAGCTCAGGGCGATGAACCGATGATGAGCAGCACTGACCGCTCACCCTTCGTGCCCATCCTCACCGTCATGGTGGACTACGGCAACGCGCCCTTTCTCTGGCGGGTCGACAGTCCCGATCGGGGTGGCGTCGGCGTCAATCTCTGCGATGGCGTCTCCTGGGACGAGTCTTGTCCCATGTCCGAAGGGCTGTGGCAACAGTTCGCTGACTGGGCTTTCGAGTTCGATCAGACGGGGTTCTCGCACGACAGCTTTGATGACCGTGACTGGGATTGGCGCGCTTTTCATGCGCACGGCCTGCAACTAGCGCAGCGGCTCAAACAGGAAGTGGGTGAGGTTTACCGGGTGGTCTACGAGAAACCCTACGAGGACCCCAACCACCCCATCGACGAGCGCCGCGAAATCCTGGTCGATGGCACCCGGGTGCCGCTGCCGCCCTGGCGCGGACACATCCCCGAGCCGGTCCGCTTCTGCCAACACCTGGTCTCCGGCGGGCAGACCGGAGCGGATCGTGCCGCGCTCGATTTCGCCATCCGGTGCGGCTATACCCACGGCGGCTGGGCACCCCAGGGACGCGCAGCCGAGGACGGTACGATTCCCCTGAAGTACCAACTGACCGAGCTGGTCGACGGGGGCTACCGCCAGCGGACCAGAAAGAACGTGGAAGACAGCGATGGCACCTTGATTGTCAACGCCGGGGAGTTGGAGGGCGGAACGCTCACGACCCTGGAGTTCGCCCAGCAGTTGGGTAAGTCGTATTGCGTCGTCCAGGTTGATGTCGGTGTCACGGCGGAGGTGATCGCCAGCGTCCTGGCATGGCTACGTGACAAAGCGATCCAGACCCTGAACGTGGCCGGACCGCGAGAAAGCCAGCGCCCGGGCATCTACCACCAGACCGTGGTGCTGTTGGAGGCGGTCGATGCGGCATGTCGCGAGTGATGTTGGACGCCTGCTCATGCCTCAATCCCTGCCAGCAATGCCGCGATCTCTTCCGGTTGGGGCAGTTGCCCCCTCAATTCCTTGGGCAGCGTCTTGGTGATTTCATAGGTTGCCACGCCGATGGGCTTGCGGGCGTCGTGCAGGGCGTACTCGACAATGGTGCGGTTCTTTTCCTTGCAGAGAATGATGCCGATGGAGGGATTCTCGTCCTCTTGTCGGATCTGCCGGTCGAGCGCAGTCAGGTAAAACTGCATCTTGCCGACGAACTCCGGCTGGAATTTGCCGATCTTCAGTTCGATGGCCACCAGACAACGCAAGCGCCGGTGAAACAGCAGCAGGTCGATCAGGAATTCCTCGCCGTCCACCGCCAGCGGGTACTGGCTGCCCATGAAGGCGAACAGGCCGCCCATGGCGCGCAGAAAATCCTCGATCCGGGCGATCAGCGCCCGTTCCAGTTCACGCTCGCTGTGTTCCTCACCCAGTTCCAGAAAATCGAAAGTGTATTCGTCCTTCACCGCCAGCTTGGCCTGGGCACGCAGTTCCGGCGTCAACGCCTGGTCGAAATTGGTCTGGCCAAGCAGGGATTTCTCGTAGCTCTGGTTGTCGATCTGGTGGATGAGGACGTTCTTTGACCAGCCGAATTTGCGGGTCATGCGGAGGTAGAATTCCCGTTCCAGCGGGTCCTTGCACTTGCTCATGATGGCCAGATTGTGAGCCCAGGCAATTTCTCCAACCAGTGGTTGGAGTCTTTCATGGCCATGGTATTCCAGGTAAAACTGGCGCATATACCAGAGGTTCTGCACCGAAAAACCCGCGACCCCGGGAAACTCCCGCCGCAAGTCCGCGGACAGGTTCTCCACGACGGACCTGCCCCAGCCCGCCATTTCCTGGCGGCGGGCGATCATCCGCCCGATATCCCAGTACAGCCCGACCAACTCGGTATTGACCGCTTTCAGGGCGGCGTACTGCGCCGAACGGACCCGCGCTTTCACTTCATGGAGAAGTTGGGCGTAGTCCTGGTCTTGATGGTGCGGTTTCAGTTCGCTCACGCTTCACCTCCCAGTACCCGGGGCGTTTGAAGTCCAGGTTCACTCGATTCCTGTGCTGGAGACCACCCGCGTGCGGTTGGTCGGGAGTGGGGTCTGATCGTGGCCAACCTCTCCAGTTCTTCGGGGGTCAGAATCTGCTGTGCGGCGTCGAAGAGTATCCGTTCCTCGAAGCGGACATCCGCGGTTAGCAAGTCGGCAAAGACGTACAGGTGCTGTGTCGCGTCCTCCGATGTTGCGGCCGCGACGATGAGGGCGCGCAGCTGCTGATGTTCCTCGGTGGTGCGGTCGACGAGATCCCGCCGGCCGGCCGCAGCGAGGGCCGGCAGGATGAGTTGTTCCTCGATCTCGAAGTGGGGGTTGAGATCCTGCTCGAAGGTTTGGCAGGTCGATCGCACGAGTTCCCGGCTCACGCCGCCGTGGCGGCATGCCTGCCGCAGGCGCCCGGCCAACACCAGGGCCTGGTGATGTTCCGAGGACATACCCTGGAGACGGAAGTCCCGTTGCATGGTGCTTGTACCTCGCGGGGTTTTCCAGACCTGGGTGGCTGCTCTCAAGGCGCAACGGTTAGCCGCTTAGGGCGGTGCGGCGTCCCGAGTGTTGAGCTGTTCCCTGGCGAGTCGCTCCAGCCCCTGTCGCCAGTCAGCGACAAAGTCCTCCAGGGTCGCGATGAACTCCGGATCATGCTCGGTACGGTTGAT
>CALMDH010000206.1:0-7144 GCA_937862735.1 uncultured Gammaproteobacteria bacterium
CCTGCTGGCGCAGCGCTTGGCGACCTTGACGCCACGGGAACGTGAAGTCCTGGAGGGCATCATCCAGGGCAAGGCGAACAAGGCGATCGCCTATGACCTTGGCACCAGCGTGCGCACCGTCGAGACCCATCGTGCCAACCTCCTGCACAAACTAAAGGTCCGCGCGGTGGCGGACCTCGTCCGGATGATCCTCCCCCTGCGCCAGCCCTGATCCCCTGGCGGTTGGATGAGGACACACCGCCAAGAGGGGCGCATGGCCTCCCGCTTCAGGCCGCTACCATGAGTACCGTCTCGGATTCTCCATCCGCCAAGCGAATGCGATCCCTGCCAGCGGCCTTGGCCGCGTAAAGGGCCTGATCCGCGCGATTGAGGAGTTCCTGAGACTGGAGCAAATTCTCTTCTCCCACCTGTGCGATGAAGGGGGGCGCTGACTTGACCTGAAGCTGAGGTCGCTTGGCCGGGATGCTTGAGGCAACGCCAATACTGAGGGTGACAAAAGGTATTGGGCTGGACGGGGCCTGAGGGAGGGCGAGCAACCGTAGATTGGCGCGGATTTTTTCCGCCGAGGCGGCGGCAACCTCTAGGGAAGCACCTGCCAGCAGGGCCGCGAACTCTTCCCCGCCATAGCGGGCCACCAGGTCCTCGCCACGCGTGAGTGATTGAGCGATGCACTGGGCTACCCGGCGTAGACAGGCATCACCCTGGAGGTGGCCAAAATGGTCGTTGTAGGTCTTGAAATGGTCGATATCCATCATGATGACGGACAAGGGTTGGCCATGGCGCATGGACCGGCGCCACTCCGCGGCCATTCGCTCTTCAAGCATGCGGCGGTTGAAAATGCCGGTAAGGGGGTCGCGACTGCTCAGGGAGCGTAATAAATCGCCTTGGGCCTTCAGCTTGAGATGCGTGGCCACGCGGGCACGAACAACGGGTGGATTGATGGGCTTGGTGATGAAGTCGATGGCGCCGGCCCTTAGCGCTCTAACCTCGCTGACATCATTGTTCATGACGGTGACAAAGATGACCGGAATGTCCGGAAAATCCCTCTGCAGCATGCAACAAGTGACATAGCCATCCATTCCGGGCATGAGGGCGTCGAGCAGTATAAGATCCACTGATTCCTTTCGCACCATAGCCAATGCCTCGGCTCCACCCGTCGCGACTATCAATTCCCCCATTCCAACGAGAGCGTTGTGCAAGATATCGAGGGCTATGGGATCATCGTCGACGATCAAAATTTTTGCTGATTCCGTCATTATCCTCACCCAGTTAGTCTCAGCTATAGGCTTATACCGTGACCGTTATCTGAATAAAGGAATTGCTCGAACTGATTTCTAGCGTTTAATGGTATCCATCTCGCTCAGTGAAGCCGTTTTTAATTGCATAAGATACCAATGCGGCCATGTGCGGAATATTGAGCTTTCTCATCAGGGTTGCCCGGTGCTTTTCAACCGTTCTTGAGCTGATGCAAAGTTTCATGGCAATTTCCTTGCTGGTTCTTCCGGTTGCGACCAGTCGCAACACCTCCTGCTCTCGCCTGGAGATATTTTGATATCCAGAGCATTCGGGAACTTGCCCTGCTACAGAAAAATGATTTTCAACGACATGGCCCGCGAACTCTGGACTGAGATAGGTTTGGCCTTTCAAAATAGACATTATGGCTAGCAATAATTCAGACTTGTCAGCGGTTTTAACGATGTAACCATTAATTCCCGCTCTTAATCCTTCCAACACCCCAGAGCGCGGTAGCATGCCGGCAAACAAGGCGATACGCACCTGAGGATTGACGCGTTTTATTTCCTCCACCAGATGGATGCAGGTTTGACCATCGATGAATGCGTCCATTACGATCAGTTCGGGTTTAATGTGTTCAACTGCTTTTAGCAGTGACAAGGCGTTTGCGGCTTCTCCGACAACCTCGATAGTGGGTTCTTCACTGAGTATGGCGCGTAAGCCAACTCTCATAATCGCCAGACGATCAGCCAAAACAACACGCTTTTTGTCGGCTGTTGACGCGGCGGGAATGGATTGGTTTGAATTTGGCATTGGAGTGAACTAAAAAGTCATTAATTTTGGCTGGGTCGGTTATCGTGGGTAATGGCATCAACCTGGAGGTATAATACGAGCGCATTACCTTATCCCTAGGGATGGATAAGGGTTCGACTGCCAATGATATATGCTAAATTATCCGGGACGTTGAGGGTGTCCGCTATCAGTAAAAGTACCTGACAGGTTAGGTGTGAGTTTGAATCATCGTTTGAAGGTGCCATATGTATCCAGTTGAAAATTAGTGGTGAGTTCTTCTGATCCCTGGTTGGGCATCTTGATTTGCTTTAGCGTATCAGGTCAACATACTTATAATTTGAATGTATCGTAGGGGGTTACCACAACTATCACTAATCGTCGTCTCAGTATTAATACTGATAGGTTGGTTGGGAACTCCTGATAGTCTTTCTACCAAGCACTACTTAGAATTACTAGGGTGGTGATTGTGACAACCCGCTAAAGCTCATGGCGTAGGATTAGAGATCTAGCAAGAGGCACCCCAAATGAAACGTAAGAGTATTATTTTTGGCTCGCTCGTTGCGATTGTAACGATATCGCTGGGAGCGTTTTACTGGCTCTCTGTTCTTAAAGAGAGGGAGCTTGAAGAAATCGGTAAGCTGCCGCCGCCCGCCGCGGTTCAACCACCCGGGCTGCAGTGGGCCGAAGGGCGCATCCTCGTAAGGCCCAAACCCGGCCTGAGTGAAAAGAAGCTCAAGGCCGCTCTGAATGCCGCCGGCGGCGAGTCCCGCGGCCGCATCGGCTCGCTCAACGTCCACGTGGTCGATGTGCCGCCGCAGGCGGAGGAAAAGGTCACCGCCGCCCTCGCGAAGAACCCGAATATCGACTTCGCCGAGCTGGACATCCTCCACGAACCGGACGACACCATCCCCAACGACCCCTATTGGAAGGACCCCTACTTTTGGCATCTGCAGAAGATCGACGCCCCCCAGGCCTGGGACTACGGCACCGGCCACGGCATAACCGTTGCCGTTTGTGACTCCGGTGTCGATGCCAACCATCCGGAACTGGCGGGAAAGCTCGTCCCGGGCTGGAACGTCGTGAGTGATAACGGCGACACATCGCCCATTGCCGCTCACGGCACCTGGGTGGCCGGTGTCGTCGGCGCGGCCAGCAACAACGCGGTCGGCGTCCCTTCAATCGCCTGGGACGCCCGGATCATGCCCGTGCGCGTCACCAACAACACCAGCGGCTCAGCTTATTCATCGGACATCGCCGCCGGTATCGCCTGGGCCGCGGACAACGGCGCCCGGGTGGTCAACGCCAGCTTCTATCTGCTCTGGAGCAGCCAGGCGGTCACCGAGGCGGCGAACTATCTTCGCGCGCTGGGCGGACTGCTATTCGTCTCGGCCGGCAACTACAACCTTGATCCGGGTGCCGCGCCAAATCCGTCCATGGTGATCGTCGCCGCCACCGACGAAAATGACGTTAGGGCGACCTTTTCCAACTACGGGGCCTACGTCGACCTGGCAGCACCAGGCGTCAGGATCTGGAGCACCCATGTTGCCACCGACCCGAGCAACCTTTACCGGCTGGTGTCCGGCACCTCTTTCTCCTCGCCCCTGGCCGCCGGCACCGCTGCCTTGCTGATGGCAGCCGCCCCGGAGCTCAGCCCGGACCAGGTCGAGGCCATCCTGAAGGAGACGGCCTTCGATCCCACCGGCAACGATTTCGATCCTAACTTCGGTTACGGCCGCCTCGACGCCGGCGCCGCGATGCTGGCCGCCCTCGGTACCCCGGTCGATACCGCCCCGCCGACCGTCGCCATCACCCAGCCGGGCTCCGACGCTACGGTCGCCGGCGAGATAAGCGTCACGGCCGACGCCAGCGACGACTCCGCGGTCACCCTGGTCGATCTCTATGCCAACGGCGCCCTGGTCGGTACGGACGACAGCGCCCCCTACGAGTTCTTGCTGGACACCACGGCCTACGCCAATGGGACCCTGGCACTGGACGTTACGGCCAATGATGCCAACGCCAACAGCGCCACCGCCAGCCGGCAGGTGCAGGTGAACAACCAGGTGCCAGACACCAAGGCGCCCACGGTGGTCATCGGCACCCCAGCCGCCAGTACCACGGTCGGTGGCACCGTCAGCTTCTCGGCCAGCGCGGCGGATGACGTCAAGGTCGCGGAGCTGAAGCTCTATGTCGGCGGCAGCCTCAAGGCCTTCTGCAACGCCGGCACCTGCAGCGCGCCGATCGACACCACCGGCTACGCGAACGGCACCCTGGACCTGCGCGCCGATGCCAAGGATACGAGCGGCAACAGCGCCTCCGCCAGCCAGCAGGTGCAGGTGAACAATGTTGTGGCCGATACCACGGCACCGAAGGTCGCGTTCACCTCGCCTGCCAACGGGGCCCAGGTGGCGACCGACAAGGTCACCGTACAGGTGACCGCCTCGGACGACACCGCCGTCAGCTCCCTGGAACTCGCCATCGATGGCGCGGTCGTTTACTCGGTGCAGGGCAGCAGCCTGAGCTATGTTTGGCAGACGCGAAAGGTCACGCCGGGCACGAGCCACAGCCTGCGGGCCCTGGCCAAGGATGCCGCCGGCAACCGTGCCGAGCAACTGATCACGGTCACCGTCGGCACGGCGACCTCTGGGGGCAAGCCGGGGAAATAAGCACGGGGTAATCTGAACCCTCTCTTGCTGGGGAGAGGGTAGCGCGATCGAAGGTGCGAGGGCCCGGAGACGGCAGCGATTGCCGCCTCCGGGCCTTATGTGTTGGGTGTACACCTGGGCGGGAAAGTATTCGACCTGTCTGACCAGGATCGCCATGTGATCAGCCATCCTGGCCGGGCAGCCGCGGCCCGGTCCAACCGGATGGATGGGATCGTCCGTCACAGCCCCCAGGATCGAGGCCCAATAAAATGCCCCGCCAACGTGGTTGGCGGGGCCGGTTCGGTCAGTGGGGCCCCGCCTAACGGCGGGGCATCTCCTCAGTACCTACTCATCGGCTCATTGCCCAGCGGGCGCCGAGGTTGCGTCCTCCGAGCAGTGCCCGGGACCCGTCAGGCCGTTGTTGTAGACATCCAGGATTCCGGCAAGCTGGATGAACTGAGCCCTAAGAGCGTTGCCCGCCTGTCCTTTCAGCGCCGCTACCTGAGCCGGCGTATAGGTGTTGAACAGCACCTTTGCTGCATCGAATGCTGCCTTCACGGCGCTCGGGTCAGCCTCGTTCAGGAAGTTCAGCTCCGCCGCGATGTAGGCATGGGCCAGGATGTAGTAGGCGTTGCCACCCTTTGGCGGTGTCCAAAGGACCTGATAGTAGGACTGACCGCTCAGGAAGAATATCTTGCCTTCCTGGAGCGTAGCATCCAACAGCGCCCAAGTGTCATCGTAGGGGGCCGGTCCCTTCTGGGAGTGGGTCTTCCAATATCCGGGCGTCAGTGTGCAACCGCCCAGGCAAGGCACCTCGACGTTAATGGTCCATTCCGCTGTCAATGTCTTGCCATTATCCGTCTTCAAGGACGCGACATTGGGCACCGTAAAGTCACCGCACTCCAGGTACGGGCCAATCGTCAAGGGATACTCAAAGATCTTCTGACCGCTATCGCCGCAGTACTGGCTGGCCAAAGGCTCCTCGTCACCAAGATTGGTGTCGATGATGTCGACGCACTTGTCTGCTTCGCTGTCCGGCACGGTAAAGGTGGCTGACATCTGAGCGGTAAACGTCTGGTCGCCGAAGAAGTTATCCTCGGTCTTAGCAGTGGCCAGGTTGTTGAGCACCGTCGATCCCTCCGCCGGCGGTAGTCCCGCTGCCGACGCCTCTCCAGCCGTCAGCGTCCTCTCATAGCTGCAAGTGAGCGATCCGCCACCGGCCAGATCAAAGGGGAACGTAACAGGACAGTTCAGGGTGATCCCGATATCGCCCGGGGACATGAGATCGCTGAGGCTCGCGATCCGTGCAGGCTCGGTAGGATCGTCGTTCGTGATGTTGACCTGGCCGCTGACCTTGAATAGGTCCTCCGTCGTCGGCGTGACAGTCACGTCGTAGTTGACGTACTGGTATACCTGGCCGATGCTCAAAACGAGTGGTAACTCTTGATCAGCCGATTTCTGGATTGACCAGTTCCACTCCCGATCCCAAGCCGGAACCGCGGACTTGGTCATGGTCAGCGTTGCGTTTGGTGGCAACGTGCACACCCAGGTTACATCCTCAGAATCAGGAGCTCCTGTTTCCGTGATGGTGGCGGTATTGCCCCGAGTTTCCGCATCCCAATAGTCCTGGATGCTACTGGCGCAGGTCCTTTCTGCCGTGTAGGTAAACGATTGGCTCGAGCTGATCGGACCCCAGCCCCGGTTCACGCCGTCGGTCGCGACATCCGTGACGTTGATTTCCGAATAACCGGAAATGGTCGGTAAGACGCCGCTGAAGTCAACCGAGGCTTGACCACTGAACGCCGCACCGTTGATGGTTGCAGTAGCAGTGTTTGTACGCGTGGCCGCATCCGGCAGACTGGCGCTGTAGCCGCAGGTCGCCGACCCGGCAGCAGGCACGTTCAAGCTGCCACCGCAGTCGAGGGATGCCGGTATACCAACAATGTTGTCGCTAAGGGCGACCGTCATCGCTCCAACTGGGTTCGGGTTCTGCACCATGATGGTGCCAGCCACCGCAAAGCCGCTGTCTACCGCACTCTCCAAGAGGGTGACCGTGTAGGTTGAAGTGCCAGTTTCGCCAGGGTTTAACTCATGCTTCTTGATGTCAACGGACTTGTCGATCGTCCAGTTATAGGTCCGCGTAAAGGACGGCACGGCATCCTTGCTGACCAAGGGTGCATAGCAATTAAGCGTTACCTCGGCACTGGCGTCCTCAGTTGTTTCAACGATTGTGGCGGTATTCGGGAAGCTCTGGGTATATGTGCCATTCGTGTAGTCCCCCGCTTCGGTGGAACAGACACGATTCACATCGTAGGTCCAGAAGCTGCTCGTGGCCGTTGTCCAGAACGGACCGTTCGTGTCCGTGACATTAACCACATCAGGCTCAGACCCTTCGGTTAGAGTAGGCGTGACGTTGGTGAAGTCGTAACTATTCAGGTTGTACTTGCTTAACAAGCAGCTAAGCAAGTAAATTTCCC
>CALMDH010000207.1:0-17466 GCA_937862735.1 uncultured Gammaproteobacteria bacterium
TGCAGGCTGTTGCGTAGCAGGTTGCGAAACAGTTGGGACAGCCGCTGGCCATCGCCATGCAGGCGAAGATCAGGGCCGGAATGTTGGCTGAGGTGGTGGTCGGGGCTGTTCCCGTGCTCGCCAGGGGGCGCCGGTCTGGCATCCTGATCAGCGGGATGCCCCCGCCAGGGGAGGAACCCTCCCGACTGCGGTGACCGGTCATCCAGACACAGGCCAATGCCCGCGGCGGCGAAGCGGGGCTGGAAGGTCTCCAGGTCCGCCTCCAGGACCTCCAGGGGATTCAGATTCGTCTTGCGGTAGCTGAGGGCGCCGAGGTCCGTCATGGACAGCTCATGCAGGTCCTCCACCAGACGCCCCAGGCGCAGGGTGTCGGCATGGAGGGCGGCGAGGGTGCGGGCATCGAGGGGCCGGACGCCGTCCTGGGCGGCCTCGATTTCGGCCTGGAGCAGGGCCAGGGGGGTGCGCAACTCGTGGGCGATGTCGGCCACCCAGCGGCGCCGGGCCTGTTCGTTGTCCTCCAGGGCCTGGGCTAGGGCGTTGAGGTCGCGGCCCAGGCGACCCAGTTCGTCGTCGCCCTGGCTGGCAGCGCGGGCGGCATAGTCGCCGGAGGCCAGGCGGCGGGCGGTGTCCTGGAAGGCGCGCACCGGCCGGGTGAGGCGGTGGGCAAGGGGGAAGGCGAAGAGGGCGGAGAGCAGGACCATGGCTAGGGCGATGAGCAACAGGGCCTGGCCCTGGCTTTCCTTGAACTGCAGCTCGCTGGATTCGGGCAGGTAGGGGCCGGGGATCAAGGCTAGTTCGCCGATGCGCTCTCCGTCCAGGCGCAGGGGGTAGCGCGGGGCGCCGGGCAGCAGCTCGGGTTGGGCCTGGATGGGCTTGCCCTCGGCGTCGAGCAGCATGAGGCGGAAGGAGAAGAACAGGGGCCGACCGCCGGGGCGGCGGGCCTCTTGCACCAGGCTAGTGGGGGGCCAGATACCGGGTTCCCCGTCGCGGAACCGCATCAAGTGGTCGCGAAACCGCGCGGGACCACCGGGGCCAACCTCCGGGGCCGCGCCCCGGGAGCCGTCGGGGCCGTGACGGGGACCGCCCATCATCCGGCCCCAGCCCCAACCCATACCGCCCATGCCGCTCATGCTATCCATGCGTCCTGGACCGCTGGCCCCATCAGCGCTGGGACGGCCCATCAGGGCGTCCATCATGCCCCGGGTCTGGGGGCCTTGCCCGGGATAGGGGGGCGTCCGGGCGTAGTCGGTGAGGATGCCGATCCAGATGCCCTTGTCCGCGGCAATCTGCTGCCAGCCGCTATCGGCTTTATAACGCTCCACCAGGCGCTCGGCGATCTGTTCCAGCCGCTCTTGCTGGCGGATCTCGGCAAATTCCACCAGGCCGTTGTTGAAGGACCAACTCATGAAGGCGTGCATCCCTGCCACCGCTAGGGAGCCGGCGGTGAGCAGGGTGAGGAAGAGCTTGGTGCGGATGGAGAGACTGACCATGGCGCCATTATCGGCGGTGAGGGTGCAGGAAGTATGAAAAGCGCAGAGGCACGCTAACGCGAATGGTGGGGTGTGGACGGCTTTGGTTGCGGAGAGCGGGATAGATGAGAGCAAGGCGAGATAGGTTTTCCCAGGGGTTCAAATGCCAGGCACTCCCAGGGGTGGCCTCTTGTGGGCGGCTTACCTTTGGGTTGCGGCAATGCCCTGGAAAGCCGCTATGGAGCAAGCAGGTACGGCGGGGAGGAGGGCTTCCAGGCGGTGGATATCCTCCAGGGAGTTGAGGTTGAGGAAAGCCTCGGGGCAATCGCTGAAGTCGGCGATGGTGGGACGGTGACGGGCCTGCCAGGTCTCCAGGCGGCGCTCGCCGGCGGCCAGGTAGGTAAGCAGGTCAGGGAGCAGGGCCCGGGATAGCAGGGCGTGGACCGGTTGCCGCCGTGCTCCGTCCCAGGCGACGGCGAGGTCGCTTCGGGCGGGGGTGCTAAGGACGGTATTAGAAAGTGGTTTGTTGGGAAGTGGGTTATTGGTTGGTGAGGTGGTACTTTGGGCCCTATCGCCAGGAGCAGCGGCGATGTCAGCGATGTCGGCGAGGTTGCCGGAGCCGGCCATGCCGCCGAGGCCGTCGGGGCCGTGAACGAGGGCCGCCGCCAACCGAGAGGCCAGATCGGCAGGGGCCAGGGGGGCATCGCAGGGCAGGGTCAGCAGCCAGGGGGTCTCCATCTGGGTCATGGCGGCGGCGATACCCGCCAGGGGACCTTGAAAGCCGGCCAGGTCGGCGCCGCCGGCTTCATCACCGATCACCGGATGGCCGAAGGCGGCGTAGGCCGCCTGGTTGCGGTTGGCGCTGATGAGGATGCGCCCGACCTGGGGAGCCAGGGCGGCGATGACCCAGGCGATGAGGGGCCGACCGGCCAGGGGGATGAGCCCCTTGTCCTCGCCCCCCATGCGCCGGGCGCGGCCACCGGCGAGGATCAGACCAGTGATGGAGTTTCGCGTGAGCGGCATGGCCTGAAGGGGAAAGGCACTTCGCGTTGTTCTCGTCATGTTGGGCGGGCCCGGTCACCGAGCGTTTACCAACCAGGCGCCAGGAACCGTTAGCGGCTTCCCGCCATGTAGGGAGTCCATGGGTCCTTGCCCTGACGCCAGACATAGCCGTTGTCATAAGCCATGACCGTGGCGTCCTCGTTTTCGGAGACGAACTGGGTCTGGGGCAGGTCCCGCAGGTAGGTTTCGGGCCGATAATCCGCGTTGACGAAGGGGTTGTTGTTGATCATCCCGCCGATGACATGGGACATGGCCAGATAACTGGTCGGTTCGGTGATCCTGATGGGGGCGCTGGGGCGGGACACGCCCGGTCCGATGACGCGGATGCCAAGGGGTACCAGGGTGATGGCGGGGCTGGGTATTTCCCGCAGACCGGGGAATTGCATGCGGTCACCCTCCAACGCCGCCCCATGTTCCGACGCGACCACGACGATGGTGCGTCGGCCCGAGGATTCGAGCCGGTCGAAAAAGCGCACCACGCCGTCCAGCAGAGTAGTGGCGCGCTTGCCATAGGTTTTCAGACTGTCGCGGGAGGCGCCGGGCTCGTTGAGGTAGTTGCCATCGTGCAGGGATACGGTGTTGTAAAACAGTGCGGTCGGTTTTTTGCCGCCAGGGGGTTGGTTTTCCATCCAGCGCGCCAGGACGGCATAGTCATCGAAGATGGGGCTGTCGTCGAAGCTCCGTTGGGTGATGGGCAAGTCCACCAGCGATAAAGCCGAACGATTCTGGATGTCGTATTGCTGTTGGACGATTTGCAGAAATTCGTAGAAGTGGCCATCGTGATTCATCGCCAACTCCGACTCGAAACCGGCGTACGCCAGTTGCTTCATTAGGTAGCAGCCCGGATTCGCTGGGGAATAGAGTGCCTGGTGTGATGTTTGACCACAAGTGGCGCGTAGGAAGCGGATGGCCGCGGGTCCGCTGTAGGATGCGGCTGAATTGAAGCGGGTAAAAAGCAGGTCAAGACGTTGCCAGATGGGGTGTTGTTCCAGGCCTGCTACCCGAATGTCGTCCCAGGAGAGGGAACAAATATGCAAAAAAACGATATCGAACGGCTGGGATGCGTCCGCGGCTGGGACAAAGGTTACCTTGCGGCGTGCCTCGCTGGCGAAAAAATCCGCGAGTAGCTTATCGAAATCCACCGCCTCTGTCGGGCGGGCACTTGGGCTGGAACTGGTGGTGGGGTTCGTGGTTGGTTCTTGCGTTTTAACCGTGACTTCCGCCAGTTCAGGATGGGCGATGTTCCGGGATGAATAATTTTGAGTTACCAGGGGCAACAAAAGCAATGCGGTCAAGCAAGCAATGACCATGCCACCAATTCGCACCCATTGTCTGAGGAATTCGATCAGGGCCCATAAGATCAGGAAGCCCGCCAGCAGGCGGAAGTCGATAATTCGTCCGGATAATTCCAGTAGGTATTCCTGGCTGAACGACAGGATCTCTGGCAATCGCTTGACGAATTGTCGGAAGGGGGGCAGGAAAGAGTCGTAATAAAGCAGAACGACCGCCAGGGGAAGGGCGATCAGCCTCTGGAGCCAACGCCTTAGCCTGCCCCGTGATGGAGCGGCAACGAAAACGGCGAACAGTAAATTTTCCAGCGCGTGAAAGCCGATATAACCGTACCAGTAGAGGAGTAACTTGCCAATAAAATAGGTGCTCCATCCCCCCAGGCTCCAAACACGGGAATGATGATGCTGTGGGGTGGCGAAGGGGGGTGGTTCAGACATTGGGGCGGATTTTGTAGGGATGTCGTATCGCCGGAGGGGAAGCCGTCCGGTCCAAGTGCGGTGCTTCAAGGAGGATATTCGCGGCGAGGGTGCCATACCCGGCGGGGACATTCAGCTCATCTTTATAGTCGGGAACGACGCTGGTATTCAGGATATGGGCCAGATCATTCAAGCCATGCTCGATGGTGGTGGGGATGGAAAAGTGCAACTGCCCTTCAAACAATATATCGATGGGCAGGGAAAAGATGTGGCCGAGGGCGAGATCCACGTCGCCTTCCCGGCAGGCAAATAAAAAGACGTAGAGACTGTCCGGGATAGCCGTGCAGATATCCCCTTTGCGCTTGATAGCGCAGGCCCGCAGGGCATCCAATGCCGTCATGTCAGGGGCGAGGGGTAAACGCACCAGGATGCTCTGAATGGAGAGGGCATTCACCGAGGCTAAGTCCCGCCGGCACTCGAGCAAAAAGTCTGGCGCGGGTAGATAACCCGTATGGAGTGAATAGGGGATGACTAACTTGCTGATTTCATCAAAGTGTTCGTAAAGGAGCTTGGGAACCCGCTGACCGCGGCTGCTGTTGATCGTGCTCAGGAGGCGGGAAAAACTGGTTTTGGCCGGTATTATTTGGTTGACGCCAATCTCGTAGAGCAGGGTTTCTTGCGGATAACGCATGTGGGTACCGAGTTCACGCACCAGAATCCGCAGGGTTGTCCCCTTTTCCTTGCGTACCTTGAATATCCAGCGGGCCAGTTCCTCGAAGGTCATATGGGTTTCCCAATGAACGACCACCGCCGCCCCGACGGCGTTGGCGATCAATGGCTCCAGGTCGGCCAGATCCTCCGCCACGCGCCAGTTCTCCGGGGGGGGGGCGTTTTTCAGGACCGCCCGGGTGGCGTGGACTATGTCGGCATCCACGACCAATCCGGGGAACAGGTCAGCGCAAGGCGTGTCCAGCGCTTTGACCACCCTCAGGTTGCCGTCGGGGGCGATATCCAGCAACCAGCGACAGTTCACACTGAGGCCCTTCGGGCTGAACCAGTGGTGAAGGGTCCAGACGATCGCGGTTCCCTCTTGCTTGAGATGGGTCAGGCCTGCCAGGCGGTCACGTTGGATCAGGAGTTGCGACAGACGTTCCGGTCCCATGTTCTGGTAATCGAACAGCAGCAGCAGGGTGCGGCTGGAGTGGAGGCTGATGGGAACCGAGCCCATCCATCCCCAGAGTTGTTCTGCCCCCGCGACGATGACGAGGGCGTTCGCGGGGACCCGCAGTTTTTCCAGTTCCTCCACAAGTTTCAGAAGGGAGTTCCTGGCGCGCTGACGGGTGCGAAACACCTTGAGCCGACCGGCCTGTGATTTGGCCAGTGCCTGGCGGGTCAAGGGGTTCCGGGCCAAAAACAAGGATTCAGGATCGTCGGTGGCGATGTAATAACCCAGTGATTCCGGCTGGACCAGCGTACCCAGGCTAAGGGCACGGATGAGGTCGGGGGTTTCATGGATGACGCCGTACCACCGACCTGGAAGCATGCCATCCGCCCCCTCGAGGTCCTCGATGCCAATCCGCGGGTTCATCCTTAAAAGTCTCCGTAGGGCGTTAGGGTTTGCGGGAGCCGGGCCAGCGGTTTGCCATAGGCTTCGAAGTCGTAGCGCAGGTAGAGCATGCCGCGGTTGGGCTCGTAAAAGGGGGAGCGATCGATTCCGATCGAGCCACCGACAAACAGATTAGGGGTTATCTGGTACTCGAAGGCCCCCCGGATGCCATAACCGGTGCTGTGACTGGAACCTCCTTCATACCAGGGATCGACGCCGGTGTCCGGCTCCAGCCTCTCCGCGTCCGCCTGGAGGTCGGGGTGGCCGGGGTAATAGGGCGCGTCATCCAGTCGCGACCAGGAGAAGGAGATCCCGGCCCGGAGGATGTAGGCCCAGCGCTTCGTCCGTGCCTCCCAGGTGACGGGAAATGACAGGGAGGCATAGGATTGGGGACTGTAGTAGCCACCATGTCCAAAGGTGAATTCACCCAGATTCCGCTCGAAGCTCCAGTAGGAGGCATTGATGCCGAGGGAGAGTTCCCGATCGGGCTCGTTGATCACGCGCCCATAAATGCCGCCCATGAGAATTTTGCGGTCGTTCGTCGGCACGTTGTCGCCGGTCAAGGCATGCCAGGAAAGGTTCGACCAGAAGCCATAGGTGCCACCTTGGTCGCGGCTGAGATTGAGACGGAGGCCATTGGCGAGAATTCCTCCCCAGACTTCGCCGGTACCGGGATCGCGGGTGCCGCCAAAGGTCAGCAGGCTGCTGGTCAGGGGACGACGGGAGGCCGTCAGGCCGTAGGAGAAGGGGCCCACATCCCCATCCCAGCGCAGGCCGCCAACCAGATTCTGCACCTCCATGCCGATGGGGGTGGTGCCGAGATCGAAACGCAGTTGTGGGATTTGATAGCCCAGGGCAAGGGTGAGTCCCGTCGCGGATTGGTCGAGACTGCCCTGGGGACAATTTCCCCACTGGCCACACAGCAGCAGGGTGCCAAAGGTTTCGGCCTCCCCCGGGTCGTCCAGATCCAGTGAGCCGGCGTCAAAGCTGAGTTCCTCGGCGCGAATGAAGAGGCGACCTCCGGGGCCGAGGGGGACCTGGCCCTCGGCCAGGACCCCGATCGCCTCCACCGCGGACTTGCCCGGGGTCGCGTTGCGGGTCAGGATATCGAGGGCCAGAACGGCGTTGCCGGGAGGTGTGTCCTGACTGTCCCCTCCGGCCGGGGTGTCGCCGCGAATGATCCCATCCACCGTTTGCCAGCCTTTGCGGACCTGCTTCTGTAACTCCTCCACGTCGCCGGCTTGCCGTGTCGCCTGTTGCAGGCGTTCCCGGGCTTGGTCCTGATCGCCGGCCCGGGCCAGGTCAAGCCCTTCCACGATCAGAAGTTCCAGGCTTAGGCGCTGATGGAGTTCCTTCATCCCGGGGGTGCGGCTGGCGGCGGGTATGGATTCGAGCGTGGCGATGGCAAGGCGCTTTTCATCCTCGGCGCTCAGATACAGGGCCAGCGCGTAACGCCAGTCCACATTCCTGGGATACTTGGCTTGTCCCGCCTCTAGTAACTCGCGCCCCCGGGCCACCTGGCCCCGTTCGGCGAGCAGCCGGGCCAGGCGGTAACCGATCCAGGGATCTCCGGGGTTCAGCGACCGGGCCTCTTCCAGGTAGCCCTGGGCCTCATCCAGCCGACCGGCTTGCAGCATCGCTTTGGCGGTACTTTGGAGCATCTCGGCTCGCAGTGCCTGCGCGCGGGTACCCAGGGTCCGCCGCTGGGGGGGCGTCAGCGCCTTCAGGGCTGCCAGCAGCCGTTCATGTTGGTCGGATTCAAGCATGAGGGTCAGCAAGCCATTCAAGGCGGAATAATTGGTGGGGTCCTTGCGGAGCGCGCGGCGATACCATTTTTCCGCCCCTGGGATGTCCTTCCGCTTTGCCGCGATCTGACCCATTATGGCCAGGCCTTGGGCCTCTTCCGGATCAAGGCGCATGGCTTCAGTGACCTTTCGCTCCGCCAGGGTGAGTTTGTTGGCGCTGATGGCTTGGTCGGTCTGCTGAAGCAACGACCAGTAGCGGGCGGCCTTGATGAGGGCGTGCCATTTTTCGCTGTTGTCCGGGTCGAGTTCCAGTGCCCGGGTGAACAGGGGCAGGGCATCCCCATGGCGGCTCCTGCGCATCAGGGCGATGCCTTCCTCACCCATCCGCCGGGCGCCGTCCTGTTCGGGTGACAAGACAACGGGCACCTCTTCCGTGACTTCCGGCTGGCCACGCATGACCCCCAGCAGTTCCTGAAGCGCCGAATCTCCAGGCTCCAGGAGCAGGTATTCCTCCAGCAAGGGTGCATTGTCCGGGTGACGTTCCAGGCGCAAAAGGATATTCCGCCAGGTGAGGCGCGCGGCCTTTTGCTGGGCGGGATTATTCGCCAGACGGCGGACGCGGCTCAACGCCTGGGGTGCGCCATCCGGTTGGCGCGACTCCAGGTCGGCCCAGGCGAGTTGGAAGGCGGTGTTGTCCGGGTCCTGTTCGGCAATCTGGCGGAGTTGGTCAAGGGCTTCTGATTTTCTCTCCGGAACCTGCATGATCAGGAACCAATATTCCCAGGCCAGTTCCCCTGGTGGCGGTCCATCCGGAAAGAGTTCCTGGTAGGACTGCAACGCCAGGTTAAGACGTTCCTGACCGCGGTCGGTTTCCCAGGATTTGTAGGCCATCCTGGCGCGCCGTAACTGGTCCGGGTCAGAAGCGGTCAAGGTTACAAGGGTGGTCAGCGCCTTGAGTTGGGGGTAATCGGGATGATGGGTGCGCAGGCGAGCGAGGAATGCCTGAGCTTGGGCAATCTGCCCTTCGGCGATTTCGAGGCGGATGCGCTCTGCCAAGCCCCCGGCATGATCAGGATAGCTGAGCTGGAGTTGGTCCAACGCCTGTCTGGCGTCCGCCGGACGATGACGGGACTGCCAGAGCCGGGCCTTAGAGAGCAGAAAATCGGCCCCCTCATCGGCCAGGGGGGTCCCGGTGCCCATGACTAAGCCCATGGCCATTAGCAGGGGTATACTCCAGTGAGAAAGGTGCCTCATCATTGGAAGCGAGAGGTTAAGGGGACTGGCAGGTGACGGCCGAGGGAAGACGCAAAGAACCGTCGGATTGAAACCAATAACGCTCATCCCGCCAGCCTTCAGCGAACAATCTCAGCGCCTGGCTGTAGTATTCCGCCTGCGCCGCGGGGTGGCGGGCCTGCACCCGTAACCACTGGAGGGTGGCAAGCTCGCTGGCCCCCGCGGCTTGAAGGAACGGGGCCAGGGCGGCGGAGAAGCCCCAGGGCCCCGTGCCTTCGGCGGTACCCTGACGGCTGTCGACAGTCAGCGGCGGGGTGCCTTGGCGCGCGACGAGGGTGACCATGGGTGCAAGGTGTTTGAGGATTTCCGACTGAAAGGGGTCTTCAGCCGCAAGCAGACCGGCCCAGAGATAGACGCGGATGGCATCGAAGCTGCCTTTAGCATGGCTGGACTCGTCTGGCAGAAAACCCACGAGGCTGCGATAGGCTACCCAGTCAGGTACCAGGCCACGGGGCGAGGAGTCCAACAGCAACTGGCGCGCACTGGTCAATAACTGTCGCCACCCGGCTCCTGGATAAAGATCATCCAGGCGGCGTAATAATTGGATGGGCACATAACTTGGATTCAGCCGCCAATTATCCGGCTCGGGAGCGAAGCCCTTGGGCGCCGGGAGCAGGGTAAGCCCCAATCCTGGTAGATCCACGGTCTCTTCCCGGAGGATGCGTGCCGCCAACAGGGCTGCTAGGGCCTTAAACCGTTGGATTTGCCAGCGCTCACCGGCTTCCGCCAGGCTATAGGCAAGCCAAAGATCGGCGTCTGAGGCCGGATTATGATCCAGCACTGTCCATGCGCCGTCATCGGTCTCACCCCACTGCCATGCGGGTAGATGAGCGGTCAGGTCTCCCTGGGCCAGGTTGCTTTCCGTCCATTGCAGGAGGCGGGCAAAGGCTTCCCTGTCATCAGCCACCAGGGCGAAAAAGAGGGCGTAGGCCTGTCCCTCGGACGTGCTCTGTTGCCGTGGCGTGCTCAGGTCGATCACGCGCCCATCTCGACTCAGGAAGGTGGTTTTGAAATCTTCCCAAGCGGGCCAGGCGAGGCATGCCGTGGTATCCGCTGCCAGTGCCGGGGTAAGAAGCCCCCAGAGAAGTAGGGCGGACGATAAGTGCATCTATACCCCTAATCTGTTGCTTGTATTTTCTTACGTCAGGGTCGGTAGGTTTAGCGTGAAGGTCACGGTAAAGACTTTCATTTTCAGGGGTGTGGCGCGCCCCCTCATGACAGTTAGTTTGGTTCTCCCCGGTGACGAAGTCGCTTAGCCGCTACCGCCCTCAAGGTTCGCCACAAGACGATTGCGAAGAGCACGGAGACCAGAACCGAGATGGAAGCCAACAGCAAGGCTGAGTTGGAAAGGTGGAACCAGATGAAGTCTAGAATACTCAGCTCGCCCACATAATAGGTTTCACCGACAAGGGTGGATTCCACGGCCCCGCCCCGCGCGAATACGATGCTACCTCGCATCTGGCTGACCAGGCTGGAATTGTCCAGGGCATCCAGGATTTGTGTCATGGACGATGGGTCGGTCGCGGTCACGGCCACGACGCTTCGTCCCTGCTGCAAGGGAGAGGCAAAGCCGATCAAGGCCGCGATCGGGCCCGTATCCTCGAAGCCGACGCGGGCGGCAAGGTCGGGTTGTGGCGCCTTGCCAAGACTAAGGGTTTGATACCAGAACTCCAGGTTATGGACCGGTTGGCCAACATAGCCATGATTGGCGGCAATTAGGCTTGGAAGGCGTTCCGCCCAGCGTTGCAGCAGCGGTTGTTGAGGTATTGACCCGATCAGCAACAGGTTCGATGGGGGAACCTTATCTATGTCGCTGGCGGGAGCGATGCGCAAACGGGTGGCGGGATAGCCGGTTGAGGCGCCCATGCGTCCCAGCAGGGTGAAGAGGACTTCCAAATCGGTCGGGGTCAGGCTGTCCGGCAGGATGGCCGTGGTGTCAGCCAGATCCGCGAGTATGGTGAAAGGGTAGCCACTGTTGGCGAAAAAGGCCAGGTTAGGCATCAGGGTATAGTGGGGAAAACCGGAAAAATCGATCTCGGAATCCGGATCAATCGCGGCATAGATATTGTCGTTCAGGATATCCCCGCAGTATTTATCCCTAGTAAAGTCGAAAGAAAAGCGGAACTGGAGTTGGTTCGAGCTACCAATCCTAAAGGCTGGAATGAAAAAGTGATTGATCTGGTCAAAAAAATCACCGCTGTCCAGCGGCATCTTGAGCAAGGCGTTGCTGCTACTATTTTCCGACAGCTCCAGATTGTAACCTTTGATGAATTCATCGTTGATGCCAATGGTGAGGCGGGAATTGTCCGGACGGGTCGGGGGAGTGTAATTATATTTCAGATTGATGGGAATACCCTTGCTGCGCCAGAGAAAGAGATCAGCGGGAACGCGCAGATTGATCCGGATAAAATCGGGTTGGTGCCCCCTGACCTCCAGCATCCGGGTTCTTTCGACCAATTCACCAAACCGCATGGGTCGGTCAAGTTTCACCCAACGGGGGGCATCGTAAGGTTGCCGAGGTTGATCTAGGCTAGCCTCGATCACGGTCACGCGAGGACCCGCGAGCGCTGCCTTGCCCAGTATCAGGGCATCGACGGCCTGCTGTAGTTCATCATCGTTACGGCCAAGAATCGCCAGGAGTTGGGATGTGTCGTTGGGGTGGCTCAGGACGGCAAGGGTTGGCCCCTCGATTGGAGACTCATCTAGGAGTGGGCGTAGATAGTCCGGAACATGATCTGAATGGGCAAAAATGATCGCGTTTGCCTGGGGAAGTTCGTTAAACAGGACCGGGAATCTGGCGCCACGCCAATCCGCGATCAGGCCAAACCAGGACGCGAGGGTTCCCGCGGCTCGGATAATCCCGCTGGAAGGTACATCAGCAAAGACAAAAGGCAAGGTGAGTCTGGATTGATCCGTACGGTAAAAGAATGGCTCGGGAAAAGTTTTCAGGTCATCGACGACGTTGAGACGCCGAATCCTGAAATCGAGCTCACTGGTCAGGCCGATATCCGCCCAAATGCTGGAGTGTAGTGGGTCCTCGCATTCTTCGGTGTAGTGGCCGATGAGTTGAAAGCGTAGTTGATTGAAATCAGTTAGAAAACGGGGGTCGAGATCAAGGGTGAGCGAATGGGGCTGACCCGCCTGCTCCTTGGGTAGAGGGAGAACAGCTACTACCTCATCATTGAGGTAGACCTTGAGATGTGAAAGTCCGGGGAGTAGGGAAGGGGAATAGGTCATATCCAGTTTCAGACGCAGACCGACGACCAATTCATCGCCGCGACTGCCGAAGGTAATGGTGGCGCTGTCCCGGCCACCTCGAAGTTCCAAAGGACTACTCCAGCCCAAGTCGCGAAAGCTTATGCGCCGTTCTTTCAGATCAGTAGCGAATTCTTGGTCATTGGCCCTGGGTTCGGCCACAAAGGTAAGGGAAGTCGTGCGGTTGTCCTCGGCACTGTAAGAGGTGGTGCTGGCCAGCACCAGAATCAGGAATAAGAAATGGGCAAGCCAACGCCTAATCACGGGGTTAATCCTTCCGTCCACCAGGACGGGTTATGTGGTAACCAATCGTTAAGTCTGTCCAACCAACGCCGCCGAGGCTGGAGTCTAGAGTATGGGACCGATGAATGGAGCAGGCGCTGATAACCTTGTATGCCCAGGGCAAAAATCTCGCGAAGATTAACCACCAATTGGTCATTCTTCTCCGATCGTCCCCAGTGTGACCAGGTGTCTGCCCGGGAAAAGATGCACTGCATCAGGGTCTTTTCCTGAGCGAGCGGCATAGCCGCCCACTGCAATTTAAGTATCGTTGGATGATGGATAATCACGCGGGCTGGAAAGCTGAATTCCTGTAGCCCTAGGGGGAGGTTGACTTTTATATGATCGCCAGGGGCCAATTGTAACGATTCTGTGATCCGCAAGGCGATCCCCCCTTCGGAATAATCCAGGGTCCGACAACAAAAGAGGCGTCCGTCAGGGAGCGAGATAGATGCTTCCAAGTCGATCTTCACTCGGTGAGACTTTCTCACCTGTCGTATTTCGCCGGCGACACCTAACGCCACCCCCAGAACAAGGAGGTTATAGAAAACCCAGGCCAGGTTTAGCCAGACGGTAGCAATTTCCTCCGGATTCCCCCAGATAAGGCGATAAATGCCAAAAGATATTCCGAGCAGATTCAATCCGATCAGCCAAAGATAAGGACGGGATATATCCCAGTCAAAGTAATTCCGCTCAATCAAGCCGCCTTTACTGGTGACATTGAAACGGCCTTTATGTGGCGCAACCAGAGCGACAAAGGCCGGACGGGCAATATACCAGGCCAGTACGGTTTCGTAGACTTCGGCCCAAAAAGAGTATCGATGGTGGCCTTGAATGCGTGAATTGGTGAGGTTGGTATGAATAATATGTGGTAAGGCATACAACAGAATGCCTAAGGCGCTAGCATAGATACTGTAGGCATTAAAGACCAGGTATGCCAAGGGGATCGTCAAATAAATCAGGCGCGGCAACCCGCTGAAAAAGTGCAGCATAGCGTTACCGTAACAAAGTCGCTGCGGCCAGGACAGTCCAGGTCCCAAAAAGGGATTGTCGATGCGGAAAATTTGTGCCATGCCGCGTGCCCAGCGTATGCGCTGACCTACATGGCCGGCCAGGTTCTCCGTGGCGAGGCCGGCCGCCTGTGGAAAGCGGATATAGGCGGAATCGAAACCCAGACGATGGAGACGTAGCGAGGTGTGGGCATCCTCGGTCACCGTTTCAGTAGCGATACCACCAATCGACTGCAAAGGCCCCCGGCGCATGATGGCGCATGAACCGCAAAAAAATGCGGCATTCCAGAGATCATTGCCATCCTGAACTACACCGTAGAACAATTCCCCTTCGTTGGGTACTCGCTGGAAAGTTCCCAGGTTGTGCTCAAAAGGATCTGGCGAAAAGAAGTAATGGGGTGTCTGGACCAATGCCAGCTTGGGGTTATCCAGAAATAAACCCATGCTGGTTTGCAGGAATGACCGGGTCGGACGGTGGTCGCAGTCGAAGATCGCGATATATTCGCCCTTAGTCAGGGAAAGGGCGTTATTTAGATTGCCGGCCTTGGCGTGGCGATTGTCATTCCGGATGATGTAACCGATTCCCAGGGATTCGGCCACACTTCTGAATTCTTCTCTACGGCCATCATCAAGCAGATAGATATTCAGTCGATCTCGTGGCCAATCCATCCCCATGGCGGCCATGATGGTTGGTTTCACAACCGGTAGGGGTTCGTTGTAAGTCGGGATATACACGTCCACTGTCGGCCATAGCGATAGATCCACGGGTAGTTTTTGGGGTTTGCGGTGGAGGGGCCAAGCTACCTGGAAGTAGCCTAATATCAAGATTAGAAAGGCATAGAGTTCAGCGAATAGCAGTAGCAGACCGGCGGTGATATCCATCCCGCTGCTCCAGTCTAGGGTGGTGGTCATGCGCCACCAAAAATAGCGGCATGATATTGTTAATGACAGCACGATCATGATCAGGGTAATGACATCCCCTGGGATTCGCCTCAACCAGGTGGCGAGTCCCCACAGGAGAACAACATAAAGAAGTTGGGCTCCCAGATCGAAGGGTGTGGTGATTACGATGAATGCCAGTACGCCGCTCAAAAGGTAAGCTGAATAGCGAAGCAGGGGGTAACCCAGGATATTATGGGAGCTTGCTGATTCCAGTTCCCTCGTGATGGGCTGGAATAGGGGTTCTAATCGCTTTTGGGTGGCCAGGAGCCAACGCCATGAGCGACGATAAAATTGGTTGAGGATCCGGATGGTGCGGAGGGGAAGGGAGGGATGGCGATTCTGGGGAGGGATTACCAGCGACAACCACAAAAGCTGAATCAGAAAACGCGGGACATCCAGTAGGCGAAATCGATGGAAATCAATATGCGGGAAGCTGAAGGCGAACCATTCCGGCCAATCCCGTGCTCCTGATTGGATCGGGGGGGCATGGAACAAGAGCCGCGACCATTGTGCGCGGATGGGCAAATCTGGATTTAGACCAAGGGCCGCATGCAGTGTTGCCGATCTTTTCATGCCGATCGGATCTCTGGATTGTCTTGCTGTGGGACGGGATTCATCCGCGCCGTTAACCAAATCCGCAGCAGGGTGAAGTCGTGTGCAGCTTGGCTATGAGGGCAATAGTCGAATAGGGTTTTCTGAGTGGCAAGGGCCTCCCGGATAAATTCGTCCTCATGGACTGGTATCGGGGAAAGACGGGATTGTAGGCGGGAGGTTTGCAGATTGTTGCGGACATCCCGATCAAGTTGGCGAGAAGGCAGGAAACCATCGAGTACGAAGAAGATCTGTCGTTCATTTACGCCGAGTCGGAGCAGATCACTCAGTAAGGAAGGGATCGAGGTCAGACTCAAGGGGTCAGGTTCCAGCACGACGAGAATTGTTTGCGCTAACCGAATACCCTCCTGGAATAAGCTATAAGGATGCCTGGGACAATTACAAATCACTCTGAAGTTGTTCGGCACCTCCAACCTGGAAATATCCTCCGCCAACCAGCCTGGACGTTCAACGAGGCTGGCGGCAAACCGATCGATGGCCGGACCTGCCTCACCAAAGGGCAGAAAGTCCCCTCCCATCGCACCGCGGTATATGGCCTCATACCAGGGATCCCCTGACAGCCATTGGGGTGCCAGACCAGCAGTATCTGCTTTATCCATTCCCAGATAGAGCCTCAGCGTGTTGGTAGGGCATAGATCTACCGCCAGTAATGGCCAGCCTTCCTGATGGAATCCCGCGGTAAGATGCGCGGTGACCGAGGTTGGATCAATACCGCCATGCGATCCAACCACTGTCAGCCCTGAGTTAGATCGGTTGGCGTCATTGGCGGTCGGAACCTGCGGAGGGAGGGGGAAGGGCTGATCCCAGGCACCCGACATTAATGGCCAGTTGGATTGAGCCGCGGCCTCGTGGACTTGAATCTCGTGATAGTCATCCAACTCACGCGACCATTGCCGATAAAGTTGTTCGATGTCTTTGGCGGTTACTGGCAGCATGTATATTGGTTCCAATAACCCCAGCTCAGATTTACTCATCAGCTGTCAATGGATCGTAAGTCATTCAGAAAAAGTTCTTCATACTAAAAAACCCAGGTGATAGCGCGTACCGACTTGGTCAAGGATCTCGGTGACCTCCGCTTCGAGCGTCGCGGCATTGCGATGTTTAGCGGCCATCCAGGTATGGTTGTGCCCCAGGTTCAGGTATCACGACCATTCAGGGTACCGGGCTCGCGTCCGCTTATGGCTTCCTGGACTTCGTAAATGGCGCTGGAATCTAGTTCGCCGTGTCCACGTCCAACCAGGGCGTTGAGATATTGGGCGGCGAGGGCGGTGCCGGGGAGGGCGAGGCCAATTTCCTGGGCGGTCTCCAGGACCAGGCGCAGGTCCTTTTGGTGCAAGCGGGCCTTAAAACCCGGCGCGAAGTTCCGTTCGATCATGCGTTGGCCGTGCATCTCCAGGACCTTGCTCTGGGCGGAACCGCCGAGGAGTGCGGCGCGGACATTGACGGGATCGACTCCGGCGGCACGGGCAAACAGCAGGGCCTCGCCTACCCCGGCCAGGGTGTGGGAGATAACTACCTGGTTGCAGGCTTTGCAGATCTGCCCCGCGCCCTGACCGCCGACATGGACAATTTTACGGCCTAGGACCTGAAAAAGGGGCAGGACGCGGGCGAAGCTAGCATCATCGCCACCGACCATGATGGACAGGTGGCCATGAATGGCCCCGGCCTCCCCGCCGGAGACGGGGGCATCAAGCATCCCGATACCTTGCGCGGCCAAGCGCCGGGCCAGGACCCGGGTGGCGGCAGCGGAGATGGTGCTCATATCTACCACCACCAGGCCGGGCCGGGCCCCGGCAAGCACCCCTTCGTGACCAAGGATGATATGCTCAACGTCCGCCGTGTCGGCGACCATGATGAAGAGGATTTCCACCTGACGGGCCACTTCGGCAGGGCAGGCGCAGTCGATGGCCCCGGCGGCCACTAGGGGGTCCATCGATTCGGCCCGGCGGGCATGGACGAAGAGGGGGCAGCCGGCTTGACGCAGGTTAAGGGCCATGGGTTGGCCCATGATGCCAAGGCCAATGAAGCCGATAGGCTGTGTGGGGAGGGCGGCGGGGTTGCTGGGTATCGTCACGTCAAGGTCCTCATTGCGGTTGGCCATGTGGAACCTCAATGCGGCTAAGGAAGATCTCATCCTGCCAGGGAGATTTGCCGATCCAGTATGAGTGGGGTACTTGGCTCATCATGGAGGCGTATTCTAATGATTAAGCACATACCAAAATAATGTACAACGAAAGAACCTGAGCCATGAACTCTTTTTCGAGGCCATAACCAAGGTTTTCTTCGCTGGTATCAGCCCTGTCCACAGCCGTCCGAGGGTTTGTTCCTTAGTCGGTTACGGGTTAAGCTTGCCTTTGTTGCTGGGCAGGCGACAATTGGAGAAAGCCCAAGCCGAGGGGGGGGAGAGGAGGCAGTCATGAAGATGAATTATAGTAACTACTCGCCCGGCTCGCAGGCTTTTCGCTAATGGCGGGTAACCGGTAGAGG
>CALMDH010000208.1:0-4295 GCA_937862735.1 uncultured Gammaproteobacteria bacterium
GGGGTGATGCGGGCGCGGGAATTCCTGATGAAGGATGCCTATTCCTTCCACCTGGACCGCGACTCCCTGGCGGAGACCTACCAGGTGATGCACGCCACCTACAGCCGTATCTTCCAGCGCTGCGGCCTGGACTTCCGCCCGGTGCAGGCGGACACCGGGTCCATCGGTGGCCGGGCGTCCCATGAATTCCATGTCCTGGCGGACTCCGGCGAGGACGCCATCGTCTTCTCCGACGCCAGCGATTACGCCGCCAACATCGAGCTGGCGGAGGCCCTGCCCTTGGCGGACCGCCTGCCGGCGCCGTCCGAGGACAAGCGGCTGGTGGACACCCCGAACGCCAAAACCATCCAGGAACTGGTGGTGCAGTTTGGCCAGCCCATCGAGCGCACCATTAAGACCCTGGTGGTGGCCGCCGCTCCCGATCCGGGCAATGCAACCGCCGCCAACCCTACTCCCGGGACGGCGGGCTCGTCGCAGGGTGCGCCAGCCGCATCCGGAGAAGCTGGCTCCCCACCGAGTGCAGCGGCCGCTCCCGCCGGCCCCGGTAACGGCGCGCCCCGCCTCATCGCCCTGCTGGTGCGGGGTGACCACGAGCTGAATCCCATCAAGGCGGAGAAGCTGCCTCAGGTGGCCAAGCCCCTGCGGATGGCGACGGAGGAGGAGATCCGCGCCGCTATCGGCGCCGGTCCCGGCTCCCTCGGCCCCCTGGGCCTGCCCATCCCCTACGTCGCCGACCGCACCGTGGCGGTGACCGCCGATTTCAGCGCCGGGGCCAATGAGGACGGCAAGCACTGGTTCGGCCTCAACTGGGGCCGGGACCTGCCCCTGCCACCGGTCGCCGACCTGCGCAGCGTGGTCGAGGGTGACCCCAGCCCGGACGGCCGGGGCCGCCTCACCATCGCCCGCGGCATCGAGGTCGGGCACATCTTCCAACTCGGCCAGAAATACAGCGAGGCCCTCAAGGCCACGGTCCTGGACGAGTCCGGCCGCGCCCTGACCCTGGAGATGGGCTGTTACGGCATCGGCGTCTCCCGGGTGGTCGCCGCCGCCATCGAACAGCATCACGACGAGCGCGGCATTAGCTGGCCGGAGGCCATCGCCCCCTTCCAGGTCGCCCTGGTGCCGATGAAACTGCACAAGTCCTACCGGGTGCGGGAGGCGTCCGAGGCCCTGTACCAGGAACTGACCGCCGCCGGCATCGAGGTACTGTTCGACGACCGGGACGAGCGCCCCGGGTTCATGTTCGCGGACATGGAACTGATTGGCATCCCGCACCGCCTGGTGGTCGGGGACAAGGGCCTCGATCAGGGGGTCCTGGAATATAAGGGCCGCCGGGACGCGGACCTGACCCTGGTGCCCATCGCCGAGGTCCTGTCCTTCCTGCGGGCACGCCTCATGGCGCTGGACACTGGGTTACCACAGACCTAGGGCGGTCCGGAACTGACATATACCCGTGCTAACCCCTCGGATCCCACCAGATTAGCCCAGCATTGGCCAGCACCCGGGTCCGTCAGGCATCAACCAGCCGCTCCACTCATCTCTCTTCACCCCACTCCCTGGTGGGTCGGCCGCATTGTCATGCCAACCGTTCCCCCGCCAGGGCCCTAGCCCCAGGACACGCCTACCATGCGTCAGGAAGCCTTCAGTTACGAACAACTGCTGCAATGCGGCAGAGGGGAGATGTTCGGCCCCGGCAACGCCCAGTTGCCGACGCCCAACATGCTCATGCTGGATCGCATCGTGCGCATCAGCGACGAGGGCGGCGCCTATGGCAAGGGCGAGATCCTGGCGGAACTGGATATCCACCCCAAGCTCTGGTTCTTCGACTGCCATTTCCCCGGCGATCCGGTCATGCCGGGCTGTCTGGGCCTGGACGCCACCTGGCAACTGGTCGGCTTTTTTCTGGGCTGGATCGGCAACCCCGGTCGTGGCCGGGCCTTGGGGGTGGGGGAGGTGAAATTCACCGGCCAGGTCCTGCCAACGGCGAATAAGGTCACCTACCAGATCGACATGAAGCGGGTCATCGCCCGCAAACTGGTGCTCGGCATCGCCGATGGCAGCGTCGCCGTGGATGGGCGGGAGATATACACCATGAAGGACCTGCGGGTGGGCCTCTTCACCAGCACCGAGGGGTTCTGAACCAGTCCGGAGGTCTCATGACGGACCAGGAATTACCCATCGGGATCATGCATTGAGATGGGTGCGGACAGGAAAGTCTTGGCTACATCTGGTGACGAGGAAGTAGCCAGCGGAATCGCGCAGGTTGGTGGGGTGAGCAACTGGGAGTTGGGAGTAAAGACGCAGAGGAGCATCCCTGCCCCACTTACGCCCTGGGGCGAAACTAGCCGCCCAGTTTCTCCTTGAGCATGGCCGCCAGGCGTTTGGGCGGGACGTAGCCGGGGATCATCTCGCCATTTTCCAGGACGATGGCCGGCGTGCCGGAAACCCCCATCTTTTCACCCATCTCCAGGTGCTCCTTCACCGGGTTGGCGCACTTCTTGTCCGGAATCGACTTGCCGGCCTTGGCATCGGTCATGGCCGCCCGACGATCGTCGGCGCACCAGACGGACACGGCCTTGTCGAAGGAGGGCGAACCCACCCCCGCCCGCGGGTAGAAGAGATACTGGACCTTGATCCCCTCGGCGTTGTAGCCCGCCATGTCGCCATGGAGCTTGCGACAATAACCGCAGTCGATATCCGTGAAGACCGTGACCGTGTAGGTGGGCTTGCCCTCCGGGGCAAAGACGATCATCTGATCCTCGCCGAGTTTGTTGATCGCCGCCGCCCGCTCCTTGGCCTCCTTCTGGCGTGCCTGCTCCAGGCGGGGTGAGGTCTCCGTCAGGTCCTCCTTGGTGGTCAGGTCGATCATCCGCCCCTGGACCATGTAGCGGCCGTCCTTGCTGACATAGAGCACATCGGTACCGATGAGGACCTCGAAGAGACCGGGCACCGGCGTCTCGTGGACGCTGTCGACCTCGTACTCGGGCAATATCTGCGCCAGGCTCTTTTTGATGGCAGCCGGGTCCGCCGCGACCTGGGCGGAGCAGAGGGATAACAGGGCGGCGGCCAGCAGGGTCTTGCCGGAGGCCGGGATCTGGGCATTCATTCGCATTACTTGATCTCTAAAGTCAGTCTCTGAAATTGGTGTACTTGAGGGGCAAACCCCAGTCGCCCTCGCGCAGCAGCGCGATGGCGGCCTGCAAGTCGTCGCGGCTCTTGCCCGACACCCGCAATTGGTCGCCCTGGATCTGGGCCTGAACCTTGAGCTTGCCCGTCTTGAGGGCCTTGATCATGTCCTTGGCCGTCTCGGTGGCGATACCCTGCTTGAGGCCCACCTCCTGCCGCGCGGCGCTCAGGCTGGTGGTGGGTTCCTTGACATCCAGGCTACCGATGTCGACCCCGCGTTTGACCAGCTTCTGGCGGAGAATATCCATCATCTGCCGCAACTGGAATTCCCGTTCCGTGCTCAGCTTGATCACCTCGCCGGCCAGTTCGAAGCTCGCCTTGATGCCCTTGAAGTCAAAGCGGGTACCCACCTCGCGGTTGGCCTGATCCACGGCGTTGCGGACCTCCTGCAGGTCCACTTCCGAAACCACGTCGAATGACGGCATCTCGCTTCTATCCTCGCTGCGTCGGTCGGTCGGTGGCGATGCCACTAGCCAGGGCGCCTTCCTCCGCCCCGCCCGGGCTCAAGGTTGCCAGTGGCTGGGGCGGGAAGTGGGTGCGGTACATCGCGACCAAAGGGTTGCTCAACCAAAGGGTGGCTACATTAGAGCATGGGATGTTGCATTGCCAGCCCGAACCCATGCCCGGAACCCTATGCGATTACCTCCACGCTCCTCGGTCTCGCGGAGCACGCCAGTAACCATCCCCCGGCAGAGCCGGGGGCTTTCATTCGTGAGCCGCTCGAAGCGGCTGGGTGGGGTCGCTAACGCGACCCCACGGTTCTTGGACCGCCTAAAGGCGGCTCATCAGTTCCATAGATTGAGCTGATCGAGTCGTTGGTCTTCCTGCTCCTGGTGGCGGATGTACTCACGAATGGTCGCCTCATCGCGACCGACCGTCGAGACGAAATAGCCGCGCGCCCAGAAGTTCTGGCCAACGAAGTTTCTACGGCGTTCACCGTACACCCGGGCAAGATGAATCGCGCTCTTGCCCTTAAGGAACCCGACCACCGACGAGACCGCATACTTTGGCGGAATCGAGATCAGCATATGCACGTGATCGGGCATCAGATGCCCCTCCAGAATGCGACACTGTCGTTGTTCCGCTAAGCTGCGAAATACTTCCCCAAG
>CALMDH010000209.1:0-5406 GCA_937862735.1 uncultured Gammaproteobacteria bacterium
AAAATCCGGGGATTTTGGCCTGGAGGGCGGGGCAGAATGACAAAGATGGGCTAGGATTTCATCCCTGCCCCCACAGCTTGGCGCCTTACCGAACAACTCCCGTTGGTGGGGATGCCTTTCTGGCCAAATTGGTTAGGAAGCCTGGACTCAATGCCAGGCATTTCCGCCAGCCTATTGATGCTAAACATAAATTTCTCAACCTTGGGGATGTGATCTACCACATGAGGTGAACTGGGGGCACTGGATCATAAGTATGGGGCTGATGAAATGGATACGTATGCGTATGCGTATGAAGGATGCGGATTGGCTCCCTTACCCGATTGTCTGGGCATATCCCATACCCGTTTCCCAAGCCTTGCTAATCGCAGCATGCAGGGCCGCAGAAATCCGTCCGTCGTTCTTGGCATGGCGAAGTGTTTCACTCATGCCTTGGGCGACGTTCTGGATGATGGCCTCGGGCTTGTCCACGCCGCAAACGCGCCGGCCAAATTCCAGCAGCTCCTCGATCGTGGGATAGGCCTTGGTCCGGTGCCGGCCACGAAACAGTTTGAGGGCCAGGGTCCTGTCCTCCAGCTCAGGCCCACCGGGGTATTGGGCGTAGCGATAGATAGCGGTGGTCACGACATCGAAGAGGGGCGCCAGCCATATCTCGGTGGTCGAGCGATACAGCAGACCGAAGTTTTTCAGGTGGGCGTCGCCATTGCGCACCATCACCGAGAAGGCGACCTGGGCGAAGAAGCGATGCAGGTTTTCGGGCGGCAGTTGCAGTTGCTTGAGCATTTCGGCGATCGCTTGATAGCTGCCCTGATATTTGCGATCGGACAAGGTGTCCCTGACCCGCAGACCGGCCAGGGCGGCGATATCTTCGAAGCCGAGGCGTTCGATACGACCATCCGGGTGTTCGACCAGGTCGAAGCGATCAAGCACCAGCAGTTGGCCGTCGTGGGAGAGGGCGAAGTTTGGGGTGTCGATGCCGGCTTTCTGGGCGGCGGTCAGGCAGAGGTATTCGTTGGCCGCCAGGTCGGGATAGGAGGTCCCGGCGGCTTTGACGATGAGGGAGGGAATGGGGACCGTCGCGCGGTCCGGCACCATGATCTTGGGTTGCACGCCGGCGATGCCGGCGCCGGTGCTCAAATAGGCGCGGATAAGCTCGGCGAAGACCTGTGGGCTGAAGGGTAGTTGCAGCAACTCTGCCTTGGAGATCGGTGGCGCGCGGGTTGCCGGTTCATGTCCAGGCAGGGTATAGCCCAGCCGGCCGATGCCATTGCGACCGATGAGTGCCAGCAGGTGCATGGGGGTGGTCGGCTGTTTGGGGAACAGGGCCCGGATGCGCATGAACAGGTCACCCTCGGGTAGGTTCTGGTCCATGGGCGGGAAGAGGTCGCCGTCCCGCCAGGTAAGGCGGGATTGGGCGGGCATCAGCAGGGCCACGGCGGGCTGGCGAGGTTCGGGTGACAGATACCGGAATTCGTAAATGGACTGCTTGAGCAACTGGCCCGCCTGGGGGTTGTCGCCGATGGCCACTTCCAGCAGGCGAATGGTGTCAGGCAGCATCCTCGTCCTCCTCCCCCAGCCGGAAGCGGGCGGCAACTTCCTCCATGGTCGGCATGCGGGCTTGTTCCAGGCGCATCGCCAGGTCCAGCGCACTCAGCACGGCCATGAGGGAGGAGAGGGTGACGTCTTCACCCGCCTCGATCCGGTAGATCACCTCCCGCACTTTGCCGGCGCGTTGCGCCAGGTCCTTGATGGTGAGACCAAGTTCTTGCCGGCGCGCTTTCAACATGCGGCCGAGTTCGTCGGGAAAGCGGATGGTGTCAGTCATGACTGACATTGTTGGTGGAGATGGGTTGCTTTGCAAGTTAAGACTGACACAGCCACCCGCCACGCGAACGTCACGCGCTTACCTCCCCAAGCCCGGCGCTCGCCACGTTATCCCCTAGCGCTCGCCACCTTAAGCCCTGGCCCTCACCCCTTTGGGCTAACTCTTTCAGCCCTAGCGCTCGGAGGCAAAGCTGGGAGTAAGATACGCGCGCCTTCAGCCGCTTCCCGCCAGGTATCGCCATGGTTTTCAGTTCCTTCAATTTTCTCTTCCTCTTTCTGCCGGTCACCCTGATCGGCTTTTTCCTGCTCGGCAGAAGGGATGAGCACTGGGCGGCCTCCTGGCTGCTGCTGGCCTCCCTGGCCTTTTACGTCTCCTGGAATCCGGCCTATCTGCCCATCCTGGCGATCTCGATCGTCGGTAACTACCTGGCCTACCGGCGGATCCAGCAGGCGGCGGAGGCGCATAAAAAGCTCTGGCTGATCCTCGCCGTCACCGGCAACCTGGTGCTGCTGGGCTATTTCAAGTACGCCAATTTCTTCATCCGCTCGGTCAACGACCTCACTGGGGCCGGTCTCCATCCACTGGACGTGCTCCTGCCCATCGGCATCTCCTTTTTCTCCTTCACCCAGATCGCCTTCCTGGTCGATGCCCGCCATGGCCGGGCCGCGGACGTGGGCCTCTGGCGTTACGCCCTGTTCGCCTCCTACTTCCCTTACATCGTCGCGGGGCCGGTGCTGAATCACAAGGACCTGCTGCCCCAGTTCGCCGACCGGCGGAACTATGCCTTCAGCGCCGAAAACCTGACGGTGGGCCTGAGCCTCTTCACCTTTGGCCTGGCCAAGAAGCTCCTGATCGCCGACAACCTGGTGCCGGTGGTCGATGCCGGCCTGAGTGGGGATGACCCGCAGCTCCTGGCGGCCTGGATCGGCATCCTGGCCTACAGCTTCCAGCTCTATTTCGATTTCTCCGGCTACTCCGACATGGCCATCGGCGTGTCGCGCATGCTGGGCTTCCAGATCCCCTTCAACTTCGATTCCCCCTACAAGTCGACCAATGTCAGTGAGTTCTGGACCCGCTGGCACATCTCCCTGTCGCGCTTCCTGCGCAACTATCTCTACATCCCCCTGGGTGGCAACCGCCACGGTCAGTTCAACCGTTACCGCAACCTGATGCTGACCATGCTACTGGGGGGGCTCTGGCACGGCTCCAACTGGACCTTCGTCATCTGGGGCGGCCTGCATGGCCTCTATCTCTGCGTGCAGCATGGGTGGCAGACCTGGCGGGGCGAGGGGCGGCCGGCGCCGACCCGGGCGGTCAGGCTCTTCAGCCAGATCCTGACCTTCCTGGCCGTGCTCTTGGCCTGGGTGTTCTTCCGCGCCCCGGACCTGGGCTCCGCCCTGGAGGTGCTCCGGGGCCTGGTCGGGCTCAATGGCCTGGCGGTCGATTCGGCCATCGGCCTGGGGGAACTGGCGATGGTCGCCCTCGGCGCCTTCATCGCCTTCCTCATGCCCAACACCAACCAGATCGTGCTGTATGTCGGCAACCGCTTCCCGGACGCCCAGGCGGCCTTCTCCCTGATCCGCGTCCAGTGGCGGACCACGCTGGGCTGGGCCCTGGCGATGGGGACCCTGCTGGTGATCGGCATCCTCAACATGGACAAGACGGCTGAATTCATTTACGCCCAGTTCTGATCCAGGTTCTGATGCCGGTTCCGATTTCAGCTTTGGTTCCAGCTTTGGTTCCAGCTCTGATTCCAGTGCTAACCCCAGTGCTGACACCGATTCCGATCCCAATTACATTCCCATCTGAGCCAGATTCCATTCCGGATTCAGCCCCTGATTTCGATCCTGATCCAAATCCCGATTCAAATCCCGATCGCTCGTCGCGCCCATTCGCCCCAGCCCAGGATTAAGCCCAGACCATGGCCACTTACCCTCGCTATCTCGCCTACCTCGGCCTGACCGTCCTCGGCCTGCTGGGGTTGGTGGTGACCATCAACTACCAGGTGGACCCCTACCTGATTCACCAGTGGGACTCACCCCTGCTGCAACGGCCGACCATCGCCCAGCAGAAGATCGTCCCCTGGGGCAAGACCTACGCCGCCTACCGCTACCAGCCGGACCTGGTGTTCATCGGCAGCTCCCGCACCGAGATCGGCCTGCCCACGGAACTGCCGCAGTTCGCGGACCAGCGGGTGCTCAACCTGGCCATCAGTGGCGCATCCCTGAAGGACGCCATGAACATGCTGCGCCACACCAGCTACTTCCACCGGCCCGAGATGGTGGTCTGGGGCCTGGACTATGGCTGGCTGTTCGGCCTGCAGGGCGGCAACAGCGATTTCGCGGAAGAGTTGATCGCCACCTCGGATCTCTACCCCGTCAAGCGCTTCCTGCTCAACCTCAAGCGCGCCGCCTCCTGGACCCAGACGGTGGAGAGCTGGAAGATCCTCCTCGGCGTCAACGCCCAGCAATGCCTGCCGATCCTCGCTAGCCGCGGCCATAAATCGGACGAGTGCCTGAAGATCATCATGGCGGATGAAGGGGGCACGGCCTTCGCCTTCGACAAAATCATCAACCAGGGGGACCCCTCGGCCGTTCCCCAGGACACCGCCGGGACCCTGGCGGCCCTGGACCAGGTCACCCAGGACTATTGCCGCCAGGGGGTCGCCTTCCGCTTCTTCCTCAGCCCGGTCCACGCCCTGGCGGAGCTGTCCTACTGGCAGGACGTGCTGCCGGCCCATGAGCAATGGAAGCGCGATCTGGTCAAGATCTTCGACCAGCGTCGCCAGGAGGGCTGCGACATCCGCTTCCGGGACTTCACCGGCTTCAACCGCATCACCACCGAACCCGTGCCCCAGGTCACGGGCAAGGATGAGATGCGTTACTACTGGGAGTACTCCCACTACTCCGCCGAGGCCGGCAAGGAGATCCTGGAGACCCTGCTACCTGCCAGCCCACCGCCCGTCGATACGGGTTTCGGCGTCGATCTGACCGGGGCGACCATCGACCAGCATTTGCAAAACTTCCGCCGCCTGCGGGCGGAATACTGCGCCAGCCACCCCTTGGAGACGCGCAATCTGCCGGCCTGTCAACGTAGCTCGGCCGAAGGCCCCTCTTCAGGTGCTACCGACGCAAGCCCCCAGTAGCGCGGGGCAGGTGTAGCTCAGTGCAGTGGGTCGCTATCCGCAAGGATCGCGGTCAGGTTCCGCGCGCCATGGAGGACGCGGACGATAGGTTGCGGGCTTCGCGCTTGATCTCGGCGATATCGAACGGGCCGGCCTGCCCACTCTTCAGACCCACCTCCCAGAGGCGGCGCAGATGCTCGATCTGCTCCCGCTGCGATGCGCGTTTGAGTTGCCAGTCGCGGAGGGCTTCACGGACGACCTCGCTAGTAGAGGCATAGTCGCCGGCCTTGACTGCCGCGCGGACGTTATCGGCGATCTCTTTCGTAAGGGCGACCGTGATCTTTTCGACGGTGGAGGACATTGGCTGCAACGTAGTAAAGATACTTTGGATGGAATGACTTATTCACTGAAGTTTCGTAGTTTCCGTCAGGCCACGAGTCGCAGCACGGCGGCGATCAGT
>CALMDH010000210.1:0-5407 GCA_937862735.1 uncultured Gammaproteobacteria bacterium
ACCGAGAAATAGCACCGTGGATGTGGCCAACAGGGAGCGCAAGGCCGTCAGGTAAGCCGGGTCCCCGTAGAGTCGGTGGCGATACTGGGAGCGGGTCAGGACCAGCGAGCGGGCATCGTCGGCATGGCCATGCAACTGGACGATGAGGCTGTCGCCTTGGGTGCTGGGGTCGGACATCCCCGCCTGCCCCAGGGCAACCCGGGTGATGGCCTCCCGCCAGGGGGAGGCGGGCTGGCGCGGGCGCAGCAGAAGACGGTAGGCCGCCGCGGACGGCGGCAGGCCAGGCAGGAGGGGGTCGAAATTGGTGGTGACGATGGCCCGGAAGGGGATGCCGCGCACGTATTTGAGCCGCTGTGCCATCGCCGGGGACAGCTCGGTGGTGGACAGCATCCGGCCCAGCCGCTGGCAAAAGGTCTTCTCCCCCAGGGCGTCGTAGAGCAGCTGGGCCGCCATCTCCAGATCGCGGGCCGCGGGGTCGGACTTGATGAGGGTGCAGACCAGGTCGAAGACCTCGGGATGCTGACCCGCGGAACCTTCCTCGGCCAGGCGGACGATCAGCTGTTTCCAATGGGGATACCCGGCCGCGGCGGAGAAACCGGCCCCGACGAAGGCCACGCAGTTGCCACCTTCTATCGCTGCCAGGAGGCGGTGATCAATGACGGGCGGGGCGGTGCGGGAATGAGCGGCCGTGGCGGGTGCGGAGGAGGGGGCGGACATTGGTCGGGTGGCGCAGCTTGGGGGAATGGGGGCGGCGATTCATGCGGGCTGATCAGGGTCACTGGGGGTGAGTTTAGCGCGGGTGGCCGGGACGAGCACGTTGCGCCGGAACGTAATCAGCTGCCCGCGACGCGGCGCAGGCGGGTGAAATGCGCCGGTCCATGGCCCCTGCGGGGACGTCCGGCGCTGCGCGCGTGGCCCGGTGCAGACTGCAAGCAGGGCTGAGTATTGTCGGCTTGCCCCTGGCGGAGAAGGGGCCATGGGCGTCGTGCACAACCCGGTACACCGTGAGTTTAGGCGGGAAAAGCGGGTATCGGCGCGGAGGGCAAGACCTTGCTGTATCTTGACAGTAAACAGTAATACTGTTTTAATTATTCCTCATGAACGAAGCCCGCGACATCAACACCCTGAGTCGGGAGACCGGCATCAGCGTCCGCACCATCCGCTACTACCTGGCGCAGGACCTGTTGCCACCGCCGGCAGGCCGCGGTCCGGCGGCAACCTACGGGTCCGGCCACCGCGACCGGCTCACCCTCATTCGTCGTCTGCAGGATGCCCACCTGCCCCTGGCCGAGATCCGCAAGCAGTTGCAGGCCCTGGACGATGCCGGCGTGGTCCGGGCCTTGGCCGGCGCGGTGGCGGGCGCCGAACCGCCGGCGCTCAACGCCTATGACTACGTGCGCCAGGTCCTGGCCAAGCGCCAGTCCCCTGACCAGGGGCTGACAGACGCCGGGCCGGAGTCCCTGTCCGGACCCGCGGGCAGCCAGAAGCCGGCTGTGGCAGCCGCGGCCCCCGGGGCTCCCGCCCCCGTGGCCCTACCCGCCGCCGCCGATCCCCGCAAGCCCACGCGCAGCCATTGGGAGCGCATCGCGCTGCACCCCGATATCGAACTGCACGTCCGCCGCCCCCTGGCCCGCCCCGACCAGCGTCGCCTTGACGTACTGCTCGACCAGGCCCAGCGCCTTTTCGGGGGCGACTGCGGCGCGCCCGGCGAGCGGACACCCTGACCGCCGGCCGCGGACCGGCGACGGGAAAACATTACGCCCGGACCGGGGGTGTAAGGACCGGTGACGATCATCCGGCCGCGGGCGGCGGATGAACCCCGCGCCCGCCCACGGCGCCATCCATAACAACGACAACCATCACGCAGGAGCCGGCCCATGACCCTCATCGCCACCCGCCTGTCCCAAGTCACCCTGGGCCACCCCCAGCAGTACCGCAACCTGACCCTCCTGCCCTTGCTGGCCGAGGGTCCGGCCCAGCCTGGTTACCAGCTCCTCGACCAGGCCCTGGCCTTGGGTTGCGCCCGCGTCACTGAGATCAGCGAGGGCGGCAGCGTGCCGCAGCTCCGCTTCATCAATGATGGCGACCTGCCCGTGCTGTTGCTGGATGGGGAGGAACTGATCGGCGCCAAGCAGAACCGCATCCTCAACCTCAGCGTCCTGGCCCCGGCCCATAAGACCATTGTCATCCCCGTCTCCTGCGTCGAGGCCGGGCGCTGGGATGCGCAATCCGCCGAGTTCGCGGGCGCCCGCCGCGCCCACTTCGCCGCCGGCCGCGCCCGCAAGGCGCGGGACGTCAGCGATTCCCTGCGCCGCCACGGCACCCGCGAGAGCGACCAGGGCCGCGTCTGGGCCGACATCGCCGCCAAGTCCAGGCGTTTCGGCATCCACTCCGCAACCAGCGCCGCCGCCGCCCTGTACGACGGTCAGCGTGAGCGCCTGGACGATTTCCAGGGCGCCTTCACCCCTCAGCCCCACCAGTGCGGTGCCCTGTTCGCCCTCAACGGCCGGGTGGTGGGCCTGGACCTGTTCGACAGCCCCGCCACCCTCGCCGCCGCCCTGCCCAAGCTGGTGGAGAGCCACGCCCTCGATGCCCTGGACCGGGCGGACGCGACCGCCCCGGCCACCCCGGCGGACCCCGGGGCCTGGCTGCACGCCATTGCCCAGGCAGCCACCGAGCGTTTCCCGGCGGTGGGGGAGGGCGAGGACTGGCGCCTGCACGGTCCCCAGGTGACCGGCGGGGCCCTGGTCAAGGAGGGTCAGCTCATCCACCTCTGTGCCTTCCGCCTGGGCGCGGCGGGCGAGGAGGTGCCCGGGGATGAGGCGGACGACTTCTTCGGTCCTGAAGGGGGCGGCTGGGATGAAGACGAACCGGCCGGCGCTGGGGATGAGGCAGCAGCACCGTCGCCTGCGGGTACCTCCCGCCCGGAACCCCTCGTCACCCCGGCGGGCATCCGCCTGGATCTGGCCACCGACCGCCGCCTGATTCGCGCCGCCGGTCACAGCCGGCGCTATCTCCACCTGCGCCTGACGGCTCCCCGCGGCCGCCGCGAACGCGTCCCCCTGGACCTGGCCCTGGTCCTCGATCGCTCCGGCTCCATGGGCGGAGGCAAGTGGCAGCGCGCCAGGGAGGCAGCCCTGGCGGCCATGGAGCGTCTGAGTGCCCGGGACCGGGTGGCCCTGGTGGCTTTCGACCACCAGATCACCACCCCCCTGCCGTTGGCGCCGGCCATCCCGGCCGCCCGCCAGCAGGCGGCCGCGGCCTTGGCCGCCCTGCGGCCCCGGGGGCAGACCAACCTCGGCGAGGCCTGGCTCACCGCCTGCGGCCTCATCGGCCGCAATGGCGGCGCTGAGCGGCTGCGCCGCTGCCTGGTGCTGACCGACGGCCAGGCCAACGTCGGCATCACCGCCCCCGCCACCCTGGCCGACCATGCCGCCCATCTGCTCCAGCTTGGCGTTCGCACCAGCACCTTCGGCGTGGGCGACGACTACCACGAGGAACTCCTCGGCCAACTGGCGGACGCCGGAGGCGGGGCCTGTCACGACATCGCCGGGGCCGAGGGGATCCAGACCGCCCTCGGCCGGGAACTCGGGGATGCCCTGGAGGTGGTGTACGCCGACGTCCGGGTGCATCTGACCTGGCAGGCCGACCTGCAGGTCCGGGCCCTGGGCACCTGGCGAACCCAACCGGGTCCGCGGTCCCTGACCCTCCTCCCCGGCGATCTGGTGAGCGAGCAGGTTCTCGATCTGCTGGTCGAGGTCCGCTTCCCGGCCGGCCCCCAGGACAGCGACTGCCCGCTCCAGATTCAGGTCAGTGAGGGTGACCAGCCCCTGGCCGCTGACGTGTGCCGCTGGACCTGGGTTGACAGCGCCCGGCGCAAGGCCCAGCCCCGGGAGGTCGCGGTGGAACGACAGGTGGCGGCCCTCCTGGCCCACCAGGCACGGCGGGAGGCGGCGGCCCGCAACCGTGACGGCGACCTGGCTGGCGCCCGGGAACGGCTGCGGCACGCGGCCGCGGAACTGCGCCACTACGGCGGTGAGGATACCGAAGTCCGCGCCCTGGCGGCGAGCCTGGAGACCGAGGTCGAGAACCACCGCGTCCGCCTGAGCCCGCGGGACATCAAGCAGCGCATTTACCAATCCGCCAGTGCCCTGAAGGGCCGCCGGCTCGACGGTGGCCGGGCGCGGCGGGAGGAACTGACCGAGCGCCAGACCCGTCCGGACCAGTTGCATTGTCTGCCGCCCCGGGACCACCTGGACCCAATCATGGCCGGCCAACCCGTGCCCAGGCTGTCCCGCGACCAGTGCGCCGCGCTCGCCAAGGCGACGATGGCCGCGCTCATGAGCGGGACCTATGCCAACGCCGCCGGCCAGCCGGTGGACTGGCAGGACGCCGTCGAGCAGGCCATCGCCGCCAAGCGCAGTCTGCCCCCGGATGCGCCCCTGCCCGCGCCGGGACCTCGTGCCCAGGGCCTTACCCGGGTCCAGGTGACCCGCGAAAGCACCCTGGTCGCGGCCCGGCGTCTGAGCGCGCGCCACCCACGCGTCCTGGTCCTGGTGTTCGGCAACGGGATTGAGCCAGGTGGCGGTTTCCTCCTCGGCAACCGCGGCCAGGAATCCACCCTGTGCCGGGCCAGCGCCCTTTACGCCACCCTGCAGGGGGACGCCCTGTACGCCACCCATCAGGCCCGGCCCCAGCCGGATTCCACCGACTGGGCCATCCTCTCCCCGGACGTGCCGGTGTTTCGCGATGACGCCGGCCAGCCCCTGGACCAACCCTGGCCGCTGAGTTTCATCACCGCTGCCGCCCCCTACGCCCCACGCCTGGGCCGGGAGCCTTCGGCCCGGCTGATGGAAAGCCGCATCCGCCGGGTACTGGCCATCGCCCGCGCCTACGACTACCCGGCGCTGGTCCTGGGCGCCTGGGGCTGCGGGACCTATGGCAACGACCCGGCGCGCATCGCCACCCTCTTCCAGACCGCCCTGGAGGAGCAGGCCGGGGCCTTCGCCGAGGTGGTGTTCGCGGTGGCCGATGGCTCGCCCGGACGAAAGACGTACGGAGCCTTTGCAGCGGCATTCGGGGTTCAGTCATGAACGGGCCTGGCCAGGGTGCGGCGCAAGCCCAGGCCAGGGCACCATCAGAAGCGGGGGACCCCGGGCGGGAGAGGAGCGGAAGGACGCTGACCTGTCAGCCCGGCCGCGCCGCCCCGGCGCCCGCCGCCCGCCGCCGTGACCTCCTGGCCACCTTCCGGAAACGCGCCCAGGCACTGGGGCTGAGCGCGGTGGCCGCGATGGCGGCCGCGGGGGACCTCAATGCCTGGGGCGAGCGCGGGGACGGGAGCATGGCCATCGCCCCGGCCACGGCCGCCCAGGTCAGCCTGCCCCTGGCCGCCGCCCGGCCTGGCGTG
>CALMDH010000211.1:0-3845 GCA_937862735.1 uncultured Gammaproteobacteria bacterium
TCGGGCTGAAATTCGAACGGGGCTGGCGATTCGGCCTGGGTCTGGTTCAGGCTATCTGTCTGGGTTGGGGATGCCGATGATTCCGACGTGCCACCGCACGCCGCGGGGTCATGGGTCCCGTCATCGGCAACGGCGCCGGGCTCCGGCTCAACCGCGTCACCCACCGCCAGGGCCACCAGGTGGCGGATCTGGTCCAGCTTGCTCAGTTGCGCCGCCACCGTCGCGGCGGTGATGCCGGCCTTGCCCTGCCGCGCCTCCCCCAGCAAGGTCTCGATCGCGTGGGCCAGGTTCTGGATGTCGCGCAGGCCCAGCATCCGCGCCGCCCCCTTGAGGCTGTGGGCCTCTCGAAAGACCTCCTCCAGCAGGGGGGCCTGCTCGGGTTGGCGCTCCAGCTCCAGCAGGCCGGCTTCGATTTTCTGGGCATGCTCCAGGCTCTCGGCACGGAACATGTCCCGCAACTCCCGGTCCTCGATCAGCCCGGTCACGGACGCCTCCCCGGTGCCAGACCGCGGTGATTGCCAGCGCAACTCAATGTTCGACTTCCCTTCTCGGCAGTAAAAACCATGTGCTAGCGGGGGTCAGCGGCCCAGCCCCCCGCCAAGCCCCGGCCCTCAGAGCATCCGGTTGATGTCCGTGGCCACGGACGAGAGCCGGGCGATACCCTCGCGGATCTGGGCGGTGCCAGTGGACATCTCCCGGGCGCCGTTGTTGATGTTCTTCATGGCGATGTCGATCTGCGCCAGGGCCACCGCCTGCTGCTTGCTGTTGAACAGCACCTGCTGGGCATTATGAAAGACGGCATCGGCCAGGTGGATGACCTTTTCGAAGGCCTGGGAGGCGAGGCGGGCGCTCTCGGCGGCGGAGTGGGTGGTCTTGCTGCCGTCCTCGGCGGTCATCACCATGCCATTGGTCGCCTTCTGGATGTCGGCGACGATCTGATTGGCGCGCTCCGCCGACTTCTTGCTCTGGTCCGCCAGCTTGCGGATCTCGCTGGCGACGACGGCGAAGCCCTTGCCCTGATCGCCGGCGCGGGCGGCCTCGACGGCGGCGTTGAGGGCCAGCATGTTGGTCTCCGCGGCCAGTTCCCCCACCACCCGGGCGATCTCGCCGATCTGGCCGGCCTGTTCCGAGAGGCCGATGATCTGTTCGGCGATCTTATTCATGGTCCCCTCCATGGCCGCCATGTCGTTCTCGTTGTGGGTCACCAGTTCCAGGCCCGCCTGGGTGGTGGCCTGGGCCTCGTTGGCGGACTGGGTGGCGGACTCGGCCTGCTCGGCGTTGACGCGGGCGGTGGCCACCATCTCCTCCACGGTGGCGGTGGTCTCGGTCACCGCGCTGGCCTGCTGGGTCATGGCCCCCTCGTGCTGCTGGGTGGTGGCGGCGATCTGGGTGGAGGAGGCGGCCACGACGGAGATCAGCTCCTTGAGACTGTTGCTGGTCTTGCGGGCCAGCCAGAACCCGGCGGCCAGGGAGACCACCAGGGCCAGACCCAGGCCCAGGACGGCGATCCGGTTGACGGCGGCGATGCCGCCGATGACCTCCGCCTTGAGTTCCTGCTCGATCTGCTTTTCGCGCTCGAAGAACTGCGTCGCCAGGTTGATGAAGCTCTGGTAGAGGACATCGCTTTGACCGCCGCGGAAGTCCTGGAGACCCTGTTCCACCTCGCCCGCCTTGACGCGCTCGATCTGCCGCCGGGTCGACTCGGCGATGGCGTTGGTGACATCCGTGAGGCGGTTGAGGATGGCGATCTGTCCCGCGTCCTGGACCAGTTGTTTCAGGTCGAGGAGATCCTGGTCGGCCTGGCGTTTGCTGACCTCGTAGTCATCCAACTGGGCATCCTGGGGTTTGAGCAGCGAACCCCGGGCCGCGCGCTGGAGTTCGGCGACATGGAGTTGTAGGGCCTGGGCATTCTCGACGATGCTCACCGCCCGGTTCATCTGGGCGATGGTCCGTTCCAACCCCAGGCTTTCCAGATACACCGCGACCACGGCGAGGGTGAAGACCACGCAGGGAACCACGTAGCCGAGCAGGATGCGGGTGGAGAGTTTGAGCTTGGCGTTCATGCTTGTGCCTTGGGTGGAGGACGGGTGCCAGGGATGAGGAGTTGGACAGGTGGCGGTGGCGGGGAGGACTCAGATCGGGTCATTGACGTCCAGCAGGCCCTGGTGGCGCAACGCCTCCAGATCCAGGACCCCGGCCACGCCCAGCTCGTCATGCAGCAGGCGCTTGCAATGGGGATGGCCGAAGGCCTGGCCACCGAGGGCGGTGGCGGCCAGGGCGGGATAGGCGCGCACATCGAGCACCTGATGCACGGCCAGGCCCAGCCGCTGGTCCCCCAACCACAGGATGACCACCGCGCGGTAATCGCGCCGCGGCTGGCCCTGGAGCAGGGGCGCCAGGTCCAGGAGGGTGAGGATGGCCCCGCGCAGATTCATGCCGCCGAGGATATGCGGGGGACAGCAGGGGAGGGGCGTGGCCGTGGTCAGGTGGGTGAACTCGGCCACCCGTTCCAGTTCGATGGCGTAGCGGCCGTTACCGATGGTCACCAGGGCGTATTCCTGGCCGGGATCCTCCGCCTCGTCCAGGGCCTGGGCCAGTTGTTGGGTGCGGCGACGCAGCCGGTCACTTTGCGCCGGATCGAGGTCGATGAAACGGCTGGCCCCGGAACCAGCGCCGGCGCCGGCGTTGAAGGGCGTCTCGACACCCGGCTCCCCATGCCCCCAGGCCTCGTCGTCGCCCTGAAACATCAGTTGCAGCAGGGCGTCGGGGTCCAGCAGGATCAGCACCTCGCTCTCCCATTTGACGGTCCCGGCGATGACCTGGAGGCCATGATGGGGCGTTGCCCCCTCTAGGTGGGGGAAGGGCTCCAGGGCCGCGGGGGCGATGTCCACCAGATCGAGGACGGTATCGGCGATGATGCCGACCTGCCGTGCCCCCCGCTTCAGGAGCACCACCGACTGATCGAGCCGATAGCCCCGCGGCGGGTGCCCGAAGCGCAACCCCAGGTCGACGATGGGGATCACCCGCCCGTGGAGATTGATCAGGCCGACGAAATAGGGGGGCAGGTCCTCCACCGGCGAGAGTTCGGGCAACCAGAAGGTGGTCTGGACCGCCTCCGCCGCCAGGGCATAGCGGGTGCCGTGGAACTCGAACAGCAGATACTTGACCATGGGGCCGGTGTTCCTGGGGATAAGGCGGCGATGGGGATCGGGATGGCGTGACGCCTTACTGGCATGAGGTGGCAAGCCACACCCCTGATAATGAAAGATATTCCCGTGACTTTCACGCTAACTAATGATGTGCTGAATCTTGGGGATAGGCTGATCTTCAGGAATAACCCAGGGCATCGGGTATGGAATGATCCACAAGGATTTCCCAGGCTTCAGGGGTGGGCTGATTTACAAGGATAACCCGAGACACTGGGGATCGCCCGGCCTAATTCGCCGGTTGACCATAAAGGCGCAGCAGTTCCCCCACCTGGGTATCCCCCATCAAGGGGACTCGCGCCTCCGCCGGCAGGCCGCCCAGCAGGCGCAGCAGGGTTTCCCGGGTCTTGCGGGCGGCCTCGGTCTCGACGGCGGCCGTCTGCAACCGCTCCAGGTGAACATGGGCGGCGACCAGGGTAGGGTCCAGGTAAATCGCCTTGCGCAGGGCATCGCGGGCGGCGGTGATATCCCCCAGTTCCTCGGCCAGGACCGCGGCCAGAAAGTGCGGCTCGGCCAGCAGGGGTTCCTGGGCGCGCAAGCGCTGACAGAGCTCCTGGGCCTCCCGCAACCGCCCGGCATCCGCCAGGCGCCAGGCCCGGCTCAGGTCCTGGGGGCTGGGGGCCTTGGCGGTGGCGAGGG
>CALMDH010000212.1:0-7605 GCA_937862735.1 uncultured Gammaproteobacteria bacterium
CTCGGCCTTGATGGGGACCATCACCGGCTCAGGGGTAGCCAACGTGGTCACCACCGGCCAGTTCACCATCCCCCTCATGAAGCGCTTCGGCTATCACCCGGCCTTCGCCGGGGGCGTCGAGGCCACCTCCAGCATGGGTAGCCAGTTGATGCCGCCGGTCATGGGTGCCGTCGCCTTCATCATGGCCGAAACCCTCAATGTGCCCTACGTAGAGGTGGCGATGGCCGCCCTGCTCCCGGCCCTGCTCTATTTCGGCTCGGTGTTCTGGATGGTGCACTTGGAGGCCCGTCGCGCTGGCCTGGAGGGCCTGCCCAAGGACCAGTGTCCCGACCCCTGGGGGGCGGTGCGCGAGCGTGCCTATCTGCTGATTCCCCTGGTCGTGCTGGTGGGCCTGCTGTTTTCCGGACGCACACCCATGTTTTCCGGTACCGTGGGCCTCGCCCTGACGGCCATTGTCATCCTGGGTTCGGCCCTCATCCTGCCCATCTCCTCCTTCGGGCTGCGCCTGGTGTTCTGGGTCCTGCTCGGTATCCTCTGCGCTGGCTTCTTCCAACTCGGCATCACCGTGGTCTTTGGTGTCATCACCGCCCTGGTCCTGGGCTGCTTTTTCGTCCAGGGGGGGCGGGAGACGCTGCGTATCTGCCTGCATGCCCTGGTGGAGGGGGCGCGTCACGCCGTGCCGGTTGGCATCGCCTGTGTCCTGGTCGGCGTCATTATCGGTATCGTCACCCTGACCGGGATCGCCACCACCTTCGCCGGCTTCATCCTGGAGTTGGGCCGCAACAGCCTCTTCCTCTCGCTGGTGTTGACCATGGTGACCTGCCTGGTGCTGGGCATGGGCATTCCCACCATCCCCAACTACATCATCACCAGTTCCATCGCCGCCCCCGCCCTCCTGGAGTTGGGGGTGCCCCTGCTGGTGTCCCACATGTTCGTCTTCTATTTCGGCATTCTCGCCGACCTGACGCCGCCGGTGGCCCTGGCCTGTTTCGCCGCCGCGCCCATTGCCGGGGAGCGTGGCCTGAAAATCAGCCTCTGGGCGGTGCGTATAGCCGTCGCTGGTTTTGTCGTCCCCTTCATAGCGGTCTACAGCCCGGCCCTGATGCTCCAGGGCGGCGGCGCCCTGGCAGTGGCCTACACCCTGTTCAAGACCATCCTGGCCATCGGCCTCTGGGGCATGGCCTCCATCGGCTGCCTGCGGGAGTCACTGACCTGGTGGGAACGGCTGCTCGCCTTCGCCGCCGGCGCGGCCCTGATCATGGCCCTCCCCATCACCGATGAGCTTGGCTTCGCCCTCGCAGTGCTGGTGATCGGTCTGCATCGTCGGCGTGTCCGTCAGGACAAGGCGGTGGAAACGACCGCCGGGAGGTTGCCCGAGCGTGGGGGGCCCTCGGAGGGATCTCCCCGAGGTAGCCGGGCAGAGGGATGCTGAGCCTCTGTCTGGGACTGGCAGGCATGGCCTGGGCCACCCTGGGGGTTCAGAACTTCACCCTGGCCTGGTCCCACACCATCGAGAAAATCCGCTGGGAGGAGGATTACCTTGTGGCTGACGAGGGCCTGCAGTTACGGGAGGCGCGGGTGCGGGGCAGTGGGGCCGGCATGGAAATACCCCAGGATGCAATCTGGGAGGAGGGGGCCTGGCGCTACCGGCCCAGCATCCACCCCATCCAGCCCTTGCGACTCGCAAGGACGCCGGAAGCGGGTGATTATGATCTTTGCCTCCCCCCTGAGATGGTTCCGTACGGATTGCCGTCAGCCTTGCCGATGGGTGAGGGGCTGCGCGGGGTGCTTGGCGTTTCTCCCCCCGTATGCCGATCCCTGACCGACTGGCTGGGGCCACCGGATGCCAACCAACCCTGGTTGGAACTCTGGGTTTGTGGCCTTCAGACCAGGGTTAACTGACATCGGGGTGACTGAGCCCTAGGCAGCCAGAGGGGAGCGTTAGGGCTGAAGCCTTGGGTAGCGGAGGCCGCCCAAGGCTTCAGATTGGGGCGATAGGGATCAGGCCTTGGGTGCGACCGGGGAGGCGACCGTGCCCAGATTGGCGCGACGTTCCTGGCTGGCCTTGAGGGCCTCGGCGCGACGGGTCTCGGCGGCCTTGCGGGCCTCCTCGTGGCGGCTTTGGGCGGCCTTGCGCTGTTCGTCGCGGCGGGCCTGCATCTGCTCACGGCGCTCGGCCTGCTTGGCGGACAAGGGGTGGACCGGGCGATTGTGGCCATGGACGGCGGGGAAGGCGGGCATCTCCGGGGCGCCAGCGAATTCCGGCATGGCGGGGAATTCAGGCATGGCCGGCATCTCGGGCATCTTGCCGAATTCGGGCATGGGGGGCATTTCCGGCATCTGGCCGAACTCCGGCATGGGCGGGAACTCAGGCATCTGGCCAAACTCAGGCATGGCGGGGAATTCGGGGGCCTTGCCAAATTCCGGCAACGGGGGGAATTCGGGCCGCTGGGCGAACTCGGGCCTGGCCGGGAACGCCGGCATCTTGCCGAATTCAGGCATCTGGCCAAATTCCGGCATGGGCGGGAACTCCGGGGCCTGGCCGAATTCTGGCATCGCCGGCATCTCGGGCATGGCGGGGAATTCGGGCATCTGCGGCCTGGCGAAGTCAGGTCCCATGACCGGCGGCTGATGGGCTGCCTTCATGGCGGCGAGCCAATCGGCCTGCATCTTGGCCTGCTCTTCGGCGTGACGGGCGGCCATCTGGCGCATCTCCTCCTGCATGGCCGGGTCCATGGGGGGAGCGGTCCACCAGGCGCTGGCGGAAGAAGAGACGGCCGCCAGGGCGGCCACGGAGACAGCAAGGGCAATCTTGTTCATTTTGTTCACACCTCGAGAATCGAAAGAAAAGAGGGATGGCCGAAGCCTTGTTCTTCTTGGGCCAGGCGGGTCATCCAGGCCATGGGTGATTAGTATATTAGAAAATTCTGATTTAGCAATAGACCTGAGGTCACTTTTTACGCTGGCCTGAAGGGCGGATGTCGGCCAGGTTCTTCCGCCGGCCGGGTGAAGACCGCCGCGCTGGCCGGGGGATGGTGGGAGCGGTCCCCATCAGGCAACCGGCGCAAGGGGCTGCTAGACTCCCACCCGTGATCCAGGGTTCTCACGGGGAGATATTCCATGTTGCGTCATCGGCTGGTCATGCCTTTCCACTGGCCTTCCCTCTTGTCCTTGTTGCCGCCATTGCTGCTCCCGTTGTTGCTTGGAGTCATGGCCTTGCTGGGGGTCCTGACCTTCCCGGGACCCCTCCAGGCCGCCGGCGGCGGTGAGCGCCGCCTGGTCCTGGTCGAAGGGGTGGATTACTTCGGCCAGGATCTGGAGACCCGCCAGGACATCGACCTGGAGGCCTGTCAGTCGGCCTGTCTGGCCGACCAGCGCTGCCGCGCCTTCACTTACAACCGCAAGGCGCGCTGGTGCTTCCTGAAGAGCGACTACGAGGACGCCCGGCCCTTCGCCAACGCAGTCTCGGGACATATCGCCACCGGGGCCACCGGCAACAAGCCCAACCAGGACCAGGACCGGCGGACCCGGCGCCTGGCCGACCTTAGTTTCCTGCCCCGGAGCGAGCTCGAGGCGGCGCGGCGTCAGGCGGCGGAGATCGCCGCCCGGCCCCGGCCGACCGGGGTCCGCTTCGACCAGCTCCTGGCGTCAGCCCAGGAGGCGGAGCGCGCCCAGGACTGGCCGGCGGCCATCGGCCGCTATTCCGAGGCCCTGCGCCTGACCCCGGACGCCCCGGCGGCCTGGCTGGGCCTGGCGCGGGCAAGCCTGAGTTACCAACTCGATGACTGGCAGGCGCGCCAGCGCCTCCTTACCGCCGCCACCGCCGCCGCCAGCAATGCCTACCTGAGCGCCGGGGGCGACGCCGACCAGGTGCGCGCCCTGTCGATGCTGGGCCAGACCCTGGCCGTCCGCTATCAGTGGCGGCCCGCCCTCCGCGCCCTGCGCGCCGCCCTGGCCATCAAGGAGGACCCAGGGGTTCGCGCCACCTATGCCCAATGGCTGGCGGAGCATGGCTTTCGTGTCACCGGTCACCGCGTCGATTCCGAGGCGGCCAGTCCGCGCATCTGCGTCGAATTTTCCGACCCCCTGGCCAAGGACCGGGCGGGTCTCACCGACTTCCTGCAAGTCGAGACCGGCCGCGGCCTGACGGTGGAGACGGACCCCCAGGCCCTGTGCGTGGATGGCGTGGTCCATGGCGAGCGCTATCGCCTGCGGGTGCGCGCCGGGCTGCCGGCGGCGGACGGGGAGGTCCTCGCCCAGGCGGCGGACCTGGACATCTATGTCCGCGACCGCTCCCCGGCGGTGCGCTTCCAGGGTCGTGCCTACGTCCTGCCCAAGGGCGGCGAGGCGGCCATCCCTCTGGTGTCGGTCAACACCCGCCTGGTCAAGGCCCAGGTGCTGCGGCTGGGCGACCGCTCCCTGGCCACGGCGGCGGGGGCGGGGCCCCTGCTCAGGTCCCTCAGCCCCTACGAGACCCAGGAGATCCGCGACCGCCAGGGCGAGGCCATCTGGTCCGGGGAGGTCGAGGTCGGCATGGAGCTGAACCGGGAGCTGACTACCGCCGTCCCCATCGGCGCCCTCATCCAGGAACTCAAGCCGGGGGCCTACGTCATGACCGCCCGGCCGGCGGAGGCGCCGGACCAGGGGGAGGAGCTGGCGACCCAGTGGTTTGTCGTCTCCGACCTGGGGCTCTCGGGCCTGACCGGCAACGACGGTCTCCATGCCTTCGTCCGTTCCCTGTCCAGCGCCCAGCCCCTGGCGGGGGCCAGGCTGCGCCTGGTGGCACGCAACGACGAGATCCTCGGCCAGGCCAGCACGGATGCCGCCGGCCATGCCCGCTTTGAGCCCGGCCTGCTGCTGGGGGAGGGGGGCAACAAGCCCGCCCTACTGATCGCCGAGGGGCCGGAGGGGGACTTCGCCTTTCTCGACCTGGCCCAGTCGCCCTTCGACCTGTCCGACCGGGGCGTCGCCGGCCGGCCGGCGCCCGGGCCGGTGGACGTCTTCCTCACCACCGAGCGCGGCGTCTATCGCGCCGGCGAGCGCGTCCAGCTCACCGCCCTGACCCGGGATGGCGCCGCCCGCGCCCTGACCGGCACCCCCCTCACCCTCAAGCTGCGCCGGCCCGACGGGGTCGAGCACAGCCGGGCCCAGCTCCCCGATCAGGGCCTGGGCGGGCGGCACCTGGCCATCGACCTGCCCCCCACCGCCATGCGCGGCACCTGGCGCGCCGCCGTTCACGCCGATCCGGAGGCCCCGCCCCTGGCGGAGCAGCCCTTCCTGGTGGAGGACTTCGAGCCCGAGCGCCTGGCCTTCGAGCCCAGCCTGGAGGCCACCGCCCTCGACCCCGCCGCCCTGCCGGACCTCCAGTTGGAGGCCCGCTTCCTCTTCGGCGCCCCCGCCGCCGGGCTGGAGGTGGAGGGGGAGGTCCGCCTGGAGCAGACCGACCGGCTCGCCGCCTGGCCTGGCTACCGCTTCGGCCTGGCGGACGAGGCCTCCAATCCGGTCGGCACCGCCCTGCCACCGACGCGCACCGACGCCGCCGGCCATGCTCGCCTGGCCCTGGAACTGCCGCCCCTCGCGGGTGGCAGCAAGCCCAGCCTCGCCCGGGTGGCGGTCCGCGTCCTGGAAGGCGGCGGCCGCCCGGTGGAACGGACCCTGGAGCGGCCGGTCCTGGACGGTCGGCCGCGCCTGGGCATCAGGCCCCTCTTCGAGGGCGCGGTGGACGAGGGCGGCACCGCCGCCTTCGAGGTCATCGCCCTCGATCCCCAGGGGCGGCCCCTGGCCCTGTCCGGCCTGCGCTGGACCCTGTCGCGGGTCACCACCAGCTTCCAGTGGTACCAATATGATGGCCGCTGGGACTACGAGCCCGTCACCCGCCGCGAGCGGGTGGCCAGCGGCGACCTGAACCTGAGCGCTGGGACCCCGGGCCGGATCCAGGCCCCGGTGGGTTGGGGGGGCTATGAGCTGCTGGTGAGCGCGCCAGCCGTCGCGGCTGACGCTGGCGCAAGCGCCGGCTCAGGGGGTGCTTCCGCCGCCGCGAGTACCGCGGGGCAGGGGCTATCGGCAGACTCTGGCCCCGCGCCGGCTGGTGGACGGAAAGCCGGTCTCGGCGTCATGGCTGCCTCAGGCGCCGCTGTCAACAGTGGCATGCAAGCGCTCATCCCCGCCAGCCTGACCTTCGAGGCCGGCTGGTACCTGGCCCCCAAGGACATCGATACCCCGGACCTCCTCAAGGTCTCGCTCGACAAGCCTGGCTATGGGGTGGGGGAAAAGGCCCGGGCGCACCTTGAGGCCCGCTTCCCCGGCACCGCCCTGGTCCTGGCCCTGGGCGACCGGCTGCTGTCCCTCCAGGAGGTTCAGGTACCCGCCGGCGGGACGACGGTGGAGATCCCGGTCACCGCCGACTGGGGGGCCGGGGCCTATGTCACCGCCCTGCTCTACCGGCCCATGGACCTGGCCGCCAAGCGCATGCCCGGCCGCGCCATCGGCCTGGCCTGGGCGGCGGTTGATCCAGGTGAGCGCCAATTGCGGGTACAGGTCACGCCCATCGGCCCGGTGGCGCCCCGCCAACCGCTGGAGCTAGAGCTGTCCGTGCCCGGCCTGCCCGCCGGCGCCGAGGCCTTCGTGACCCTGGCGGCGGTGGACGTCGGCATCCTCAACCTCACCGGCTTCGCGCCCCCGGACCCGGACGCCTGGTACTTCGGCCAGCGCCGCCTGGGCATGGAGATCCGCGACCTTTACGGCCAGCTCATCGACCGCATGCAGGGCGCCCCCGGGGTGGTCCGCTCCGGCGGCGATGGCGGCCTGGTGCGTCTGGAGGGTCCGCCGCCCACCGAGGACCTGCTGGCCTTCCACTCCGGCATCCTGCGGCTAGACGCCCAGGGCAAGGCCCGGGTGCGCTTCAGCCCTAGCGAATTCAACGGCACCATCAAGCTCATGGCCATGGCCTGGACCGCCACCGGCGTCGGTCAGGCGGCCCAGGACCTGCTGATGCGCGACCCCATCGTCATCCAGGCCAGCCTGCCGCGCTTCCTTGCCCCGGGGGACGAGTCCCGCGCCCTGCTGGAGCTGACCCATGTCAGCGGGCCAGCGGGACGGGTGGCGATCAGCCTGGAGACGGGATCGGATCAGCCTGTCGGCGGACCTGAGGCCGGTGGTGGCCGTGAGGATGCCGCAAGTCACGGGAATCCCATTGGTTCGCGGAATGCCCCCACTCCGTCTCTGTCAGGCAACGACAGTCAGGTTGCGGGGCGACAGCCCAGTCACCAGCCCATCGAGGTACTGGCCCAGGCCGCCCAGCAGGAACTGGAGCTGACCGCGGGCGGGCGCGCCCACATCGAGGTCCCCCTCCGGGCCCTCGTCAGTGGCGACGCCATCCTGCGCGCGCGTCTGCGCACCCCCGACGGCCAGGAGATCGTCAAGCGGTTGCGGCTGCCGGTGCGGGACAACCGCCCCGCTCAGCGCCTGACCCAGGTCGAGACCCTCAAGCCCGGCGGCCCCGGCCTGGTGCTGTCCCCGGCCCTGTTCCAGGACCTTCAGCCCGACTCCGCCGCCCTGCTGGTCTCCGCCAGCGGCGCCGGCCGCCTGGACCTGCCGGGGCTGCTC
>CALMDH010000213.1:0-11792 GCA_937862735.1 uncultured Gammaproteobacteria bacterium
TCAACGGCGTCGACAAGATGCTCTACATGCGCTCCAACAGCGCCAACGACGGCAGCTACAGCCTCACCGTGACCTTCGCCCTGGGCACGGACCCGGATCTCAATGCCGTCAACGTCCAGAACCGGGTCTCGCTGGCGGAGCCCGGGCTCCCGGAGGAGGTCAAGCGCCAGGGGGTGGCGGTGCTGAAAAAGTCCACCGCCATGTTGCAGGTGGTGGCCCTCTATTCCCCCGGGGGCAGTTACGACGACCTCTTCCTCAGCAACTACGCCACCATCAGCGTCATCGACACCCTCAAGCGCATCCCCGGGGTGGGGGATGTCTTCCTCTTCGGTCCCCTCGACTACAGCATGCGCATCTGGCTGAACTCGGACCGCCTCACCGCCTTCAAGCTCACGCCGGCGGACGTCATCGCCGCCATCCAGTCGCAGAACGTCCAGGCGGCGGTGGGGCGCATCGGCGCCCAGCCCATGACCGCGGACCAGCGCTTCCAGATCACCCTTACCACCCAGGGCCGGCTGGAGAATGTCGCCGAGTTCGAGGAGATCGTGGTGCGGGCCAATCCGGACGGCTCCTTCGTGCGCGTCAAGGACCTGGGCGGGGTGGAGCTGGGCTCCAAGTCACGCGATTCCACCAGCCGCCTCAACGGCAAACCGACGGCGGCCATGGCCATCTACCTGGCGCCGGGGGCCAATGCCGTCGCCGTCGGCGAGGGCGTCCAGGCCGCCATGGAACGGCTTGCCGAGCGCTTCCCCGACGACCTGGCCTACGACCTGGTCTATGACACCATCGAGTTCGTCAACGCCAGCCTGGAGAAGGTGATCCACACCCTCTTCGAGGCCTTCGCCCTGGTCATCCTGGTGGTCTTCATCTTTCTCGGAAGCTGGCGCGCCACCCTCATCCCCCTGGTGGCGGTGCCCGTGGCCCTCATCGGTACCTTCGCCTTCCTGCTGGCCCTGGGCTTCTCCGCCAACACCATCTCCCTGCTGGCGGTGGTGCTGGCCATCGGCATCGTGGTGGACGATGCCATCGTGGTGGTGGAGAACGTCGAGCGGATCATGGCGGAGGAGGGCCTGAGCCCCCGGGAGGCGGCCAAGAAGGCCATGGGCCAGATCACCGGACCCATCCTCGCCATCACACTGGTACTGCTGTCGGTCTTCCTGCCGGTGGCCTTCATCCCCGGCATCACCGGCCAGCTCTTCCAGCAGTTCGCCGCCGTCACCGCCGCCTCCATGCTCATCTCGGCCATCAACGCCCTGACCCTGTCGCCGGCCCTGTGCGCCATCCTCCTCAAGCCGGGCCATCATGCCCATGGCCTGATGGGGCTGCTGATGCGGGCCATCGACGGGGTGCGGGACGGCTATGCCGCCATCGTCGCCCGGCTGGTGCGGGTCTCGGCCCTGGTGATCGTCCTGGTGGCGGTCTTCGGCCTGGCCACCGGCTGGCTGTTCCAGGTCACCCCCACCGGCTTCCTCCCCGAGGAGGATCAGGGGGCCTTCATGGCCCATGTCCAGCTTCCGGAGGGTGCCTCCCTCAACCGCACCCTGGAGGTGGTCGAGCAGGTGGAGCAGGCCATCCTAGCGGACCCGGCGGTCCAGTCGGTGATCGCCGTGCCCGGTTACAGCATGCTGGACGGCGCCGCCCTGTCCAATGCCGCCCTGGTCATCGGCCGGCTCAAGCCCTTCGGTGAGCGGACCACGCCGGACCTGAAGGTGAACGCCGTGCTGGCCCGGGTCGCCCAGGTCACGGCGGCCATCCCCGCCGCCCAGGTCATGCCCTTCAATCTGCCGCCGATCATGGGCCTGGGCACCAGCGGTGGCTTCGAGTACCAGCTCCAGGACCTCCAGGGCAAGTCGCCGGCGGAGCTGAGTGGCGTCTCCCGCGCCCTGATCCTGGCCGCCAACCAGGACCCGGCCCTGAGCCGCGTCTTCTCCACCTGGGCCACCAACACGCCCCAGCTCTATCTGGACATCGACCGGGAGAAGGTCCAGACCCTGGGGGTCAAGGTCAGCGACGTCTTCACCGCCCTCCAGGCGACCCTGGGCGGTTATTACGTCAACGACTTTAACCGCTTCGGCCGGGTCTGGCAGGTCCGGGTCCAGGGCGAGGAGCAGGATCGCAGCAAGGTCGCGGACATCTTCCGCATCCACGTCCGCAACGACAAGGGCGAGATGGTGCCCATGACCGCCATCCTGGAGCCGGAATTGCGCCTGGGTCCCCAGATCCTGCAACGCTACAACAACTACCGCAGCACCACCCTTCAGGGCGGACCGGCACCCGGCAACAGTTCCGGCGACGCCCTGGCCGCCATGGAGGCCCTCTCGGCCAAGACCCTCCCCGCCGGCTTCGGCTACGAGTGGACCGGCACCGCCTTCCAGGAGAAGGAGGCCGGGGGCAAGACCGCCATCGTCCTCGGCCTGGCGGTGCTTTTCGCCTACCTCTTCCTGGTGGGCCTCTACGAGAGCTGGGCCATGCCCGCGGCGGTGCTGCTGTCGGTGACGATCGGGGTCCTGGGGGCCATGGGGGCCCTCTGGCTCACCGGCCTGCCCAACGACCTCTACGCCCAGGTGGGCCTGGTGGTGCTCATCGGCCTGGCGAGCAAAAACGCCATCCTCATCGTCGAGTTCGCCATGGAGCAGCGCCTCCATGGCGCCCCCATCCTGGAAGCGGCGACCAACGCCGCCCGGCTGCGCATCCGTGCCGTGCTCATGACCAGCTTCGCCTTCATCCTCGGCCTGGTGCCCCTGATCATCGCCAGCGGCGCCGGCGAGGCCAGCCAGCGGGGCGTGGGCACCGCCGTCTTCGGCGGCATGCTGGTGGCCTCCTGCGTGGGCATCTTCCTCATCCCCATGCTCTACGTCGTCTTCCAGCGCCTGCGGGAGCGCTTCCACGGCAGTACCCGCTAGGCTGTTGGGAGCCGGTTGAGGGGTCAGCGTTCAGACCCCCTCTCCCCGACCCTCCCCCACCAAGGGGGAGGGAGTAAGAGAAGCAACGGCTGGCGCTAGCAATGCCAGCCCTGGCGGCATTGGGGGGAGACCCCCCGCATTGCGGTTTACCCGCTCCGCGTCCCGGGTCGTGACCGGGGTGGATGTCTCATTCTGATTGGCCAGGCAACCGATCAAACTGGACTAAGGGGTGGATGCCTCATCCCGATCAGCCTGGCAACCGATCAGACTGGACTATACTGCCTTTCAGCCTCCCGGCGTTCGCGCCCCCTCCCGGGGTGCTCCCAACCTTTCCCGGGTGATCGCTTCCGACTTGCGGAGAATGACCATGACCCTGCCGTTACGCTGGCTCGCGGCCCTGCTGATGATCTGGTTACTTGGGCTCTCCGGCCTCGCGCTGGCGGCCGAGCGGGCGGGTGATCCCCTGCCCAAGGAGCGGATCGAGCAACTGGTCGCCCCCATCGCCCTTTATCCCGATGCCCTGCTGACCCAGATCCTCATGGCCGCGACCTATCCCCTGGACGTGGTGCAGGCCGACCGCTGGTTGCAGGATCACCGGGACCTCCAGGGTGAAGCCCTGGACCAGGCCGTCCGCGGCGAGCCCTGGGATGATAGTGTCAAGGTCCTGGTCCAGTTTCCCGCCGTGCTTGGCTTCATGAGCGCGCATCTGGACTGGACCCAGGACCTGGGTGATGCCGTCCTCGGCCAGTTGCCCGACCTGACGGATGCCATCCAGCGTCTCCGGCGGGAGGCGGAAATGGCGGGCAACCTCCAGAGCAATGACCGGCTACGAGTCGAGAAGGCCGGGGAGACCATCGTCATCCAGCCGGCCGCGGCCGACACGGTCTATGTGCCCACCTATGACCCGACCAAGGTCTACGGCCAGACCTCGCCGCCGGCCAGTTACTACCCCGCCGTCTATGCCGACGCCGCGACCCAGTACACCGCCACTCAGCCCGGCACGACGGTCGTCTATCCCGCCACCCAGCCCACCACCGTCTATTCCACGACCAGCGGCAACGAGGGTCTGATCGGCTTCGGCGCCGGGGCCTTGGTCGGCGGCCTCCTGACCGCCGCCATCCTCTGGGACGATCACGATGATCACATTTACTGGGGCGGACCCGGGTACTGGGGCGGCCGATCCTACTGGAGCCAGCCGGCCTACTGGAACAACCAGGGCTGGCGCAGCGCGACCAACATCAACATCGACCGCAACATCGACATCGACCGTACCCGGATCCGGACCGGCGACATTGACATCAATCAGGCCAACATCAATCGGGCCAACGTCGGCAATCAGGTCACGCGCTGGGAGCACAACCCGGCGCGGCGGGGTGGCGTGGCCTATCGGGACCGGACCACCGCCGCCCACTTCGCAGGCCGCCAGCCCGAGGGCGCCATCAGTCGTGACGAGGCCCGTGGCCGCCTGCAAGGTGCTGATCCGTCACGGCTCTCCCGGGACACCGGGCACGGCCGTGCGGACGGCGTGGCGGGCGGCAAGCTGACCGCGCCGCGGCAACCCCCCTCGGCGGTCGCCGAGCCCCCTGGGCGCCCTGGCCGGGGCGAAGGGCAGGTCCGCAAGGCCCCGGAAGGGACCAAGCCGCGGGAGACGGGCGCCAAGGCTGGCGGAAAAGCGGGTCGCGCCGCCGTTGAACGGCCCAAGGTCGATGCCGCCAAGGCCCAACGCCGTCCCGTGGAGGCCAGCGCCCAGCGCCCGGCCCAGAGCGGAGCGAAGGCGCAGCTTCCGGCCCGGACCGAGGGCGGGGCCGCTCGGGCGGCGCGGCCGGAGTCAGCCTCCCGTGGGGCTGGGCAGGGCGCCTTCAAGGTGGATAAGCCGCGAGTCGATCGCGCGGCCAGCAATCGTGGCGCGGTCAGCCGGGGTGGGGGCGGAGGAGGGCGCGCTGCGGCGGGCGGAGGCCGGCACGGCGGCGCTGGCGGCAGGGGCCGCTGAAGCGGGCGTCCCATCCTGGCCTTACCCCTGAACCGTCCTCGTCCCCTTCCTGATCCAGCGGCGCCACACCTGCCTGGTACGAGACAGTCACCATGAACAAGACCCCTTTGCGCATCATCTTCCTCTGCCTTTCCATCCTCTTCACCCTGGGCTGGCAGGCAACCTTGCCCCTGGGGGCCGAAGAGGTGGTCATGTCGGCTTCCTCCCCGGGAACGATCAGTAATGCCCCCGCGCCGGCTGTACCGGCCCCGATTGCCAGCATGGGTCCCAAGCCCGAGGAGGGGCGACCGCTTCCACCTCAGGGCCCTGACCAGGTGACGTCCGAGCCGCTGCCCCAGGCGGAAGCCCAGGCACCGGCACTGCGCTTTGCCACCCCGGATGCCGCGGCGCAGGCCCTGATCGAGGCCGCGGCGACCGAGGGCTCGGAGGCCCTGCTCGCCGTCCTGGGTCCGGACCTGGCGGATCTGGTCTCCGGTGATCCGGTGGCGGATGCCGCCGATCGCCGCTGGTTCGTCGAGAACGCCCGCCTCTCCGCCCAGATCGAGGACGAGACCGCCGACAGCGCCTGGCTGGTCATCGGCCCCGAGGACTGGCCATTCCCCATCCCCCTCTTCAAGGATGAGCAGGGGTGGTACTTCGATACCGCGGCGGGAGCGGATGAGATCCTGAATCGCCGCATCGGTCGCAACGAACTGTTTACCCTCGCCACCCTGCGCGCCATCGTCGAGGCCCAACGGGAATACGCCGCCGCCGATCCTCAAGGGGCGGGGAAGCCCGTCTACGCCCGCTTCATTCTCAGCAGTTCCGGCCAGCGGAATGGCCTGTACTGGCCAACCCAGCCGGGTGAACCCGAGAGCCCCCTGGGCCCGGCCATTGCCGAGGCCACTGCCATGGGCTACGACATCGCCCCCTCCCGGGAGGGACCCAGGCCCTTCCATGGCTACTTCTACAAAATCCTCACCGCACAGGGCGACCAGGCCCCGGGCGGCGCCCGGGATTACCTCGAAGAGGACCACCTCACCGGCGGCTTCGGCCTGCTCGCCTGGCCGGCGAGCTATGGGGAGTCCGGCATCATGACCTTCCAGGTCAACCAGCGCGGCCTGGTGTATGAGCGGGATCTGGGTGAGGACACGGCCGCCCGGGCCGCGGCCATCGCGGCCTACGATCCCGGTGAGGGTTGGCTACCGGCCGTGGATTGAGCGGCCGGCGGCGTTGCGCAGGGCATGCCGCGCCGCCTGAGCTGGCCACTCAGGCGGGCATGGTATAGAGAAAGGCGTAGGTAAACAGAAACACCGTCAGGGAACCGACGAAGACCATCAACCAGCAACTGGCACTGCCACAGAAGCGATCCGCCAGTGGGAAGATGACGAAGATCGCGATCAGCAGAAACAGGCCCGTACCGGCGGCGATGTGCATGGTCCTTCCTCTCAGTAGACCGTGGGGATGTGGCGGAAGGGGTAATCCGGCGATTGATAGCGGCCCAGGTGCTTGCGCTCCGGGAGCTTGACCTTTTCCCGTTTCACCTCCTGGTAGGGGATCCGGCTGAGCAGGTGATGGATGACGTTCAGCCGCACCCGCTTCTTGTTCTCGGAGTTGGCGACGAACCAGGGGGCCCAGGAGCTGTCGGTGGCGGCGAACATCTCGTCGCGGGCCTTGGTGTAGTCGTCCCAGCGGTTGTAGGACTCCAGGTCCATGGGGGAGAGCTTCCAGATCTTGCGCCCGTCGTCGATGCGCGCCTCCAGGCGGCGGGTCTGTTCCTCGGGGCTGACCTCCAGCCAGTATTTGATGAGGATGATGCCGGAATCGACCATGGCCCGTTCGACCAAGGGGGTCATCTTGAGAAATTTCGTGGCCTGCTCCTCGGTGCAGAAGCCCATGACCCGCTCGACGCCGGCCCGGTTGTACCAACTGCGGTCGAAGATCACGATCTCTCCCGCCGCCGGGAAGTGCGCCATGTAGCGCTGGGCGTACATCTGGGATTTCTCCCGCTCCGTCGGGGTGGGCAGGGCCACCACGCGGAAGACTCGCGGGCTGACGCGCTCGGTGATGGCCTTGATGGTGCCGCCCTTGCCCGCGCCGTCGCGGCCCTCGAAGACGACGATCACCTTGAGCCCCTGTTGCTTGACCCACTCCTGGAGCTTGACCAACTCGACGTGCAGCTTGGCCAATTCGGTCTCGTAGTCCTTACGGCTCAACTTGCCGTTGGGCTCCTGCGGCTGGCCCTCCACGGCGACTTTGTCGACCAGGTTCCTTTCCTTGTCCTGGCCTGATTTGCGGTCTTTCTTGGATTTGCTCATATTCATCACCGTTGGCAACTTGATGATGAACCGCTGATCGATGCAGCGGTTCCGTGCGGGCCCTGGCGGGCCCAGTTTTTGTCGAGCGCATCAGGCGCTGGAAATCCAGCCGGCGCGAGCCGCGGCTCGCGGCAAGCGCGCTAGAGGGCTAAGGGGTCGCTACCACATAGACCACCGAGCTACCACTGTACTGCGGGCGGTAGTAAACGCCGCCGCACTGATGGTAGCTGATGCCATTGATGATGGCCGTGGTACAGCCACTCGGCAGGGTGGTGACGACGGTGCCCGCGGTGACCACCACCGTATTCGGCTGACTGGCCGAGGCGATGGCCGCACCCGTGATGCCACCGACGACCGCGCCGGCGACGAAGGCCCCGGCGTTGTCCCAATCGTTGTGATAATCCCCGCCATAGTAATGATGGACATCAACGTCCCGATTGACGTTGACGTTGCGATTGACGTTCACGTCCTTATTGACGTTGACGTTGCGGTTGGCATTGACATTCTGAGTGGCATTGAGGTTGCGGCTCGCCCCCGTGGTTCGGCTAGCGCTGGCGCTCGTGCCGCGGCTGGCCCGTACCGAACTGGGGGCGGTGGCCTGGACCGATCTGGCACCGCGCGCGCCGCCGCCGTGATCCCCCCGGGCCCAGCCCTCCACCGGCGCCAAGACCAGCAACGCCAGGCCGCACATAACCAGTCCTATAAGGCCGACGAGCCGGCCATGACGCCCGCCCAGGGGCGAGCCAACGTTAGACATCTTCATCATGGTGGTCCTCATTGTGCCTTCAGTGCCGTGGCGTTGCTAATGTCGATCCTGGTCGCCCCCGGGGGTGGCGTGAAGCTGAACTCATCCGCCCCAAAGACCGGCTGCAGGTCCCAGTCCCGGTAGTAGGCGACGAACTGCGGGGCCTGTTCGGTCTCCCGCGCGGTGACCGCCATCTTGCAGGGCAGAGGCCGGGGCCCGGCCTCCACCCAGAGTTGCCAATCGACGGACCGGTTGCGGAAGGCCAGGTGATCGCACCGGACCCCATTGATCAGGGCCTGGCCGATGTAAGTAGACTCCACTAGGTCTTCGGTCAGGACTTGGTAGGGATTGGCATACAGCAGGTCGGCACCGGGCGGAACCAGCCCCAGCCGCTCGATGGCGCGGTCGAGGAAGGCGTCGAGGGTGGCGGGGGCGGCGGCGGTCGCGTAAAGGCCATCGCTTCCCGCCAGGGTCAAGGTTTGGCCGTCGAAAATGACCAGACGGTCCGAATTGATCCCCTTGCGCGCAACCCGCAGACGATCGGGGCGTTGGACCGTTACCACCGCGCTGCTGTCGGCCTGGATCTTCTGACCATTGTCCAGCACCAGGTCCAGGGTACGCAGGACATGGACCCGGAAGCGCGCCTGGCTGGCGAGGAAATCGCTCATCCCACGCAGGATGGCATCCGCCATCGCGTCCACCAGCGGGACCATGGCGAGCGCGGGCTCCGCCGCGATCTGAGAGGAATCGGGAGCGGCCAAGGGCGCCACCGCCGGCGCCTGATCGGCCGGTGGCATGGCCTGATCGGCCGGAGGTATGGCCACCTGGACGGTGGCCTCGGGCGCTGCCGGGCCTGGGACGGCCGCTCCGGCCGTGCTCCAGACCGGCAGGCTGCCGCCAGCCAACAGCGCCAAGAGGGCGAAATATTTTCCGAGGGGCATCATTCAGGTCTCCTAGGGTGTTACTGGGGCTTGCCGATTCTGATCAAGTAGCCAAGCAGTTCCCGACGTTTTGATCAGTGTAGAGAGAAAACGTAATTCATCCCGGCCGCCATCCGCGGCAGAATCTTACGGAGGATGCCGACAGGGTGAAAGTGAGCGGGGTAAATGGCGGCCTGGCCAAGGAGCACACCCGGCGGTAATCGGCTTTCGAGACAGTCTCCGCTGCGGTCATAGCAACGCGCCCGCCAGCAGGTTCAACAGCTCCATCACGGGCATCACCAGGAAGATGAGGGGGAGGCCAGGTAGGGAGGCGACGATCGCGATCTGCAGGATCTGCTGCTGGCTGAAGGGGAAGATCTTCATGTCGCGGATGAAGCCAAAGCTGTTGCCCAAATCGGCGAGGGACTGGATGTCGCCGCTGCCCAGCAGGGGTTCATCCTCCGGGGCTGGCCCGACCACCCACTTCTGGTGAAAGGCGCGGTTATAGTCGTTGGCCAGAAGGCTGTATTCCCGCATCCCCTGCCGCCGAGCCCTGGCGAGTTTGGGGGTAAAGATGAGCAGGGGGCCGAGGATGAGGAGCACCATCACCACCAGGTAGACCAGGAACAGGAGCTTGAAGGACTCGATGGGTGCGCCCCCGAAATAGATCTGGAAGGCCAGGTTGGCGCTGAGGACGCAACTGAAGGCGAAGGGGAAGATGCCCAGGGAAAGGTGGGCACCGCCGAGAAATCCCAGGCCGGCGGCGCGATCCGGGTGGGTGGGGATCAGCCTGAGGTCCAACCGGGACAACTCGAAGAGGAACAGGCTCCAGATGATCAGGCGCCAGAGCCAGCGGGACACGAAGAACTGCAGGAGGGGCACGGCGATCAGGTAGTACCACAAACCCGCCAGTGAGAGTCCCAGCAGGCTCTCCGGCCCCCCCGACCGCCAGGTAAGGGCCGGCCCCGTCGCGGTCCAGCTTTCGATGGCGAGGAACCAGGCACCGAGAAAGGCGAGACCGACCATCACCACCTCGGGCAGGAGGGCCTCGCGCCGCTGGCGGATGCGCGCCACCGCCGCCGCGAAGGCGGGTAGATCATCCTCCCGAATGAAGTGGCCATCCAGGAATTGGCGCCCCGCCATCCGCAAGCGCGGACCGACGGTCACCTCGGAGAGGAAGAGCAGGGGAATGGCCAGGAAAAAGCGGGCGTAGGTCGCGAAATCCAACAGCAAGGACTCCTGCGGTGTCGGCCCCAGCGCACTGCCCTCGATAAGTGCCAGGATCAGCAGGGGCACCCAGGTGAGCAGCAGGAAGGCGACGAACCGGCGCAAGATGGATGGCGTGCCGGGCCGGATCAGCCCCAGCCGCTGCATGAGGCGGTAGGCGGGGCCTCCGAGCTGAAATTCCGGTTCGTTATCCAGATTCAGGACCTGGGTCATGGGCGATCATCCTCCAAGAAGAGGGCCAGGACCTGCGGCCCCGCGGGGGCGATCAACCCCTTTCGCGGTGCCGGGCCCTGCGTTGGCCAGCGATCGTAATGAAATAAGCATAGTCGCCCGGCAGGATCGTGGGGCTAAGGAGAGGGGAGCCGCGGATTACTCAGATTCTGGCATCCGCACCAGGGGCGCGCTGTCCAGGAGCTTGCGCGCCAGTTCGATCAATGGCCCCAGGTTCACCCGGTTGGTAAAGACGGCGAAGGTGAGCAGAGCGAGCAGATAGCGGGGGTCGCTGACCCAGGGCGGGAGGAAGCGTGGCGCCCGGCACAGCCCCATGGCGTAGAGCTCGCATAGCGCGGGGATGTCGAGCAGATTGAGTTTGCCGCAGAACAGGAGGCGCAGACAGTCGGCCCGCCCGGCGGCGAAGGCCGCGTGTAGGAAGTAGTTCACCTGCAGCAGGCCCATGAGATAGACCAGATCCTTGCAGAAGGGGGCCCCACCCGTGATGACACCACCCCGGAAGACCCGCCGGGTGTTCTCGAAGGCCTGATCGGGGTCGCCGGTCCGTTCCAGGAAAAAGGCATGGACCTGGAGAAAATCCGCCCCCTCGATGGCCATCTGGATCGCCAGCACCCGGTCCGCCAGCCGCCGCATGCGGTCCAGTTCGATCGCCCCGCTGATGACCTCCGCGAAGACTGCCAGCCCTTCCTGAGTGCGGGTGGTACCGGGATGGCCCGCGGCGAGCAGGGGCAGGTCGGTCTGGGCCTTGCCGTTCAGGGAGGTTGCCACGTGGATGAAGGCCTCATGGTGCAGCAACTGGGTATAGTCACGGTCGGTGAAGCGGGCGCCGCGGCGGATACGGATCGCCGACGCCGTCGCCAGGGCATTGGCCGACAGGCGGTCCACCAGTTCCACCGCCGGGGCCTGATCACCAAAGTGGGCCCGCACCGCCCGTTCCAGGTCCGCCGCCACCGCCTCGGCATCGTGCCAGGCCGGGGGGGCAATCGGGATCTGGACCTGATCCAGTTGGGCGATGGTGTCGAGGACGCTTTGCGCCAGCTCCAGGGGGGTGATGGCGGAATAGCGCAGGGGGGCGGAGGGTTCCCCATAGAGCTGCCGGCCGTATTCGAAGAAGCTTGGCGTCCCGACGGCCGCCAGCATCCGCGCCGCCAGTTCGATGTCATGGGCATGGCGCTCCAGCCACACATCGATGGTCGTCACCGGCACGATCTGGCGGCGCGCCTCCCGCACCGCGGCGATGCTGGGCCCGGGGTCAAAGGGAGGGTAGCTGACTTCCGGTAGATCCCGGCAGCCACCGGCCAGGAAGGCCGCCTTGACCTCCGGGGCCCAGTCGATGGTCCGCAGGATGCGGATGGGCTTGCAGGCCTGATGGAGGAGGCCCGTAACGGCGCGGATGCGGTCCTTCTCACGTTCGAGGGGGGTGGTCATGAGAACTCCCTGGATCGGCGTCGCCGATCCGTGTCAGTCGACGGAAACCTT
>CALMDH010000214.1:0-9945 GCA_937862735.1 uncultured Gammaproteobacteria bacterium
CGGCGTCCGCGCGCGGCCTGGGCTTCACCCAGTACGCGGGGCTCACACCGTACCGAACCGGCCGCTGGCATCGTAGGCCGGGGAGGCGGCAAAGGCCGGATCGACGAGGAGGCGATGGTGCTTGCCAAGCAGTTCATCGCGGCGGTAGCCCAGGCAATGCAGGAACCGATCATTGGCCTTGAGGATCTCCCCCGCCGCCGTGAATTCGATGATGGCATTGGAGCGGTCGAAGGCCGCGATCATGGCCGCCATCTCGCCCACCTCGTCCGTATCGTGCATCGCCTGAGCCCCCTCGCAAAAACAAGGCGGCTATTGTTGATAAATCGCCACGGGGAAGCAAATGGGCCGGCGAACCCGGAACCAGGCCCCTTGCCGATTTTTCCTTGAAAATCCGAAGTTGACTTTTCGATTTTCAAGGAAAAGCTAGCTATCTCACGCCGCCGCCCGCGTGGCTAGTGCCCCATGATCTCCCGGATGCCCTTGCGAGCAGCTCCAGCCCAGACACGCCAGCCACACCGTCTTGGGGATCGGCCGGCTGCCGGTGCGATAGCTGATGATGCTGCGCCGGGTCATCCCCAGCGCCTCGGCCGCCTTGGCATTGGACAGGCCATGTTGCAGCAACCAAGCCTCGAAGCGCCGCCGGTCATCCCCGGCCTGTTCGCTGGCCAGCCGATACAGGGTTGTCGCGGCCAGGGAAAGCGGTCCCTCGTCGTCCCAGGTCACGCCGCTGCCCCACTCCTCGATGGCGGGTGTGGCAAAGCGGGCCGGGTCGGCCAGGGGTGCCAGGCTGGGAAAGCTGGTGATGAACGCGTCCAGGTCTACCGTGGTCTCCCATCCATCGGCAAAGACCAGCGCCAGGCGCAGGCCAGGCAGGGCAGTTACTTGGGTCAGGCGGGGAAGCTTGGTGGGCATGGTTAGTCTCCGTTGAGTTTGCGCCATTCCGCTGCGAGCAGGTCTTGGTTTTCCATCGCCCAGGCAATCGCTTTGACCAGCAGCTTACGGTTCGCGGTACCGGCCAGCTCCTCTAGGGTGGCCAAATCGACCATCGAATCGCCGTCCGGGGTGCGCACATGAAAATGCGCCGGGGCGTGATCGGCATAGACCGAAATCTTGAGCTTGCCGTCGCGGTACAGGGTATTCACAATGTCTAATGTAGTGAAAAATTTTCACCATGAATAGCGCTTACTGGCCATGAAATCACCAGCCACCCGCTCTTCACCCTGACCGACTGTGGTTTCAGGAGTGAACAATCGCTCAACCTCAGGGACCCCGGCCTCTACCTGATCCCTGAAATTGACCATACCCTGAAAAGATGCTGTGAGTTTGTCTGTGAGCCCGGTGAATCACCCACCCCGCCGAAACCTCTGGCTCAAGTGGTCCGCCCGCCTGGCTGGGTTAATTTGGCTCCTGCTACTCGGCCCCTTCGCGGTGCTGGCCTTCGGGGATCTGGATCTGGAAACGCACTGGAGTCAGGCCAGCCACGCCAGTACCGGCCAGGCCCCCACGCCAGCGGAGACGCCGGAGCCACTGATCCTGGTGTACGGGGCCCGGGCCTATAACTGGCGCGGCGCCTTCGCCATCCATACCTGGATCGCCACCAAGCGGCATCGGGCCCAGAACTACACCGTCTATCAGGTCATTGGCTGGAACCTTTACCGCGGCCAGTCGGTGGTGAGCGTCAGCCAGAGCGCCCCAGACTTCCTCTGGTACAACGCCCGACCCGCGCTGTTGCTGGAGCGGCGCGGCCCTGAGGTCGAGGGCCTCATCGACCGCATCGAGACGGCGGTGGCGAACTATCCCTATCCCTTCGCCTACCGCGCCTGGCCGGGTCCGAACAGCAACACCTTCACCGCCTTCGTCGCCCGGCAGGTCCCCGAACTGGGCCTGGATCTGCCACCCACGGCCCTGGGCAAGGACTATCTGGCCAATGGCGATCTTCTCGCCCCGATGCCGAGCGGCACCGGCTGGCAGCTTTCCCTCGCTGGTCTGCTGGGCCTTGGACTGGCCTGGGAAGAGGGGGTCGAGGTCAACGTGCTGGGCCTCTCAACGGGGTTGGATGTCAATGACCTGGGCCTGCGTTTGCCGGGCATCGGGCGGATCACCCTGTCCGGCCGGGGCTGACCAGATTGCCCGGCAGGTGCCTGAAAGGCGACGCGAAGCGACGCGGCTGGCCTGGTGACAGTCTTCCAGCGCCAGGCCTTATCCGCGAAGGGCGGTAAGTATTTCCCCCAGGCGGACGGCGCTGTCGCTGATGTCCTCCTGAGCGGCGAGCACGGCCAGGGGGGCCGCCGCCACCTCCAGGGAATCGAGGATCAATCGTTCCTCCGAGTTGAAATGGCGCACCCGCCAGCAGTGACGCAGGGCGGTGGCGGTCACCCGACAGGTGCCGTAACCCCGTGATACCAGGGTGAGGGTCCCGGGGGACAGAACCTGGTCCAGCAGGATCAGATCCTCCGGAGTTTGCGGCAGCAGGGTCAGATTGACGAGATGGGGTGAACGATGGCCGGAAAACCGGCCGGCATGATCGTTGATCTCCGCCAGGACCCCGGGGCCATTCATCACCCCCGGCGGGAGGGGGTCGGGCAGGCTGACCTGATCCAGGGCACCGGCGAAGGCCCGGTCCCGCACCAGGGCCGGCAAGTCCGCTATCTCCAGGTATTCCCGCCCCACTCTCCCCGAGGCATCTTGCTCACGCACCCACCACAGACCAGCGAGGCGGGTCTCCTGAATATCCCCGCCAGGTTCGCTTTGGGGCGTCGCTACTAACCGGCCCGACACCTCGCCCTCTCCCAGGGTCTGCTCCAGCATCTCCCGGTGGGATGGATCCAGTTGGGTGAGATCGAAGCGCGGGGGCGGGTCCCCTATCCGATAGGCCGCCAGGGCCGATTGCAGCGCTGCCAGCAAGCCCAGGGCCGGCCCGAGCCGCGCTACCCGGTCAGGCTCCGGGAGGGAGGGAGGGGCATAGGCGGCCATGGCCTTGGGTAGGGACGGGAAATCGAGGACGGCCTCGTCCGCTTCTCCAGGCTGGCTGCCGGGACCGACGAAGCCGCTAGACAGGGGCAATGGCGACACCAAGGTTGGAGATATCAAGGCTTGCGACCTCGGGGGCGGCGACAAAAGGGTTGCGCGGGTGGTCAGGATGGACGCAGGAAGTCGGGTAGCTGGGGTTCCCGCCCGACCAGATCAGGAAAGAGGTGATCGAAGGCGTCGCCCCGGGCCACGGCCCGCAAGGCCTCCAGAGCGTTCAGCACCAGGCGGGCGCGGTCTTCGCTCATGACCTCGCGGGCCATGCCCTGAAAGACCAGGAGCCAGGTGCCGGGCGGCTGCTCCCCAACCAGGAGGGTGTCAACCGGGACGGCTTCCTCGGGACCCTGGCACCAGGCCCGGTGGGGACCGGCCTCAATGACCTGCATGGGGATGCCGATGCACATCAACCGGAAGCGGGTCCGAAGGAGGCGGCAGCGGGGGCGGGAGCGGCAGAAGAGGCAGCGGCGGCGGGGCCAGCACCTGAGGCTAGTGCTGAGTCTAGTGCTGAGTCTAGATCTGGGGCTGGGGCTGGGGCTGGGGCTGGGGCTGAGGTTAAGACGGATGCTGAAATTGATGCGGAAGTAGGGCCGGAGGTCAGAACGGGGGCCCTCAGGAAGCGGGGATCGCCATGCCGCCAGGCACTGGCCGCGCTGGGGCGGCCGGTCTCGTAAACCTCCAGGCCCAGGGCCAGGTCCGGCAGGTCCAGGGGGCGGGGCTGGCCGCCGCCCTCGGCCGGCACTGGCTCGGGCTGGACACCAAAAGCGGCCAGATATTCCAGGGCGCAGGCCAGCGCGGGTTCCAGACAGGCCTTCACCGCGGGCCTGAGGCTGCCGCCGAAGTCGTCCAGTTCCACCGGCTGCACGCCGATCAGCAGCAGGTGCCTGGGGTAGTCGCCCATCAGTTCGGCCAAGGCCAGCACCTCCTGGAAGCCGGTCTGGTGCAGGCTCATCTTCTTGGCCCCCAGGAAGCGGGGGACCTCGGCCCCCTCGACCCGCTTGAGGGTGCCGGGGGCCAGACCATAGTCCACGGCGTCGAAGACCACCAGGACCTCGGCCCAACGCACCTGGTCCAGCAGGTAGATTCCCTGGGTGCCGCCATCGAGGAGCCTGACCTGGGGGCCGAAGCGGTAGCGACTGGCCAGCAATTCCACGGCCCGAACGCCAAACCCCTCATCGGCCCAGAGGACATTGCCGATACCGAGGATCAGGACCCGGGGGTTGGCCAAGGGAAGGCTGCCAGGCATTCAGGGCCGATCGTCCTTGAACATCCGCCAGCCACTGATCATGGTACTGATCAGGCTCTGGCGGGAGACGATGTCCTCGCGGATGGCGGTATAGACGTGCAGCATGACGAAGATCAGGATCACCCACAGGCCCCAGTGGTGCCACATGCGCACATCCTGGCTCTGGCCAACGAAGGGGATGACCCAGCCAAAGAGCTCGTCCTGCCAACTCCCCAATCCAGTCTGCTCGGCGTAGAGGGCGAAACCGGTGACGATCATCACCAGGCCGCCCACGGTGATGATGGCGACCATGAAGAGATGGGCCAGGGGATTGTGACCGAGGTATTTGTGGGGTTCCGTTTCCAGGAAGGCGTACCAGCGTACCTCGTGCCAGAGGTCCCGCCAGAACCGCTTGCGCCAGAAAGGCAGCATGAAGAGTTGATGGGAATGGCTGTTACCGACGATGGCCCAGTAAATACGGAAGATGAAGCCGACGACGAAGATGTAGGCGGCGGCAAAATGGGCGAAGCGGATATAGCCCATCACATAATGGTCGCTCGCCTCACCGGGCAGGGTCGGCAGGGGGGCGCCGATGAAATAGCCGGTGATGAGCAGGACCGTGATCGACAGGGCGTTGATCCAGTGCCAGGCCCGCACGGGGGCCTCATAGACATAGACCGCGGTCTGTCTGACCGTCGGGTCGGCGGTGGTCATGGTTGTTCGCCTCCAGAATCGACTCGCTACTTGGCCAGGACCAGGGTGCCACAAGGCACCCTGGCCTGAGGATCAACGCACCACGACCCGCGTCAACTCCTCTCCCGCCGGGCTCATGACATGGGTGGAGCAGGCCAGGCAGGGGTCGAAGCTGTGCAGGGTGCGCAGGATTTCCAGCGGTTGATCGGCCACGGCCACCGGGGTGTTCATCAGGGCCGCCTCGAAGGCGCCGATATTGCCCGCCGGGTCTCGCGGCGAGCCGTTCCAGGTGGTCGGCACCACCGCCTGGTAGTTCTCGATCCGCCCGTTCTTGATCACGATCCAGTGGCCGAGGGCGCCCCGGGGCGCCTCGGTGGTCCCCACGCCCTTGGCCTCCTTGGGCCAGGTGGCAGGCTCCCACTTGTCGATGTTGGCCGTGCTGCTGTCCCCCGCCTTGAGGTTGGCCATGAGCTTATCCTGGAAGTAGCGCATCTTGTGCACCGCCCAGGAAGCCTCAAGGCCGCGGGCAGCGGTCCGTCCCAGGGTAGAAAAGAGGGCGCTGACCGGCAGGTTCAGGTCGGTGAGCAGCTTTTCCACTGGCTCCTTGAACTCCGGGTTGCCCTGGGCATAGCCGATGACCCAGCGGGCCAGGGGACCGACCTCCATGGCATGGCCGCGCCAGCGCGGGGCCTTGATCCAGGAGTACTTGGCGCCCTCGTCCACCGCCTCGATGTTGGTCTTGGTGCCCTTGGCGTTGGGACCGAGGACGAAGTTGGGCTGGGTGATGCCGTCCCAGGGGTGCAGTCCCTTCTTCTCGTCGGGGTAGCTGTACCAGGAATGGGCGACGAACTCCTGGACCTGTTCGGGATCGCGCAGGTCCACGTCGTGGATCTCCGCCAGATTGCCCTTGATGATGGCGCCGCGCGGCAGGAGCTGGTTGGCCGCCGAGTTGTCGTTGGCCCGGTCCGGGATGTCGCCATAGGACATCACCGACTGGCTGGACAGACCGCCGCCATAGGTCCAGTCCTTGTAGAAGGAGGCGATGGCCAGGAGGTCCGGCAGGTAGACCTGGTCGATGAACTCGATGGTGCGATCGATGATGGAGGAGACGAGATTCAGCCGCTCCATGTTGACCGCGCCCACCGCGCCGGTGCCATCGACGTTGATGGCGCAGGGCACCCCGCCCACCAGCCAGTTGGGGTGGGGGTTCTTGCCACCGTAGACGGTGTGGATCTTGACGATCTCCTTCTGGAAGTCAAGGGCCTCCAGGTAATGGGTCACCGCCATGAGGTTGGCTTCGGGGGGCAACTTGTAGGCGGGATTGCCCCAGTAACCGTTCATGAAGGGGCCGAGCTGGCCAGACTCCACGAAGCGCTTGAGCCGGTTCTGGATATCGCGGAAATAGCCCGGCGAGGACAGGGGCCAGGGGGAGATGGACTGGGCCAGGTCGGAGGTCGCCTTGGGGTCCGCCCGCAGGGCCGAGACCACGTCCACCCAGTCCAGGGCATGCAGGTGATAGAAGTGCACCAGGTGATCATGGGCCTGGAGGGTCAACTGCATGAGGTTGCGGATGGAGTTGGCGTTCTCGGGGATCTTGATACCGAGGGCGTCCTCTACCGCCCGCACGCTGGTGAGGGCATGGGTGCCGGTGCAGACGCCACAGATGCGCTCGGTGAAGGCCCAGGCATCACGTGGGTCGCGGCCCTTGAGGATGACCTCCAGCCCGCGCCACATGGTACCGGTGGACACGGCGTTGCGGATGACGTTGTTCTCGTCCAGGTTCACCTCGCAGCGCATGTGACCCTCGATGCGGGTCACCGGGTCGACCACGACCCGTCTGCCGGAGTTGTCCAGGGTGAAGCCGTTGGGGGTCTGGATGCTCATGAACGCTCACCTTGTTGCTGCTGGGCCTGATCCTGAACGCTGCCAACGGTGCCGACCGGACCGCTGGCGGCGACCTCGGCCGGTTGGCGGCCGCGCTTGATGGCGGTCACCGCCGCGTGGGCGACGATCGCGGCCCCCACCACACCGGCCGCCGCCATGCCAACACGATCGGCATTGGCCTCGATGTCGAAGACCCGGGTGTCGGTCACATGGTCGTAGAAACTGCCCTTGTCCCAGAAACCGTCCTCGGAGCAGCCGATACAGCCGTGGCCGGACTGAATGGGGAAGGAGACGCCGTCGTTCCAGCGCACGGTGGAGCAGGCGTTGTAGGTGGTCGGGCCCTTGCAGCCCATCTTGTAGAGGCAGTAGCCGCGGCGCGCCCCCTCGTCGTCCCAGGACTCGACATACTGGCCGGCGTCGAAGTGGGGCCGGCGGTAGCACTTGTCGTGGATGCGCTGGCCGTAAAACATCTTCGGCCGGCCCTGGCGGTCGAGCTCGGGGATGCGATCGAAGGTCAGCATATAGGCGACCACCGCCGTCATGACCTCGGCGATGGGCGGGCAGCCCGGGACCTTGATGATGGGCTTGTCGTGGATGACCTTATGGACCGGCACTGCCTGTGTCGGGTTGGGATGGGCCGCCTGCACGCAACCCCAGGAGGCGCAGGAGCCCCAGGAGATGATCGCTTTGCAGTCCGCCGCCATCTCCCTGAGCTGTTCGAGGAAGGGCCTGCCGGCGATGATGCAGGACATGCCGTCCTGATTGAGGGGCGGATTGCCCTCGACCGCCAGGATGTAGTTGCCTTTGTACTTGTCGCGGATCTCGTGGAGGATCGCCTCGGCCTGATGCCCGGAGGCCGCCATGATGATGTCGTCGTAATCCAGGGAGATCATCGACAGCACCACATCCTTGACCAAGGGATGGGCGGAGCGGATGAAGGATTCCGAGCAGCAGGTGCACTCCAGGCCATGGAGCCAGATCACCGGGATCCGTGGCTTGGTTTCCATGGCGTGCACCAACTGGGCGGTGGCGGCGGGGCCCAGTCCCAGGGCGGTAGCGGTGAGGCTACAGAATTTGAGGAAACTGCGGCGGGTGATCCCCTGGCTCCGCATGACCCCATAAAAGGTCTCGGTGGTCGGCATCGGCTATTCCCCTTTGGTGGGCGAACATTCTGTGATTCGCTAGCCGAATAGTGTTGGTCCACAAAGGGGGTGTCAACCGAGTAATTCACCCTCCTTTCCACCCCCCAACCGCAGCAGGCGGAAGATTTTATTATTCTGATTCTAAAATCCTTTTAGTGGGGGCCCGCGGGAATCGGGGCCTCGCCGGGCAGTCGGTTGAAGCTCATCCGGGGTGATTTTATCGGGATGGCCGGCCATGTATTTCACATTTGATTGATATTTGTCAATTGGACCCGACGGGCAAGCGGAAATTAACTAAAAAGCATTATGCTTATATTTATATTTCATTAATTACGCAATCAGCCCAAGTGCGCGGCGACGCTCGACGTGTGTTGCCCGTCGCTCCACGGACGGGTTTTCTTGGGAAGTCGCGGCGCCTCGTCAACCCACCAAATCCAGGCATAGGTATCGGAAGCTGATCTGGTGGGAGTGGCCGCGAGCTGGGAGATGAGCGCTAATCCTTGGCCCACCGCCAGACGCGGAACGTGCGCGAGGCATACCGCATCAACGCGATAGTTCTGCCGGAGCGGGGACGCGCGGTGACCGAAGTCGCTAACGCCTGAGCTAAGCCGACACACCCGCCACAGACCTAAAATCAACCCAAAAAAAACCGACGGCGGGTGGTCGGCCTTGAGCGACAAGTTAGCCGACGGTTCCAGACCAAGAGCCAGGTTTGCGTTTGTGATGAAAGCACGACACAACAACAAGCTCCGATTCAGAAGGACGGTAAATAACAGAATAAGGAAAACGGCTCAAAAGAATGTGCCGAAATTCACCTTCAATTTTTGGATATGCAAGCGGCATTCTTAATGCGGATTCCACTGCAACTTCAACCGCCCGTGCAAATTCAAAGCCCAATCCTGGGGAGCGCGACTCGTACCATGCCTGTGCTTCCAGAATCTCCGCTTCGGCTTCCGGTCTGAATATAATTTCCATCAATGCCGCGGCTCTGAAAAAATCTTTGCCCGCACCTGTGACCACGAAATACCCGTGGAGGGGTCAGCCTGATGTGCGGCATACCGTCGATAAAGCTCATCCCGCTCTTTTGCGGAAAGCTCTAAAGAAAATGGAGGAATACTGTTCCATATATCTTCCACAAGCTGAATCCGCTCGGAAACGGACAGTTTTTTTATATCTTCCACAATTGCATTCATAATCACACCATAAAATGGATGGCTAACGTCGAAGCTCAGGGGCGCTGCGCGGCTTTATCGCGCAGCGCCCCTGGAGCGCAGTGTTAGGACTCACGAGAACAAATCCCTTTCGATAAGCGCCATGTTCTTGTTTGTATAGAACAGGCCAGGCTCATGCCGGGCCGGACGCACTTGGATTCGGAAGTCGGGGGTTGAGGGGGTCTCGGCGTCGAATGTAACCAAGCCGATTCCGAATATCTGGCATAGGGAGTCGAGCCGCGAAATTTCCTCCTTCTGAGACTGGCGAGGAATCACGAGATAGACCCGATGGCTGAACAGTTTGTACGCGCATGCTTGACCAAAGGCTGTAACGAGTTGGAATGTCTCAGTCTTGATTTCAGCGGAAACAATTTCAGTCGGGCCTTTGATAATGTCACTACGCATGGACTCTCGCTTTCCGATGACGTCAGGTGTTCCCCATTTGTCTTTGAACTTGTTGCCGCCAAGCGGAATAGCGTGGGTTACATCTTCAATCTCATTTTTAAGCCAATCAGCGAAGGGCGCGTAGAAGTCCTCCTCTTTCACTTTGCTGGCGGCGACAGCTGCAACAATCGATGGAATGAGAACGTCCGTATCGGTTGGCTTATTCTTTAACAGGCGGAAGAGCCCTTTTGACGGTTTGTACACCGAATCCGGGTAGATAGCGTCGAGATTCCAAATGCAGCCGTTAATCGTATTGGGCTTGAACGCCGGCCTTGATCACAAATCCGCCCAAGACCGAGTGATGCGCTTGGTTATAGGCATC
>CALMDH010000215.1:0-33591 GCA_937862735.1 uncultured Gammaproteobacteria bacterium
GCAGGAGGCGATTGAGGTTGCTGGTGTCACCGCCCCCCGCCTGCCAGATCCGGCGTAGCAGGCGGTGCCCCGGGGCGGGCGCCACCCGGGCGGCCAGGATCGTCAGGGCCGCCCGCTTGTCGCTGTTGATCAGCCGGGGGGTGGTTGTTGCCTGGGCCTGTCCGGCCCCCACCGCTGCGGACGGGGCTGGCCCCCGCGCGCCGGCGAGTCGCAGCAGGTCACTGAGCCAGCCACTCAGCCAGTCCAGCAGGAGGGCGGGGTCCGCCTCGTTCCAGGCGGCGGCCTCGGCCAGGGGATCGCGCTGGCCCTGGGCCACGGCGACGAAGCCCGCGAACAGCTTGTCACGCACGGCCAGCCGCTCCTTGTCCGCCAGTTCCAGGGCGCGCAGGGGGGCGCCATGGGCCAGGTGCAGGAGGGTGGCGGCGTTCAGACCCCGAACCTGGGGGGTGAGCCAGGCCAGGGCCTCGGCCTCGGCGGGCAGGGCCAGGCGCAGGGCCTGGCAGCGGCTGCGGATGGTGGCGGTTAGGCGGCTGGGCTGCTCGCTGACCAGGCACATGAGGGTGCTGGGGGCCGGCTCCTCCAGGGTCTTGAGCAGGGCGTTGGCGGCGGAGACGTTCATGCGGTGGGCCGGGTCGATGAGGATCAGCTTCCAGCCGCCGCGGTGAGCGGTCAGGCCCTCCGTCCCCGCCAGGGCGCGGATGGCGTCGACCCGGATCTCCCCGGACTTGGTCTCCTCGTCGGGTCCCACCCGGACCAGGTCGGGATGGGTGCCGGCGGCCAGCAGGAGGCAGTCCGGACACTGGCCACAGGCAAAGCCCCGGGCATCCGTCCGGGGACAGAGCAGCGACCGGGCCAGGGCCTTCACCAGCAGCCGCTTGCCGACCCCCAGGGGGCCGGTGAGCAGCAAGGCATGCGGGAAGCGGTTGGCCCGCCGGGCCCCTTGCAAGGCCGACCAGGGCGAAAGGAGCCAGGGAGGGAGGCTCGGTGTCGCGGGGGAGGTTGGGGTGGCGGTCATGGCCCGGGGATCTGCCCTGGAGTGGCGACAAACCGTATGAGATGGTCGGTATCTCCCGGAGTGCCAGTATTCATGAGGGCTCTCTCACGCCCTTGATGATGATGGACGGAGACAGCCACCGAGGAATTGCCAGGGGACATGCGTCAGGGACTCCGGCTTGGGTCCGCGAAGGCGCGAATGACGGCGATGACGGCCTGGCTGACCGCCTCCAGGGGGGCGCTGGCGTCGATGAGGCGCATCCTAGCGGGTTCGGCCCGGGCGCGGGCCAGGTAGGTGGCGCGGGCACCCTCGAAGAAACGGCGGGTTTCGCCCTCGAAGCGATCCGGGGCCGACCGGCGGCCGGCGCGGGCCAGGCCCAGGTCCACCGGCAGGTCGAAGACCAGGGTCAGGTCGGGGCGCAGGTCGCCCTGGACGAAGGTCTCCAGCAGACCGATCCGTACCGGGTCCAGGCCCCGCCCACCCCCCTGATAGGCATAGGTGGCGTCGGTAAAGCGATCGCAGACCACCCAGTCCCCCCGCGCCAGGGCCGGGCGGATGGTCTTGGCCAGGTGTTCGGCCCGGGCGGCGAAGACCAGCAGCAGTTCGGCATCCGCGGCCATGCCCTGGTTGGCGGGATCGAGCAGGACCTGACGCACCCGCTCGGCGATGGGGGCGCCGCCGGGTTCACGGGTGAGGACTACCCGGTGGCCCAGGGCCTCCAGGGTGGCGCGGATCGTCGCCATCTGGCTCGATTTACCGGCGCCCTCGATCCCCTCCAGGGTAATGAAACGGCCCGGTGTCGGGCGGCCCGCGGTCATGGATCGAAGGCCTCCAGCGGCGACGAGGTGGAAAGGGATGGTGTCGATTGAGGCCCCGTACCGGCGGGTAAGGGACCAGGGGCTAGCAGCGTTGATCCCGAGGGCCCAATGGGAGACTCAGCCGCCGTGGATGAAGACGACGAATAAGGCGACACAATACCTGATGTTGGCTGAGGTTGCGGCCGCAACCCTGACTGCACCGTCGGCTGGGTCTGGATCTGGGGTTGGAGCTGAGTCCCTGACTGGGGTGGCTGGGCGCGCCCACCCAATTGATAGCGGCGCACGGCCTGGTTGTGCTCGTCCAGGGTGGCGGAGAACCAATGGCCTCCGTCACCTTTGGCGACGAAGTAGAGGCTGTCCCCCGGGGCGGGGTGGAGGGCGGCGCGCAGGGCGGCCCGGCCCGGCAGGGCGATGGGCGTCGGGGGCAGGCCGGCGCGGGTGTAGGTGTTGTAGGGCGTGTCCCGCAACAGATCGGCGCGGCGCAGATCGCCATCGAAGGCGGCGCCGAGGCCAAAAATGACCGTGGGGTCGGTCTGCAGGCGCATGCCCAGTTGCAGGCGGCGGATGAAGACCCCGGCGATGGCCGGCCGCTCGCTGGCCAGGCCGGTCTCCTTCTCGATGATGGAGGCCAGGATCAGGGCCTGCTCCGGATCCCGCAGGGGCAGGCCGGGGGCCCGGTCCCGCCATTCCTCCGCCAGCACCTGATCCATGGCCAGGGCGGCGCGCTTGAGGAGATCCAGGTCGCTGGTGCCCTTGATGAAGCGATAGGTATCGGGGAAGAAGCGCCCCTCCGGACTCTGGCCGGGCCGGCCCAGGGCGGCCATCAGGGTCTCCGGGGTCACCCCTTCCAGTTTATGGACCAGGCGGTCGTCCCGGGCCAGGGCGGCGAGGAGTTGGGCGGCGGTCCAGCCCTCGATGAGGGTGATGGCGCGCTGGTGGACCTGATTTCTCACCAGCTTGTTGAGGAGGGCGACGGGGGTGGTGCCCGGGGCGATGGCGTATTCCCCGGCCTTGATCCGCGCCGCCTGGCCGCTCAGATGGGCGAGGGCGAGAAAGAACCAGGGATGGTCCAAGACACCCAGGGCCGTCAGTTCCCGGGCGAGGGCGCGCAGGGACATGCCGGTGGGGATATCAAAGAGGAAGGTTTCCCCCGCCGTGGGCGGCGGGGAAAGGGGTTGGGTCTTGAATGCCTCGTAGCGCTGCCAGAGGATCAGGCCAGCGAGGCCCAGGGCCAGGGCCAGCGCTAGAGCCAGGACCAACCAGTAAAGCCCGCGCCGCGAGGCCCGCGGGGGGACCAAGCCGGAGGTGGCGGTGGCCTGGGCCTCAGATGCGCCGGAAGACGAGGGAGCCGTTGGTGCCGCCGAAGCCGAAGGAGTTGCTGACCGCCACATCGATCTTCATCGGCCGGGCGACGTTGGGGACATAGTCCAGGTCACAGTCCGGATCGGGGGTGTCGTAATTGATGGTGGGCGGGGCCACCTGGTCGCGCATGGCAAGCAGGGTGAAGATGGCCTCGGCCCCCCCGGCGGCGCCGAGCATGTGGCCGGTCATGGACTTGGTGGAGCTGACCGCCAGCTTGTAGGCATGGTCGCCGAAGGCGCGCTTGATGCCCTTGGTCTCGGCGATGTCCCCGGCGGGGGTCGAGGTGCCATGGGCGTTGATATAGTCCACCTCCTCGAAATGGATGCCGGCCATCCGCAGGGCCAGGCGCATGCACTCGGCGGCGCCCTCGCCATCCTCCGAGGGGGCGGTCATGTGATAGGCGTCGGAGTTCATGCCAAAGCCGACCAGCTCCGCGTAGATCTGGGCCCCGCGGGCCTTGGCCATCTCGTATTCCTCCAGCAGGATGACCCCGGCGCCGTCGCTGAGGACGAAGCCGTCCCGATCCTTGTCGAAGGGCCGGCTGGCTCGCTGCGGATCATCGTTGCGGGTGGAGAGGGCCTTGGCGGCGGCGAAGCCCCCGAGGCCAACCGGGGTGGTGGCCATCTCGGCGCCGCCGGCGAGCATGGCGTCGACCATGCCATGGCGGATCATCAGGGCCGCCTCGCCGATGTTGTGGGTGCCGGTGCTGCAGGCGGAGACGATGGAATAATTGGGGCCCTTGAGGCCGTATTTGATCGACAGGTCCCCGGCAACCATGTTGACGATGTTGGCCGGGACGAAGAAGGGCGAGATCTTGCGCGGCCCGCCGCTCAGATAGGCGGCGTAGCTGTTCTCGATGCCCGCGATGCCGCCAATGCCGGAACCGACGGCGACGCCGATGCGGTGACGGTTGGCGTCCGTGACCTCAAGGCCCGCGTCTTCCATGGCCTGGGTTCCGGCGCCGATGCCGTAATGGATGAATTTATCCATCTTCTTGACATCTTTCTTGGCGACGTACAGCTCGGGATCGAAGCCGTAGATAGGCCCGCCAAACCGGGTGGTGAAGGGCGCGATCTCAAAGTGGGTGATGGGCTGGATGCCGCTGCGGCCGGCCAGGATGTTGTCCCACCCGCTCCTGGTATCCAGACCCACCGGAGCGACAAGGCCGACGCCGGTGACCACGACCCTTCTAATCGACATGGAGTTTCCCCTCGAACCTACCCTGGAGGTTGATCTAAAGCCCGGATGGGGGCCGCGTCCCGTTGACGCCGCCACCCGCCCCGGAGGACGCGAGGGTCCTGATCAAGCCTGATGCGCGTTGATGTAATCGATGGCCTGCTTGACGGTGGTGATCTTCTCGGCATCCTCGTCGGGAATTTCGGTCTCGAACTCCTCTTCCAGGGCCATCACCAGCTCGACGGTATCCAGCGAATCGGCGCCGAGGTCGTCGACGAAAGAGGCCTCGAGGGTCACCTCCTCCTCCTTGACGCCTAGCTGATCCACCACGATCTTCCGTACCCGTTCTTCAACGCTGCTCATTGTTTTTGACCCTCACAGAGTTACATAGATGGCCCCAGACGGGGCGGCGCCTATTCTAGGCGGATTCGTTGTCAGAGGAAAGGCACGCCACCCGGGGCAGGCCCGGCGGCGATTCACGCCATCCACATGCCACCGTTGACGTGGATGGTTTCGCCGGTGATGTAGGCCGCCGCGGGCGAGGCGAGGAAGGCCACCGTCGCGGCCACCTCCTCCACCTTCCCCCAGCGCCCCAGGGGGATGCCGGCCAGGATCTGGCGCTGCTGGGCCTCCTCCAGGGCGCGGGTCATGTCGGTGTCGATCAGCCCCGGCGCCACGCAGTTGACGGTGATGCCCCGGGAGCCGACCTCCCGCGCCAGGGACTTGCTGAAGCCGATCATGCCGGCCTTGGCGGCGGCGTAATTGGCCTGACCGGCATTGCCCATCACCGCCACCACCGAGGCGATGTTGATGATGCGCCCCTTGCGGGCCTTGGTCATGGGCCGCAGACAGGCCTTGGACATGCGGTAGACGGAGCCGAGATTGGTGTCGATGATGCTTTGCCAGTCGCCATCCTTCATGCGCATCAGCAGGCTGTCGCGGGTGATGCCGGCGTTGTTGACCAGGATGGAGGGGGCGCCCAGGTCCGTGGTCAGGCGCTCCATGAGGCTCTCCACGGATTGGGGATCGGCCACGTCCAGGACCAGCCCCGCCCCCTGGACCCCTCGCGCGGTCAGGTAGTCGCTGATGCGCTCGGCGCCGGCCTCCGTGGTGGCGGTACCGGCAACCACGGCCCCGGCCTGGCCCAGGGCCAGGGCGATGGCCTGACCGATGCCCCGGGAGGCCCCGGTGACGAGGGCGATCTCCCCGCTCAGGGGTAGGACTTGAGCTTGGGTTGGGAGTTGGGTTTGCTGCTCAGACATCTTGCGTGGCCTCCAGCGCCGCGGACAGGCCCTTGGGATCGAACATCGCCAGGCCCTCCAGCCGCTCATCGATGCGTTTGGTGAGACCGGCCAGCACCTTGCCGGGGCCGGCCTCGATCACCAGGCTGACGCCCCCGTCCGCCAGGCGACGCACCGTCTCCACCCAGCGCACCGGGCTATGGAGCTGGCGCACCAGGCGCTCGCGGATGGCCTCCGGCTCCTGGGCGGTATCCACGGTGGCGTTGTGCAGCACGGGAATGCTGGGCGGAGTTATGTCCACCGCGGCCAGGGCGACGGCCAGCCGCTCGGCGGCGGGGCGCATCAGGGCGCAGTGGGAGGGGACGCTCACCGGCAGGGGCACGGCGCGCTTGGCGCCCCGGGCCTTGGCCGCGGCGATGCCCCGCTCCACCGCCGCCGCCTCGCCGGCGATGACCACCTGTCCAGGGGAGTTGAAGTTGACCGGGGCCAGGACCTGACCCTGGGCCGCCTCCGCGCAGGCAGCGGCGACCTGGTCATCCGCCAGACCGAGGATGGCGGCCATGGCGCCGGCCCCCGCCGGCACGGCCTCCTGCATGAAGCGGCCGCGCTTGGCCACCAGGGCCACGGCGTCGGCGAACCCCAGGGCCCCGGCGCAGACCAGGGCGGTGAATTCACCCAGGCTATGGCCCGCCAGCCAGTCGGGCCGGGTCCCGCCTTCCAGTTGCCAGACCCGCCAGACGGCGACCCCGGCGGTGAGCATGGCCGGTTGGGTGAGATCGGTCCGGTCGAGCAGCTCCTTCGGGCCCTGGCTGACCAGGTCCCAGAGATCGGTGCCCAGGACCGTGGAGGCCTCGGCGAAGGTCTTCGGGACCAGGGGATAAGCCGCGGCCAGTTCGGCGAGCATGCCCACGGACTGGGAGCCTTGGCCGGGAAAGACGATCGCGATCTGCTTTCTCATCGGGACATCGGGATGGTCAATTCGGGTTGGGTTAAAGGGGCAAGGGCTAAAGAAGGGGATCACCGCCACTACCGGCCGGTGACGACGGTGGGCGGATGGGGGGGCCCGCCAGGTCAGAAGCCAGTCAGTAGCGCACCAGGGCGGAGCCCCAGGTGAAGCCGCCGCCGAAGGCCTCCATGATCAGGGTCTCGCCGCGCTTGATGCGCCCGTCACGGATGGCGGTGTCGAGGGCGAGGGGAATCGAGGCGGCGGAGGTATTGCCATGCTCGCCCACGGTCACCACCACCTGCTCCATGGGCAGGTCCAGCTTGCGGGCCGTGGCCTGGATGATGCGGATGTTGGCCTGATGGGGGACCAGCCAGTCGATGGCGGACTTGTCCAAGCCATTGGCCTCCAGGGTCTCGTCGACGATGCGGCCCAGGGTGTTGACCGCCATGCGGAAGACCTCGTTGCCGCGCATCTCCAGGTAGGGGTCGGCGTCGGTCTGGCCCCCGCCCACCCCCTTGGGCACCTGAAGCAGGTCCTTGTAGGCGCCATCGGCGCTGATGTGGGTGGAGATGATCCCCGGCTCCTCGCTGGCCCCCAGGACCACCGCCCCCGCCCCATCGGCGAAGAGGACGCAGGTGGAGCGGTCCTGCCAGTCCAGCAGGCGGGACATGGTGTCGGCCCCGATCACCAGGGCGCGTTTGGCGCTGCCGGTGCGGACGAACTTGTCGGCGATGCTGAGGGCGTAGACGAAGCCGGTGCACACCGCCTGGACGTCGAAGGCCGGGATGCCCTGGATCCCCAGGCGCGGCTGGATGATGCAGGCGGTGCTGGGAAAGATCTGGTCCGGGGTGGTGGTGGCGAGGACGATCAGGTCGATCTCGCCAGGTTCCACCCCGGCGGCGGCCAGGGCGGCCTGGGCGGCGGCCACCGCCAGATCGGAGCAACTCTCGCCCTCGGAGACCATGTGACGCTGGCGGATACCGGTACGCTCGAAGATCCATTCGTCCGTGGTATCGATGATCTCCTCGAGGTCCTTGTTGGTGACGATCCGCTCGGGCAGATAACTGCCGGTGCCCAGAATGCGGGAATAGAATTTCACGGGGTCGCCCTCAGGCGTTCGGCATCCAGTTGGCCACCCACGCGGTGGGCGATGCGCTCGGGGATGTTGCAGTGGATTTCCTTCTCGGCGATGTGGATCGCGTTTTCGAAGGCCAGGACATCGGCCCCGCCATGGCTCTTGATGACGATGCCACGCAGACCCAGGAGGCTGGCGCCGTTGTAGCGCCGCGGGTCGAGGAAGCGACCGAAGCGCTTGAGGACCGGCCGGGCGGCGAGGGCCGATAGCTTGGTCAGCCAGTTGCGACGGAAATTGACGGTGAGGAAGTGGCGCACCATCTTGGCCACGCCCTCGCTGGACTTGAGGGCCACGTTGCCGACGAAGCCATCGCTGACCACCACGTCGGCGCCGCCGAGGTAGATGGTGTCCCCTTCGACATAGCCGATGTAATTCAGGGAACTACGGGCCAGCAACTCGTGGGCGCCCTTGACCTGCTCGTTGCCCTTGATCTCCTCGGCGCCGATGTTGAGGAGCCCAACCTTGGGCGCGCCGATCCCCACCACCGCGGTCACCGTCTCGCTGCCCATGACGGCGAACTGGAAGAGGTGCTCCGCCGTGCAGTCGACATTGGCGCCCAGGTCCAGGATATGGGTGCTGCCGGTGATGGAGGGCACCGCGGTCATGATGGCGGGACGATCGATGTTGGGCAGGGTCTTGAGGACGAAGCGGGCCGTGGCCATCAGCGCCCCGGTGTTCCCGGCGCTGACGCAGGCATGGGCCTGGCCCTCCTTGACCAGATCGATGGCCACCCGCATGGAGGAGTCCTTCTTGAACCGCAGCGCCTTGGAGGGCAACTCGTCCATGGCCACGACCTGGGAGGCGTGGCGGATGGACAGCCGCGGCTCCAAGTCACCCCCAGGCAGTCCGCCCGCGGGAAGGTGAGCGCGGATGGCCTCTTCCAGGCCGACCAGGATGAGGCTGGTGTCCCGGGTGGCGCGGAGGAAGTTGATGGCCGCCGGGACCACCACCTCGGGGCCGTGATCCCCGCCCATGGCATCCAGGGCAATGGTCAGGCGATTGGACATGAGGCCTCCCGACATGACCCGGTCACCCTGTCAGCGCGGAGCGGGCGCGATCAGCCCTTGGTTTCGATCACCTTGCGGCCGCGGTAAAAGCCATCCGCGGAGACGTGATGCCGACGATGGACCTCGCCGCTCTGGCGCTCGACCGCCAGGGTCGGGCCGGTCAGGGCGTCGTGGGAGCGCCGCATGTCGCGCTTGGAAGAGGTCTTGCGATTTTGAGGAACAGCCATGGTTATCTCCTAGCATCGGGGACGACCGGAACCCTTAAGGGCCGGCAGCCGCGTTAAAACAGTCGTCATCGGCCCCGACGGCGGGTTGCCGGCGCGGCGGTTTCGGTTCAGCCCCCGTCCCGAGCCTAATCCGGGGTCTGATTCGGTGCCTGATCCGGGGCAGGGTCTGGAGCGGTAGCGGATTTTCGCTCCGGCTCATGGATCGCTGCCCGCTTGAGCGCGCCCAGTACGGCGAAGGGGTTGGCGCCCTCCCCCGCCCGCCGCTCGTCACTCACCGCGGTCCAGCGCCCGCCGCCCGCGGGACAGGCCCCCGATTCATGTCGGGGGATCTGCGGCAGGGCCAGGAGCAGCTCATCCTCGATCAGGTCCGCCAGGCGCAAGGGTTCCTCGGGGACCAGCAGGGGATCGAGATCCTCCGGCAGCAACCCCGCCTCGTCGAGGCCGGACACCAGGACCAGGTCCAGGGTGGTCAGGACCGGGAATTCCAGCGCCTCCAGACAGCGTTGACAGGTCAGGATCAGCCGGGCCTCGATCTCGCCGTCGAGCACCCCGCGCCCTTCCGGATCACGGGTGAAGGTCAGGCGGAACCTTGCCTCGCCGGTCGGCTCCCGGAGGGACTCCCGGAGCCTGGCCATCCGGGCCAGGGGCAGGCTGCCGCGAAACTCGGCCCCCGCCTCGACGGCGTGCCAGGGATCGATCAACTCGGGCAGCGGCGCAAACATAAGCGGAGTAGTTTAGGCAGCCCCCCGCCCCAGCGTCAAATCCGGATGCCATTTCGCGCTTGCGGGCGCGCGTCGAACTTGCCGGGCTAGGGCACCAGGGCCAGCAGGACGCCGGCGGCGACGGCGGAGCCAATGACCCCGGCGACGTTGGGCCCCATGGCGTGCATGAGCAGGAAGTTGTGGTGATCGACCTCCTGGCCCACCTTGTTGACCACCCGCGCCGCCATGGGCACGGCGGAGACCCCGGCGGCGCCGATGAGGGGATTGACCTGGCCACCGGTGAGGCGGTGCATGAGCTTGCCCATCAGCACCCCCGCCGCGGTGCCGATGGCGAAGGCAAGGGCGCCCAGGACCAGGATGCCCAGGGTCTCCAGGGTCAGGAACTTGTCGGCGGAGAGCTTGGAGCCCACCGCCAGGCCGAGGAGCAGGGTGACGACGTTGATGATCTCGTTCTGGGCGGCGCGGCTGAGACGCTCCACCACCCCGGCCTCCCGCAGTAGGTTGCCAAGGGTGAGCATGCCAATGAGGGGCGCCGCCGAGGGCAGCAGCAGGGCGCAGAGGGCCAGGACCGCCAGGGGGAAGAGCAGCTTCTCCAGCCGCGACACCGGGCGCAACTGGGCCATGACCACGGCGCGCTCCTCCCGGGTGGTGAGGGCGCGCATGATGGGCGGCTGGATGATCGGCACCAGAGCCATGTAGGAATAGGCCGCCACGGCGATGGCGCCGAGCAGCTCCGGGGCCAGGCGCGAGGCGAGGAAGATGGCGGTGGGCCCGTCCGCCCCGCCGATGATGGCGATGGAGGCGGCCTCGCGCAGGGTGAAGTCGAAGCCCGGGAGGGCGTTGAGGGCCAGGGCGCCGATGAGGGTGGCAAAGATGCCGAACTGGGCCGCCGCCCCCAGCAGCAGGGTCGAGGGCCGGGCGATGAGGGCGCTGAAGTCGGTGAGGGCGCCCACGCCCATGAAGATCAGCAGGGGGAAGACCCCGGTCTCGATGCCGGCGGCGTAGATCAGACCGATGAGGCCCTCCGGACCGCCGATCCCCGCCAGGGGGATATTGCTGAGCAGGGCGCCAAAGCCGATGGGCACCAGGAGCAGGGGCTCGAACTTGCGGGTGATGGCCAGCCAGATGAGCAGGCCACCGACGCCCATCATCAGGGCCTGACCCCACTCCAGGTTGGCAATCCCCATGGATTGCCAGAGCTTGAGGAGTTCGTCCATGGCCTAGGCGAGCAGGATCAGGGCATCGCCGACCTGGACCCCATCGCCCTCCTTGACGCAGACCGTCTGGACGGTCCCCGCCGCCGGGGCGCGGATCTCGGTCTCCATCTTCATGGCCTCCAGGATCAGGAGCACCTCGCCGGACTGGACGGCCTGGCCTGGCTTGACCTTGAGCCTGACGATATGTCCCGCCAGGGGGGATGGCACGGGGGTGCCGGCTGCCGGCCCGTGCGCACCGGGGGCACCGGACGGTGACGCAGCGGCGTGGGCCGAACCGCCGCCAGAGGGCGGGGCGGGATGACCCGGGAGATGCGCTGGCGTCAGCGACGCGGTCCCTCCCCCACTGGCGCTGACCTGGAGCGCGCCCTGGGGACTGACCAGGACATCATAGGCATGGCCATTGACCTCAATGCGGTAGGCCTCGGACCTGCCCGGGACCGGAGTAGCGCCGGTGCTGCCCGCGCCGGCACCAGCACCGCCGCCACTAGTATCAGCAACAGCACCGGTGCCGGCCTCGGGTCCACCGCCACCCCCCGCGACCGGCCCCGGCGCGCCCGCGGGCGCAGCGGCGGCCGCGCGCTCCAGCCAGGGTGGTGGCTCGAAGGCGGCGGGGTTGCCCCGGTTCTCCAGGAACTTGAGCCCCACTTGCGGAAAGAGGGCATAGATCAGGACGTCGTCCACCACCGCCGGGGCCAGGGTGATGCCCTTGTCCCTGGCCAGCCCCTCCAGTTCGGTGGTGAGGCGGTCCATCTCCGGGCTCAGCTTATCCGCCGGCCGGCAGGTGATGGGCTCCTCGCCTTCCTGGAGCACCCGGGCCTGGAGCTCGGCGTTGACCGGGGCCGGGGTGGCACCGTACTCGCCGCGCAGGACGCCGGCGGTCTCCTTGGTGATGGTCTGGTACCGCTCCCCAGTCAGGACGTTGAGCACCGCTTGGGTGCCGACGATCTGGGAGGTGGGGGTGACCAGGGCGATATAGCCCAGGTCCTCGCGCACCCGGGGGATCTCCGCCAGGACCTCGTCGAAACGGGCGCTGGCCCCCTGCTCCTTGAGCTGGCTCTCCATGTTGGTGAGCATGCCGCCGGGGACCTGGGCGACCAGGATGCGCGAGTCGATGCCCTTGAGGGAGCCCTCGAACTTAGCGTACTTCTTGCGCACCTCGCGGAAGTAGGCGGCGATGCCCTCCAGGCGCTTGAGGTCCAGCCCGGTATCCCGCGGCGTGCCCTGGAGGATGGCGACCACCGACTCGGTGGGCGAATGGCCGTAGGTCATGCTCATGGAGGAGATGGCGGTGTCGACCATGTCGATCCCCGCCTCCGCCGCCTTGAGGATGGCGGCGGTGCTCATGCCGGTGGTGGCGTGGCACTGCATGGCGATAGGTACGGCGCAGGACTCCTTGAGGCGGCTGACCAGTTCCTCAGCCACGTAGGGCTGCATCAGCCCAGCCATGTCCTTGATGCACAGGGAGTGGCTGCCCAGGTCCTCCAGACGGCGAGCCATATCCAGCCAGTACTGGAGGTCATGCACCGGGCTGACGGTATAGGATAGGGTCCCCTGGGCATGCTTGCCGCAGGCCAGGGTGGCGCTGATAGCCGCCCGGAAGTTCCGCAGGTCGTTCATGGCGTCAAAGATGCGGAAGACGTCCATGCCATTGTCCACCGCCCGCTCGACGAAACGCTGCACCACGTCGTCGGCATAGTGCCGGTAGCCGAGCAGGTTCTGGGCGCGCAGCAGCATCTGCTGCCGGGTGTTGGGCATGGCCGCCTTGAGCAGGCGCAGGCGCTCCCAGGGGTCCTCGCCCAGGTAGCGGATGCAGGCATCGAAGGTGGCTCCACCCCAGGTCTCCAGGGACCAGTAGCCGACGGCGTCCAGCTCCGCCGCGATGGGCAGCATGTCCTCGATCCGCATGCGCGTGGCCAGGAGGGACTGGTGGGCGTCGCGCAGGACGACATCGGTGATCCCCAGGGGGCTGCGCGGCGGCGTCGCGCCAGGCACGGCGGTGGGGGTGCCGGATTCAGCGCTGGGCGTGGCCGGAGCGCTTCCCGGATGGCTGGATGTTTTCATGCGCTTGCTCCAGAGGGGCGACGGTGGAGGGGGGCTTGACGGCGGCCGGTTACCCGCCGGCTCCGGTCCGGGTTCATGCCAGCTTCGCGCCGGCTCCGTGGCGGATTCGGGCCGGGGGCGGAGCCCGCGGTCACGTGGATTGTCTCCTCCCGGGTCAATGGGGCGGATGGTCCCGGCGATAGCGGCTGACGGCGGCGGCGATGACCGCCACCAGTTCCCCCGGGATCTCGGCGTTCACCCCCGCCCCGGATCGGCCCGGGCCCGGTCCCGCCCCGGTGGTGGAGGCGGGTGCCGGCGGCGGTTCGGGGGCCCAGCGTTGGATGACCTGGGACAGGAGGCGCAGGATCCCCACCAGCAGAAGCAGGAAGACGTAAACGATGCCCATACCGATCACCATCAGGCGGACACCCTCCAGCAGCATTGCGGATACAGGCATGGGGTTAAAGCCTACTGGTTCGTGCTGGCTGACCCCGGAGGGGCGAAGTCCGGGGGCCGGGACCGATCATGTAACCATGGACCAACACCATCCCTAGCGCTGGCCGCGGGGCCTCGGCGCTGGTGAAGAAAGGGGTATTTTTCACCGCCGGCGGCTTGCCATCTCTTTGTTGGTAAAGATCTACCGATTCCGTGTGAGAGGTTTTTTCACCGCATCTCAGGCATCGAAGGGATGGCGCTTGACGATGGTCTGGGCGCGGTCCGGGCCGGTGGAGACGATGTCGATGGGCAGCCCGGAGAGCTCCTCGATCTTGGCCAGATAGCGTTGGGCGTTGACCGGCAGTTCCCCGTAGGCAGTCACCCCCACCGTGGACTCGGACCAGCCCGGCAGCTCGATATAGCGCGGGGTGCAGCGCGCCAGTTCGTCGGCGCTGAGGGGCGGTGCCGTCAGCTCCTGGCCGTCCAGCTCATAGGCGGTGCAGATCCTCAGGGTCTCCAGGCCATCGAGGACATCCAGCTTGGTGATGCAGATGCCGGTGATGCTATTGATGTCGAAGGAGCGGTTGAGGGTGACCAGGTCCAGCCAGCCGCAGCGGCGCTTGCGGCCGGTGGTAGCGCCAAACTCGTGGCCCCTGGCGCTGAGGTGATCGCCGACGGCGTCGAAGAGCTCGGTCGGGAAGGGGCCGCCGCCGACGCGGGTGGTGTAGGCCTTGACGATCCCCAGAAAATAGTCGAGGTGGCGCGGACCCATGCCGCTGCCGCTCGCCGCCCCGCCGCCGGTGGTGGTGGAGGAGGTGACGAAGGGATAGGTGCCGTGGTCGATGTCGAGCAGGGCCCCCTGGGCGCCCTCGAAGAGGACATCGGCGCCGGCGCGGCGCAGGGCATGCAGTTCACCGGCGACGTCGGTGACCAGGGGGCGGATACGCTCCACCTGGGCCAGGAGTTGCTCCAGGACCTGCTGATAGTCCAGGGTCTCGGCCTTGAAGTAATGCTCCAGGGCGAAGTTGTGGTAGTCCATGATGCCCCGCAGCTTGTCCACCAGGCCGTCGGCGTCCAGGGCGTCGCCCAGGCGCAGGCCGCGCCGGGAGACCTTGTCCTCGTAAGCCGGGCCGATGCCGCGACCCGTGGTGCCGATGGCCTTGCTGCCCCGGGCCTTTTCCCGGGCATGGTCCAGGGCGACGTGATAGGGCAGGATGAGGGCGCAGGCGGCGCTGACGGCCAGACGCTCGCTGACCGGCACCCCCTTGGCCTCCAGGCGATCGATCTCCTTGAGCAGGGCCTCGGGGGAGAGGACGACGCCGTTGCCGATCAGGCATTTGACGCCCGCGCGCAGGATGCCGGAGGGGATGAGATGCAGAATGGTCTGCTCGCCATCGACCACCAAGGTATGACCGGCGTTGTGGCCGCCCTGGAAACGCACCACGGCGGCGGCGCGATCCGTCAGCAGATCCACCACCTTGCCCTTGCCCTCGTCACCCCACTGGGTGCCGATCACCACGACATTCTTACCCATAGCTCACATCGCTCGTTGTTGTTGAGTGCCGCGCCGTGCGCGACGGTCCCGGCTCAGGCCAGGCGCCGCTGCCAGCGCCCCCCCTCGAAAACCAAGTGCTCGGCGCAGCCGGCCTCCCGGGCGCCCCCCGGCTGGCCGGGGAGTTCGCCGACTACCCGCAGGCCGGCCGCGCGCAGCCGCTCGACCTCGGCCACCAGGGCCGGGTCCGGCGACCAGGGGGCGAAGACCCCCGCGGGCGGCTGGTAACGGCCCGCCAGATCCCGACCCTGGCCCTGGCGCAGCAGGCCCTTGAGGTCGCTGCTGAAGCCCACGGCGGGACGGGCGCGGCCGAAGACCTTGCCGATGTCGTCATAGCGCCCGCCGCGGGCGATCTCCTGGCCCCAGCCCGGGACGAAGGCGGCGAAGACCACGCCGGTCTTATAGTGATAGCCGCGCAGTTCGGCCAGGTCGAAGTGGACCGGGACCGTCGGTAGCCAGGTGTTGAGGCCGTCCCGCAGCCGGGCGAGGTGATCCAGGGCCTCATGAACCTCGGCGTCGGCCGGGGCCAGGACCCGGGCGGCCCGCTCCAGGGCGTCGTCGCCGTTCAGCTCCGCCAGGGCCAGCAGCATGTCCGCCACCGGGCCGCGCAGGCCCCAGGCGCCGATCAGCTCCGCCACCTCCGGGATGGCCTTGCGCTGCAGGGCCTCGAACAGGGTCTGTTCCCGGTCAGCCGTCAGAGCGGCCTGACGGGCCAGGCCGCGATAAATGCCGACGTGCCCTAGGTCCAGGTAGGCATTGCCGATCCCGGCCAGCTCCAGGGTGAGGAGCACCAGGCGCAGGATCTCGAGTTCGCTGGCGACGCCGGAGTGGCCGTAGATCTCCGCGCCAACCTGGAGGGGGCTGCGGGTCCCGGCGAAACCATCGGATCGGGTGTGGAGGACAGTGCCCAGGTAACAGAGCCGGGTTGGCCCCTCGCGGCGCAACTGATGGGCATCCATGCGCGCCACCTGTGGCGTCATGTCGGCGCGAATGCCCAGCAACCGGCCGCTCTCCTGGTCGGTCAGCTTGAAAGTCTGGAGGTCCAGGTCATGGCCGGTGCCGGTGAGCAGCGACTCCAGGTAGTCGATGAAGGGCGGCATCACCAGGTCGTAGCCCCAGGACTGATACATATCGAGCAGGTCGCGGCGCAACCCCTCGATGATCCGGGCCTGGGACGGCAGGGCCTCCTCGATACCGGCCGGCAACAGCCAGCGTTCCTCTAACATCCGCGCCTCGATCAGTCCGGTCTCAGTTAACCAGGTACAGCAGGCCCACACCCGCCAGCATGCTGATGAGACCCGCCACGCGCAGGGAACCATCGTCCTGTTCGGCCATGGTCCGCCAGACGCGCCTGATCCCCGCCGGATTGAGAAAGGGCCAGATGCCCTCGATGACGAAGACCAGCGCCAGCGCTACCCATAGGTCGTGCCACATTGCTAAGGACTCGCGCGGGCCGCAGTCAGCCCGCTCGGCAAAGGGTGCGATGATTACAGAAGGATGCCTTCCTGTCCATGCTCAGGACAGGGTGCGAGATGGCGGGCGGGATGGGGCTCAGCAGAGGGCTTGCCAATCGGCCTGGACCAGGTTGCGGTCCTGACTGTCGAACACCAGGCCGAGCTCGAACAGGCCCCGGCCGGGCAGGCCGCGGTATTTGGCGCTGTAGTCCCGGGCGCGGATCTGCGCCAGGGCCGGGTTGGTGGCGGGGGGGGACGGCGAGCCAGGGGGGGTGGTTGGTGCCCCGGTCCTGGTCCCGCTCTCGCCTTCTTGCAGGGTTTGCTCCCGCGCCGCGCTCGCCGACCAACCTGGGCTGGTCCGCTGCCGCACCTTGATCTCAATGACGTAGATGTAGTCGGCGAGCTTGACGGTCAGGTCCACCTGGCCGTGGTTGCTGACATCCTCGGGGATGATCTCGGCGTTGAGGCTGGCGAAGAAGGCGTAGAGGACGCTGGCGTAATAGCCCTCGGCCTCGGGCAGGTCGTTGTTCCGGAAATTTTGCCAGGGGATGCCGGCGAAGAGGCGGCGGATGGCGGCGATCAGGGCCGGGACGTCGCCCTGCGACAGGGGGGCGTAGAGTCCCTTCTGCCAGGTCAGCCGTTCGCTCGGCAGGCGCCCGGTATAGGCGTCGGCCAGTTGATTGGCTAGGGCCTGGCGCACCTCCTGGTTGGGGACACGCAGCACGAACAGGAGCTGGCCAAAGGGATTGCGGGTGTAGTCTATCGTCAGGTAACCGGCCTGAAACAGCAGGGTCACCGGGTCGATGCGCTCGATGTCGAAGGAGTCGAGGATCTCCTCGCTGGCCTCCACGCCTTCCAGGTCGGGCAGGAAGGCGCGTCGCCGCTTGAGCAGTTTGATCAGAAAGCTGGGGCTGCCGGTCTCAAACCAGTAGTTGCGGTATTGCTGATCCTCGCTGATGAAGAGGAGGATATCGAAGGGGTTGTAGACCGGCTCGCCCAGAAAGCCATAGCCGTTGTACCAGCGCTTGAGCTGGTCCCAGTCGACGCCGGCCAGGTGGGCGCCAAAGGTGGTCTCCAGGTCGGTCTGGGTGTAACCGCAGACGGTGGCGAAGCGGGAGGACAGGGTCAGATCTTTGAGCTGATTGATGCCTGAGAACAGGCTGACCTTGCTGAACTTGGTCACTCCCGTCATGAAGACGAACTGGAGGTGGGCGTCCTGGGCCTTCATGGCGGAGTAAAGGTTCTTCAGCCCTTCGCGCAGTTCCGCGGCCCGCGCCGGCTCATCGATGTTGTCGAGGATGGGCTTGTCGTATTCGTCCACCAGGACGACGACGCGCTCGCCGCTGGCCTCGTGGGCACGAATGATGAGTTCCGCGAAACAGCCGGCAAGGCTTTTGGCCTCACAGGCCAGACCCAGGCGCCGCTCATTTAGGGCCAGCAGTTCACGGATGGCCTGATCGAGTTCCGCCCGGCTCTGAACCACCCCGCCGGCGAAGTCGAGCCGGATCACTGGGTGATGGCGGGTCCAGTCCCAGTGGTCGTGAATGGCCAGGCCCCGGAACAGCTCCTCACTGCCCTCGAACAACTCCTTGAGGGTGTCAAGAAACAGGCTCTTGCCGAAGCGCCGCGGGCGTGACAGGAAGTAATACTTGCCCGCCTCGGCCATGGCCAGGGCATGGCTGGTTTTGTCGACATAGGTATAGCCCTCGGTGATGATCTCACGGAAAGTCTGGATGCCGATCGGCAGCTTTTTCAGGGGCGGGGACATGGGCCTGCTCGGGTAGTGGGCTGATGGGGCATCAAGGAGCCCTAAACTTCAGTCTAATAGGCCCCCTGCTTTGGCGCCACGGCTGACGGGCCAGGCCATTCGCCCATCGCGGGGTTGGACCGGATCCAACCCATCAACCCATCGCGGTGGGCTAACCCGCCAGCCGCTGGCGTAGCAGCGACCGACCATCCAGAAGCCACACCAAACCCAGGTACACCGCCAGGCACAGGACTCCGGCCGCCAGGGGCGGGACCCCCAACCAGGCATCCAGGGCACGGGCGAGGCCAAAGAGGCCCAGACCCAGGCCGATGTAGCCGAAGATGCGCTGGAGGTCGTAGGGCACCGGATAGTAGCGCCGCCCCATGGCCCAGGAAAGGGACACCATGAAGGAATAGCACAGCAGATGGGCCCAAGCCGCCCCGGCAAAGCCATACCGGGGCACCAGCAGGTACAGGGCGGTGGCGGTGATCAGGGCCCCAACCAGGGCCACCCAGGCCCCCAGGCCGGTGCGATCGGTGAGCTTGTACCAGATGGAGAGATTGATATAGATACCCAGCAGCAAATTGGCCAGCAGCAGGATGGGCACCACCCAAAGCCCCTCCCGGTAGTCGGCGCCGATCAGGTACTGAAAGAGGTCCAGGAACAGGCTCACCAGCAGGAAGATGAAGACGCAGAAGATGACGAACCAGGTCATCACCTGGGCGTACATGCGCCGGGAACCCTCCTGGCGGGCATAGGCGAAGAAGAAAGGCTCGCCGGCATACCGGAAGGCCTGGATGAACAGGCTCATGAGGATGGACAGCTTGTAGACGGCCCCGTAGATGCCGAGTTGGGCCATGTTGGTGGCCGGGTCGTAAGGCAGCAGGAACTTCAGTGCCGCCCGGTCGAGCATGTCGTTGACGATGCCCGCGAAACCGATGGCCACCATGGGCAGGGAGTAGCCGAGCAGGCGCCGGGCCAGGCCCCGGTCGAAGCCCGCCGTCACCCCGCGTAGTTCCGGGCTCAGCAACGCCAGCTTCAGGGCGCTGGCCGCCAGGTTGGCGAGAAAGACATATCCCACGCCGATGGCCGGGTCCCAGAGACCGCCGAGCCAGGAGGTCGGGTCGCGCTCGAAGGCCTGGCGGCAGAGGAGGATGAAGAAGAGGTTGAGGGCGATGTTGACCCCGATCTCCGTCAGCTTGATCAGGGCGAAGCGCAGCGCCTTCTGTTCCGCCCGCAGCCGGGCGAAGGCAATGGCCCCCACCGAGTCCAGGGCCAGGATGGCGGCGACCCAGGCGATGTACTCCGGATGAGCGGCGTGGCGCAGGACGGCGGCGAGGGGTTCCCGGTAGGTCCAGGCCAGGAGGAAAAAGCCCAGGTTGGCCAGGATCAGGAAGCGCAGGACGGTGGCGAAGACCAGCAGGGGCGAACGCCCGCCCTCCTCCCGGAAGCGGAAATAGCCCGTCTCCAGGCCAAAGGCCAGCAGCACCGCCAGGAAACCCATGTAGGCGTAGAACTCCACCACCACCCCATAGTCCGCCGGCAGGAAGCTATAGGTGTAGAGCGGGACCAGCAGGTAGTTGAGAAAGCGCCCCAGGACGCTGCTGACGCCATAGATGGCGGTCTGGGAGGCCAGGCGTTTGAGGGGATTCAAGGTCGTGGGGTGCGCGGCGCGGGGTGACGGGATTCAGGAAGGGTTACGCAGAGTATATCCGTAGCACTTGATTTTTGATCGCGCCTACGAGGATCGGGGCATCCGGCGGGATGTCGACCGCAGGGAGGTGCCCTTCGATGTGTCGGGACCCATACCCTGTACCTGGACCCATTCAGTTTGTCCCCCGCCAGAGGCTACCCGCTCCATCACAGGCCCACACTGCTTGGCGATGGCAATCGCGGCGCGCGGCGTTAGAGACCGGGTCCTGCTGGCGGTCACGCATAATCCAGCCATCCAGGGGCCGAAACAGGGATAATGACCGCCTGGACTTCAAGGACTATCCCATGACCACCACCCCCGAAATCTTTCGCGACCGCGCCATGGCCCAGGGTCTGTCCCGTGAGGAACTGGATGCCGACCCCCTGCGCCAGTTCCAGACCTGGTTCGAGGCCGCCATCGCCACCGGTATCCCCGAACCCAACGGCATGAGCCTGGCGACGGTGGACGAGAACGGCCAGCCCTGGCTGCGCACCGTATTGCTCAAGCTCTACGACCAACGCGGCTTCGTCTTCTTCACCAACTACGAGAGTCGCAAGTCGCGGCAGATCGGAGGCAACCCCCAGGTCGCCCTGCTCTTCCCCTGGGTGGCCCTGGCGCGCCAGGTGAAGATCAACGGTCGCGCCGAGCGCATCCCGACCCGGGAGTCCCTGGCCTATTTCCTCACCCGCCCCCGCGGCAGCCAGATCGGCGCCTGGGCCTCGCCCCAGAGCCAGGTGATCCAGTCCCGTTCCCTGCTGGACGAAAAGGTGGAACAGGTGAAGCGCAAGTTCGCCCAGGGGGAGATCCCCCTGCCAGATTTCTGGGGCGGCTATCGCGTCATCCCCCACCGCATCGAGTTCTGGCAGGGCCGTGACAGCCGCCTCCACGACCGCTTCGCCTATAGCCGGGAGGCGGACGGGGGTTGGTCCATCGCCCGTCTGGCACCCTGAGATCGGTATCCAGGGTCCGCTCACCATGCTTGAAGTCACCGACCTGGCCTGCCGGCGGGGCGATCGTCAGCTCTTTTCCGGGCTCTCCTTCAGCCTGGAGGCCGGTACCCTGCTCCATGTGCGCGGACACAATGGCAGCGGCAAGACCACCCTCCTGCGCACCCTCTGCGGCCTGCTGACCCCCGACGCCGGCGACATCTTCTGGAATGGCGAGCAGGTCCGCCGCCTGGGCGAGGACTTTCACCGCGACACCCTCTACTTTGGCCATCTCAACGGCATCAAGAGCGACCTGACCGCGATCGAGAATCTGCGCGTGGCCGCCATCCTCGACGGTGACCAGGTGTCCGCGGACGACATCCTCGATGCCCTGGAGGAGATGGGGCTCGCCGGCTTCGAGGACCTGCCGACCAAGGTCCTGTCCCAGGGCCAGAAAAAGCGCGTCGCCCTGGCGCGCCTGCTCCTCAGCCGGGCCCCGCTGTGGATCCTCGACGAGCCCTTCACCGCCCTGGACGTGGATGCCGTGGACCGGCTGCAACTGCTCATCGCCGAGCATGTCGCCCGGGACGGGCTGGTGATCCTCACCACCCACCAGGAGGTACCCCTGACCTCGGGCCAGATCCGGCGCCTGCACCTCGGCGTCACGCCGGACGCGGACCCCGTCAACGCGGGGCTGGCCGTCGCCGTGGGAGGGCAGCACTGATGTGGCGGGTCTTTCGCTGTATCCTCGGCCGCGACCTGCGCCTGGCCATGCGCCGGCGCACCGAGGTCCTCACCACCCTCTTTTTCTTTGTCATCGTCATCAGCCTCTTCCCCCTGGGGGTGGGCACGGAAAAGCAGATCCTGCGCATCCTCGGGCCCGGGGTGGTCTGGGTGGCGGCACTGCTGGCCTCCATGCTCGCCCTGGAGCGACTCTTCGCCGCCGATCACGAGGACGGCACCCTGGAGCAGATGCTCATGACCCCGCAGCCCCTGTCCCTGGTGGTGCTGGCCAAGGTGAGCGCCCACTGGCTGCTGACCGGCCTGCCCCTGGTGGCCATGGCGCCCCTCATGGGCATGCAATACCACCTGCCGGATACCGCCTTGGTCACCATGGTCCTGGCCCTGCTGCTGGGGACCCCGGTCCTGAGCCTGATCGGCGCCATTGGCGCGGCCCTGACCCTGGGGTTGCGGGGCGGGGGCATCCTGCTGTCGCTGCTCATCCTGCCGCTCTACATCCCGGTCCTGGTCTATGGCTCCCGGGCCGTAACGGTGAGCGCCCTCGACTTTGCCGAGACCCTGCCCTATTTCTCCCTCCTCGGCGCTTTCCTGCTGCTGGCCCTGGTGCTCTCGCCCCTGGCGGCGGCGGCGGCGTTGCGCATCGCCACGGAGTAGCGGCGCGGAGGCGTGATCTTTCCCGGCCCCGCTCATCCCGGATGCCCGTGGTTTTTCCGGCATCGGCCCCACCCTCGCATGTCATTCGGCCCCGGGGCCATGCCGTGATAACCTTGTATATCCCTCAGAGATTGGTCCTTGCCGCCTCATCGTGCCATGAAGCTCTTCCGCTACTCCTCGCCGGCCACCTTTTACCCCCTGGCGGGAAAACTCATCCCCCTCTTCTGGGTGCTGACGGGCCTGGCCCTGGTCATCGGTCTCTACTGGGGCTTTTTCGAGACCCCGGACCGGCTGGGGGGCACCAATCCCCAGAAGGAGTACTACCGCATCATCTTCATCCATGTCCCGGCGGCCTGGATGTCCATGTGGCTGTACCTGATGCTGGCGGTCTGGTCGGCCATCGGGCTAGTGTTCAACACCCGCCTGTCCTTCATGATGGCCCAGGCCACGGCGCCGACGGGGGCCCTCTTTACCTTCGTCGCCCTTTACACCGGTTCCTTTTGGGGCCATCCCAGTTGGGGCACCTGGTGGGACTGGGACCCGCGCCTGACCTCGGAGCTGATCCTGTTCTTTCTTTACGTCGGCTACATCGCCCTGCACTCCGCCATCGACGACCCGCGGCGGGGGGACAAGGCCAGCGCCCTGCTGGCCATCGTCGGCCTGGTGATGCTGCCGCTGATCTTCTGGTCCATCAACTGTCCGGACCCCAACCAGTGCGCGGCCCTGCATCAGCGCTCCGGCCTGTCGCAGATGGAGGGCAACATCCTCTTCGCCATGCTGACCATGACCTTCGGCCTGTGGATGTACTCCTTCGCCGCCACCCTGACCCGGCTGCGCAGCCTGATCCTGGAGCGGGAAGGGGATAGCGCCTGGGCCCGCGAACTCCTGGAGCGTGAGCGATGAGCGAGTTTTTTTCCCAGGGCGGCTACGGTGCCTACGTGTGGGGCGCCTATGGCCTGACCCTGATCCTGTTGTTGGGCGAGGTCTGGCAGTTGCGGCGCCAACGGCGAACCATTTTCGCCCGCCTCAGTCGAATGATCCGTTTGCGCACCCGGAGAGAGCCAGGAGACCCCACATGAAAGCCCGTGAAAAACGTTTGGTACTCGTCGCCGTCGGCATCATGGGCGTGGGCGTAGCCGCCTGGCTCGCCGTCGGCGCCCTGCGTAGCAACATCTCTTACTACTTCAGCCCGACGCAAGTCATGGCGAACGAGGCCCCGGCGCATGCCGTTTACCGCCTGGGCGGTCTGGTGGTCAAGAACAGCCTGGCCCGCCAGCCCGATGGCCTGACGGTGGTCTTCGACGTCACCGACAATGCCCAGACGGTCAAGGTCAGCTACACCGGCATCCTCCCCGACCTCTTCGGCGAGGGCCAGGGCGTGGTCACCAAGGGCCGGATGGGACCCGGCGGCGTCTTCGTCGCCGAGGAGGTCCTGGCCAAGCACGACGAGTCCTACATGCCGCCGGAGGTCGCCGACAGCCTCCAGACGGCCCATGCCCAGGGCGTGACGGCGATGGCCCAGGCCGCGGCGACACCGGCTGAGTCCGGTGCCACCCCGCCGGTTGCCCCACCACCTGCAGGCCAGGCGGTTCAGCCGGCCGCCCCGCCGCCCGCTAACACCGCACCGGCAACCCCGGCCGTCCAGCCCAGCCAGGTCGTTCCGGGAGGCCGGGCATGATTCCGGAACTTGGTCACTTCGCCCTCATCCTGGCCCTGGGCCTGGCCCTGATCCAGGCCACCCTCCCCCTGGCGGGCTCCTACACGGGTAACCGCGCCTGGATGCACACCGCCCGGCCCCTGGCCTGGGGCCAGTTCATCTTCGCCGCCATCGCCTTCGCCCTGCTGTTGCTGGCCTTCCTGACCGACGACTTCTCCGTCGTCTATGTCGCCAGCAACTCCAACACCCTGATGCCGACGATCTACAAAGTGTCAGCGGTCTGGGGCGCCCATGAGGGGTCCCTGTTGCTTTGGGCCAGCTTCCTGGCGGCCTGGGGGGCCGCCGTCGCCACGCTCAGCCGCAACCTGCCCCTGCCAATCGTCGCGCGGGTCCTGGCGGTGATGGGCATGGTCGGCATCGGCTTCCTGCTCTTCATGCTGCTGACCTCCAACCCTTTCGAGCGCATCTTCCCCCCACCCCTGGAGGGACGTGATCTCAATCCCCTGCTCCAGGACCCGGGCTTGGCCATCCACCCGCCCCTGCTTTACATGGGCTACGTCGGTTTCTCCGTCGCCTTCGCCTTCGCCATCGCCGCCCTGCTGGGGGGCAAGCTCGACGCCGCCTGGGCGCGCTGGTCGCGGCCCTGGACGACTACCGCCTGGATCTTCCTCACCCTGGGCATCGCCCTGGGGAGCTGGTGGGCCTATTACGAGCTTGGGTGGGGGGGCTGGTGGTTCTGGGACCCGGTGGAGAACGCCTCCCTCATGCCCTGGCTGGCGGGCACCGCCCTGATGCATTCCCTGGCGGTGACGGAAAAGCGGGGGGCCTTCAAGAGCTGGACCGTGCTCCTGGCGATCACCGCCTTCTCCCTGAGCCTGCTGGGCACCTTCCTGGTGCGCTCCGGCGTCCTGACCTCGGTCCACGCCTTCGCCACCGACCCCGCCCGGGGTACCTTCATCCTCATCTTCCTGTGTGTCGTCATCGGCGGTTCCCTGGCCCTCTATGCCTGGCGGGCGCCGGCGGTATCCGGGGGCGGGCGCTTCGAGTTGCTGTCCCGGGAAAGTTTCCTCCTCGCCAACAACCTGCTGCTGACCCTACTCACCGCCCTGATCCTCCTCGGCACCCTGGCCCCCCTCATCTACGAGGCCATGGCCTGGGGCAAGATCTCCGTCGGCTTCCCCTGGTTCAACACCATGTTCGTCGCCGTCACCCCCTTCCTCGCCTTCCTCATGGGGATCGGCCCCCTGACACGCTGGAAACAGGACGAGCCGCTGCGCCTGGCGCGGGAACTCCGGCTCCCCTTCATCCTCACCGGCGCCGCCTCCCTGCTGACGGTCATCCTCATGCCCCTCATCACCCTGGAGTGGTACCTGGTGCCCCTGGGGATCGGGCTGGCGGTCTGGCTGCTGACCTCCCATCTACAGGCCATCCGCGAGCGTCTCCGGCACAAGACCCGCCCCGGGGCCATCCTCACCGACCTGGCCAGCAACGGCCGCAGTTTCTACGGCATGATCCTGGCCCATCTGGGGGTGGCCATGTTCGTGGTCGGCGTCACCATGGTCGCCAACTATGGTCAGGAGAAGGACGTGCGCATGTCCCCGGGGGATGTGCAGGAGGTGGCGGGCTATCGCTTCCTGTTCCATGGCGTCCGCAACGAGCGGGGACCCAACTACATGGCGGCCAGGGGGCACTTCCAGATCTTTGCCGGGGAGAAGCCCATCGCCGATCTCTGGCCGGAGAAACGCAGCTACTTCGCCTCCCAGAAGCCCATGACCGAGGCCTCCATCGACTGGGGCTTCACCCGCGACCTCTATGTGTCCCTGGGCGAACCCCTGGAGGGCGGTGACTGGGCCCTGCGCCTCTACTACAAACCCTACGTGCGCTGGATCTGGCTCGGGGCCCTGCTCATGGCCCTGGGGGGCCTGCTGGCCATCACCGATCGCCGCTACCGTCTCGCCCGCGGCCTGGCCCGCAACCGGTCCGGCGAGAACGCGGGCGCCACCGCCCCCGCCAGGAGCTGACCCATGGGCAAGAGCTTGAAGTTTCTCATCCCCCTCACCCTGTTCGCGGGCCTGGTGGCCCTGCTGTTCTTCGGTCTGGGTACGGACCCGCGCAAGGTCCCCTCCCCCCTGGTCGGTAAGCCGGCGCCGCAATTCTCCCTGCCGGCCCTGGGTGAGCCCGCCCGCACCGTCTCCAACGCCGACTTGCTGGGCCAGGTCTCCCTGGTCAACGTCTGGGCCTCCTGGTGCTACTCCTGTCGTGCCGAGCACGCCCAGCTCATGCGCCTGGCACGGGAGCTCAAGGAGGTGCAGATCCTGGGCCTGAACTGGAAGGACACCGAGGAAGACGCCCAGCAGATGTTGCGCGCCTCCGGTGACCCCTATCGGGTCAGCGCCTTCGATCCGGACAATCGCGCCGGCATCCACTGGGGGGTCTATGGCGCCCCGGAGACCTTCCTGGTCGATGGCGAGGGCCGCATCTGTTACAAGAAGATCGGCCCCGTCGAACCGGGCACCTGGGAGACGGAACTGGCCCCCACCATCGACCTGACGACCAAGAAGTGCAAGGAGTCCCGGTCATGACCCGTTTCCGCCTGGCCAACTGTCATGGGGCGGCAGGCCACCCCCCTGAAAATGAAAGATATTCCCATGACTTTCACGCTAACTGTCATGAGGCGGCAAGCCACACCCCTGACTATGAAAGACTTTCCCGTGACTTTCACGCTAACGCTGGCGTAACCATTCAGCCCCCCTCTCCCCAACCCTCCCCCGCCAGGGGGGAGGGAGGAAGAGAATCCGCAAAATGTGCCCCTAAAGCCCTCCCGGGGCGTGAGGAGTCCGGACGAATGCACGCCGGCCCCCCCTGGTCGCGCGGGACCCTGTCCGCTGGCCTGCTGGCTGGCCTGCTCAGCCTGCCCCTCGCCACCCCGCCCGTCGGGGCCTTCACCCTGGAGGAGTTCCAGTTCAGCGACCCCGTCAAGGCCGAGGAATTCAAGCGCCTCACCGAGGAACTGCGCTGCCTGGTCTGTCAGAACGAGTCCCTGGCCGGCTCCCAGGCCGACCTGGCTCAGGATCTGCGCGAGGAGGTCTACCGCCTGCTGCAATCCGGCAAATCCCGCCAGGAGGTCATCGACTTCCTGGTGGAACGTTACGGCGACTTCGTCCTCTACGACCCGCCCCTCAAGCCCGCCACCTATCCCCTCTGGTTCGGGCCCCTGGTCCTGGCGGGCATGGGCGGTCTCTTCCTCTTCCTGACCCTGCGCAAGAAGCGGGAGGCCCGGGAACAGGAACTCTCGGCGGAAGAACAGCAGCGGCTGCGGGCCCTGCTGGCGGATGATTCGACCCCCATGAAGGATAAGGCATGACCATCTTCTGGATCCTCGTCGCCGGGCTCGCCGCCCTGGCCCTGCTCTTCGTCGTCCCGCCCCTTCTTACCCGCCACGAGGCGGAGCGGGCCCCGGACCAGGACCAGCTCAACCTGGCGCTCTTCCGCCAGCAACTGCAGGAACTGGACGCCGACCTGGAGGCGGGCAATCTGGACCGCGGTCAATACCAGGCCGCCCGGCGCGATCTGGAGCGCGAACTGCTCCATGACGTCGCTGGCCAGGGTGCCGGTCCCGCCGGCCCGGGACAACGGGCCCCCCTGACCGCCCTGTTCCTGGCCCTGGCCCTGCCCGCCTTCGCCACCTGGCTCTATGTCGCCATTGGCGACAGCGCCATCATCCCCCGCCTGGAGGTGGCCGCCACCAACCGGGCCAACCCGGCGTCGGCCGGCCACGGCGCGGCCGGGGGCGCCGACGCCGCCTCCCTGGAGGTCCTGGTCGAGCGCCTAGCCGCCAAGATGGAACAGAACCCCGACCAGCTCGAGGGCTGGCTGATGCTGGGGCGGACCTACGTTGCCCTGGAGCAGCCCGCCAAGGGCGCCGCCGCCCTGCAGCGGGCCCTCGCCCTCGCCCCCCAGGACCCTGAGATCATGGTCAGCCTCGCCCAGGCCCTGGCGGCCGCCGCGGGCGGGCAACTGGCGGGGCGGCCGGTGGAACTCATCACCAGCGCCCTGGCCGTGGCACCCGATCACGCCACCGGCCTCTGGCTCCAGGGCCTCGCCGCCTACCAGGCCAAGGAATTCCCCCAGGCCGTGGAACATTGGGAACGGTTGGCCCAGGGTCTGGACCCCAATGGCGAGGACGCGGCCCAGTTGCGGCAGTTCATCGCCGATGCCCGGGAAGAAGGGGGCCTGCCCCCCGGCGATGCGCCAACCGCCGCACCAGCCAGCCCGATGACTGGCCAGACGGCGGCAACCGGCCAGGACACTCTCGCGGCTGGCCCCAGTCTCCAAGTGGAGGTCAGCCTGGCGGAGCCCCTGTGGCGTGAGGCGGATATCAACCACAGCCTCTTCGTCTACGCCAAGGCGGCCTCGGGTCCGCCCATGCCCCTGGCGGTCAAGCGCCTCAAGGTGGCGGACCTGCCCCTGACCGTCACCCTGGACGACAGCCTGGCCATGACCCCGGAGATGAAGCTGTCGAATTTCCCCCAGGTCATCGTTGGCGCCCGGATCTCCCCCAGCGGCCAGGCCAGCCCCCAAAGCGGTGACCTGGAGGGCGAGACTGGACCCCTCACCCCCGCCGGTCAGGCGAACGTCAAGGTCCTGATCGAGCGGGTCCGGCCCTGAGGATTCCTTCGCTTGATAAGCCTCAAGGATTGACGAAGGCCTGCTCCGGCTCGACCCGCTGGATCAGGCCCAGGCTGTGGAGTTGCTCCGCCAGGGTGCGCCAGCGCTCCAGGGTCATGGTCCCCAACTGGTCATCCCCGAGCCCGCCGCGGATCAGGGGCGCCTGGATCACCGCCGCCTCGGCGAAGGTGGTCGGCGCCATGGTCGGGTTGAGGGCCTGCATGACGCGATTGGCGGGGGCCGGGTCCGCCAGATAGGCCCGCCAGCCCTGGCGGGCGGCACGCACCAGGGCCTGGACCCGCTCCGGGTGCTGGTCCAGGGTCTGACGGCGGGTGATGACCAGGCCGGTGTAGGGGTTGAAGCCGATGTCGCTGAGCATGAAGACCTGGGGATCGGCCCCGGCATGCCGGGCGACGATGGGCTCGGAACTGACGAAGCACTGCTGCGCCATCCGCTGATCCTGGAGAAAGGGGGCGATGTTGTTGTCGTGGGGTACGACCTTCATCTTGCCCAGCCCGTATTCCCGGTCCAGCAGCTTGAGGAAGGGAGTGCCGGGGATGACGCCCAGGGTCCCGCCGGTGAAGACCTCGGCCAGGGACTTCAGGCCCCGGCTGGCGTGGACCATGATGCCCTCGGGGAAGGACTGGTAACCGGCGTAGATGGCCACCAGATCGACGCCCCGGTCCCGGGCCATGAGCAGGCTGTCGGCGCTGGTGATGCCGAACTCAACCTGGCCGGCGGCCACCATCTGTTCCACCGGCGACTGGGCCCCGCCGGGACGGATGGCGACCTCCAACCCCTCGGCGGCGAAGGCCCCGGTTTCCTGGGCGGCGTAGTAACCGCCGAACTCGGGTTCGGGGACCCAGTTGAGCTGCAAGGCCGTGCGGTGCCGGTCCGGGGGATCGGCCGGCTCACCAGAGCAGGCGGCCAACGCCAGGACCAGCGGCAGGCCCAGCAGGGCCAGGAACCAGCGCCCCGCGCGGGTGGAGTGGTCGAACATGGGCTACTCCCGGGTTTCGGCGATATGCCAGTGCCGCATGGTGAAGCGGCTGATGAGATTGACCAGGGCGAAGAAGACCAGCCCGAGGAGGGCGGCCATCAACACCGCGGCGAAGACCTTGTCGGTCTTGAGTTCCTTGATGGAGACCAGGACCAGGGTGCCGATCCCACCCCCCTGGGAATAGTCATCGGCCACGAATTCCCCGACGATGGCGCCGATGACGGCCAGCCCCGAGGCGATGCGCAGCCCGGTCAGAAACTGGGGCACCGCCGCGGGGATGCGCAGCTTGAGCAGCGTCGTCCAGGTACTGGCCCGATGGAGGCGGAACAGGTCCCGCAGGGCGGGGTCGGTGGAGAGCAGACCGCTCAGGGTATTGGCGATGATGGGAAAGACCGAGACGATGAAGCTGACGGCGATGATAGTCTTGAGGCCGTAGCCGAACCAGATCACCAGCAGGGGGGCGATGGCGACGATGGGGACGGTCTGGAAGAAGACCGCGTAAGGATAGAAGGCGCGCCGGATCCCGTCGTTGATGGACAGGGCCAGAGCCACCACCACCCCCAGCAAGGCGCTAGCCAGAAGGCCGGCGCTGGCGGCGAGGCTGGTCTGGAGGATGCTCCGCCCCAGTTCGGCGCCATGGACGTACAGGGCGACGAAGACCTGGGAGGGCCGGGGCATCAGGTAGCCGGGGACGTCCAGCAGCCACAGGGCCAGCTCCATGACCAGGGTCAGGACGGCGAAGCTGAGGACGGGGGGCAGCCAGGTGGCCAGGCGCGGAGACATCGGGTGCATCAGGTGGGCGCCCCGCCATTCGTCGCCCAGCGGGCCAGGGCGGTGGCCAGGCGGTGGATATGGGCCGCGTAGCCGGGGGACACGCGGGTGTCCTGATCCCGGGGCCGCGGCAGATCGACCTCCTGATCCAGGACCACGCCACCCCCTTGGGGGGCGAGCATCACCACCCGGTCGGCCAGGTACACGGCCTCGGCCATGGAGTGGGTGACGAAGACCACGGTCATGCCGTGGGCAAGAAAGAGCCCCTGGAGATGATCATCCAGATACTGGCGGGTGAAGTCGTCGAGGGCGGCGAAGGGTTCGTCCAGCAACAGCAGGCGGGGCCGAGTGATGAGGGCGCGCGCCAGGGAGACGCGCATCTTCATGCCACCGGAAAGCTCGTCGGGATAGCGCTCACTGGCCTCCTCCAGGCCCACCAGGCGGATCAGCTCCCGGGCCCGCGCCCGGCGCTCGGCCTTGGGGACACCGCTGAGCTCCAGGGGCAGGGCGACGTTGTCCAGCACCCGCCGCCAGGGCAGGAGACAGGCCTCCTGGAAGACGTAGGCCCGGGAACGACCCTCGCGATCCCCTTCCAGCCGGATGTCACCCCCATCGGGGGTATCGAGGCCGGCGATCAACCGCAGGAGGGTGGTCTTGCCGCAGCCGGACGGGCCCAGCAGGGCGAGAAACTGCCCGGCGGGGATCTGCAGGTCCAGGTCGGCCACCACCGACGTCGCGCCAAAGCGCCGGCCCAAACCCTGGAGGGTGACCGCCACGCCTGCCCCCGCCGCACTGGGGGTCCCGGCGACACCAGCGACCCCGGCGACCACGGCGACCTCGGTGCCGCTGGGGCCCCAGGCAGCACGGGGAGTCCCGGAGGCCCCGGGATCACCAGCGACACCAAGGGCTCCGGCGACCACGGCGGCATCGGGGAGCGGGCCTGGAGTGGTCTGGTCGGTCTGGATCGAGGCGGTCATGGGGGTTCAGGATAACATCGGGACCCCCGCCCGAGGGAGTCAGGAACCGTTCAGGAACCGTTCAGGTGTCAGGAACCGTTGATGAACCGGCACGGATTGGCCCCTCTCCCCCGGTGGGAGAGGGGTTGGGGAGAGGGGGGCACCTGGGCGCATCGATCAGCACCCCCTCAGCTAGCTGTTTAATTGAATTGAATTTTCAGCCAGATTCGGGCATCCTTCCCGGGTCATTTCCAAGGAATAGTGCCGTTTCCATGTCGTCTGAATGGATCCTCGCCAACGCCGATGCGCTCTATCGCCTGTCCCAGTGGGGGGAAGGCTACTTCGGTCTCTCTCACGAGGGTGAGGTCACGGTGGGGGTGGACTTTCCCACCGGCCGGGTCGAGGTCCCCCTGGTGGACATCCTGGCCGCGATGCGGGCGCGTGGCCTGAGCGCGCCGGCCCTGGTACGCATCGAGAACCTGCTCGACCACCGCCTCACCCGCCTCCATGCCAGCTTCGCCGCCGCCATCGACCGCCTCGGCTACCGGGGCCGCTACCAGGGGGTCTTCCCGATCAAGGTCAACCAGCAGCGGCAGGTGGTCGAGGAGGTGGTCGCCTTCGGCGCGCCCTACGGCCATGGCCTGGAGGCCGGCAGCAAGGCGGAGCTGGTCATCGCCCTCGCCGCCCTCAGCCGCCGCGACCCTGGCCACAACGCCCTCCTCGTCTGCAACGGCTACAAGGACCGGGAGTTCATCACCCTCGGGCTGCTGGCCCAGAAGCTGGGCTACCCCTGCTTCTTCGTCATCGAGACCCCAGCGGAACTGCCCCTCATCCTCGCCCGCGCCGCGGAGCTGGCGGTGCGGCCCCGCCTCGGCGTCCGGCTCAAGCTCGCCACGCGGGTCAGTGGTCTCTGGACCGAGACCAGCGGCGATCGCAGCCTCTTTGGCCTGACCACCCAGCAGCTCGTGGAACTGGTGGCGGACCTCCGCGCCGGCGGCCTGCTCGATTGTCTGGAACTGGTGCACTGCCACCTGGGCTCCCAGATCCCCAACCTCCGGGACATCCACCATGGGGTCCACGAGGCCTGCTGCTATTACGTCGAGCTGCTCGCCGAGGGCGCCCCCCTGGGCTTTCTCGACCTGGGTGGCGGTCTGGCGGTGGACTATGAAGGCAGCCACGCCAATCGCCCGCACAGCATGAACTACCACCTGGAGGAATACGCCACCGGCCTGGTCGAAACGGTGATGAGCGTGCTCGACCCGGCGGGCATCCCCCACCCGGTCCTCATCACCGAATCCGGGCGCGCCACGGTCGCCTATGCCTCGATCCTGGTCGTCAACACCCTGGACGTGACCCGCTTCGAACCCGGGCCCCTTCCCGCCCACCTGGACGCGGGTGAGTCCCCCCAACTTCACCAGTTGTGGGGATTGGATGCCGCGCTCACCCCCAGCAACCCGCGGGAGGCCTACCACCAGGCCCGCCACTACCTGGACGAGATCCGGGACCTCTTCGGCCGCGGCCAGGTGCGACTGAGGTCCATGGCCCTGGCGGAAAGCCTCTACCTGCGGATCATCCACCGTATCGCCCACCACCTGGAGGGTGACGGGCCCGTACCCCCGGAGCTGGCGGGGCTGAAGGAAGAACTGGCCGATATCTATTACGCCAACTTCAGCATCTTCCAGTCCCTGCCGGACGCCTGGGCCATCGGCCAGCTCTTTCCCGTGGTCCCGCTCGCGCGCCATCGCGAGCCGCCACCGCGTCAGGCGGTGATCGCCGACCTGACCTGCGACAGCGACGGCAAGCTGGACCGTTACCCGGACGCCCGGGACAGCCGCCGCACCCTGCCCGTCCATGCGCCACGGCCCGGTGAGGACTACTTTCTCGGCATCTTCCTGGTCGGGGCCTATCAGGAGACCCTGGGGGACCTGCACAACCTCATGGGCGACACCCACATCGTCAGCGTCCGCCTCAAACCCGAGGGGGGGTTTGATCTCATCAAGGAGATCCCCGGCGACAGCGTCGCCGCCGTCCTGGGCTACGTGGGCTACGATCCCCTGGAGCTGGAGAGGGACCTGCAACGCCGGGTGGCGGCCGAGATCCAGGCGGAGCGCCTCGCCCCGCCCGCCGGCGAGCGCATCCTGACGGCCTTTACCGCCAGTCTGGATGGATACACCTATTACGAGCCCTGACCGCTCACCCGCTTGCAACCCGGCAATTAGCCTTTGTTTTAGCCCTTATCTGCGCCCCCTTTCCACCCCTTTCACCCGTTTTTAATCCGTTTTTAGCCACCCTCTCAGCCCTTTTTAGCCACCTTCACGTCCCCTTTTCGCCCCACTTTCGACCCCCCCTTGCCCCGTAGAGGAGAGAACCATGGCCAAAGTAGTGATCGTCGGCGCTGGCGGTGTCGGCCAAGTCGTGACCCATAAATGCGCCCAGGTGCCGGAGGTGTTCA
>CALMDH010000216.1:0-22612 GCA_937862735.1 uncultured Gammaproteobacteria bacterium
GCGACCTGGCGACCCGTGACACGCTCATTTCTTAGCTGCCTATGCGGCAGTGAACTTCGAGCAGTACTTAGCCCGCCGATCCTTGGCATTCTAAGCTGCCTATGCGGCAGTGAACCGCGGGCGACCTGGCGACCCGTGACACGCTCATTTCTTAGCTGCCTATGCGGCAGTGAACGGACCGGGGGCGAATGCTGCCCGGCATCTATAATTTCTAAGCTGCCTATGCGGCAGTGAACAGGAAACGTCAGCCCGACTGCCACCTGATTGATTTCTAAGCTGCCTATGCGGCAGTGAACGCAGGCAAGAGGGGAAAGGCGAGGAGGACACATTTCTAAGCTGCCTATGCGGCAGTGAACCGTTGGTTAAAGCGCCGGGTCAGCTCGGGAATTTTCTAAGCTGCCTATGCGGCAGTGAACCGACGCTGGCCGCAAGGGAAGGAGCTACCCAATTTCTAAGCTGCCTATGCGGCAGTGAACGGGAGGTCCTGGCGCGCTTCAAAGCGGGCATATTTCTAAGCTGCCTATGCGGCAGTGAACCCATCGTCGGCGGTGTAGCGCGGGCCTTTCTTTTTCTAAGCTGCCTATGCGGCAGTGAACCTAGGGGCATCGGGCGGGCGGGGCGGATGGATTTTCTAAGCTGCCTATGCGGCAGTGAACTTGAGCATGGGCAGAACGCTGTTCGGGATGCTTTTCTAAGCTGCCTATGCGGCAGTGAACGGGTGGACCCAGGGATGGGCGTCGGCGGGCTTTTTCTAAGCTGCCTATGCGGCAGTGAACAGGGATGGCAAGGGGCGGGCGGGCGGGCGCTATTTCTAAGCTGCCTATGCGGCAGTGAACCCTGGGTGATAGGGAATAGCGGACATACGTCATTTCTAAGCTGCCTATGCGGCAGTGAACGTAGCGACGGTGCCAGCAAGCCATGGTCCCAATTTCTAAGCTGCCTATGCGGCAGTGAACCTAGGGCCGCCCAAAGGGCGCTAGGCGCATCGTTTCTAAGCTGCCTATGCGGCAGTGAACCGGAGGTCTGGGTAAGCCACGCGCCCCCACCATTTCTAAGCTGCCTATGCGGCAGTGAACTGATAGTCGGCAATATGGCGCATGGCCAGGTATTTCTAAGCTGCCTATGCGGCAGTGAACACCGAGATCGCCGCGCCCGGCGTGTGCCTTCATTTCTAAGCTGCCTATGCGGCAGTGAACGATCGCTGTCAGGCGCCCCGTGGGACCGCACTTTTCTAAGCTGCCTATGCGGCAGTGAACTCGAATACTACGCCAAAAAGAGCAATGAACGCTTTCTAAGCTGCCTATGCGGCAGTGAACGCAGGCAGTTGGCTAATCTTGGCATCGGGCATTTTCTAAGCTGCCTATGCGGCAGTGAACCCTGATCGCCCTCGCGGCGCAGCTTGGCCAGTTTTCTAAGCTGCCTATGCGGCAGTGAACCAAGCAAGGGGGAGACGCCCCTAGGGGACAGATTTCTAAGCTGCCTATGCGGCAGTGAACACAGACGCCAGCAGGCCCAGGACGGCGCGGCTTTTCTAAGCTGCCTATGCGGCAGTGAACATTGTCACCGAAATGCGGCACATTGCGGCTCATTTCTAAGCTGCCTATGCGGCAGTGAACATGCGGCGCGGAGGTGACCAGTCTCACCAAAGTTTCTAAGCTGCCTATGCGGCAGTGAACGTCCGGGCTATCTGTGGGCCAAGTCGCGTAAATTTCTAAGCTGCCTATGCGGCAGTGAACCATCGCTGCGGAAGCTATGCGCGAGTCCTTGATTTCTAAGCTGCCTATGCGGCAGTGAACTACCGTGTCGCCCCGGATCAAATAATCCACCTTTTCTAAGCTGCCTATGCGGCAGTGAACCGTCTAGGGGGCGCTTAGGGCGCTTCCTGGCATTTCTAAGCTGCCTATGCGGCAGTGAACCGCTGGTGCAGCAGGTCGCGCTCGCGCTGGGATTTCTAAGCTGCCTATGCGGCAGTGAACTTTATCGTTGCGGCATTGTTCGAGCATTTGATTTTCTAAGCTGCCTATACGGCAGTGAACCTGGCAGTTGATGCCATACATGAAGTCACTCATTTCTAAGCTGCCTATGCGGCAGTGAACAAGGGGATGATTAGGTAGCGGCGCCCGTCTTTTTTCTAAGCTGCCTATGCGGCAGTGAACAGGTATCACCTTAAGGGCCAAGGTATGGAACTTTTCTAAGCTGCCTATGCGGCAGTGAACTTGAGCAGGTTCGCTTGCACCACGCGCTCCATTTTCTAAGCTGCCTATGCGGCAGTGAACAGCAACACCGTCCGTCACGGGCCGGTCGATCATTTCTAAGCTGCCTATGCGGCAGTGAACAGCAAGCCAACCTTCGCTCGCTGATCCGTCTATTTCTAAGCTGCCTATGCGGCAGTGAACTATCTAATGATGCGGGGCGGGGTCCGGTGGATTTTCTAAGCTGCCTATGCGGCAGTGAACATCTGCGGTGGCCATTGCGCCAATCATGCCCATTTCTAAGCTGCCTATGCGGCAGTGAACGACGATGGCCAGATTACCGACCTGTTGCTCAATTTCTAAGCTGCCTATGCGGCAGTGAACGTCGCCAGCCGGGCATTGGCCAGCGTCGAATATTTCTAAGCTGCCTATGCGGCAGTGAACACCAGGTGGTAAACGTGCGTCTTTTGCCCAATTTTCTAAGCTGCCTATGCGGCAGTGAACATAGGCGGCGTACTCAGCGGGGTCGAGCCACTTTTTCTAAGCTGCCTATGCGGCAGTGAACGCCAGCGGCGCACTGTAATCGAGGTCCATCATTTTCTAAGCTGCCTATGCGGCAGTGAACTCCACCTCCTCCCGGGCGGCCGCGAGATCGCTTTTCTAAGCTGCCTATGCGGCAGTGAACTCACCCTGGGCGTCGAATTTGTCCGCGAGCATTTTCTAAGCTGCCTATGCGGCAGTGAACTCAATCGGCGCAGAACGGCGCACGGTGCCCCATTTCTAAGCTGCCTATGCGGCAGTGAACATCTTCGGCTCGCTGCCGATCCTGCTCCCGCATTTCTAAGCTGCCTATGCGGCAGTGAACAAGACCTGATTTACTACAACCCACTAATTTTAATACAGAAGTTAATTACTAGATATCGATTACCCTCCTTCCAGGCCCCTTTGTAACCAACTGTTTACTCTGCAATATCGCATCACCCTCAAAAAAGGGTCATGTTAAAACCAGGGAACTGTTGCCGTGGCACTAAGCCCATAGTGGTTAAACGCTCCGCTGATAGCATGGTCGAAGGGGGGTCTCTGATCGACAAACAGCCGAAAATCCTGCCCGGTACTGCGACTTTTGATGGTCACATAGGGAAGGTTAAGCCGCTCTGCTGCACTTAGAGGTATTGCACGCCTGGCCTCGTCTTCAGTCATTCCCTTACGTTTGGCTAAGCGACGGCGAAGCCGTTCCGGGCTGCTCTTGGCTTGTACCCGTTTCACTACCCGGTAACGCACCCTATCGGGGACTATGGCTGGACCCCGGAGTTCGATATGGTCGCGCATCCCTGTCAACCACTCCACAGCCATCAGGCTTTGCAGATCCCCTGAGGTACCGTGCAGGCGCAAGCGGTCCCCAAGGCATGGCCGGTCCACATCAGCTGCGGGGAAACTGACACCAATACACCTGGCGTCAAGATCGAAGAGGGCACGATGGAGTTTGGCAAACAAGGCGTTCATCAGCACCGTGGTCTTGAATTCCGGGTCGGGTAGGAGTCGTATTTCCAGATAATGATCCATGGCTAATCTTTCTCCGAATCACCAAAGACGCCGCCGCGAATCAGATTGGCCATGACATAGTGTTGCTGCTCAATCGCGGGTGGATCGTTTTTCAGGACCCAGCGGTCGAGCAGAGTGTAAAAATCGACCTTTTGTTTAGGCTGGCGATACGCCTTCCCTTGCGATGTCACTGACCCATAGGGCTCGACCGCGATCGGACCAAGGTTCTCTCCTTCCTCCGGATACCAGGTGTCGATTGTGCGCAAGGCATTACCGATCTTCTGACTGTGCATCGCGGCGACTGGTCCGACGCTATAGAGGGTGGTGCTCTTTTGCCCTTTTTGCTTTTCGCCACGGTCGAGGATCAACTCCTGGGAGGGATAGACCTGCTGGCCGTCACCCATGCGGGCAAAGGCGGTGACCTCCAGCAAGACGAAGGCCGAGCCAGCCAAGCCCTGGGCAATGACCCCGGCGAGTTCCGCCATGGCCTTGTCCGCCGGGGGGGGTGGCGGAGCGATGGCGCGTAATGAAAGACTCAGGGCATCAAAGGTCCAACACGCATGTTCCTGGCCTTGGACCAGGTGGCGGATGCAGACCTCGACCTGTTCCGCGCCCATCCGATTGCGCCACAGAAACCGGCCATTGGCCAGATTGTGGGCATAGCGCCGGGCCAGTTCGGCAAAACCATGCTGCTCGACATAGTGCTGCACGGTCTCCCTTAATCTGGCCAGATAATCGGCGTTGTTACAGGCGGACGGCTCGCCAGCGCCGCCCAGCACGCGGAGGGTGAAACGCACCCGCAAGGTATCCGCCTCGTTCGGCAGGGTCGCGACATCCACGGTTTGCAGATTCGGGGACTGGATCGAGGCATCGAGTTTGGCAGGGTCTTGCTGATCCTTGGCCTTGAGGCGGTTGGAAATCGTCCCCCGTACCGATTTTTCACGTAGCCCAATCGCGGTCCAAGGCGTCTCTTCAACGCGGTCGTCCCAACGGCCGGCATAAAACAGTGCATCGGAGGGGTCCAACTTACGTTCAAAGGCAAGGACGGATGCAGTCTTCAGTAAGGTCTCAGCGGTCTTAGCCATGGTGCGTTCTCCTTCAGAGATGATCAGAGGGGGTGGGAAGAGTGTCCACATAACGATTGGTGCAGCGATAGAGACCTGCCTCGGTATCGGTCTCAACCTGCCACAGAATTGCGCTCACTTCGTTCAAACGGTGCGGGCTGATCCATTGACCCAGTGAATAGAGCGTCTCGACGAAACGAAAGGGGGTCTGGCTGTCCCTGGCGCCACGCACGGACCCCGGGGCATAGAGGGGTGACAGGGCGGCATAGCCAACCGGGAGCGGGACCAGCCAGCCGGATTTGCCGCGAATCTCCCACAGCGTCTCATCCGGATTTTTCGGGTCCGGTCCGACCGCTTCAAAGTTGAGCCGGGTCAGATCGAGTAAGGCATCCAGGGCGTCGGCCGGGGCACCCCTAGAATCTTGGCGCAGTTCCGTCAGACGTTGGGCCAGCAGGTCCTCGCGTTGCACCAGCGCGAAGCCAGGCAACAGACGCCGCTTCAGCTTGCCGAAGGCCAGGGTATTGTCCTTGGCGGCGTCGTACCACTCTTGCCAGACAGGCTCCTGGCGCCTGTCATAGCCCGGCTGGATACTGCCTCCGGCCAGACGCATGGCATGAACCCTGGCAAGCACGGCATGCAACAGTTCCTCCCGATCATCCACATCCAACTCGGTCCGTACCTGGATCAGCAGGCTGACTTCCAGATGGGCACGGCCCTCCTCGACGATGGCGGCGGCCTTGTCCTCGAATTTCTTCCAGCCGGCGAAGATGGGGTTGCGGGTCAGACGCAGGACCTGATTACGACGCCCTGGGGGGGATATCACCTGAGGATCGAAGCGGTGGCAGACGATGCCGACCCCACCAAAGGCGACCTCGACATGGCCGCGTAATTGACGTTCCAAGGCATGGACGAAGCCGGTGAAGGCGGTGGGGGCGGGAAAGCCCCAGCTCAGGGGTCCAGAAATGGCATTGGCGTTCTGTACCCGCAGCCGGGGGAGCAGCAGGAGGGCGGCGGTATCAGTCATCAAGGTCCAACTCCTCGCGCATCAGGCGCAGCTTGTCCTCCAGTACGGTGCGCCATTCCCGCTGCTCGGCGTCGCCCATCGGCAGACCGTCCCGGTCTTCCAGGCGGGCGTTAAGCCAGTTGCCAAAACGGCTACAGATAGCATCCCGCCAGTCGCTGGTGGCGCGCCCGGTGGCGAACGTTTCATCCTCCTGACCACGCCGGGGGTCGAGCCAGTAGCATTCTTCCCGGTTCAGGCGACAATCCTCATGGCGGGTCCAGCCTGGGGCCAGTTCATGCAGTTCCGCCGCGAACTGCACCAACTCGTCCCGGACCTGATCCAGCAACTCGGCACGCTTGAGACGGATAGCGATGTTGTTCACCTCCCGCACACTGAGCAGGAAATCACGTAATACCTCGATCAGGCTATACACCCGCGGCCGACGTTCAAACCAGCGGCCAAAGATGGTCTCGACACGCAACGGGGGCCGGATGGGATCGCTGCGCCAGACGGGGGGTACCGAGGCCAGCAGATAGTTCTCTCCGTAGCGTTCGCTATTCAACTGGCTGATATTCTGCGGCTTGGTACCACCAAATTTCTGGATGGCAAATCCGGGGTATTCACGAAAACCCTGATCATGCGGTTGCTTGTTGCGACGGGCCTCGCGGGCGATCTTGGCGTCTTCCGAGAAGCGGTCTGCGCGGATGGTGGTCCAAAGGTGGTGGACCAGACTGGTGGGGAACAAGGGTGACAACAAGTGGTAGCCCCCATCGTCCAAGGCCCAGTAGACCTGTTTGGCGAGGGTGTGAGAGGTCAGCTCACCCTTCTGCATGGTCAGACCCGCGAAGGCGGTCATCCAGGCCCGGGCCAGGGCTTCATCATCGCTCAGGGCTGCCACTAATGCCGGGTCAGCCTCGCAGGCGAGGCTCAGAAGGGTCTTCCCTTCCACCTCAAGCCGGAGAAATTTGTAGACATCCAGGGCGGCGGCATTGCCCACCACGTCAGGATGAGCCCCAGCCTCAAGGGTATGGGTGCCGACCAGGGTAGCGCCCGCCATGGGGTTACCCTGGCTGTAAAGCTGGCTACCCCGGGCGTCAGGGTGGGTGAACTTGAGCCCATGGCTGACCTGTTGGATCTGACCTACCCGATGGGCGGCATCAGCAACCCAGGTCTCGCGGCGGTAGTTCTCCACCAGTGCCTGGCGTTCGGCCTCATCCCTGGCCTTGTCCAGCTTGACTTGCAGACGATCCTGAAGAAATTCATCGATGACGGCACGAATACGTGACGCGTCGGGGGGTGAAGTTGCGTTCGTGATCATAGGGTCTCCCAAGTTATCTCCTTTATCCAACGACACATTTTCTGCTGCCGCCCCGGCAGCACGGGGAGATGGCGTTCACCACTCACCGATAGCGACTGAAGCCCAGGGCCGGGTGATAATACCAGCCCTGTTCGCAGCCTTTTTCCGGCAGGTCTACGTAGCCGAAGCGGCGAGCGCAGGCGCCCTCCTCCAGGTCCAATCTTTCGGCGAGGGTTTCCAGAGCGGCTTTATAGTCGGGCTCACCCCAGAAGCTGACCCGGGGGCCTGGTTGCAGGGGAATGTCGTGGATCAGACTTGCTTTTGGGGTGGTTGCGCCATCTGACTCAAAGCGCAGGAATACAGGCTCGCCGTCATCATTGGGTACCCAGGCGTAGCGGCGATGCCCCAGGGGGTCGGCGCGGAAGGGTTGTTTGCGTTGCAGTTCACCGCTGAGCGCCGCCCGGGTGGTCCACCACCAGTGCACGGGGTTATCTTGCAGCCGGCCAGCGAACTTTTCCCCAAGCATCAGGGCGCGTAAACGGGTGTGCTCCAGATCGGCCAGGTTCTTGCCGGGTTGGAGCGATGCGCGCTCACGGATACGGGGTGAGGCGTCGATGGTGGCCAGTTGCTCCTCGGTCAGCAGTTCGGACAGAAAATGCCGTTCCAGCCGGAACTCCGTGCTCTCATAACCCGGCCGACAGAAGGCGGGCTCCCGGTCGCCATGTTCCAGGTGCCGGCAGTTTGTATCCAAAAGATAGATGTTGGGGGCATTGCAGGGGCCTGGTCGATGCCGGCGCACCCGTCCGGCAAGCTGAATGATGGACCTTAGGGAAGAGGGTTCCACGATGACCCAGTCGTAATCATGATCACGTCCGACCTCGGCTACGGCCGTGGCCAGGACGATAACCACCTGGTCCGGTTCAGGATGCGTGTCCAACCAGCGGCGCATGTCCTCCTGTTGGAATAGCGCGTTTTCATCCTTGCGGTTGAGCAAGGTATCGAGCCGCCGTTCGATGCCGGATCGGACCAGTAGTGGGTGTTGGGCGTGATAGACGCAGAGATGGATGCGCTGCTGAGCCACCGCACCCAGGGTATGAAGCGCTTGGGCGGTGAGCACCAGGGGGTCGATGTTGGCCATGCGGATCAGCCCGAGACTCACGCGCTTGCCGGTATCAGGGTCCTGCTGGTGGTGGAAGGCATGGAGAACGGTGACCTGATCGCGCAGGGTGGCGGCCAGGGCCTGGCAAATGATCTCCCGGGTCTGGCCCACCGGAAGGGCCAGGGGTTGGATAACCGCCTGACGCCGGCGTTCGGTCTGGGCCAGCTTGGCCAGGCGTCGTTCGACAAAGGTGTTGTGTGCCTGGGCAAACCCCTCATCCGACGCGCATGGGTGGGCGTCAGCATGAAACTCGTCGAACCAGGCGCAGATGATCGCCTGGGACTGTCCCGGGACGCCACGGTTGTGGCGATAGACCTGGCGCCCGGCGCGATAGGCTTGAAACAGGCCCTGGATCAACGCGGGCGGCAGCGTGGCGGAGGACAACAGCAGTCGGTTGCCGAGCATGCCCGCCCAATGCACCAGGCGGGTGAGGGCGGGGAGATCCTCCATGGCAAAGTCGTCCGGCTCGTCCAGCACCAGGTCGCCGCTCATCAGGCGCAGCATGGGGGCGATCTGCCGGCCGCCGCGAGTGCCTTCGGTGGCAGGCATCAAATGGTCGATGGTACAGATGAGGAGGGGGGCATCGAGCAGTCGTTGGGCATCAGGGCTATTCCCCAGCCAACGGTTGAGAGGACCGTCCTCCAGGCTGCCCTCGAAGTGCACGAAATCCTGCTCCCCGAACAAGTCGGCACTGGACTCCGAACCGGGGGCGCGTTGTCTATCGTGCAATTCGCGCAGAGCACCCCCGCCCACCAGAACCGCCATATCCTCCGCACCTAGCCCCAGGCGCTGGCGATAGGCATCGCCCGTTTGCAGGGTCAGGGAGCGCAGCCCCAAGGCGATACTGAACCGGGTACCCTGCTGAGGAGGCGACAAACCATAGAGGATACGGCCATTGGCCAAGGTTTTGCCACAGCCGGTGGAGGCCATATTCACCCCGAAAAAGCCCTGGCTGGCCGCAGATGGCTGGAGACTGGTCGCCAGATCGAAGGCCCGGTCCTGCCAGCGGAACCGGGGATCAGAGGAGCGTTGGCGGAACCCCTTGTGCCGGGCAATACGGGCCAGTTGCCGTTCCAGGCGCGGCAGACTGCGCACCACGCGGGAGGCATTCACCGCCACACCAATCAGGTGCTCGTCCAAGCGTTGCTTGAGCTGGCCATCCCCGCCGGTGTTGGCATACAGGGGAAAGCCGGCATCGCCATAGCGGGCATGGCTGGGTTGACTGGAATAGTAGTGATCGGCCAGCATCAGGGCCAGGCGGGACAAGTGCAGTACGTAGGGGTTGTCCAACCAGGGGGTCAAGGTCATGGCGGGGCGGGCCAGGATGGCGCGGGCGACCTGGCGGACATGCTCACGCCAGTGGCGGCTGGCGAAGGGCAGCCCCTGACGGAAGTTCCAACAGGCAGCAAGCGCTTTGCCAGCGACGGGTTCCTGCTTCCCATCATCGCCCGGGGTTGTAACGCGGGCACCACACCATTCGGCCCTGATCCGGTCTTGGATCTTGACCAGGACGGTCTCCTTGAGTCCCGCACGATAGTCGGGATCAGCCGGCAGACGGTGATGCGTGAGGATTAGCCAGCCTACCACCTGGGCCAGGGGGGGCAGATTCTTCAGTGGCGCCGGGGTTTGTGGGTCGATGCCATCGCGCCGCAAGGGCTTCAGCCATTCTGTGGCGGGGTTGTCCGGTAACTCCGCCAGATGGCGCAGCCATTGGTGATCATCACTTTGGCCGACCAAAGCCTCAAACAGTCGTAAAGAGACCCATTCATGGCGATAAGCATCGGCAAGCGGTTTCCTGCTCTTCAGCTTCTCCTGAAAGGCCAGGTTGGCTTTCCCCAAGTCGTGAAAGAGGGCCGCGAGGAGAGTCAGCAAGCGAATATCTTCCGCATGGTGCCAATCATTTTCGTCCTGGCGGCGTAGTATGTCACTTTCGGTAATATTAGTGGGCGTGCCGCCTTGGGCGTTAAAGCGATGGATGTCGCCCACGATCCACATCAATTCACTATGATCCTTACCGCGTATCCAGTGACAGGCAACCGCGGTATTTTTGCGCGCGGTTTTACGCAGGAGTCGGTGCAGAGTAGCCAGTCCCTGCTGTGTGATGGCCGTCTGCCAACTACGATCACCACGCCGCTCGGCAAATTGATCGAGAATCCGACGGGTCTCGGTCAGTGCATTTTTTGTACATTGGGAGATCAGCAGGATGTTCATGATCACTCCCGACCGAATTGTTCGGCGATAGCCTTGAGGCTGTCGATCATGAAATCCAAAGATTCATTGCGTACCAGGCTTTCAATGCACGCCTGGCGAAATTCTTGTTCATCATCACCGCGCGAGGCGGATATGAATGCCTGCGGCAGGATAATCGCATCCTTTACGAGATCAGCCGTATCAAACACCAAGCCGCCGCGACGGGTCTTGCCGTGAAGCACCGACAGCCCATGCGGCAGGCCGAGTACCCACGAGGCCGTAGCAGCCAGTCCATAGGCGAGATAATTACCGTGATCAAGAAAGTGATTGGCAGGGTCACTGCCGATACCCTGTTTGGAACGGACGAAGTCGCCATAACCGACCGCCTGGACTGCCAGCTTGAACAACCGTTTGGTCAGGCGGGCCTCATTGGTCAACAGACCGTTGACCTCGGTTGCGGTGTCAACACCTGTCGATGCCTCATTGAGTAAGCATTCCAGGGATGTTGGATCAACCACAAATCCGTTGTCGAGCAGCGTACGGTCAGTAAGCCACAGCTTACGAATTTGAACGAAACGGTTATGTTGGAGCATTTTTGCCGCGGCCAGTCGGCGGGCTTCGTCAAACCAGAATCGCACCCATGCCTGCAAATACTCCGTGGGCCGATATTCGCTCTGCGGCGTGAGCCAGATAACATCAACATCCTGCTCGACTGCACTAAAAAGTGGACTGCCACCACCACCACAGAATCCAAAAATCACCCCCGCTTTTGCTAGCTCACGCACCGCTGCCTGTGTAATGGATGTCCCTGTTCCAAGTAAGAGACAAGTGGTATTGGCGATCGGGACGTTCCAATACAGAGAGCGTTTACCCTCATCCGTCACATATTCAACCCGGCCACCGTTAACCAGTACTCGACAATGCTCCAGGTAATAAAGGTTAGCACGCTTGGAGTGAAGAATTGATTTAAGGTCTGATGGTGTCATATTTTCCATATAATTTATCCCAAGTGTTGTAGAAAGCGGGTAAACCCGCAAATGGGTTGAAGCGGTGACTCATGGACACTGGTCTCCACCGCAAGTTAGTAACAGTTCACGATAGGCTCTTCTACCAGCGTCTGCGAGCCTTACCTCCGCTATATCGGGAAGGCCGCTTGGCATTTTTTCTTATCGAGTTTGAGGCATAAATCTTGGCCATAATCCCTAGGTTGATACCGACAAACAACAGTATTTGAGATACCTGCGGTATATTTTTCCTACCAGCGAAGTTGACACTATGGCGACGAGTTGATGCTAGCCTTGCGCAGTGGGCTGTCCCTTGCAGGTCATCATCTACTCTCGCCCAAACGGGTCCACCCCGGTGAGGCTTTCGATCTCCGCCGCCAGTTGCGCGGCCTCGTCCTCCAGCCCGCTGATCTCGGTGGTGAGGTCTTGTGCCTGCTGGTCAGCAAGGGTTTCCAGGAAGTCCGGGCGCTCCCTACTGAGCTGGTAGAGTTCATATTCCCCGCTGGCACGCAGGTTCTCCAGTGCTTCCAGGGTGGTGAGGATGCGGGCCTGCAAGGCAGCCAGAAGTTGCCGCAGCTTGGCCAGTTCGGCATCGTCACTCAGGTTCAGGGTACCCAGCCCCTGACGTAACAGGAATCCATTGGGGTCGTTGGCGATCTCCCGTAACCGGGCAATGTCGCCCCGGTCCTTGGCCTGGTTGATCTCCTGCATCAGCCGGGCGTAGATGGCCTCCTTGTCCGGCTCCTGAGCATACCGGTCCGGATGGTAGAGCAGCGCCAACTTGCGGTAGATGGCCTTGAGGGCTTTTTCATCCTCGGCGCTTAGGGCCTGACGGCTGGCGGCTTCGGCGGCGGCCTCGGTGTAGTCCCGTTCCGTTTCGGCGCGGGCCTGGTCGTGATCCTGTTTGACTGCCTCCGCACTCTCCTCACCTTCGATGAGCAGGGTGTCGAGATAACGGCGCCGGTACTGGATCTTGAGTTTGAGAGCATCACGGCGTTCGTAGTAGGGGCGCAGCCGGGTGAAGAGTTGGCCCTGGACCACCGCCACCCCATGGTGTTCCTGGGTGTATTCCGCTTCCAGATCAGCCAGCCGGGTCCGGACACCCGCGATGAGTTGCCGCAGCAATTCCAGCTCAGGATGGTGGTAAACCTGAAGTCCACCAGCGGCATCCACGTCCACTGCGACAATCGGTGGTTCGGATTGGGGGGTGGTTTCCGCAAGGCGGAGTTGCTCCAGATACCAACGACCCATCTCCGCGCTGCGGGGATTGCTGGACCCCGCCAGCCACTCCAACCAGGAATAGAGGTCCGGGTCCGTCAGGGCCTCCTGGTAGGACCGCCCCTGGTACTTGCCGAAGGCGATGCGGGACGGGTACCAGTGGGTGTTGGCGAAGGTGCACAGGGCCTCCCAGGTCACCAGACCACGGGCCTCCGCCAGGGGGTGGAGTACCTGTTGCAGCAGGTCCGCCACCGTATTCACGTCCCCCAGGGCGGTGTGGGCACCTCGTTCCGGCAGCCGATAGTATTGGCGGAGGGTCTGGAGCTTGTGGTTACCGGCCGGCACCGGGTCAAGCAGACGCTGGGTCAAACGTAGAGCGCAGAAGCCGGGATGACTGATAGGCGGGATGCCCAGCCGTTGCCATTCCGGGAGCAGTACCTCGTCAAGGTCGTAACGGAGGTTGTAAGACACCAGGGGACGCGCACCGACATAGGTGGCGAAAGCAGCGTAGACCTCTTGTGGGGGTTCACCGTCACGTTCCAGGATCTCGCGGGTGTAGCCGTTGACCCGGGCCGCTTCCGGCGGGATGGCTACCCCGTGATTGAGTAGGCGGCGAAAAGGGGGACCCTCTGGTTCCCAACCCCGCATACGCTGGGCGGCCAGTTCCACCACATAGATGGGGGGCTTGAAACCAGTGGTTTCGGTGTCGAGGAGGAGCCAGGAGGTGTGGGTCATTGTCTTGAGACCGCCAGGTTGTCGGGTGCGTTAAGCACGCGCGTGGTTTTATCACACCCAAGACGGGTCAGCTCCGGCACTGGCGAGAGATCCAGTTCTATGAGTAGATTGCCCCCGCAATAGAGCTGGGTTAGCTTCGGTACTGGCGTGAGGTCCAATTCGCTGAGTCGGTTGTGGGAGCAATTGAGCCTGTTCAGCCCTGAGACTGGCATGAGATCCAGCGCGTTAAGTTCATTGCCAGAACAGTCGAGCACGGTCAGCCCCGGCACCGGGGAGAGGTCTAGTTCGAATAGTCGGATGTTCGCGCAGTTGAGCTCGGTCAGCCTCGGAACTGTCCAGAGATACAGTCCGACGAGTTGGCGGTTGTCCCCACAGCTAAGTTTAGTCAGCCTAGGGACTACGGAGAGGTCGAGATCGGTGAGTTGGTTTTCACCGCAGTAGAGCTCGATCAGTCCGGGGGTTGGTGTGAGATCCAGTGTGGTGAGGTCATTCGCAGTGCAGTTGAGTTTGGTCAGCCCAGGTACTGGGGAAAGATCAAGATCGGTGAGGTCGTTGCCCCCGCAGTTGAGCTGGGTCAGTCCTCGGGTCTCAGATAGATCAAGGGATTGTAGGCCAATATCTCGGCAAATCAGGGTTTGCAGGCGTGGTAGCACCGGCCTTAATGGAATAACAGCGCCTGGCCACTTGCCGCGATACCCTAATCCAAGGGCACGGACGAGTAATCCCGGCTCCCAGGGTGCAGGGCTGAGTGGCATGCGATCAAAGCTCCACACCAGGTTGACGATTGCGCCGTCCTCTATCGCCAATTCAAAAGGCTGGAAGTCTTCCCAAGATAGCTCCAACCGACACGCCGCAAGCGCTGCCAAGCATGCCTCGGGCACCATTCCCAGCGACTTAGCCCAGCGCTGGATCTGGCGGTAATCGGGCGCACGCATTAGGTACTCGCCGATACGGAAGCGTGCGAGATTTAGGCCATTTGCCTGTGCCCGTGCCAACACATCCTGGGTTATGCGCGTGATGACCGGGCTGGTACGCTGGCGCGCCCCGGCCAGCCTGGTCCCAGGGCTATGGACTACGGCGTTCTTCATCTTGTCGTCCAAGCGCACCTTCTCATCGCATCTATTCATGCCGCTGGTATAGATAAAGTCGTGAGTGACAGCCATGCATGTGAAAAGAACCAGTATCCCTGAAGTTGATTGGTGTTAACAAACCGTTCATATTACTTTCGAAAAGGAACCAAGGGGAGCTGATCATTGTCGATCCACCCGCTCGATCCACAGATGCGGTGGGGCATTAAGGATCTGCACATTTTCGTCACACATCAGTTTTTTTAACTTCGCTACTGGAGTGAGGTCCAACACAGTGAGTTGATTGCCCTGACAGTAAAGTTCGGTTAGCTCAGTAACAGGCGATAAGTCCAGATCCGTGAACTTGTTCCATCGGCAATCAAAAAATATCAGTGCGGGTACCGTCGAGAGGTCCAGTACACTGAGTTGGTTTTGATAACAGGTTAAATTGGTTAATCCCGGCACAGCCGAGAGATCTAAGATGGGAAGCTTGTTGCATTCACAGTCAAGCTCAGTAAGCTTCGTGACCGGCGAGAGATCCAAAGCAGTGAGTTGGTTTCCTGGACAGGAAAGTATGGATAGCTCCCGTAATGGCGAGAGGTCTAGCGAGGTGAGTGTGTTGAACTTGCAGACCAGTTTGGTTAGCCCTGTCACGGAGGAGAAGTCCAAGACCGATAGCTTGTTGTGTGCACACAAAAGCTCGGTTAGTCCTGGTACGGGAGAAAGGTCCAGCTGAGTAAGATGATTGCTCGCGCAGCTAAGCACGGTCAGCCTTGGCACCTGAGACAGGTCTAGTTCAGAGAGATGATTATCACTGCAAGTGAGCCTGGTCAGTCTTGGAACCGGAGCCAGATCTAGCGACGAAAGTTGGTTTTCCTCGCAATCAAGCACCACTAGCTCTGATACCGGCGAGAGTTCCAGTTTGCTAAGCATGTTCTTGGAGCATTTGAGCCTGGTCAGTCGCGGTACTGGTGTGAGATCCAGAACGGTGAGTTGATTAGAAACACAACGTAGCTCGGTGAGCCCCGGTACCTGCCTCAAATCCAACAAGGGAAGTGGAGTACCTGAAATGTCAAAAAGTCTCAGTTTAGGTACTGTTGAAAGATCCAGTTCAATAAGTTTGTTGCCTCCACAGCCAAGCATTGTCAGCTGTGGGACTGAGAAGAGATCAAGTTTTTTCAGTTGGTTGCCCTGGCATCCCAGTTCGGTGAGACCTGGTACTGGAGAGAGATCCAGATTTGTTAGGCGGTTATCTGCACAAAAAAGCCTGGTCAGGCCGCCCACGGGCGAGAGGTCTAATTCAGTTAGACTGCTACCATTACAACAAAGCGTGGTCAGGCCGCCCACGGGCGAAAGGTCCAACTCAGTAAGAGGATTATTCTTGCAGTAGAGCGCGGTCAACTCTGGAACCTGGGACAGATTGATCGACCTGATGCCTACACCTTGACAAAATAAATACTGGAGCTGTGGCAGCACAGGTTTGAGGTCAGTAAGTACATTAGGTGTTCCGTCCCGTGTGATTATGTACCCAAAAGGAGCTATCCTCTCTTCCGTGCCCGAGAGGTTCTAGAGGTGCTCGTCGCGGGGCGGGACGCAGGGAGCCCGGAGGGCGCCCGCAGTCCCGCCCCGCGACGCGCGCGACCCCGGCCCTAGGTCCACCATTCATTCGAAATACCCGTTGCCGATGCACATCAACCTGCACAAAAACGCGCGCACTACACCGGCAATCCGTCGTGAGTTGCAAGCCTCCACGGAGCCGACCAAGGTCCTTGCACGACGCTACCACCTCAGCCCGATCACGGTGCGCAAGTGGCGCACGCGCGCGGCGATCGACGACGCCTCGCACCGGCCCCATACCCTGCATGCCACCCTCTCGCCGGCCCAAGAGGTCCTGGTGGTGGAACTGCGGCGGCTCTTGCTGCTGCCGCTCGATGACCTGCTCGCCGTGACCCATGAGTTCATCAACGATCAGGTCTCGCGCTCGGGCCTGGACCGCTGCCTGCGCCGCCACGGGGTGTCCCGACTGGCGGACCTGGTGCCGCGCGAAGCGCCCGAGACCACGCCGTCCAAGGCGTTCAAGGACTACGAACCGGGGTTCGTGCACGTCGATGTGAAGTACCTGCCCCAGATGCCCGATGAGGACAGCCGCCAGTACCTCTTCGCCGCCATCGACCGCGCCTCGCGCTGGGTCTACGTCGAGATTCTGCCGACCAAAAGCGCCGACCATGCCAGCGCCTTCCTCAACCGCCTGATCAAGGCCGCGCCGTTCACGATCACCACGGTGCTCACCGATAACGGCAAGGAGTTTTCCGACCGCTTCTGCGCCACCGGACAACGCGAGCCGACCGGCCGCCATGCCTTCGATCAGGTCTGCTCCAGGCAGGACATCACGCACCGCCTCATCAAGCCCAAACATCCCCAAACCAATGGCATGATCGAGCGATTCAACGGCCGCATCAGCGAGGTGTTGGCCACCACCCGCTTCCGGTCCGGCGAGCACTTGCGTGACACCCTGACGCGCTACGTCAAGCTCTACAATCAGAATATCCCACAGCGTGCACTCAAGCATTTGTCACCCATCGAGTGCCTGAAAAATTGGTACCGTGAACGACCCGAGTTGTTTAAAAAACGGCCATATAATCTTCCGGGACTTGACAATTAGGGCCATCGCATGGCCATATGCAGTAGATACCCAGCCTTCGGATATGCAGCCCAGGCATACAGATGGCCGGAATCAGTGGAAGGAGAGCCCAGTTCCATGCCAGACTAAAGATGGCACCATCGGACAGTGAAAATGTAATAGGTTCGAAGTATCCCGGGTAATGTGGCTCTGAACGAGTCTTTGCCAGCACCGCCAGCACTGCATCCGGTGCCATGCCCAGCGCTTCACTCCAAAACAGGATCTGGCGGTAATCTGGTTCACGCAGCAGGTAGTGCCCAATGCGAAAGCGTGCTTGGTTTAGGCCCCTCTCCTGTGCACGTGCCAGTACATCCTGGGTCATCCGGTTGAGTACAGGATTATTGCCCTTGTCCACATTTGCCAGGTTAGTACCGGACCGATGGATCAAGAAATTCTTTGTTTCTTCAGTCATTCTTTCTCTGTTTAAGGCTCATGGATATGCTCATTCGCTCTTTCCGATGTAATGTGATTCATCAATGGGTTCATGCATTATGCTTTTCTGTCGCAACCTACCTGAAATAATTCCGTAGTAGATGCGACATAGTGACCACTAATCAGCAACCCGGCATTCCTTAATTGACATCAAGCCAATCGTACACCAATGCTGCGATAACCTCCTTTTCGTTATGCCCCCAGGTCGCCTTTCCTGCTAAAGTAAGCTAGTTCTGTACTGATTTGATTCATTAGCTCGGCATCTTTTTCAGAAACCGCACCAACCCACATCTTAAATAATGCAAAACCTAAAGATGCGTGGGGATCACCATGGTCATTCCGCAAGCTCAGTTCCATCTTTGTGAGTTTAGTTATATACTCAATCTGCTTAGCCTTATGCAGCATCTGAAACTCAAAGGGAGTCCCGTAGGATTGGTGAAAGAGGCTATGGGCCATATTAATTGCGTGTCCCACCGTGATTTGCACGGCCTCTTCGGCTTGGCGAAGTGCTTTTGTTACGGTTTCAAATTCTTCCCGCAATGCTCTGCGATCTGGATCTTCTTTCTTCTTTATAAATGAAAACATGGAGCTTACTTGTTCAGTCCCGTGTGATCATGTACCCAAAAGGAGCTATCCTCTCTTCCGTGCTCGCGGGGTTCTAGAGGTGCTCGTCGCGGGGCGGGACGCAGGGAGTCCGGAGAGCGACCGGAGTCCCGCCCCGCGACGAGCGCGACCCCGGCCCTAGGCTCACCGTTCATTCGAAGTACTTGTTGCCGATGCACATCAACCTGCACAAAAACGCGCGCACTACACCGGCAATCCGTCGTGAGTTGCAAGCCTCCACGGAGCCGACCAAGGTCCTTGCACGACGCTACCACCTCAGCCCGATCACGGTGCGCAAGTGGCGCACGCGCGCGGCGATCGACGACGCCTCGCACCGGCCCCATACCCTGCATGCCACCCTCTCGCCGGCCCAAGAGGTCCTGGTGGTGGAACTGCGGCGGCTCTTGCTGCTGCCGCTCGATGACCTGCTCGCCGTGACCCATGAGTTCATCAACGATCAGGTCTCGCGCTCGGGCCTGGACCGCTGCCTGCGCCGCCACGGGGTGTCCCGACTGGCGGACCTGGTGCCGCGCGAAGCGCCCGAGACCACGCCGTCCAAGGCGTTCAAGGACTACGAACCGGGGTTCGTGCACGTCGATGTGAAGTACCTGCCCCAGATGCCCGATGAGGACAGCCGCCAGTACCTCTTCGCCGCCATCGACCGCGCCTCGCGCTGGGTCTACGTCGAGATTCTGCCGACCAAAAGCGCCGACCATGCCAGCGCCTTCCTCAACCGCCTGATCAAGGCCGCGCCGTTCACGATCACCACGGTGCTCACCGATAACGGCAAGGAGTTTTCCGACCGCTTCTGCGCCACCGGACAACGCGAGCCGACCGGCCGCCATGCCTTCGATCAGGTCTGCTCCAGGCAGGACATCACGCACCGCCTCATCAAGCCCAAACATCCCCAAACCAATGGCATGATCGAGCGATTCAACGGCCGCATCAGCGAGGTGTTGGCCACCACCCGCTTCCGGTCCGGCGAGCACTTGCGTGACACCCTGACGCGCTACGTCAAGCTCTACAATCAGAATATCCCACAGCGTGCACTCAAGCATTTGTCACCCATCGAGTGCCTGAAAAATTGGTACCGTGAACGACCCGAGTTGTTTAAAAAACGGCCATATAATCTTCCGGGACTTGACACTTACTCCCTAATTGGCAAGTGGGGCTTATACGTCAATAGCAATAACTTTCGGCAACTTCGAGGCGCTATTATCATGGAGTTATACGGGCTGCCGGTTACCCATGGCTTCAGATGGGTGACTTGGGGGGTGTTACCTCGACAGCCTAGTGCGCCGGCACAAAGGCCCCTGATCGTGTATCGATATAGCCGCTCGGGCCAGCCGGCACTAGCGACCGTCCATCCCTGGTCCCCGTCAAACCGCCGCCCGCCGCTGGCGCATAGAACTCGCCGGTCCGTGGGTTGACGGCACCCGAAAAATTACCTGGGTTACTCTGGCCCGAATTATCGGTGTAAGCGCCGGGGTTTTGCCGGATGAGTTCCGGCGGACTGTTTTCCCCGGCCCACAGGGGTGTGGTGATGACCAACAGCACAAGCCCGCAAGTGATTCTTTTCATTCGTATCCGCTCCTCTTGATGTTTCATTGGTGCCCAACCGATCGGTCTTGCTGATGTGGTTAGAATTCCCCCTCTCTGACTTTGGCCGTGTTGACCATGCTGATGACAGTCTTTGGCTTGGTTGGCTCGTTGTCCGGCAGGACACTCTGATGTGTCTTGAAGAACTTGGTCGCCAGACTGTCCAGGCTGGCCAGCAGGCTTGAGCCCGGTAATGCCTTCTTGTCGGCATCGTAGTATTTGAACCAGGGGATACGCGCCTGGGCATACTCCTTGGCCGTCGGCGGCTTATGCGGCGGCCGTTGCCCGGTGATGGCGTGATAGGCCAGGCTGTTGGTGATGTGGACGAAGCAGCGGGCGCCGGTGGTCTGGTCCCAGGCGTCGATACCGTAAGTATCCGCTTCGATGTTCTGGGTCATCAGTCCCCCCGGGGCCAGTCCCATGGCGCTGCTGGAGGAGGAAAGACTAAAGCGCACTCCGGTGTCTTCAACATGCGCCCAGCGTTCCTGCTCCCGGGCGCGGGCAGCCTGGATCTCCAGGTACCGTTCCCGCTTCATGGGGTAGACCAGGAGTTGCAGCCCCCCATGGTGCGCCTCACCCGTGAGCTGCTCTTCGGCGGAGTAGCCCGCCCCTAACGGCATGGCCACAAACTGGCGGATCAGCCCTTGGGCGACGGCAAAGCCATCGAGCCACATCTGGCCAGGGACAACAAGGTAATCCTGGGGTTCAGCGACCAAGGTGGTCTCCCATGCCGCACCAGTGATGGCATTGACCTTGCCGGCGGCTACCTTGATGGCGCAGGGATAGCTATGGAGAAAGCTGCCATTGAAGTTCACCCATAGCGCCTCGGACTGATACATCGGCAGGAAGACGCCCCCATGCCGGGGCCAGGAAGCCGGGAGCTGGTCCCGGTAGTCGTCTACATGGTGCAGGGGAAACCGCCCCAGACCAGCGGGCAGTGGATAGCGGCGATTGTCGTCGGGGATGCGCAAAGTGCGCTGGAAATCCACTAAACAGGATGCTTCCGGATGAACTTCCGGAAAGCTGAACAGCAAGGCGTTACCACTCAGTTCGATCATGGTCCCTCTCCCTCCTCGTGGGGGTTACCAGTCGCCGTCACGTACCTCGCGTACTACTCTGAGGATGGCTCTGTCAGGCAAATCTTTCAGTTGTCGGATCAGGTCAGCAAACAGTTGTGGCCGGGCTCGGATGATCGCTTGCAGGTCCTGGGAGACCTTACCAGCCATGGCCAAGAGCAGGTCGGTATCCTCGCCGAGTTCCTGGGCCAAGAGGCGGATCTTTTCCTCGGACGGTGGGGCGAAGTCACCGCGCTCAATCTTGCTCAGATAGGCGGGCTGTACGCCAATGCGTTGAGCCACCTGGCGGACCGAGTAACGTCGGTCCTGACTGCGGAGGCGTTCCCGCCGCTCACGGATGTAGGCTGCGAAGGACATGTGTATAGTATATAATATACATTAACGGTCTTAGCAAGCATGTTTTGGGGCGGTGTCTCCGGTAGGGGGTCCCAAGGGGCGGGAGCAGCGCTCATCCCACCGGTGACGGTTATGCGGGCTGAGCCTATGCTTTCTTAGGCGGATGAGGTTATTCCAATGCCATTGCATACCGAAACCGTTGAGGCGGTCCACTTCAACCAACTGGGCCAGATGGAGGAATGGATCGCAACAACGCAACAGGAACTGACCCGCCTGCCGGTGCGGGGGCTACTGGACGCGGGGGCGCGCTTCCTCGACGACGAGTACCTGGGTGATGGGGAGACCCTGCTACGGTTCAACGAGCGGGGCTTCCGGGCCTTGTGCAACCGACTGGGCTATCGGTTCGACGCCCTGATGATGTTGGGCACCCCCGCCCTGGCATCCCAGGTGTTGAATGATCTGATCAGCCAGCGGGAAATCCTGGCCCGGCTTGACAATGAGGAATTCGTGATCGACGAGGCCCGCAACACCATCATCGGACTGGTGTCGGACTCCTACGTGGGCTATGGCAACAACCAGTTCCATCACCAGATCAGGGGACTGCTGGATAGCATAGCCGCACCTGATGAATTCCGCTTTTTCGAGGGGTATGGCGTCAACACCGAGTTGACGATCCGCTACACCAGCGAAAAAAGACGGGGAACCTTGAAAAACTATCGGGGTGAAGCCGACGACATCAGCTTACTGGGGCTGGAGTTCAAGAACAGCATGGTGGGCACCTCCTCCGTTCGACTGAGTTACTTCCTCCACCGCCTGGTATGCACGAACGGCATGATGGTGCCGACAGCGGCAGCCACCAGCCGGGTGTTTCATTCCGGGGACCCTGCATCCTTCCAACGCCGTCTGACCCATTGTTTCAGTGAGGTGCACCGCAAATTGGCTATCTTGGACCAGTTCTTGAATGATCTGGCGGCCATTGAGTTCAATCCCACTTGGCTAGCCATGGACGGCAAGGTCGTGGATGCCGTCTTTGACATCATCCCCGGATCGAAACTGGAGCTATGCAGAATGCATGGGCAATATCTTCGGTTACCCCCGGATTGTTCCGCGACCGAAAAACGTCGGATGAAACTGGAACATGACGCCGCCTTGATGAGATTTCTCCCCGCCCGATACGGTGGCCAACATGCTAACGCAGTGTTCAACTCACCCTTCCGCAGTAACGCCAGCCTGTTCGACTTCCTGAACGTCTTTACGGAATATGCGAACACCCGCCCACCGTCGCAAAGGCTGGAAATACAGACCAAGACCGGCGCCTTGGCGAAGTACATCGCCGATAATACTCGGAAATTCATGGAGAATGGTAACTACTCGCTCCCCTCCGCATAAATCTGCCCGGAGAGTGCCATCTGGAT
>CALMDH010000217.1:0-5853 GCA_937862735.1 uncultured Gammaproteobacteria bacterium
AATTTTCAGATAATTGGCAAATAAAAAGCCGAAAACTCGAATACGTCTACTATACTGCGTGGGCCATTCCTTGAAAAAAGGTTGGCGATCGAGATCATCGCCAAGGAATTCAACTTCCCGTCTTGGCGAGCCGCGTTTGATTTTCTCAAGCGCCAGGGGCAAAAGAATCTTCCCGCGGATTATCCCGAGGTGTGAAACCAGCTACCCCCTCCCGCCCACCAAGCCCGCAGCCGCGGGCTTTTTCGTTTCTGGTCCCGCGTAAGGGTCAAAAAAAATAAATTTGACCCTTAGCGAGCCTTGTGCGCGCTGGCTATTGTTTCGCCATGTTCAACAGCGACACGGTGAAACCCAATGACAAATCACCCCATCCCCTCCTGGCGCTTACTCCGCGAGCCGGCGGTTATTGCCGCGACCACCTATAGCCGAGCCAGCATCCGCCGCCTGATGAAGTTAGGTCGGTTCCCCATTCCAGTGAAATTAGGCACCGGCCAGGGCGGTGCCGTTGCCTGGCGAGAAGAGGAAATTCTGGATTGGCTCCGGGCTCGCCAGGAAGGGCGCCAATGGTCACCCAGCGCCAACTCGCTGGCTGCTCATTAACAGGAAGAAAAACCCAGTCGGCAATAAAAAGCCCCTGGAGTGAACAGGGGCTGAAAGAGGTAACTCAAATGCAGCAAATCAATTCTATTGTTGCGCTCGCCGTGCGGTCAATCAAGGCTGATCACGCCATCCAGCAACGAGCGACGCTGATTGACAACATCGCGATCAACGACTACGCCGTGGCGATGACCGCTGGCAGCGTCTTCCCACCCATCGTGGCCTTAATGCAGTCCTGGCTCGATCCTAGGAGCGAGATCGGTAGCCGTATCACCGCACTCCAGATCACCGGCCAAGGCCAGGAGGCCCGCCCGTGAGCGCCACCCTTACCCGTCTCGCCCTGGCCCAATCCCGGCTGTCCGAATACTTCAGCGCCAAGGAACTGGCGATGCAGATCGGCGGTGACGAGGACCTCTGGCCCCTGATCCTGGTCAAGGAGCTGATCGACAACGCGCTCGATGCCAGCGAACCCCACGGCCCGCCCCTCATCGCGGTGGAGGTCCAAAGCGATCACTTTCGTGTCGCGGACAACGGCCCCGGCCTGCCCGACGCGGTCCTGGTCGGTAGCCTCGACTACAGCCAGCGCATCTCCACCAAGGCCGCCTATGTCTCGCCCACCCGCGGCCGGCTGGGCAACGCCCTCAAGGTCCTGTGGGCCGCGCCGTTCGTCGCCAGTGGCCATCAGCCCGTGACCCTGACGGTGGACACCCCCCAGCGCCGGCACCGCATCCATGTGACCTATGACGCGATCCGCCAGCAACCCACCCTCGCCTACACCCAGGAACCCCCGACCGTAAAAAACGGGACTTCGGTCACAGTGCCCTATGACGGGCTAGCTAGCTTCCTGGAAGAGGGCGGGAAGCGGCCATTTTTACGACTCTTCGCCGCCACCGCCGCCGGCAACCCGCACGCCACCCTGCGCTGGCGGATCGGTGAGGAGCAGGGTCAGTTTGCCGCCACCGCCCCCGGCTGGCGCAAGTGGACCGACGACCGGCCCACCCCGGTGCAGTGGTACACCTTCGACCAGTTCACCGCCTACCTTGCCGCCCACCTGGCCAACGGGCAGGAGGCCATGACACTGCGCCAGTTTGTGGCCCGTTTCGCAGGCCTCACCAGCACCCTCAAGCAAAAGGACGTGGTGCAGACCGCGGCCGCCGGTGCGGTCCTGAACGATCTGGTCAACCAGGGCGAGATCGACCGCACCGCCGCCCGGCGCCTCTACCAGGCCATGAGCGCCGCCTCGACGCCACCCAAGCCCAGCGCCTTGGGCGTGATCGGAAAGGAACATCTGCAGGCGTGGATGCGAGCCAGGGGGGAGCTGATGCATGACTCCTTCCACTATCGGAAGGGGGAATGCCTGCTGCAGCTGGGTACGGCCACCAAGCCCGTCGTGATCGAGATCGGTTTCGGCGTCATCCGGGATGCCCACCGTCTCGACCTGGTGGAACTGGTCAACTGGTCCGCGCCCATCGGCGCGCCCCTGCGGGCAGCGACCAGCGACTACCTCAGCCAGGCCAGCATCGAACCGCACGATCCAGTGGCCCTAATCATGGCCGTCGCGCTGGCGGATGCCCGTTTTAGCGATCACGGTAAGGCGCGACTGGAACTGCCCAGCGTCATCCAGGCCAAACTGGGGGAATTGCTCCTGGCCGCGACCAAGGGCTGGACCCGCTTCAAGCTGAAACTGAAGCGGGAGGAACGTGCCAGCACGCGGCGGTATCAGCGCGAGAAGGCCCTGGCCAAGCGCACGGTCCTGACGGCGAAGGAGGCCTGTGAGCTTCCTGGCCTGATGGAAGCTGCCTACCTCAAGGCCTCAGGCAATGGTCAATACCCCGCCAACGCCCGGCAGATTATGTATGCCATCCGGCCGGCGCTGATCGAGCGGATGGGTAAGGAGCAACCCTGGAAGAACGACGCCACCTTCACGCAGGGCATCCTGCCGGACTATATCGCCCATCATCCCGACGAGACCGCCCAGTGGGACGTGGTGTATGACGACCGCGGTCATTTCGACGAGCCCTTCACCCGGATCGGCATCGGGCTGGGCACCGTGGCGGTGCGAAATTACATCCGCATGTGGGGGAGCAACGAACCGGCGCCCGACATTGCGACCGGCTGGCAAGCGGAGAAGCTGGTCCCTACCGCCGGTCCCACCAATCGCTACCGCTACGCCTTGTTTATCGAAAAGGAGGGTTTTGCCAGCCTGTTGAAAAAGGCCAAGTTTGCCGAGCGCTACGACCTGGCCATCTTCAGCACCAAAGGGATGAGCGTCACCGCCGCCCGGACCCTGGTGGAGGCGCTGAGCCAGGTCGGGGTGGTCATCCTGGCCCTTCATGACTACGACAAGGCCGGCATCAAGATCCGGCATACCCTCGGCAACGACACCCGGCGTTATCGGTTCACGATCAGGCCTGAGGTGATCGACGTGGGCCTGCGCCTGGAGGACATCCAGGCCATGGCGCTACCGGCGGAGCCCGTGGTCTATGGTACCCACAAGGACCCGCGGGAAGATATCCTCGCCTCGGGCGGCTCGCTGGCGGATGCGGCGTTTCTGGTGGATGACGGGGAGCCCGGCTACTGGACCGGGCAGCGGGTCGAGCTGAACGCCATGACGTCAGCGCAGTTTGTGACCTGGCTGGACCGCCGCCTGACCGAACTGGGTATCGCGAAGGTCATCCCGGAGGAAAAGGTCCTGGCCAACGCCTACATCCGGGCGCAACGTCTGCAAAAACTGGACGGCAAGATCAGCGCCATCATCCAGGCGATCAACGATGAGGCGATCGATGTCCCGCCCGACCTGACCCGCCGGATCAAGGAGACCCTGGTCCTCGACGCGGAGCTGAGCTGGGATGAAGCCATCACCGTCCTGGTGGAGGCTAGCCACGCGGGGCAAGGGAGGGATGCGGCATGATCCAGACCCACACCCTCCTCGCCCGTCTCGACGGTGCTCGGCAAGTCGGTCCGGATCGCTGGTCCGCAAAATGCCCCGCGCATGAGGACCGGACCCCCTCGCTGAGCATCCGCATCACCGACGAGCACATCCTGCTGTTCTGCCATGCCGGCTGCGAGGTCTCCGCCATCCTCACCGCCCTGGGCCTGGGGTGGCGCGATATCTGCCCCGAGCCCGCCATCCCCTACCAACAGGCCCTCGCCCATGGCCACCCGCGTCTGCGGCAACGCCTGAGCGCGATCGACGCCCGCGAGTGGGCCAAGACCCTGCTCCTCCTCGCCGCCGCGGACCTCGAGCACGGCCGGCAACACAGTCTCCATGACCGCGCCGCGATTGAGATCGCCCGGGAGGTGCTCCGCCATGGACGGTAGCCCCTACACCCCCGACGAGCTACGCCACGAGGCCCTGGGCTGGACGGCGCGGCCGGAAGCGCTCCCCACCGCCCTCCCCGCCGTCGCCCCCTTCAGTGAGGACTTGCTGCCGGTCGCCCTGCGCCCCTGGATCTCCGATATTGCGCAGCGCATGCAATGTCCACCGGATTACCCCGCCGTGGCGTGCATGATCGCCCTGGCCAGCGTCGTTGGGCGGCAGATCGCCATCCGCCCCAAGGCCCGGGATGACTGGACCGTGGTCCCCAACCTGTGGGGCGCGGTCATCGGCCGCCCGGCCCTGTTGAAGACGCCCGCGATTGCCGAGCCCTTGCGCATGATCGCCAGCCTGGAGGCCCGTGCCCGTGAGGACCATGACCAGGCGGCCAAAGAGTTCGAGGCCGAGGCCCTGGTGCGCGAGGCCCTGACCAAGGGCGCCAAGGCCAAGATCGCCAGCGCGGTCAAGGGTGGGGATCTCCCCCTCGCGCAAGCCATCGCCGCCGAGAGTCTCGACACCCCCCCGGCCCCGGCCCGCAGGCGGTACCTGACCCAGGACTCGACGGTGGAGAAGCTGGGCGAACTGTTGCGCGACAACCCCCGCGGCCTCCTGATCTTTCGGGATGAGCTGATCGGTTTCCTCAAGGTCCTGGACCAGGAAGGGCGGGAAGGCAGTCGCGCCTTTTTCCTCGAAGCCTGGAACGGCAACGGCGCCTTCACCTTCGACCGCATTGGCCGCGGGACGGTGGAGATCCCCGCCGCCTGCGTCTCCATCATCGGCGCCATCCAGCCCGGCCCCCTGCGCGACTACCTGAGTGCCGCCGTGGCGGGTGGCGCCGGGGACGATGGCCTGGTGCAGCGCTTCCAACTGGCCGTCTGGCCCGACCCGAGCCGGGACTGGATCAACATCGACCAGTGGCCCGACACGGCCGCCCGGCAGGCCGCGCGCGCCGTCTTCCAGCGCCTGGATACCCTGGACCCCCTCGCCCGTGGTGCCCGTCAGGAAGACGAGGACACCGTGCCCTGGCTGCGCTTCGACCCCGCGGCCCAGGTCACCTTCGACGGCTGGCGGGAGGAACTCGAGCAGCGGCTGCGGGAGGATGATCTGCATCCGGCCCTGGAATCGCACCTGGCCAAGTTCCGCTCCCTGATCCCCAGCCTCGCCCTGCTGAGTCACCTGGCGGACCACCCCGCGGGGGGTGCGGTCGACGCCCCCTCGCTGTTGCGTGCCCTGGCCTGGGGGGAGTACCTGGAAAGTCATGCCCGCCGGGTCTACAGCCCGGCCCTGACCCCGGAGCTGTTCAGCGCCATCGAGCTGCACCGGCGCCTCCCGGCCTTGCCCGAGCCCTTCACCCCGCGCGATGTCTACAAGAACCACTGGCGGGGCCTGGATATCCGCGGCACCAAGGAGGCCATCCAGGTGCTGCTCGACTTCGGACATCTGCGCGAGGAGGAGGACGATGGCCCGCCCCTGGGGCGGCCCACCCGCCGCTACGAGGTCCATCCTGTGCTGCGGAGGATGGGCCAATGAGCTACCTCGAGCAGTTGCGCGCAGCGGAAAAAAACCAGGAAAGGGCCTCAGGGGGTCGTGTCAAAAGTGTCAAAACCCCGCCCCGGGACCCGGCTGCGCCCGTGGAACCGGCGCAACGGGCCTGGTTGATCCGGCATGCGGATGGCAGCCTGTGGAGTCATCACTTCATCCCCCCGGCGACGGAGAGGGAGGTGTGGGCCTGGTATCCCCGGGCCTTGGCCGTGGAGGGTGAAGACGACGCGGACCCGGGGGACACCCGGGACCCGAGCGGGAGGGACCCAGGATGACCATCCAGCTCTACACCCCGCAGAACCAGTTCGTCACCGACCTGCGTCAGGCCATGCTCCAGACCGACTCAGTCCTCGGCCAGGCCGCCACCGGCTTTGGCAAGACCGTCGTCGGCGCCTACATCG
>CALMDH010000218.1:0-12990 GCA_937862735.1 uncultured Gammaproteobacteria bacterium
GAAAGGGGGACTGGGAAGTCCCGTTTCGCATCCTGAGCACGGCGACACTCCGACTCCCCCAGACGCTGGAACACCGACCGGCGCAGATAGAGGGTGGGGTGTGGAGGCATCCACCCCCAGCGCAACGCAGCCGGATCAAATTCCCCCGCCCGCCAATGACGCACCACCCGCACGGGGTTCAAGCGACGCAGGTAATCCAAATCTCCATAGACCGCCATCACCTTCGGGTCCCTGAAGGCCGCGGCGATGCTAGCCAGCACCTCCGCATCGCCATAGACATCATCGGCGTGTAGAAAGCCCACCACCTCCCCGGTAGCTCGCGCCAACCCCTTGTTCAGCGCCTCGTAGATACCGCTATCTGGCTCGCTCACTAGCACCGCCAACCGATCGCGCCGCCCTTCCAACACTGCCAAGGTACCATCCGTGCTGGCACCGTCGATGATGATATGTTCACGATCCGTGTGGGACTGTCCAGCCACTGAATCAAGACAGTCGCCAATCCTGGCCACGCAGTTGAGCGTTGCCGTAATGATGGAAATCTTCATGCACTACCCGACCCGTACCACCAGGGAGGAACTCGTTACCCAGGACGCATCTTCCATCCGGCAATCATGGATAGGCGATGTCCTTGGTATCGTTGGAAGATATGTTGCCAGAGCGCGTTATGGCCATCGGCAAGCAAGGGCTCGTCCGGATGGTCCTCAAGAAAGCCTAAGCTACTGGTAACCAGGATGCGATCAGAAACGTCCTACATTTGCATCCCAAAATGGGAGCGTCCGTGAGGACAGACATGGGGACTTGAGAATGTTATGCCAGACCATGCCAGAAATGGCCCCCGACTTTGCGGGAACCCTCATCCGTGGAGTTATTTAACGAATAAGTATGGTCAGCCGACGCCCATTACGCAAGACCACTCCCTTGAATTCCCAATTATGGCCTTGCGCAGAGGCTTAGCGCTGAACCCGTATCTATCTTCCCACCCAAACCCGCAGTTGGTAATAAGCCCGCCCCAGCACTTCCCGCAGGGCGAAACTCACGCCGTCAAGGGCGGCGGCATCCGGCATAAAGTCCAGGACATCCAGGGGTTGAGGACCCACCACGGCATAGTCGGTCGCCGAGGGGATGACCTCGATGCCAGCGGCCCGGAAGGCAGCCACCGCCCGGAGCATATGCGTCGCCGAGGTGACCAGCAGCACCCGCGTCCAACCCTGCGCCCGGATGATCGCGGCGGCGTTCCGGGCATTCTCCCGCGTATTCCAACTGGCGGTCTCGGTCAGAACATGCTTAGCGGGCACCCCCCATTCCACCAGCAGATCGCGCATGGCCTCCGCCTCCGGCACCAGGTTACCCAGCCAACGCTGAGAGCCACCGACGGCCAGGACCCGGTCGACCTTACCGGCGCGATACAGGCGGGCAGCGCGCAACACCCGGTCGGAACTCTTGCTAAGATTCTCCGTGGGGGGGTCCCCGACCATGCCGACGGCGCCTCCCAGCACCACCGCCACCTCGGCCACCGGGGTCGCTTCCAGAGCGACCGGCGGGAATTCCGCCTCCAACCAGCCCGTCAGCCGCTGATCCAGCCACGGCATGGCGCAAACCCACAGCACCACCAACTGCAGGGCGATGACGACCCCGGCCGCCCGCCGCCGATTCGCCGCCAGGAGGCCGAGCGCCACCACGCCGGCGAGGAGCACCCAGCCCAACGGCAGGGCAAACAAGGCGACGATCTTGCCCAGGTAGATGGACATCAGCCCCTCATCATGGCCACGGACAGGCTGTCCCCGGCCCAGGCCAGGACGGGCAGCCGCTCCAGACGGGGCAGCAGCTTCGTATTAGTCCCATAGGTCGCGAAGATCCCGAACAGGATGCATGAGGGAAGGCCCGGGGGTGAGGGGGATAGCGGATCAGCCCCCCCGCCGCCGGTCTCCTTCCCCCCCGCCCCGCGGAACTGCTCACGCCGCCTGGGCCACCCCCTCCAGGGCCGCGTTGGCCCGCCGGTGGGCCTGCGCCTCGCGCAGGGCGCGGATGGCCTTGTACCACTCGTTGTCCAGCGCCGCCTGATAGCGCGCCATGGGCTCCGCCGCCGCCGGATGCAGCCGCGCCGCTCGCAGGGGGCTTACCGCCCGCAGGATGGCCAACTGCTGACGAAAATGGTCATGAACGCCGTACAGCAGCTCGGTCAGCGAGCCACCGCTGCGCGCCGCCAGCACCTCCCCTAGCGATACCGCCGCCCCCACCTCCTCGGCCACCGCCGGCGGCACGCTGTCCGCCTTGCCCGCCGGCAGCGACGCCAGTCCCGCCTCCGCCGCCGTCAACAGGCCCCGGAGCAGGGCCACCAGGGGCGGAAAGGCCATCGCCAGGGCCGCCAGATCCTGGGGCTTGTCCGCGTCCGGGAGCGCTAGCCAGGTATCGAACACCTGGGCGTAGTCCTCGGCCTCGGCCAGCGACCAACCCTGCCGCAGCGTCCCCAGGATCAGCCCGCGGTCACTCACCCCGGTCAGTTTCTCGATCAGTTGCCAGTCTTCAGCCCCCAGGGTCTCCCGCTGCAGGTGCAGGCTGGCGCTCTCCGCCGTCACCGCGCGCCGCAGGCGCCACAGGCAGACCGCCAACCGCTCCACCAACGCCGCCTCCAGGGTCCCCACCGGCTGCTCCTCCGCCATCAATTGCTCCAATAGGGCCTCGAAGTCCGCCGCGTTCTCCCCGGGGATGATCAGGTTCCGGCTGAGGATGCCGTGCTTCAGGCTATTGCCGCTGGCCTTCGCCTTGCCCGTCGCGGTGCGCGGACCGGTGCTCTTCAGGCTGTTGAGCTGATTGGCCAGGGTTTTGATCGGATTGCTTGACATGCTGCTCGCCTCAGAAAACTCCATGATGATCAGGCAAGTTGGGGCATAAAGCCCGCCCTGTCAAGGGGATTAGTGGTCAATAATTAGCCAGGCCCGCCCCCGTCTCGTTTGGCTTCGTTTCGTAGTAGCCCATCCCCCTCTCCCCAACCCCTCCCCCCACCAGGGGTGAGGGGCTTGAGTTGGCTTCGTTTCGTAGTAGCGACCTTTTTTTTGCGCCGGCCCGGTCAGGTCCTTCCCCCCGCCCGCAACTCCCGCGTCTTGAGTCGGATTAGAGACGGGACCTTGAGCCCGCTGGTGATGTAATCGCTATGATGCTGAAGGACGAGATCATCGAAATCAGACACTTCCTGGTGGAGCTGGCCACCCCCGCCAGGGCCGCTTTGGCCCGCCGGTGGGCCTGCGCCTCGCGCTGGGCGAGGATCATTAACTTCAGATGAGGAGTCAACCATACAGAACGCCCCCCCGGGTCAGCACCTCGCGATCAAATGAAGAAGCTACCCGCGCGTTACGGTCCACTTCGGTCCGGGTCCGCACGACCCAGCTCCAGAAGCACAACCTCAACTTTCCGTCATGGCCAGCAACTCGAAGCCATCCCCGCGCGTTGCCATTTTGTCGAAGGTCAAAACGCTTTCACACCCACCCTTGAGCGCGCTTTGGGCAATTAGCGCGTCCGGCAAGTCCATGTTGCTGGTCATGACCTTTGCCAGCATCGCCTGGACCGCTTCGCGCTGCTCGAAGTGAAGGACGGGCATCAGCATCAGATCGCCGAGGGCCTCGATGAGGGCCGGGCGATGGATCTGATAAGCGGATTCCAACACCCAGATGGTTTCCAGCAGCACCAGTATCGGTACAAAGAAGGCTTCGCGCTGTCGCTCGGCAGCCGCGAAGAGCTGCCGCACCTGTTCGCCCTGCACGGGATCATCATTGACCAGGAAGCGAACGAGCACATTGGTATCGATGGCTTTCATGCCCCAGTCTCGGCCATCCGCTGTTGGATCGCGGCATCCATCTCGGCCGGTGTGAGTGGCGCTTGCCCTGACTTGCCGAGCCGCCCGAAGACCTCGTCCACATGACGCGTGACCGGCTTGAGCAGGACATCGCCGGACTCGGTGAGGCTAAAGTCGAGCTTGTCCCCGGTATGCAGCATCAGCCGCTCCCGGATGTCCTTGGGGATGGTGATCTGGCCTTTGGTGGTGAGGGTGGCGGTAGTCATTTCGGGATTCCTTACAACAGTATTGATTCTTACTTTAAAGTAAGGAGACCAAGCCCTCGTGTCAATGGCGTGGGCGGCGCCACCCAACATCCGCAGGCTGGCGCTCTCCGCCGTCACCGCGCGCCGCAGCCGCCACAGGCAGACCGCCACCCGCTCCACCAGCGCCACCTCCAGAGTCCCCACCGGCTGCTCCTCCGCCAGCAACTGCTCCAGCAGGGATTCAAAGTCCGCCGCGTTCTCCCCGGGGATGATCAGGTTACGGCTCAGGAGGCCGTGCTTCAGGCAAAGCTCCCCCATGCGCCGCCGCCGGCTCAGCAGTGATCGCACTTCCGTGCGTGTCAGACTACTGATCACGGCGCTGTCGAGGCTTTGCAGATAGCTGACGAAAGCCTCGGAATTGACCTCGTTAAGGTACCACTTGGCCAGGGCGCTGGTATCCAGTTAGGCCCGGCGCTCAGCGCTCATCGCGTTCCGCGCGAATGAGCACTGCTGAGGCCGTCGTCAATTTCAGCGTCAGTCGCCGCAGATCGGCATGGTCCGGGCGTGCGCGACGCCTGGAAACGGGCAGCACGCGCACGACGGGCTGGCCGCGTCGACTAATGATCAGTTCCCCCGCCTGTTCCACCAGGGCATCGAGTCGACCCAGGTTGGCACGCATCTCCCTGATATTAAGCTCTTTCATCTACTCAACCCCGATGGGCTTCGATTTTGGAAAGTGAAGCACGAAACGAGACTAAATACCAGCAGCAACCCCTAGTCGCTGCGCACGGGACGCCGCTATCAACCCCAGCCCGACACCGATGTAGGACAAGCCAGCGGTCAGGTCCTCGAAGGGTGACAGGTAATAGGCGCTGGCGATGTGGGCCAGGTGATGCTCCACCCCCACGGTCTGAAATCGCACCTGGGCCGGGTCCTCGTCGCAGACCTCGGCCAGTTGCTCCAGGGTGCCCTGGGTGCGCCGATTGCGGCTAAGGTGCTCGACCACCGCCCCGGCGGCCTTGAGCGGATGCCGGGCAACATAGGCCAGCTTGGCCGCCCGGTTGGCAGCAGGGTCCCGCGCCAGGGCGACATGGGAGACGTCCTGCAGGCGCAGCCCCGCATCCGCCAGCAGGCGGCGGATGGCCTGGGCCGGAAAGGCCGGGCTGTGCTTGCGCCGCTCGCCCAGGCGCTCCTCCGCCACCGCGCCCACCAGTTGACCATCGACCACCAGGCAGGCAGCGGAGTCGGCATGAAAGGCATTGAAACCAAGGATAACCGTCATTTATTCTTCCAGACCTAATACTGCAACCTAGGAAACCGCTCATGATGGCCATCTCGCTCAAGTTGCCGGGCGAGCTTGTCAAGGAAAGCACACGCCTTGCCGATCGGCTAGGCATCACGCGGGCAGAATTCATCCGCCAAGCCGTGCGTCACGAACTCCTGCGGCTCCAACGCCAGCCAGAACAACTAGCCATGGCATCCAGCTTGCGCGCCATGGCCCAGGACCCGACCTACCGCAAGGAGAGTGAGGCCCTGGACAGCGAGTTGGCGGAAGCACTGCCCGAAGAAGCGGAAGCATGGTGGACAGCACCATCCCACTGACCCGCGGGGGCATCTATCTCGCCAGACTAGACCCGGCCCGGGGTGCCGAGGTCGGCAAACGGCGGCCAGTCGCGATTTTGACGGCGCAGTGCTTACTCGATGTGGACCCACCCGTCTTGTTCATTTGCCCACTCAGCAGTCGCTCTGATCCCGCTTTCGCCGCGCTCCATTTATGCCTCCCGGCGCGTGACGACTTGCAGACCCAGAGCTATGCCCTGATCGAACATTGCCGGGCCATCGCCCAACAAGGCCTTAAGATCCTTGAGTAGCAAGAAAAGGTGGTAAGCATCGGTTGGACTTGGCTCAAATTCCCAAGATGCATACCACTGGCGGGCCAGATCATCCTTGGCATGAACCAGCAAACAGCGAATCCCGGCAATGTTTGCCGCCTGCGCGGTTCGCAGCAAGGCGTCCTTGAGCAGCGCCTGACCGAGCCCCTGGCCTTGGTGGCCACGGTCAACCGCCAACCGCGCCAAGATCATCACCGGTACCGGGTGCCGGGCCAGCCCCTTCGTCACCCGTGAAGGGGCCTGCGCCGGATCCACGCCACCCACCGCCAGGCTATAAAAGCCCACGACCTCCCCTGCCTGGCAGCAGACGTAAGTTTGCGCGCTATTGGCTTGTTGACTGGCCAGGGCATGACGCTGCAAAAAGGTATTAAGTGCGGGTTGGCCGCAATCAAACCGGTCGACCCGATCCCCAGCCATGAGTTTACGTACCGGGTCATAGGTGCCCTTCAACCCAACGCCCCCGGCTCACGCAGCAGTCGCTGCAACCTCGGCTTGGCCTGAACGGGACGATCTAATGCCTCTTGAAAGGCTAGCCACTGGGCCTCGTCCAGCACGAAATGCCGCCGCTCAGCCAGCGCCTGGCTAGCTGCCGTCACCCCAGCATCCAGTAAAAACTCACTCACATTCTTGTGACAAGACCGCGCCGCCTCTTGTAACAGTTGCTTGACCGCGCTGCTGGCCCGGACGTCAATTCGTTCGGTTTTAGCCTGATGCGCCATGTTCATAACCACCTCCGATACCTCATCGGCCACCATCTTATCGTCCGGATGATGTCATGACTAGCGCACTCAGGACCAGGCCGCCCACGGACTGGGACTCCCGCGTCTTGAGCGGTCCGGTATCGGCGCCTGGGGGCAGTCCTCGGCGATCGGCAGTCGCGCCGGGACGCCGTAGGTGGCGCAGGTCATAGCTCATACGGCAGGCATCCCCACGGCAGTGCCTATGCCCCCACAGTGCCTATCCCCCCACCCAAGCCAGCAGTTGGTAATAAGCCCGCCCGAGCAATTCGCGCAGGGCGAAACTCACGCCGTCAAGAGCCGCGACATCCGGCATAAAGTCCAGGACATCCAGCGGTTGAGGACCCACCACGGCATAGTCGGTCGCCGAGGGGATGACCTCGATGCCCGCGGCGCGGAAGGCAGCCACCGCCCGACGCATATGCGTCGCCGAGGTGACCAGCAGCACCCGCGTCCAACCCTGCGCCCGGATGATCGCGGCGGCGTTCCGGGCATTCTCCCACGTATTCCAACTGGCGGTCTCGGTCAGGACCCGCTCAGCGGGCACCCCCCATTCCACCAGCAGATCGCGCATGGCCTCCGCCTCGGGCACCGGGTTGCCCAGCCACGGCTGGGAGCCACCGACCGCCAGGACCCGGTCGACCTTACCGGCGCGATACAGGCGGGCGGCGCGCAACACCCGGTCGGAACTCCCGCTGAGATTCTCCGTGGGAGGGTCCCCGACCATGCCCACGGCACCCCCCAGCACCACCGCCACCTCGGCCACCGGGGTCGCTTCCAGGGCCACCGGCGGGTATTCCGCCTCCAACCAGCCGGTCAGCCGCTGATTCAGCCACGGCATGGCGCACACCCACAGCACCACCCACTGCAGGGCGATGACCACCCCGGCGGCCCGCCGCCGGCGCGTCGGCTCCCGCGCCAGCAGGCCGGCCCAGTCCAGGCCGCCGCCCGTGGCCAGCAGCCGCACCGCCTCCCGCGCCTCGGCACTGGCGTAGCGGTTGTGCTTGTCCACCCAGTCGCTCAGCCCCTTGGAAAAGGAATAGTGCCGATAAGGCTCGGTCAGGGTGCCGACGCGCTCCGGCGCCAGGTCCTCCCGCTGGCCGTGACCGACCTTCTTGAAGCGGAAGCGGTCGCGATGACCCAGCCGCACCTGATAACTGGGATAGAGCCCGGAGTAACGCAGCCAGCGGCCCATAAACATCATCTTGGAGGGCAGGCGCCAGGCGTCATAGCGCCCCGCCGCCGCCACCATGGGCCAGGTGATGCTCCACGCCCGGGTTTGAAAGCGCACCTGGGCCGGGTCCTCGCCACAAACCTCTTTGCAGATGGGCGCCCAAGCTTGGCCCAGACAGGGTTCAATAATCGAAGATTATCCGCCAAGGGCGCCGGCATTACCGGCCCGGACAGGGTACGTCAACCGCTCCGCCACGGACTAGACCGGCCTCTCCCCCGTCGGGAGGAAGTGGCTGATTGGCTCGTCCCGCAGGCTGATGTACTCGAGACGCCACTGATCCACCTTCCGGAGATCCGCCAGGGTCATGTAGGTATCAGCCACGGCGCCGCAGTTCTCAAGTGCGATCTCGGTCGCCACATCGATGGTTCCGTAGGCCTGCTCGAAAAGCGCCCGCAGCGCATTGGCGACACTTTCGGCAGTCTCCCGGGCCGCGTGCCCACCTTCCGTGGCATCGTAGACGACCGAGATGGAGAGAAAGTAAGGCTCACCCTCCGCAAGCTCGGCCGTCCTGTCTTCACCAAGATCGAAGAAGAGTCCGACCAGATGGGTTGAGGCCGGTTCTAGAATCCCCGCGATACCCTTTTCGACAGTAACCCGTTTCCGGACATGCTTGCGCAGCCGGGTCTCGAAGGAATTCGGAAACGCAGGACGGCCATATCGGGCTGCAAGCCACTGCTTCAAAACGCGCTTCTCTTCGGCGGGCAGGGCAAACCGCGGGCTCCCAACACCAAGCTTGGCAAACTCGGCCTTGCTCACCAGCCGCCGATCGGCATGGCGCAATTCGATGTGAAGCACGTCATCGCCCACGGCAACAAACGTGAGGTGCAGTTGCCGTGGGTTACGTGCGTTTTCGTATAAGGCCCCAGGGAGGTCGATCAGCGTCCCGATAATAACCTCGACCTGCTCCTCAGCGTCGTTCGCCAGATCACAGTCATGAGAGATCACCACCACGGGCCGCTCTGCGCCAGGCCCCCCCCCAATTCCCAGCGCGATCGCCGACTCGTGGGTCAGCAGGCTGCCTTGTCGCCATTCTGTATCCCGGCCCAGCATGTGCAGCGACCCGGTTACGTTCTCTCGGAGGAGCCTGGGATCGAAATGTCAGACTGCCAATCACGCGTTGGCCGGGACCTTGTCGTTGCCAAGCCGGACTGACCGTAGGCATGCTCCATCGCCCTGGCCTCGGTAATCAGGCGGTCAAGATGCTCATCATGGTTTTCACCGGACCTAATGAGATCCATCAGGGACCTGCCATTGAACGCCTTCATCTTCAGCAAAGTCCCGGCACGGGCAATACCCGCCGCATGAAACCGGTCCGCGACCTGGCTAAGTGTCCGCACACGCTCAAACTTACCTTCCTCAGGGGTTGAGGTACCCGCCAGCCATTTATAGATTGCCTGGCGAGATACCTCAAACAGCGTGGCGAGGTCGGCGACAGGGGGATGCAGAACCCGGCGAATGTTCTCGAGATGTTCGGCGGCCACGCGCACATCAAGGGGTTCCGTACCGTCCTCCGCGCTCTCCGCGGCGTCGAGAACAAACGCCACGCGCGGTTGCACATAGCCCCGCCAAGCCTTGGCGTGGCCGAGGTCGTAGACAGTCCCTGTACCGGCCAGCACCATCCCGATGACCACGAAGGTGACCCTCGATCCTAGCTCCAGGGGAGGGTTGGGTCTGGTGGGTACTGGTAGGCGAAACATCTTCACGTCCCCACCTGGTATCACGCCCAGACCCTCCGCGCATGCTCGGTAATCGTCGCCTCGAAGGCTTGCCTGATGGTCGCCTGCAACGATACTAACTGCTGCTGAATCGCCGAGAAGTCCAGCGCCATCGTCCCTTCAACGAAATGATCGATATCGATCACGGCATGATCGCGGACCTGATTGCTTGCAAACCTGGGCATCAGTACCAGGCCATTTGGCACCATATCGGGCGGGAACCCGAGCGGGGCGTTCATCCAGTGAACCCGCGCAACCAGCGTGCCTGAGGACAGCAAGGGACCCGATGTCGTCGCGAACACGGATTCATTCATGGCATAACGCGGGATCGCGCCAAACTCCACCCCGTGTAGCCCACCCACCAGATAATCAGCGACCCTGTCGTTGGCTTGCGGCACGACCGCATCCAGATAACGCAGCCCAAGCCGATTGACATGATCCAACTCGGCCACGGCATGGACGGCTTTCAGCCCGCGCAACAGTTCCGCAATGAATTCATTACGGGTTTCGTAATGGGTCGTATGAAAGGTGATCGAAGAAGCCCCTAAAATGAAACCAGCCGTTCGATCACCTTTGGTGATGAGCCATGAGAGCGTATGCGCGACTTGGGGTTCGACAGGGGCTTGACTAGCTGCGGTGGCGATCTGTAGGTGCGTCACCTGCTGAGGCTCGAAAAGTGTATAGCCGACGCGTCGCAGACGGTCCTGCACCTCTTCAACATACTTTGCCATGGCCCCGACAGGGTTGAACCGCGCTTGGGCCAAGGCGTAGTAAACAGGGGCATTGGACATCTTCTCGCTCACGGCTCCACTCCTGACGTTGCAGACGGAGGCGAAGGCGCCCCCTCCGTTGACATCTCGATTGTCAGTTTATCCTTCGGTTCACAGGCACCGCAAGGCCCTAGCAAACGTCACACTTCCACCTCAATCAACCCGTACGCCGGCGGGCCGCCCCACAGCCGCTAAGATTGCCCGAAGAAGCGGAAGCAGGGTGGACAGCACCATCCCACTGACCCGCGGGGGCATCTATCTCGCCAGACTAGACCCGGCCCGGGGTGCCGAGGTCGGCAAACGGCGGCCAGTCGCGATTTTGACGGCGCGGTGCTTACTCGATGTGGACCCACCCGGGTCCCCACCGGCTGCTCCTCCGCCAGCAACTGCTCCAGCAGGGCCTCGAAGTCCGCCGCGTTCTCCCCGGGGATGATCAGATTCCGGCTTCAGGAGGCCGTGCTTCGGGCTAAGGTTACCCGCGGTTTAGCTTCGATGGGTAGTAGCCCATCCCCCTCTCCCCAACCCCTCCCCCGCCAGGGGGGAGGGGCTTGAGTTGGCTTCGTTTCGTAGTAGCGCCCTTTTTTGCGCCGGACCGGTCAGGTCCTTCCCCCCGCCAGCAACTCCCGTGTCTTGAGCACGATCAGATACTCATAGATCGCCAGCAACCGGCAATAGGTCAGCCCGGCGCGGCCGTCCAGAAAACCCCGGCGTAGCAGATACATGTACAGAAAGCGCAGCAAGGGCCGGAACGGCAGGCGGATGGACAGGGCCTTGAGCGCCCGCCGCCGGCGGGTCGGCTCCCTCGCCACCAGGCCGGCCCAGTCCAGGCCGCCGCCCGAGGCCAGCAGCCGCACCGCCTCCCGCGCCTCGGCGCTGGCGTAGCGATTGTGCTTGTCCACCCAGTCGCTCAAACCCTTGGAGAAGGAATAGTGTAGATAAGGCTCGGTCAGGGTGCCGATGCGCTCCGGCGCCAGGTCCTCCCGTTGGCCGTGACCGACCTGCTTGAAGCGGAAGCGGTCACGATGGCCCAATCGCACCTGATAGCTGGGATAGAGCCCGGAGTAGCGTAGCCAGCGGCCCATGAACATCATCTTGGAGGGCAGGCGCCAGGCGTCATAGCGCCCCGCCGCCTTCGCCCCCCCTTCCGCCCCCGCTGCATTTGTTACCACTCCCTTCGGCGCATCCACCGCCACCGCCCCTGCATCTGCCATCTCCGCCGCCCTAGCTGCCCCAGCTTCCTCCGTATCGGCTTCGGCCCCAGCTTCCTCCGCCGCCGCCACCGCCGCAGCCATCTCCGCCCGCAGGGCTGGGGTGACGATCTCGTCCGCGTCCAGGTGCAGCACCCACTCGTGCTTGAAGGGGATCTGGTCCAGGGCGTAATTGCGCTGCCCGGCGAAATCGTCGAAGGTGCGCTGATAGACCCGGGCCCCCAGCCGCGCCGCCACCGCTACGGTCTCGTCCTGGCTGAAGGAATCCAGCACCACCACGTCGTCCGCCCAGGCCAGTGCAGCCATACAGGCCGGAAGATTGGCGGCTTCATTGAGGGTCAATAGCAGGACCGAGATACCCATCACCAAATGCCTTAGAACACCCCTTTGGCTATCTCCGGGCTACCTCAAGGCTTCCGCGCCACCGCGATCATCGCCTTGGCCAGCGCCGGCACCCGACCCACCCGCTCGAATTGGAGATCGACAAACCCCGCCTTCCGCAGCAATTCACCCAAGGTCCGGATCGACCAGAACTTGATATGCCCGTGATCCCACAGGGCGGTGAAATGGGCATCCATCCGCCCGCTCAGCGCCAGGGCCAGATTCTTCCAATAGCCGTGATAGGGGGTGGAAAGGATGGCCGTCCCGCCCGGCTCAAGCAGATCCAACAGCGTCCGCGCATAGTGGCGCGGCGCATAGACATGCTCGACCACCTCCAGGCTCAGGACCACCGGGAAGCGCCCGTATTGCCCCGCCAGGTCGTCATAGGCCGAGCCGGTGACCAGTTTCAGCCCCGGATCAGCCGCGCGGGCCTGGGCGATCCCCTCCACCGAGGGGTCCACGCCGGTGACATCCCACCCCCGCGCCGTCAGCAACCGCGCCACGCTACCGTTACCGCAGCCCAACTCGAACAGGCGGCGTTCCTTCTCCGCCTCCCCCCCCCCCCCCCCCCCCCCCCGCCCCCCCCCCCCCCCCCCCCCCCCCCCCCGCTATAGCCAATCCGTTCAGCACCCGCAAGACACAGGGCAGCAGATAATCGTGGGCATGGCCCAGGTCCGCATTGGCGTAGCGATAGCCTGAAATGGGGTTCTCGCTCATTCTGGTTAGCGGGCGAGCCCAACCAAACGGTTTGTCAAATCGAGCTTCTGGCCTAACAGGCGCGACCCATTCTTGGTCAGGTGACCGGTATCGACATACAAAAAAATACCATCCAGTTCTACGGCACAAGTACCCGCATGGCAAAGATACTCATCCAGGTTAAATATAGGCACATCCCCTTCACGCGCGACACGCGCTAACAGATTCAAAACGTCTGCCCTTTGCACCCGATAGAGTTCTTCCGGGGTAACTACTCGCCCGGCTCGCAGGCTTTTCGCTAATGGCGGGTAACCGGTAGAGG
>CALMDH010000219.1:0-20700 GCA_937862735.1 uncultured Gammaproteobacteria bacterium
ATGGACGACAAGGTGTACGAGCAGGTGGTCAACGTCGCCAGCCTGCCGGGCATCGTCCAGGCCGCCTATGCCATGCCCGATGCCCATTGGGGCTACGGCTTCCCCATCGGCGGGGTGGCGGCCTTCGATCCCGGTGAAGGTGGGGTGGTCTCCGGCGGCGGGGTGGGCTTCGACATCTCCTGCGGGGTGCGCACCCTGCATACCGGCCTGGACCGCGCCGCTATACTGGCGGTGCAGCAAGAACTGGCTGACGCCCTCTACTATCGCGTCCCCGTAGGGCTGGGCAGCACCGGCGCCATCCGCCTCGACGAGCGGGAGATGGACGCCATGCTCGCCGGGGGGGCGAGCTGGGCGGTAGGTCGCGGCTATGGTCGGCCGGAGGACCTGGGCCGCATCGAAGAGCAGGGGCGCATGGCGGGCGCCGATCCCAAGCAGGTCTCCGACCAGGCCAAGCGTCGCCAGCGTGACGAGATGGGCACCCTGGGTTCGGGCAACCACTACCTGGAGATCCAGGAGGTGACGGCGGTCCACGACAAGGCCATCGCCGCCGCCTACGGCCTGGAGCAAGGGGCGGTGGTGGTGAGCATCCACTGCGGCTCCCGCGGCCTGGGTCACCAGATCGGCACCGACTACCTCAAGCGCATGGCCCTGGCCGCCAGCCAGCACGGCATCCACCTGCCGGACCGGGAACTGGCCTGCGCCCCCCTCAACTCCGACCTGGGCCGCGCCTACCTCGGCGCCATGCGCGCCGGCATCAACTGCGCCCTGGCCAACCGCCAGATCATCACCCACCTGGCGCGTCAGGTCTTCCGCGACGTCCTGGGGGCGGACCTGCGCTTGCTCTACGACGTCTCCCACAACACCTGCAAGCAGGAGACGCATGTCGTCGACGGCCACAAGCGCCAGCTCTATGTCCACCGCAAGGGCGCCACCCGCGCCTTCGGCCCCGGCCACCCGGACCTGCCCGCCGAGTTGCGCGCCGCCGGCCAGCCGGTGCTGATCGGCGGCACCATGGGCACCGCCTCCTACGTCCTGGCGGGGACCAACCAGAGCCAGGAACTGGCCTTCAACTCCGCCTGCCACGGCGCCGGCCGCGCCATGAGCCGCCACGCCGCCACCCGCCGCTGGCAGGGGCGGGCGGTGCAGAACGAGCTGGCCAGCCGCGGCATCCTGGTGCGCAGCCCCTCGCCGCGCGGCATGGCCGAGGAGGCCCCCGGCGCCTACAAGGATGTCAGCGAGGTGGTCACCGCCACCGATCGCGCCGGCCTGGCCAAACTGGTGGCGCGGCTGGAGCCTTTGGTGTGCATCAAGGGTTGATGCTTGGAGCCCGGCGCCTCCTCCCAGCGGAGCTGATGGAGATCAAAGTCGATGCCAATCCACAACGAGGATATCGCCCAGGTCTTCGACAAGATCGCTGATCTACTGGAGATCCAGGGGGAAAATGCCTTTCGCGTCCGCGCCTACCGCAATGGGGCCCGGGAGTTACGGGGCCTTGGCCAGGAGGCCGCCCAACTGTTGGAAGCGGGGGCTGACCTCACCGACCTGCCCGGCATCGGCACGGCCCTGGCTGCCAAGATCGCCGAGGTCGTCCACACCGGCACCTGCCAGGCCCTGAAGAAGCTGGAGCGGGAGCTGCCGGCCGACCTGCCCGAACTGCTGCGCTTGCCCGGCCTGGGGCCCAAGCGGGTCCACGCCCTGCACTATGACCTGGACATCCACACCCCGGAGCAGCTCTACCGCGCCGCCAAGGACGGGCGCCTGCGCGACCTGCCCGGCTTCGGCCCCAAGACCGAGGCCGCCCTGCGCGCCGCCCTGGAGACCCATTTCACCTCCGAACCCCGCTTCAAGCTGGCCACCGCCGCCCGCTACGCCGAGCCCCTGGTAGCCTGGCTGCGGCAGACCCCGGGCGTCGATCGGGTGGTCGTCGCCGGCAGTTACCGGCGCGGCCGGGAGACGGTCGGCGATCTCGACATCCTGGTCACCGCCGCCCAGCCCGCCGCCGCCATCGCCCGCCTGCGGGATTACGAGGAGGTGGCCCAGGTCCTGGAGGCAGGCGAAACCCGGGCGAGCGTCCTCCTGCGCGCCGGCCTGCAGGTGGACCTGCGGGCGGTCGCGGTGGAGTGCTTCGGCGCCGCCCTGCACTATTTCACCGGCGGCAAGGCCCACAACATCGCCCTGCGCACCCAGGCCCGCGCCCAGGGGCTCAAGATCAACGAGTACGGGGTCTTTCGCGGCCGTCAGCGGCTGGCGGGGGAGACCGAGGAGTCGGTCTACGCCGCCCTGGGCCTGCCCTACATCCCCCCCGAACTGCGGGAGAATCGCGGGGAGATCGAGGCCGCCCGTCGCGGCCTGCTACCAGAGCTGGTGACCCTGGACGACCTGCGCGGTGACCTGCACTGCCACACCAACGCCACCGACGGCCATGCCAGCCTGCTGGAGATGGTGGCCGCCGCCCGCCAACGGGGCCGCGACTACCTGGCCATCACCGACCACTCCAAGCGCCTGACCATGGCCCATGGCCTGGATAGCCGGCGGCTCCTGGAGCAGATGGAAGCCATTGATCGCCTCAACGAGCGCCTGGCCAGCGAGCGTCCGGCCAGCGAAGGGGTGGCCTTCCGGGTGCTCAAGGGTATCGAGGTGGACATCCTGCCGGATGGCAGTCTGGACCTGCCGGACGCGGTCCTCGGCCAGCTCGACCTGGTGGTCGCCGGGGTGCATAGCCAGTTCCACCTCAGCCGCGCCGACCAGACCCGGCGCGTCCTCAAGGCCATGGACCACCCCTACTTCACCATCCTCTCCCACCCCACCGGGCGGCTGATCGCCGAGCGCGAGCCCTACGACATCGACATGACCCGCGTTATCCGCCAGGCCAGGGACCGGGGCTGCTACCTGGAACTCAACGCCCACCCCGAGCGCCTCGACCTCAGCGACGTCCACTGCCAGATGGCCCGGGAGGAGGGGGTGCTGATCAGCATCGCCTCCGATGCCCACAGTATCCAGGACCTCGATGTTTTGCGCTATGGCGTCAGCCAGGCCCGTCGCGGCTGGCTGACCAAGGGCGACGTGCTCAACAGCCGCCCACTCAAGGATTTGCTACCCCTTCTGCGGCGGACCTTTCACGGCTGAGGGTTGGTCCGCCACCCCGGCGAAAGCCCCCACCCCCGCTGGCCAGTGGATCTCCAGGCCGGGGATGATCGCGACCGGGGTGGTCTCCTCCAGGGCGCGGATGTCGGGCGCGCCATAGGTGCCATCCTCGCCCAGACGGTAGATGATCAGGACCCGGTCCACCGGGTGTAGCAACCAGTATTCCCGCACCCCATGGCGCTCGTAGAGGGCGCGCTTGCGGATCTGATCATGGGAAGCGCTGCTGGGGGAGAGGATCTCGACGATCCAGTCCGGCGCGCCCCGGCAGCCCTTGTCATCCAGTTTGCCGGGGTCGCAGATGACCGCCACGTCCGGCTGGACGACCGTGTCCACCTGGTCGTCGGCTTCGTTGCGCCGCGGCAGTCGCACGTCAAAGGGGGCGACGTAGATCCTGCATGGATGCCCTTGCAGGGCATTGCCGATTTGCCGTGCCAGTTCCACCACGAATTCCTGATGCATTCGGGTTGGCGCCGGCGACATGGCGTAGGCCTGACCGTCGATCAACTCCCAGCGTTCATCATCGGGCCAGCGGCAATAGTCGCCATAGGTGAAGTAATCGATTCGGGGTGCCGGTTGGGACATGGGGGGTCTCCCGCAAAACAAATTCGTCGTGTCTTGGATCACATCACCATTGTAGCCAAAGCATTGCGGTGGGTGGTCGACCCAGGGAAGTAGGTGAGAGGCAGTCAGGGAAGTGGTGCATGGCCGGCATACACCCATGCACCTGGCCAGGTGAGGGTCACTATCAGCCGGGTGCGCTCTGGGCCCACCGCCGTACCAGTGCCTTGCGCACCTCTTCCAGGGCGCCAAAGACCAGCGCCAGGGCCAGGATCAGCCCCCAGATGCCGGTGGGAAAGGGCTGGGTACCAAAGAGCGCCTGGCCGGGTATCGAGTAGACGATGGCCAGCAGCAGTCCCAGTTCCAGGGCTACCCCGGTCATCAGCAGCGGACTGCCGAGGAGGGGGAAGGCCAAGGCGGACACCCGGGGGTGACGGCAGAGAAAGACGTTGACGACCTGGGCCATCACGATCCCCGCCAGACAGGCCGTGGTGGCCTGGAGGTAGAGGGGATCCTGGACGGGCAGGGGCTGGCCATAGGCCCAGCCCCCCAGGTGCAGGATGCAGAAAAAGGCCGTCAGGGAGACCAGGGCCTGCAAGGGGCCCAGCCAGAGGTAAGCCCGGGCCAGGAGGGGCCAGGACAACAGCCGCTCCTTGGCCGGGCGTGGCGGCTGGCGCATCACCTCGGGGTCGGGTTTCTCCGCCCCCAGGGCCAGGGCGGGCAGCATGTCGGTGCCCAGGTCCACCGCCAGGATCTGGATGATGGTCAAGGGCAGGGGGATGCGCAGCAGCACGTACAGCAGGTAGGGCACCAGCTCCGGCACATTGGAGGTCAGGATGTAGGTCAGGAACTTGCGAATGTTTGCGAAGACCGCCCGGCCCTCCTCGACGGCATTGACGATGCTGGCGAAGTTGTCATCGAGGAGGATCAGGTCCGCCGCCGACTTGGCGACATCCGTGCCCGTCAGCCCCATGGCGATGCCGATGTGGGCGGACTTGAGGGCCGGGGCGTCGTTCACCCCGTCGCCGGTGACGGCGACAATCTCGCCCTTGCGCTTCAGGGCGTTGACCACCAGCATCTTTTGCTCGGCACTGACCCGGGCGAAGAGGATCTCCGGGCTGTCGAGGGCGGTCTGGAGCTGGGCCTTGGTCATGCGCCGCAGGGAGCCGCCGAGGATTACCTTGGGATCAGCCCCCCGGACCAGGCCGATCTCGCGGGCGATGGCCAGGGCCGTGTGGGGGTGATCCCCCGTGACCATGATGACCTTGATCCCCGCGCCGTGGCAGCGGGCGATGGCCGCGGGGACCTCGGGGCGTGGCGGGTCGTACAGGCCGACCAGGCCGGAGAGTACCAGGCCTTCCTCCCGCGGTTTGCCAGGGGCGGGCGCCATTGGCTCCGTAGGTGCATCCATTCGCCGCCAGGCAAAGGCCAGCACGCGCAGACCGGCATCGGCCATCCGCTGCTGGGCTTGCACCTGGGCCTGGCGGGAGGCGTGATGGAGGGCCTCGATGCCCCCGTCCTCGCCCTCGATCGCCACGCACAGGGGCAAGACCGCCTCGGGGGCGCCCTTGCAATAGAGCCAGCGCGCCCCCTCCCGCTCGACGATCACCGACATCCGTCGGCGCTCATGGTCGAAGGGCAATTCCCCGACGAGCCGCATGTCGGTGAAGGTCTGGGACTGACGGCCATACTCGGTCAGGGCCAGTTCCATGGGATCCCCCAGCCAGACCGGCTGACCCTCCCGGAGGCCCCGTTTCAGGGTATGGCACACGGCGAGGTTGCGCGACAGGTGGCCGGGATCGGCGGCGCCCATCCTGCCGTCCGGGCCCGTGTCGCCTCGGCCCGTACCACCCGGGGCCGAGCCGGACGCCGGCCCCCTCTCCACGGACGGCAGGGGACCCTCCCAGAAGCGTCCCCGCCACCAGACCCGCCGCACGCTCATGCGGTTTTCCGTCAGGGTACCGGTCTTGTCGCTGCAGATCACCGTCGTCGCCCCCAGGGTCTCGACCGCCGGCAGGTGGCGTACCAGGGCGTTGCGCTTGGCCATGCGCTGGGTGGCCATGGCCAGGGACAGGGTCACGGTGGGCAACAGGCCCTCGGGGACGTTGGCGACAATGATGCCGATGGCGAACATCAGGCTGGTCCAGAAGGGCAGCCCCAGCCACTGCCCCACGCCAAAGAACAGCAGCCCCAGGCTGGTGGCGAAGATCGCCACCAGCCGGGAGAGGCGGGCGATCTCCGCTTGCAGATGGGAGGGGGTCCCGCCCGCGGTCTGGGTCAGGTGGGCGATCTGGCCAAACTCGGTGTGCATGCCGGTGGCGAAGACGAGGGCCTTGCCCTCGCCGGAGACCAGGGAGGTCCCCGCCAGCAGCAGGTTGCGCATCTCCAGGGGTGGCTGGTGTTCGGGGTGCTCCGTGGCGGTCTTGGCCTTGGGCAGGGACTCACCGGTGAGGGTGGCGGCGTTGACGCGGATGTCGGCGCTCTCGATCAGCCGGCAATCGGCGGGCACGTCATCGCCCGCCTCCAGCAGGATGATGTCGCCGGGCACCAGCCCGGCCGCGGGGAGGCTGGTCAACTGGCCATCGCGCAGCACCTTGGCCGTGGGCGGCAGCAGTTTGCTCAGGGCCTCGATGGCGCGCTCGGCACGGTACTCCTGCCAGAAGGAGAAGGTGCCGTTGATGAGGATGACCGCCAGGATGGCGGCGCCGAGCTGCCACATGCCGGTGCCCGGCTCACGGGACTCGGCGAACCAGGCCAGCGCGGCCGCCACCCAGAGGATGAGGGCGAAGAAGTGGGTAAATTCGCGCAGGAACCGGCGCCACTGGGGCTCAACGCCGATGGCAGCGAGGCGGTTCTCGCCATATTCCCGCAGCCGGCGGGCCGCCTCGGCGGCCGTCAGCCCGGTGGCGCTGGTACCCAGGCTTTGCAGGGCCTCGGCAAGGGGGAGGTTGGCAAGGTGCATACAATGAGGATAGTCGGGATCTGCCGGGCGACATGAATTATGCTCCCCGGGCGCAGGGTGAAGGGTTTCACCCCCTCCCGTCGCAACGTGCACTGTTGGTCACCTTTTCCTCACCCACTCTGAGTACAGCCCATGACCGCCCCCATCAGCGAGATCTGGACCCTGATCCTGGCCGTGCTGGCCATTCGGCTCGGCATTCTGATCCATCGCCTGCTGCCGAGACTGGGGGCGTGGAATATCCCCCCCGCCATCACCGGGGGCCTCCTGCTCGCGCTGTTCGTGACCCTGGTCCGCGGCGCCTACGGGATCGAATTCGCGTTCGCCGACGGTATCCGCCAGACCCTGTTGCTGGTGTTTTTCGTCGGCGTGGGGCTCTCGGCCAAGTTCATGGCCCTCTTTCGCGGTGGCGCGGGCGTGGCGGTGGTCTGCCTGGCCATCCTGGTCACCATCAGCCTGCAAAATCTGGCGGGGGTGGCGATCGCCAGCGGCTTTGGGTTCAACCCGGCCCTGGGTCTCTTCATGGGCAGCATCCCCTTTCTCGGTGGCCATGGGACCGCCGCGGCCTGGGCCCAGGCTGTACCGGCCCAGGACCTGACCGGCGCCCTGGAGGTGGGCATGGCCGCCGCCACCCTGGGCCTGATCGCGGGGGGACTGGTCGCGGGCCCCATCGCCTCGCGGCTGATCCATCGGCAGTTTCAGGGTGGGCTAACCGCTTCTCAGCCGTCACAGGAGCACGCCACCGCCTCAGGCCAGGCGCCCACCCACCTCACCAGCGCTGAACTCCTGAACTCGGATCGCTGGCTGGTGATCACCCTGGTGATTGCCCTGTGCCTGGCCTTGGGCGAACTGCTGCGGCAATGGGCGGCTCAGCAGGGGCTGGTGGTGCCCGGCTTCCTGGCGGTGATGCTGGTGGCGGTGATCCTCACGAACGCGGCCGACCTGCTCGGGCACCCGGTGGATACGACGGTCGCGGACCTGACCGGCACCGTCGCCCTGCGCCTCTTCCTCGCCATCAGCATGATGGGGCTCAAGCTCTGGGAATTGGATGCCTTCATCCTCCCCCTGGTGGCCAGCCTGGCCGTCCAGATCCTCGTCGTCAGCGCGGTGGCGTTACTCTTGGTCTATCCCCTGCTGGGGCGGGGCTACGAAGGCGCGGTGGCCGCCGGCGGCTTCATCGGCTTCGCCATGGGGGCCATGCCCGTGGGCCTGGGGGTCATGAGGCGCATGACTGACCGCTATGGTCCGGCACCCAGGGCGATGCTGGCGATCACCCTGGCCGCCGCCCTCTTCGCCGATACCGCCAATGCCCTGCTGGTAAACCTGGGTTTTGCCTGGCTGGGGTGACGGGCGTCGGGTGAGAGGACGCCGCTCGCCCACTGTCTGGTAACCGCTTTCTGGTAACGAAGGTGAGGCGCGCGTGTCTCGCATTAACGCTAAACTTTCGTTGATGCCTTCCCCCGTCCCTCACGCTGCCCCGCCCAAGTTACGGAGAGATGTCATGCGTACGTTGCTGTCCGCCCTGTTGGCTTGCTGTTCCCTGTCCCCCGCCCTGGCGTTGGGCGCACCCACGACGGGACTCATGGCCGGAACAACGGCCGGACCCATAACCGGACCCGCGGCCGGAACGGCAGCCGGACCGGCGGCAGGTCCCGCCGCTGGAACGTCGACCGGACCTACGACCGCACCTAGGGTCGGAACGACGGCAGGACCCACGGCCAAAGCAGTACCCGAATCCACCGCCAGGCCAGCGACTGAGCCAGCGGCCTCCTATCGCTTCGTCATCATCCCCAAGGTGGTCCATCCCTGGTTCGACCTGGTGCACGATGGTGCCAAACAAGCGGCCCGGATGATCGAGCAACAAACCGGCTGGCCGGTGACCCTGGACTATCAGCCCCCCCAGAAGGCGGAGGTGGCCGAACAGTTGCGCCTCCTGGAGCAGGCGATCGCGTCCAATCCCGATGGGATCGCCATGGATCTGCTCGACGACCAGGCCGAGCAGGCCAGCCTGGCCCTGGCTCGCCGGCAGGGCATCCCCCTGGTCCTCTTCGACTCCGAGCCGCCGGCCGGGATGGCAGTGCCCTACGTTGGTAACGACTTCTGCGAACAGGCGCGGCTGGCGGCCTCGCGCCTGGTGACCCTGTTGGGGGGCGAGGGCGAAGTGGCCATCATGTTGGGCGTCCCCACCGCCGTGAACCATCGGATTCGTGCCGAGTGCCATGAGCGGGTCTTCCAGGAGCACCCCGGCATCAAACTGGTGGCCAAGGGCATCGACCACGACGATATCGATACCGCCCGGGAGCAGGCCAAGGCCATCATGGCCGAGCATCCCCGGTTGCGGGGCTGGGTATCCTGTGACGCCGGCGGGGTGATCGGTATCGCCCAGGCGCTCAAGGAGGCCAACCTCACCGGCCAGGTCTACAACGTTGGCCTGGATGACCTGCCGGAGACCATCCAACTCATCCGCGAGGGCGTTGTCGACTCCACCTATGCCACCAAGCCCCACACCCAGGGCTATTGGTCGATCATCACCCTTTGGCAGGCCAAGCTGGGGGCGCCCCTGCCGATGGACATTGATACCGGTATAGGCATCGTCACCCGGGACAATGCCGAGAACTATCAGGGCCGGTAGGGCTTCGAATGTGACCGTTTAGACCCCCTCTCCCCAACCCTCCCCCGCCAGGGGGGAGGGGGCAAGAGAATCATCGGCTTGTGCTAACTGCTGGTGCAGACCATGCCAGTTCAGGCGGTAGGGGGGTGTGATCGGCTGCTTTCAGGTTTGAGTTGCCACTTCAATCAAGGGTGCAATAACCACGATGGCGATCAGCGCGGGTGAACAGGGTGACGGGCGGATAATGGATCATGAGCGGCAGACCGCCGTTTCCGCTCTGCTGCGGATAATCGCCAGATTGAGCGCAACCCTGCCGGCTGACCGCCCCTGGCTGGCGGAGAACCCGGCTGAACGCCCCTGGCAGGCGGAGCCCCCGGCTGAACGGCCTTGGCAGGCCGAGCCCTCCGATGACCGCCCCTGGCGGATGGAGGCCCCGGTTGACCAGACCCTTACCAGCCTGACCAGCCATCTGGCCGGGCTGGTCGAGCATTACCTCCGCGAGCAGGCGGAACAGTGGGCCTGGTGTCAGGATCTGGTCAATCAGAAGGCCGCCCTGGATCAGCATGCCATCGTCAGCATGACCGACCTGGACGGCAACATCACCTATGCCAATGACCTGTTTTGCGCCATCAGCGGCTTTTCGCGGGAGGAATTGCTCGGCGCCAACCATCGCATCATCAAATCAAACCATCACCCGATCAGCTTTTATACCGAGCTCTGGTCCACTATCACCGATGGTCGGGTCTGGCGGGGCGAGGTCAAGAATTGCCGTAAGAATGGTGAGCACTACTGGGTTTATTCCACCATTATCCCCCTGAAGGACGCCAGGGGTCACCTGAGCCAGTTCATCTCGATCCGCACCGACATCACCGAGCGCAAGCGCGCCGAGGAGGCCCTGGAGGCGGCCAACGCCGAACTGCGACGGCTCGCCACCACGGATCGCCTCACCGGCGCCTGGAATCGCCGGCATTTCGAGGACCAAGTGACCCTCGAAATCGAGCGCGTCCAGCGCTACGGCAAGCCCTTGACCCTCATCCTGTTCGACATCGATCACTTCAAGGCCATCAACGATCGTTTTGGCCACCTGGTGGGCGATCAGGTCCTCATGGAACTGGTCCGGCGGCTCAGCCCGAACCTGCGGGCACTGGATGTCCTGGCACGCTGGGGCGGGGAGGAGTTCGCCGTCCTGGCGCCCCATTGTCCTGTGGACGGCGGCCGGCAACTCGCCGAAAAATTGCGGGCCCTGGTGGCCGCGGAACCTTTCACGGACGTTGGCCAGGTCACCGCCAGCTTCGGAGTGGCCGAATTGCACCCCGAGGAGAGCTTCGACGACTGGCTCAAGCGGGTGGATGACGCCCTCTACGCCGCGAAGGCCGGAGGGCGTGATCGGGTGTGTCTGGCAGATTGGGCGTAAAAGACACCCGCGGCGTCTATCATCATTGGGGGGTGAGGTATTCATTTTAGCCCCCCCTCTCCCCAACCCTCCCCCACCAGGGGGGAGGGAGCAAGAGAATCAGACGGTTGTATCGCCGAAGCCCTCCTGGGGCGCGAGCGATCCGAACGAATGCGTGGTGAGTACCTCGTGAGCGATAGCGTGAATTCCCGGAAGGCAGCGGCGGAGCCCCCAATCGTGGCAGCAGAACCCCTTGGCATGGTACCTGAACCCCCGGAAGCGGAATCCCGGCCATCAACAGGCCTGCCGACGGAAGTTTCGGAGGCAAGGGAAAAGGCTCAGGCAGAGGTTCCGGACACGGTGCTAGATTCGGTCCCGGCCCCAATACCTGCTCCGCCACCGGCTCCAGCCCAGATCCTTGCTCCGACCCCGACCCCGACCCCGACCCCGTCCCCACCACTGGCCCCCCCCTCCGCTCCAACCTCTGCCCCGTCCCCGCCACTGGCCCCACCCTCCGCTCCAACCTCTGCCCCGTCCCCGACACCGGTCCAGCGGGAAGCCTTCCCCATCGTCGGCATCGGCGCCTCCGCCGGGGGGCTGGAGGCCCTGGACCAGTTCCTCAGCCATGTCCCCGCCGACTGCGGCCTGGCCTTCGTCATCGTCGTCCACCTGGACCCCCTGCACAAAGGCACCATGCCGGAACTCCTGCAGCGCAGCACCGCCATGAAGGTGGAGCAGGTCCGCGACCAGGTCAAAGTCCGCCCCAACCAGGTGTATCTGATCCCGCCCAACCGGGATCTGTCGTTCCTCCATGGGGTGCTGCACCTCTTCGAGCCCTCACCGGCCCATGGCCTGCGCCTGCCCATCGACTTCTTCTTCCGCTCCCTGGCGGCGGACCAGAAGGACCGCAGCATCGGCGTCATCCTCTCCGGCATGGGCAGCGACGGCACCCTGGGGCTGCGGGCGATCAAGGAGGCGGCGGGCCTGACCCTGGTCCAGGACCCCACCGAGGCCAAGTTCGACGGCATGCCGCGTAGCGCCATCGCCGCCGGTCTGGCGGATATCGTCGCCCCCGCCGGGGAGCTCTGCGCCCGCCTGCTGGCCTTTCTGCATCCGGCCGTGCCGACCCCGCCCGGGGAGCCGGTCCTCCTGGCGGAGGACCACAGCGGCCTGGACAAGGTCATCATCCTGCTGCGCAACCATACCGGCCACGACTTCTCCCTCTATAAGAAGAGCACCCTTTACCGCCGCATCGAGCGGCGCATCCGTCTGCATCAACTGGAGAAGATCGCCCAGTACGTGGGTTACCTCCAGGACAATCCGCCGGAACGGGAGCTGCTGTTCAAGGAGCTGCTGATCGGGGTGACAAGCTTTTTCCGCGACCCCAGCGCCTGGCAACACCTGCGCGACGAGGTGCTCCCCGCCCTCCTGGCCCGCCGGCCCGGGGGCGGGCAGTTGCGGGCCTGGGTCGCCGGCTGCTCCACCGGCGAGGAGGCCTATTCCCTGGGCATCGTCTTCCGCGAGGCCCTGGAGAAGTGCGCCCCCGACCAGCCCTACTCCCTGCAAATCTTCGCCACCGATCTGGACCCGGAGGCCATCGTCACCGCCCGCCTCGGCTTCTATCCCCAGAACATCACCGCCGACGTGGCGCCGGAGCGGCTGCGGCGCTTCTTCGTCAAGGAAGAGGATGGCGGCTACCGCATCAGCAAGGAGGTGCGGGAGATGGTGATCTTCGCCGAGCAAAACGTCATCCAGGACCCCCCCTTTACCAAGATGGACCTGCTCATCTGCCGCAACCTGCTCATCTACTTGACCGCCGAGCTGCAACGCCAGCTCCTGGCCCTGTTCCACTACAGCCTCAACCCCGGCGGCGTCCTCTTTCTCGGCACCGCCGAGACGGTCAGCGGCTCCAGCGAGCTGTTTTCCACCCTGGACGGCAAGTGGCGCTTCTTCCGCCGCGAAACCCCCAGCACCAGCGAGGCCCCCATGCACTTCGCCTTTCCCGCCGCCCGGGTGCTGGCCGAGGGCACCCCTGACAACGCCCTCAGCCCGGCGCCGGTCAATCTCAAGGCGCTGCTGGACCAAGTCCTGCTGGAGCGGGTGACGCCGGTGTCCATCCTCGCCACCGCCAAGGGCGAGATCCTGTTCACCACCGGGCGCACCGGCAAGTATCTGGAGCCGGTCGTCGGCCAGGCCAGCCTCAACCTCTTCGCCATGGCGCGGGAGGGCCTGCGGGACATCCTGCCCAGCCTCTGCCAGCAGGCCCAGCAACACGCCGGTGGCGTCCCCGCCATCCAGCGCGGCCTGCGCATCCGCACCAACGGCAGTTTCCAGGTCGTGGACCTCAGCATCCACGACCTACGCGACCCCGAGCCCCTGCGCGGCATGCTGCTGCTGGTCTTCACCGAGGTGGCGGAGGCCCCCGCGCCGCGCCGCGGTCGCCGCCGGGCGGGCATGGAAGCCCAGACCCCGCTCCCGGAGGAACTGGAGATCCAGCAATTGCGCGAGGCCCTCCAGACCACCCGCGAGGAGATGCAGACCTCCCAGGAGGAACTGAAATCCGCCAACGAGGAGCTCCAGTCCACCAACGAGGAGTTGCAGTCCACCAACGAGGAGCTGACCACCTCCAAGGAAGAGATGCAGTCCCTGAACGAGGAGTTGCAGACGGTCAACACCGAACTCCAGGCCAAGGTGGACAACCTGTCGCGGGTCAACGACGACATGAAGAACCTGCTCGACAGCACCGAGATCGCCACCCTGTTCCTGGAGGAGGATCTGCGCATCCGCCGTTTCACCTCCCAGGCCGCCAAGCTCATCAACCTGATCCCCGGCGATGTCGGCCGTCCCATCACCCACATTGCCTCGGAGGTGCTCTACCCGGAGCTGGCCCAGGACGTGGCCGAGGTGTTGCGCAGCCTGATCTTCAGCGAAAAGCTCATCGGCACCCAGGATGGCCGCTGGTTTAACGCCCGCATCATGCCCTACCGCACCCTGGACAACCGCATCGATGGGGTGGTGGTGACCCTGGTGGACATGACCAAGTCCAAGCGGCTGGAGAACGAATTGCGCCAGGCCCTGGCGGAGCTTGGCCGCCTGGCCGAGGTGCCGTCGCGGGCAACCAGCGACCCATGAGGCCAGCGAGCCATCACTCATACGGGTACCGAAACCGAAAAGCACCGCGCCAGGAGAGCCGATGAGCCAGCCTAAACCTTCATCCTCACCCCCCCTCCCGGACCCGCTGACCCCGGAAGGGGCCACCGCCCTGCGCCGCGCGGCCGAGGCGGTCTTCCGCGAGCAAGGCCAGGGCCGACCCCGGGCGGGAAAGGGAACGGGGCAGGGGACGGGCAAGGGGCTAGGGCAGGAGGCGGAGCTGTTGACGGAGATGGCCACCGATCAGGCCCGTCTCATCGAGGATCTGCACATCCACCAGATCGAGCTGGAATTGCAGAACCAGAGCCTGCGCGCCACCCGCCTCCAGCTTGAGGAGAGCCTGAAACGGTACGCCGCCCTCTATGGCTTCGCCCCCATTGCCCTGCTGACCGTGAGCGGCAATGGCACCATTCACGAGGCCAACCAGACCGCCGCGGATCTGCTCGGCCAGCCCCTCTCGGCCTTGCGCGGCCGGCGTCTGGGCCTGTTCATCAGCAAGCCAACCCGGGCCGCCTTCAACGATTTGCTGACCCATGCCCTGCTGGGCGAGGGCGGCTCCCGCTGCGAGCTGGTCCTCATCCCCCCCGATCAGCCAAGCCGCTGGGTCCAGGCTGAGGGCATCACCGCCATCGCCGTCGCCACCGCCCTCCCCGATACCAAGCCCCTGATTCAGCTTGCGTTGACTGATATCAGCACCAGCAAGATCCTGGAGGAGCGCCTGCGGGAGAAGGAGGAGCTATTCCGCGCCATCCTGGACAATGCCAGCGACGGCATCAGCTTCCTGGATCTCAAGACCCAGGACTATCGGTTCATGAATCCGGCGCTGGTGGCCTTGACGGGTTTCACGGCCGAGGAGCTGAAGGATTTCACCGCCGAGCAAATCTTCGCCCGCGTCCATCCCGATGACCAGGAGCGGGTGGAGGTCCAGCGCCGGCGCTTGGCCCAGGGCCAGGAACCGGAGAGCGTCCAATACCGCTGGCGGGTCAAACAGGGTGACTATCGCTGGCTCATCGACACGGGCAAATTGGTCCATGACGCGCGGGGGCACCCCATCGGCCTGGTGAACGTCCGCCGTGACATCACCCGTCTCAAGCTCTATGACATTGAAATCAATGCCTTGAATGCCCGCCTGGAACAGCGGGTGGCGGAACGTACCGCGGAACTGGAGGACAAGATCACGGAACTGCGGCGGGTGGCGGAACGCCTGAGCGAGAGCGAGCGGCGCTTCCGCGCCCTCAACGAGGGCCTGGAGCTGAAGGTCGAGGAACGTACCGCCGAGGCCCGCGCCGCCAGCGCCGCCAAGAGCGAGTTCCTGGCCCACATGAGCCACGAGATTCGCACCCCCCTGAATGCCATCCTCGGCCTCGCCCAGCTTATGGAGCGTGGGTCCCTGGATGAGACCCAACGGCCACGGGTGACGCGTATCCTGGAGGCTGGTGAGAACCTGCTCGCCATCATCAATGACATCCTCGACTTCTCCAAGATCGAGTCCGGCAAGCTCGCCATCGAGCGCCAAGCCTTTGACCTGACGGATGTCCTGGCCCGTATCGAGAGTTTTCACGGCCGCCTGGCCCGGACCAAAGGCCTGTCCCTTCATATCGACCGTCCGCCCTCGCTCAGCGGTGCCCTCCTGGGGGACCCCCTGCGCCTGGGCCAAGTCCTCACCAATCTGATCGGCAATGCCATCAAGTTCACCCCCGCGGGGGAGGTCAGCCTGCGCATCGAGGTAGAAGCGACCGCTCCCGACGCCCTGCGGCTGCGCTTTCTGGTGGCGGATACCGGCATCGGCATCGAACCCGAGGTGCTGGCCGGCCTCTTCCAGCCCTTCACCCAGGGCGACGCCAGCATCACCCGCCGCTTCGGCGGCACCGGCCTGGGCCTGGTAATCAGCAAGCGGCTGGTCGAGCTGATGGGCGGGGAGATCGGCGCCACGAGCCAGCCGGGGCGGGGCAGTACCTTCTGGTTCGCGCTGCCCTTCACCCTCGTCCGCCAGGAACTGGCCAGGGGTGGGGAGGCTGCGGATGTCACGGCTCCGGGCGTGTTGGCCCCGGGTGGGGCGGCTCTCGGCGGGGCATCCTTGGGCGAGGCGCCCCCCAGCGCCCTTACCTCTAGCCAGCGCCTGGCGGGCTGGCATCTGCTGGTGGTGGACGACAGCGAAATGAACCGGGAGGTAGTGGAGCAGGCCCTGCGCCTGGAAGGGGCCGCGGTCACCTTGGCGAACGATGGCGCCGCAGCCCTGGAGTGGCTGAGACGCGATCCCCAGGCCTACCGGTTGGTCCTGATGGACGTGCAGATGCCGGTGATGGATGGCCTGACCGCCGCGCGCCGCATCCGCTGTGAGCTGGGGCTGAACGATTTGCCCCTCATCGCCCTCACCGCCGGCGCCCTGCCCCACGAGCGTGAGGCGGCCCTGGCGGCGGGGATGAACGATGTCCTGACCAAGCCCGTGCGGCTGGAGGCACTGGTGGCCATGATGCTTCGCTATGGTGAACCCAGGGGTCAGGACGGCCCCCAGGCCGAGGCCTTCCCCGCGATTCCGGGGATCGACCGGGAGCAGGCGACGGATATCCTGTGCGGTAACCGGCCCCTGTTCCTGCGCCTGTTGGGGCTCTTCCTGGCTGATAACGACGGTCTGGGCCGGCGGGTCCGGGAGGCACTGGCCCAGGGACACCGGGAGAAGGCCGCCATGGCGCTGCATAAACTCAAGGGCAATTCCGGTTCCCTGGGGGCCATGGCGATCATGGCCCCGGCCGGTAGCCTGGAGGAGGCCGTCGATGCCGACAAGTCCGCTCTCGATCTCGAACCGGACTTGACCGAGGTGGACCGTCAGCTCCAGGACCTGCGCCTGGCCAGCGCCCCGTGGCTGGAGGACCCGGGTGGCGCCTGAGCAAACTGGGATTTGCTGGCAAAGCTGGCGTTAGGGCACTGTTTAGTTCCATCCATCCTTTCCCCGAGAGGTCCGCGCATGTACCTGTCCAGGCAATTGATGCTGTTGATCTCTCTGCTGTTCCTACTGATCTTCGGCGGCAACTTCGCGGTTGGGGTCCATCAGATGCGCGGCTACCTGCTGGTCGAATCCCAGGTCCACGCCCAGGATACGGCGACTTCCCTGGGCCTGTCCCTGAGCCCCCATCTGACCGATCCCACGGATCCCATCCTGGAGACCATGATCCGGGCCATCTATGACCGGGGCTACTACCTGGAAATCAAGCTTACCGACATCGATGGCCGGACCCTGGTCCGGCTTGCTGACAGCCGCGTCTTCGCGCAGGTCCCGGACTGGTTCATCCGGCTCCTGCCCATGGCAACTGCCACGGCCACCAGCGAGATCAGCTCCGGCTGGAATCTGGCGGGGGTCGTCTCCGTCACCATCAACCCGGGGTGGGCCTATCTCAAGCTGTATCAGCAGATGCGGCACGCCCTGTTCTACTCGCTGGTGACGCTGGGCTTGGCGCTGCTGCTGCTCTTTGTGGTGCTACGCCTCACCCTGCGCCCACTGAGCAACATCGCCCAACTGGCGCACGATATCGCCGGGGGGCGGTTCGCCCGCATCGATCCCTTGCCCTGGACGCGTGAAGTGCGGCAGGTCGCCGAATCCATGAATTTCATGTCCGGCAAGATCGAGGGCGTGATCCGCGCCATAAACCAGAAGCTGGAGGGTCTCAACCAGCGGCTGTTGCGTGACGAGCTGACCGGCCTCTATCACAAGGGCAGCTTTACGGCCGATCTGGAACATCTTGCTGAAGATGGCGACCTGGGTTGCATCGTCTACCTGCGGATCGAGGCCTTCGCCGAACTCGCCAATGCCTGGGGTGAGGCGCGGACCGACCAGTTCCTCCAGGCCTTCGCCACCATCCTCGAGCGCTGTGAGGAAGAGGCGGCGACCGCCGCCAGGGCCTACCGTTTCCATGGGGCTGAATTTGCCTTGCTGGTCCCGGGGCTGGGGCCCGCGGCTATCACGGACTGCGCCCAGACCTTGCACCAGCGGCTGACCGGGTTGGGTGAACAGCATGGCCGGCCGGATCTGGTACATATCGGCATCGCCCCCTTCAATGCCCACGACACGCCGGCGGGGATGCTGGCGCTCGCCCAGGAGGCTTACGAACAGGCGCGGCTCATTGGCTTCAACAGTTATTTCATTTATCAGCACCCCGAGCGGGGTCGGACCCCGGAACAATGGCGGGCGCGGGTCCTGTCGCTCATCGCGGCGGGAGACTTTCAGATTGCCTATATCGGCCCGGTGCTGAGCTGCCGCGATGGGGAGGTCCTCATGGAAGAGGCCTTCATCCATGCCAGGGACGAGGGGGGTGAACCCATCCCGGTGGGCCCCTTCATCTCGATGGCGGAGAGGTATGAACGGATCGCCGACCTCGACCGGGGGGTGATCCGCAAGGTGGCCACCCGGCTCCAGGAGACCCCTTCGCCGCACTGCGTGGCGATCAATCTCTCCATGCTCACCCTCAATAGCGTCGACTTTCATACCTGGCTGGGGGAGTTCCTGCACCAGCATGCCGCGCTGGCCGGGCGCCTGATCTTTAGTGTCTCAGCCTATGGGGTGGCGAAGGATATCGACCGGTTCCGGGACTTCGTCGGTTTCACCCGCCGCTTGGGGGCCAAGACCCTCCTGAAGCGCTATGACGTCCAATTCATCCCCATCGAGACCCTCAAGACCTTGCGGCCGGACTATGTCCGCCTGGCACGGGACCTGACGGCCGGTATCAGTCAGGACCCCGACAAGCGACAGTGGGTGCAAACCATGCACGAGGCTGGCGATCTGCTCGAAATCGCCATCCTGGCGGAGGCAGTCCGTGAGGAGGCAGACTTCAGGGTCATCCAGGAACTGGGCCTGGCGGGCGCCAGCCGCTGATGCCGCCCCCGGGGAAAGATCCGCGGCCGGAAGCCAGGCCTGGCCCGGGCGGACGGAGCCGACGGGGCCGGTGGTGGCCGTGGCTGGCGACGCTGATGATGATCGGCCTTTCCGCCTTCGGCGCGCTGGAGATCAGTCCGGAATTGATTGCCCGCATCCAACGGGAAGAGGGTGCCGCCGCTGTCGCCCGCATCGAGGCCTGGCAGCGCCTGATCGACGCGGCCCGGGAATTCGAGGAGCGGGAAAAATTAGAGCGCGTCAATCAGTTTTTTAATCAGCTCCGGTTTCTCGAAGACAGTCTCCTGTGGGGGAAGGAAGATTACTGGGCGACGCCTTTGGAATTACTGGCCAAGAATGGCGGCGATTGCGAGGATTTCTCCATCGCCAAATACTTTACCCTGCTGGCCACCGGCGTTGTGGAGGAACGGTTGCGCCTGACCTATGTCAAGGCCCTGGACATCAACCAGTCACACATGGTGCTTACCTATTACGCCACGCCACATGCCACCCCCTTGGTCCTTGATAACCTCAATCCCCAGATCCTGCTGGCCAGCGAGAGGAAGGATCTCCAACCCGTCTACAGTTTTAACGGCAGCGGCCTGTGGCTGGCTAAGTCCGTCGGGACGGGCAAGAAGCTTGGCGGCGGCGATCGGTTGGATCCCTGGCGGGACCTACTGTCCCGCTTCCCGGCGCCGCAACCCTGATCGGCATCACTCGGGTAGCATGCGCCGGGAAAGCAAGGTGCCTACCAGATGAAGACCCGCCGCATGGAGGCCGCCACGGTACCCGAGCGGTAAGGGGACAGGCTCGGGCGGTTGAGGTCCAGCCCTTCGATGCGAATCCTGTCGACACCCCGGTGGGTCAGGACCTTGGCGAGAAGAATCAAGGCGGCGATACCGGAGTCGAAGACCCGGGTGACCCCATCCAGGATCAGACGGCAGCTCGCGATACTGTCGTCCGCCGCGCGGGAGATGGCCAGGAGGCGCGTGGTGCACCGCAGATCCAGCGGACCTCTGACCGCGATGCTAAGCACCCCGTTGTCGATGTCGTAATCGATGTCGGCTGCCAGACCCAGATTCTCCTCTTCGTCTTTGACTTCGCCCGATGGGAGCTTGATCTGATCTCCGCCCGCCGAGCACAGGCCGATGCAAAGGGCCTCGCGCCAGGAGTGCGGCTTCGCGGGTGGTAATAAGGACAAGCCACTCATATTCATCATCCCTTCTCCATGCTTTTTGGTTTTTTTTAAGGCTTTAGAAGGCCGATCCCTGGCCGGGCCCCCGGGTGGGCGGGGGGCGGGCCACTGCCGACTTATGTCAGACTCCTTGTTGCCTGGGGCACAGGTTATAAAGTCCGGCCTGAGTCGCCAATGAGGACCTTCCCCCGGTCTCCCGAGTAGAATTACGTAGTTACAGCCCTAAGCCATTTTCCTGTTCCTGATACCGCCGGAGTCGGCCGGAAACCACAAAGCTAGCGGTACATCCGCGGTGCTTCCCCTTTTTGGTGGCAAGGGATATGCTCATTCATGAAAGCTATCCATTAAGAACGGCTTGATTTAGGGGGGGATGAGCATGGAGCCTGTGGTGTTTGTAGTCGACGACGATAATTTGCAGCGGTTAATGTTGCGCGAACTGCTGGAATCGGTGCGTCTCAAGGTTGAGGACTTCGCCTCGGCCAAGGCCTTCCTGGCGCGCGGGGAGCCGGAGGGACCAGCCTGCCTGATCGTGGATCTACGTATGCCAGAGATGGACGGATTGGAACTCTTGCAAACGTTGCGGGCTCGGCTGGCCACCTTCCCAGCGATCATGCTCAGTGCCTTTGGCGAAATCCCCACCGTGGTGCGCTCCATGCAACTCGGGGCCGTGGACTTCCTGACCAAGCCCGTCAACCACCAGGTCTTGTTGGAGGCGGTGCGCAAGGCCCTCGCCGCGGACCAGCATCAGCGTGACCAATTCGGTGACCCGCACCTGCTGGCGCAGCGCTTGGCGACCTTGACGCCACGGGAACGTGAAGTCCTGGAG
>CALMDH010000220.1:0-3266 GCA_937862735.1 uncultured Gammaproteobacteria bacterium
TCTACCATGAAATGATCATTATATTCAATCAGTTAGATTCAAGACAGCCTCTTAATTTTGTTAACACGTTGTCTGCCCATTCTTTTCTTTTATCTATCCCCATATCATTAAGGGTTCTATTATATGGATCTATTTCCTGATCAAGTCGCACAAGCTCATATTCTGCAGAAAGAATGTAAATATTGTCGGGCTTCAAGCTTTTGGCATAACACAGGCTGAGTCTAAAGAGTTGACTTATATAAAAATATTCTGCCCTTGCCCTCTCATTTAGCTTTTGACTTGCACAGGAAATCAGGACGATTTTTTTACTCATGTTCTCTCCACCCTATCGTCGACTATATTGGCTTGAATATGGCTTTCGCTCCGAATGCGCCAACCTATCCTAGCAGCGCCGCCGCCACTTCTAAAGCATCCACCGGCCAAAACACCGGGGGGCGTGGTTGGTGCACGCCGGGCATTCCTTCCTGAGGGCGGCAATTAAGCACGCAACGGGTCCATTGGCTGGGTATAGCTTCCTCACCATAGACGGCACCCAGCAAGGCACCCGCAATGGCGGCATTGGTGTCGGTGTCCCCACCGCGCGTGACGGTATCGACGACACCAGCTTCCAGAGTGGGCGCATGGAGTAATTGCCAGAGGGCGTTGCGCCAGGCGATCAAAACCCAGCCCTGCTGGTGGACATAACTGGCGGGGGGACCGTCCGCCGCCGCCTCGGTCGCCGCCAGGAGGCTGGGCGGCACATTCCCTGCCCTTGCCCAGGCTAGGATTGCCGCGTAGACGGCTGGGGCAGCGTCGCCCGTCCCAATCGCATAAGCAATTCCCCGGGCGTAGAGGGCGTTTGCCTCCCGGCACACGGGATGAGGATGCGTGAGGGCCGCATCCTGGCGTGCCCAGTCCGCCACCTGCGCCAGGGGATACCGGGCGCCGAAGATCCCCAACGGGCTGATGCGCATCAGTGCACCATTGGCCTGGCTCGTCGGATTGGGTGTCCCGCTCAAGCCGTCGGCGACGGTCATGCCGCAATCGAAGGGCCAGGAGTCAAACCAGTCGCGGTAGGCGGCGCGGGCCGCTGTCGTGTCGAAGCCCCCGTGCTTGATTAGCATCCGCGCCAGCATCAGGGCCATCTCGGAATCATCAGTGGGCTGACCAGCCAGGGTGTTCCAGGTCCCCCCGGCGGCCAGTTCCCGCAGTCCGTCCGGGTAGGCGTGGCGGATCTGTTCCGGGGTCTGGAACTCGACCAGGCTGCCCAAGGCATCCCCGGCTAACTGGCCCAGCAGGCAGCCCCGTGCCCGCGACAACGAGTCGGTCGTCATTTCAGTTGTCATCGCTCCTCCCGTGATCAGGTCGCAGGTGCCGCCAGCCGTGTCATGATCCCGTCCTGGTGACTAAGGGGAAGCCATGCAGGCGGCGGGCGCAGGGGTCATTATCCGGTGCTTGGCGACCAAACGAGTCGCTTGTAACCGCTGCTCCGTGAGTTCGTGGTCAAGCCTTAAGCGACCCATTTTGTCGTTGGAGGAGACTATCCTTATGCCTCATCAGCGCTACCGGGATCGTCATGCACTGGTTACACGTGGCGTTGAGGTACCACCTGCGGCTCCGTTGGTCAGGCCATGGCCGGATGAACGCCCTGGACACTGACCACCCTTCCTCGGACGATCACAGGGTTTTTCGTTATCTTTTTTGCTTTGCGGATTTTTTTAGAATGCAAGGCAAATTTTATCTAATCCAACCTTAGGCATAAAATTTAATGAACGAGAGAATCCAAAAATTAAAAACACCAGAAGACTGCGAACGTTTTGCCAAGAACGCAACAGAGAGGGGCTACCCAGATCTCGCACTGGCAGCACGAAAGAGAGCCATTGGATTAAAAGCCGAATTACATGGCGCGCCCACATTGGCCGAACGCGAATGCCTTAAGGCTGTTTATGCTTACGAAGATGTGTTGACCGCCAGAAACGGTAGAAGAACAAGAGCAACACGTACCTGGCAAATGATTGAGAGACACGGGATACTGGGGGCCGTTGAACGCGCAGTTAAAAGAGAAACAGTTGGCTATACTCTGCTACAAAGTATGGGGCTTCAGGATTACGCATTCGAGGCAATAGTCCTGAAATATCCATCTGGCTTTTCAGCAGAAGCCGTAACTCGTTGTGAGGAGCGTATTCGGCAGTGGAATAATCCATAATTATAAACTTCGTCAAAATTCCACGAAAATATAGGGAATCACGGGGATGCCTTTACTTGGCCGAAGTGCACTAATACATTCGCGTGCCCGACTCGACGGGGTTCGGCGACTTTACCTAGAGCGGCTAGGTGATCCTCGTGCGGTTCGGCGCGGAGCGGGGCAACTATACCCATGCCCAGTATCTTGACGGCTTGCCGCCGATTGCCGGTGGTCGGGAGATCTGGGCTTCCCCCAGGAGGCTGGGCCACCCACGGCTGCGGGTGTGCTCCGATACCCTGGTCGATGAACTGGACTATGGTCCGGTGCGGGTGGCCACGGCGACCATGGGCTACAAGCACCAGACGCTGGATGCCGAGGCAGTGAGGACGAGTTTGGCGGCAACGCCCACCTTCCTGCTCAAGAGCATTCCGCACATGGACGGCAGCGCGCTCATTTGCGAACTGGTTCGCTATCACCTGGATGAGGTCAGGGTCCAGGGGGCCTGGACAGATTCGGTGGCCCTGGCCCTCTTTACCCACGCCCTGGCGCCCGTGGCGGATTGCGAAATCGGTAGACGGCGATCAATCTGGCCACCACCTTTTCGGAGGTGGGTCAGAAAAAATAGAACACCGAATAAAACATGAGAAGATCAGGCGGACAGGCTCATGTTTTATTGCCATCTGTAATCCTTGCCCATTCCTGAATGCTCGATTAGCGGGAGCCCCTCTCCGGTCCTTTTCCGCTCCCTGAAATGGGTGTTAAGCCGGGGCAATTTCTGAGTTGCGCACAGGGTTCAGCATCAGCGCCCGAGAAAGTCAAGACCTGCGGTGGATTGATCTGCACGATTCATAAGCGATTGATCGAATTCAGATCGACTGGGGTTGGTCAGTCGCTGATCAGAACCGCACCACCCGTGACGTGACGCCACCTGGCGGCGGGTTGCTACCGGTTATCGACAAGGTTATCCACAGAGGCTGGGGAAAAGTGGCTCGCCGGCATGGCGATGTCGGGCAAGGGTCTGGAGATGGGCGATACCCAAAAATGGGAGACAGGCTTTGTCGCATCCCTGGGCTATACTCCGATTGACGTAACAGCAATCGGT
>CALMDH010000221.1:0-35681 GCA_937862735.1 uncultured Gammaproteobacteria bacterium
AACAACACCCCAAACGCAACCTGATTTTTGCGACATCTTCCTTGAAAACGACCGGGGCCTCCGCCACCCCACGCGCGCGCAGTTGCTTGAGCGCTTCCGCCGCCGTCAGGCGGGTGAAGGCAACCGTGGTGCGAAACGTGGGGTCTTGCTGGGCATGGGCCTCGGCCAATTCCCAGAGGATCGCCGCCGCCTCGGGGTGCTTCTCCTCCCATAAGGGCGCCCCACCCACGACGGGCTGCGCACTCAGGCAGATGATCCCGGTACGTCGCTCATGCAGGCCCAAGGTCACCGCTTGGCGGCTCCAGCCAAAGATCGTCTCCGCCTGACGGGCACTGCCACTACAATACTTCACCGTCATCGCGGCTTGAAAGGCGCGCCGTTTCGCGCCCGTCATCTGAGAGGCCGCCAAACGCAGATCGTCGCGAAAACTCGCATCGAGCGGTGGGGGATGGTCAGGATCAGAGGTCATCATGAGCGGGCAATCAGCGAGTTAGTCTGAGGTCCTGTGAACATATAACGGTATTGTTGTTCTCGTAAATCACCTTAAATCGCGATTGCTAGGATAACATATTGTTTAATATAATTAAAGTAGTTTCCGGCCAGGCACTATTATAGATGCCGCATTTCAGTTTTCGGCCTCGATTGGGACGATTGGACGGCCTCTGGCGGGGTGTCCACCGCAGGGAGGCGGGGTCAAGCCTACAAGGAGGTATTCACGGCTTCCCCCGCCAGAGGCCGCCCGATCCGGAAAACCGAACATTGGGGTGCGACGACTATAGACCCGAACTGCCGGTTGCACCCACGGATTCGGAAATCTAGCTTAGCTCCATTCAACGATAGAGAGCCTGGCCTGCCTTTGTGGATCCGTATTATTTGGATCCCAACTGACCGCCGCTGAGGTTAACTTATCGAATCGTCCTTCACTGCAAGCAGCCAGAAACTCCACCCTGGACCCTTCATCCACCAAGGAACCGCAGCCGCTCAGGAGCAGCCGCCATGACCATCGGCCCCCGCGAAATTGTTACACCCTTCCGCCCCATTCCCCTGGAGGTGCCGGAAGGCATGAAGCCTAACGAGTTCTTCAACAGCACGGAGAACCTCAACGACCTGGTCAACAACAACGGCCTGCTGGTCAACCCGGAGAACCTGCTGCTCTACCGCAAGGCCCTGGGTCACTCCAGCGAGTTCGACTGTTCCATCATTTACAATACCTCCCAAACCATCCTCAATCCCCTGGGCCGGCCGGTGCGCCGCACCCAGGTCCCAGCGGGGGTCAAGCAGGTCTGGAACCGCATGAACCAGATTCTGATCGACTATATGTTGGATGCCTATCCCGATCCGGCGGAAGCCCTGGTCCTGGCGGGTGAGGCCAGTCTGGATGCCACCTGGCCCCTGACTTCCCCAGGGGTGCCCAGCATTCGCATGCTGCACAACCACTTCATCGTCTTTCCCATGGACCAGCTTCGGCAGGCGGCCCTGGCGAACCCGGCCAACCCCAACCTGACGGATGGCGGTCAGCACAGCCTGTTCCAGGCCCACATGCGCGATGTCTACCGCCGTTTCTTCGCCGAGGCCCTGGACTTGCGCATCCTACGCACCATCCATAGCGCGGAATCGCAACTCGCCCTCACCGGCTATCCGGAGGGCCTGCCCTGCTGGGAGATTCAGGGTGGGGCCGCGGCGTTGAAGGACATCCGCTTCTGGAGGGAGTACGACGCCATCCTGGAGGGCTTCCTGGATTTCTACCGATCTTTTTTCTCCCAGGTCTCCAGCCGCAACGCCCCCCTGTTGCCGGACCTCCATTACCCGGACGCCGTGGAACGGGTCCTGCTGTTCGACAACGAGTTTCTCGGCACCGCCCGCCGGGTGCGGGAGCGTTGCATCAAGGACCCGGCCTACGCCAACGCCATCCGCTGGCAGCCAGCCTTCAAGCAGCTTATCTATCGGAACGACGAAGGAAAATTGTTGGTCACAATCAGTCAGAACTCCATCGGCAACGCCATCACCGAGTTGCTGGGGGTGGTGGTCAAGCGCGTCCCGGACGCCGCCGCCTATGCCACCTTCGAACCCGCCCTGCTGGAAAAACTGCTGGCCGTACGCGAGCACTTGGTCGCGGCCGACCTGGGGGAAGGCATCGCCACCGCCGACTGGCCGGCTCAGCTTGAGCGGACATTGACCTAACCTTTATCACGGGTGCGCCACATCCCGCTGCTGAAATACTTTACGGATGGCTTTCATGCTGACTGGGATGAGGGGTCGCGCCATGCCCCTAAAAATGCAAGTCATTGCCTCGACCTTCACGGCAACCCTCCTCAGTGAGTGATCTATTAGCCGCCATGAACGCCATGCCCCTTAAGCCCCCCAAATCCCTTCTGCGCCATGTAGGGCGTGCGATTGGGGATTACGACATGATCCGTGACGGGGATCGGCTCCTGCTCGGGGTGTCCGGTGGCAAGGACTCCCTGTCCCTGCTGCACATTCTGCGGCATCTGCAACGCTATGCCCCGGTGCGGTTCGATCTGGCGGTACTGACGGTGGATCCCGAGGTACCGGGCTTTGACCCCGAACCACTCCAATCCTATTACAACACCCTAGGGGTACCCTGGCACTACGAACGGCAACCGATCATGGAACAGGCCATGGCACACATGGACGGGGATTCCTTCTGCGCCTACTGCTCCCGGATGAAGCGCGGCATCATGTACCGCCTGTGCCGCGAGCACGGCTATGGCGTCCTGGCTCTGGCCCAGCACCTGGACGACCTGGCGGAGAGCCTGCTGCTGTCCCTCTTCCACGGCGGCCAGTTGCGGACCATGAAGGCCCATTACCTCAATGATGCCGGCGACGTGCGCGTCATCCGCCCCCTGGCCTACTGCCGGGAGCGGCAGATGGCGGACTTCGCCCATGCCGCGGGTCTGCCCGTGGTGGCGGACTCCTGCCCCGCCTGTTTCGCCGCCCCCACCCGCCGTGAGCACATGAAGGCCCTCCTGGCGCGGGAGGAGGCCGAACATCCGCACCTCTTCACCAATATTCTGCATGCCATCCGTCCCCTATTGACGGAAGGCATTGCCGTGGCCGAGCCCAAGGCCCAGGATTGAAAAAGCTTTGCGATGGGTGTCCATCATGGACCCCAAGGCCTGCTCCCGTTTGGCTTGCTGGCCTGCCTGACTCGCGCCCCTCAGGCATTGAAGAATCTTAGCTTTATATTCGAGGTCCTCCCCCGATGAGCCTTGCCACCTTGATACCCTTCCTCTCCGCCCTGGTCGCCGCCTCGGCGGCTGACCTGGACCCGGCCAAGCTGGCCAGCGCCACGGTGACCTACCGCGAGGTCCCGCGGGAGTACCAGCTCGATGGCGTCATCGAGGCCGTCAACCAGGCCACGGTCTCCGCCCAGACCCAGGGACAGGTCAAGGAGGTCCTCTTCGACGTCGATGACTTCGTTGCGGCGGGCAGCATCATTGCCCGGATCAAGGACACCGAACATCGGGCCCGGGTGGCCCAGGCGGCGGCGGAGTTGGATTCGGCCAACGCCACCCTCAACCATGCCCGCGAGGAATTCGACCGCATCAAGGGGCTATTCAACAAGCAGGCCGCCTCCGAGTCCGCCATGGACAAGGCCATCGCCGACGTCAAGTATGCCCAGGCCCGGGTCGAGGCCGCCACCGCCGCCCTGGAACAGGCTAACGAACAACTGGCCTATACCCAGGTGCGCGCCCCTTATGCCGGCCTGGTGACCCAGCGCCATGTCCAGGTCGGGGAGATGGCCAACCCAGGCCAGCCGCTCATGACCGGGATCTCCCTCGATCACCTGCGGGTCACCGTTGACGTGCCGCAGAACCTGATCACCGCGGTTCGCGCGGGCCAGGGGGCTCGTATCCATCTGCCTGGTAACCAGGTGGTTACGGCGACGGGCATGACCGTCTTTCCCTTCGCGGACCAGGGGTCCAACACCTTCAAGGTCCGGCTGGATCTGCCGGCCGATCTCGCCAACCTCTACCCCGGTATGTTCGTCAAGGCGGGCTTCCTCACCGGGGCGAAGCGGGAACTGGCGATCCCCAAGGCCGCAGTGGTCCAGCGCTCCGAGGTCACCGGGGTCTATGTGCTCATCGACGGCAAGGTCCGCTTCCGGCAGATCCGGGTCGGGCGCGATCTGGGGGATGCGCTGGTGGTCCTCTCCGGCCTGAGTGAGGGCGAGCGGGTGGCCCTGGACCCCATCGCCGCCGGAGCTACGCTCAAGGCCCAGGCCCAAGGGGCTGGGGAGCGCAACGATGGCTGAGCAACTCGGCATCTCCGGGCGGATCACGGAGCGCTTCCAGGCCTCGGCTATCACCCCTCTGCTGGCCCTGGTGGGCCTGCTGCTGGGCCTGTTCGCCATCCTGGTCACCCCCCGGGAGGAAGAGCCCCAGATCAACGTTACCTTCGCCGACGTCTTCATCCCCTTCCCGGGCGCCTCCGCCACCGAGGTAGAGCAACTGGTTGCCGGGCCGGCGGAGCAGGTGCTGTCGGAGATGAAGGGGATCAAGCACGCCTACTCGGTTTCCCGCCCCGGCCTGGCGGTGGTCACCGTCCAGTTCCAGGTGGGCGAAGACCAGACGGACGCCATCGTCCGCCTCTATTCCAAGATCTACTCCAATCAGGACTGGCTGCCGCCGAACCTGGGCGTGGGCCAGCCGCTGATCAAGCCCAAGGGCATCGACGACGTGCCGATCATCACCGCCACCCTCTGGTCGCGGGACGAGGCCCGGGGCGCCTTCGAACTGGGCAAGATTGCCCACGCCCTCGAGCAGGAGATCAAACGGGTGCCCGGTACCCGGGACGTCTATACCGTCGGTGCTCCTGCCCAGGTGACGCAGATCGTCCTCGATCCTCAGGCCCTGGCTGGCTTCAACATCGATCTCGACACCCTGCGCCGGGCCCTTCAGGCCGCCAATCACACCCGCGACGACATCGCCGTTACCCACGACAATGCCGAAATCCTGGTCCAGGCCGGCACCCTGCTGATGACGGTGGAGGAGGTCGGCGACCTGGTCGTCGGCCTCCATGGCGGCCGGCCGGTCTTTCTGCGCGACGTGGCGACCATCGAGCGCGGCCCGGAGCCGCCCCAGTCCTATGTCTGGCTGGGGGCTGGTCCCATGGCGGCCCACAGCGGCGTAGCCCTGGCTGGTAGCACGCCGGCGGTGACCATCGCCGTGGCCAAGCAGGAGGGGGTCAATGCCGTTGAGGTGGCCCAGCGGGTCATCGACCGCTTCGCCCAGCTTGAAGGCACCTTCATCCCCGACGGGGTGGAGGTCACTGTGACCCGCAACTACGGCGCCACCGCCGACGCCAAGGCGCAAAAGCTGATCCAGAAGCTGACCTTCGCCACCCTGTCGGTGATCGTGCTGGTGGTCTTCGCCATCGGCTGGCGGGAGTCCCTCATCGTCGGCGCGGCCATCATCGTCACCCTGGCCCTGACCCTTTTCGCCTCCTGGGCCTGGGGATTCACCCTCAACCGGGTATCACTCTTCGCCCTGATCTTCTCCATCGGCATCCTGGTGGACGACGCCATCGTCGTGGTGGAGAACATCCACCGGCACATGGCCATGAGCAACCGCAAGCTCCTCGACCTCATGCCCAAGGCGGTGGACGAGGTGGGCGGCCCGACCATCCTGGCGACCTTCACCGTCATCGCCGCCCTGCTGCCCATGGCCTTTGTCACCGGCCTCATGGGACCCTACATGAGCCCCATCCCCATCAACGCCTCAACTGGCATGCTCATCTCCCTGGTCGTCGCCTTCGTCTTCACCCCCTGGATGACGAATTTCATGCTCGGCCGGCGGGTGGCGGCCCATGCCCAGGCTGGCGGTAAGGGTCACGATCACGACAGGGGTCATGGCCATATCCAGGGTCACGGCCACGGCCAAGCTATGGATCTGGGCCATGGTGGAACAAACGGCGGCTGGCTGGATAACCTGTTCAACCGCCTCATCGCCCCCTTCCTAGCCGGTCGCCAGGGCTGGATCAACCGCTGGCTGTTGCTGGGGGGCATTCTGCTGCTCATTGCCGGCTCTATCGGCCTGGTCACCGGCAAGGCGGTGATCCTCAAGATGTTGCCCTTCGATAATAAGTCCGAGTTCCAGGTGGTACTGGACATGCCGGAGGGCACCAGCCTGGAGCAGACGGCGCGGGTCCTGGCCGAACTGGGCGAGTATCTGCAGACCGTCCCCGAGGTGACCGACTATCAGGTCTATGCCGGCACCGCCACGCCGATCAACTTCAACGGCCTGGTGCGCCAGTACTATCTCCGCGAGGGCGCCCATCTGGGCGACATCCAGGTCAACCTGGTGGACAAGGCCCATCGTGAGCGCAAGAGCCACGAGGTGGCCCTGGCGGTGCGCGAGCCACTGCAGGCCATCGCCCGTCAGTACCAGGGCAACGTCAAGGTCGTCGAGATCCCCCCGGGGCCGCCAGTGCTATCACCCCTGGTGGCCGAGGTCTATGGTCTCGACTATGGCGGGCAGATCCAGGTCGCCCGCCAGGTGCGCGGGGTCTTTGAGCAGACGGCGGATATCGTCGATGTGGACGACTCGGTGGAATATCCCGCCGGCAAGCTCATCGTCGTCGTTGACCGCGCCAAGGCGGCGCGACTCGGCGTGGCCCAGAGCGCCATCGCCCAGGCCCTGGCCACGGTCCTGGAGGGCGAGGACATGAGCTTCCTCCACGGGGCCCACGTCAAGTACGCCGTGCCCCTGCGCGTCGAGTACAGCGAGGCCGACAAGGCGGACCTGGAGCAGGTCCTAGCCCTGCGGGTGCGTGCCCAGGGCGGGCAGCTCATCCCCCTGTCGGAACTGGTCAGTCTGGTGGAGACGACCCGAGAGCACAGCATCTACCACAAGGATCTGCTGCCGGTGGTGTATGTCGTGGGTGACATGGCAGGGGAAACCGACAGCCCGCTCTACGGGCTCTTCGCGATCTCGGCGACCCTGGCCGCGGACTTGGGACTGGAGCAATGGTTCGTCCAGCCCCCCCTCAATCCCTATGAATACAGCCTCAAGTGGGACGGCGAGTGGCAGGTCACCTATGACACCTTCCGCGACATGGGCATCGCCTACGGCGTGGGCCTGATCCTCATTTATCTGCTAGTGGTGGCCCAGTTCCGCAGTTATCTGGTGCCGCTGGTGATCATGGCGCCCATTCCCCTGACCATCATCGGCATCATGCCCGGCCATGCCCTGCTGGGCGCCCAGTTCACCGCCACCTCAATGATCGGCATGATCGCCCTGGCCGGCATCATCGTGCGCAACTCCATCCTGCTGGTGGACTTCATCAACCAGGAGGTGCGGGAAGGGGGCCTGAGCCTGGAGGCGGCGGTGATCCGCTCCGCCGTGGTGCGCGCCAAGCCCATCGCCCTGACCGCCGTCGCGGCCATGGCCGGGGCCGTCTTCATCCTCGATGACCCTATCTTCTCCGGCCTGGCGGTATCCCTGCTGTTTGGCCTCTTCGTTTCCACCGTCCTGACCCTGGTGGTCATCCCGGTGGTCTATTACGGGGTCATGTGCAACCGGGTGGAGTGGATCCGGACCGCGACGGGTTAGGGTTTCGACCCGTTCATTAGGCGATAAGGGGGCGCTGCCCATGGGCAGCGCCCTCTTCCATTTCAGCCAATACCCAACTCGTCCCAGATGGCATCCACGCGCTGGCGCACCGCCGCGTCCATGACAATGGGCTGCCCCCATTCGCGGTTGGTCTCGCCGGGCCACTTGTTGGTGGCATCGAAGCCGATCTTGGAGCCCAGACCGGATACGGGGGAGGCGAAGTCCAGATAGTCGATGGGGGTGTTCTCGATGGTGACCGTATCCCGCACCGGGTCCATGCGGGTGGTCATGGCCCAGATGACGTCCTTCCAGTCGCGGGTATTGATGTCGTCGTCCACCACGATGACGAACTTGGTGTACATGAACTGGCGCAGGAAGGACCAGACGCCGAGCATGATGCGCTTGGCATGGCCGGGGTATTGCTTTTTCAGGCTCACCACCGCCAGGCGGTAGGAGCAGCCTTCGGGGGGCAGATAGAAGTCGGCGATCTCCGGAAACTGCTTTTGCAGGATGGGAACGAAGACCTCGTTGAGGGCTACTCCCAGGATGGCGGGCTCATCCGGCGGTCGGCCGGTGTAGGTGCTGTGATAGATGGGATCGCGGCGGTGGGTGATGCGGTCGAGGGTAAAGACCGGAAAGCGGTCGATCTCATTGTAATAGCCGGTATGATCGCCGAAGGGACCCTCCAGGGCGGTATCCACGGGATGAATATGCCCTTCCAGCACGATCTCCGCCCGGGCGGGCACCTGGAGATCGTTGCCAAGGCTGGCCGTGACTTCGGTCCGGCTGCCGCGCAGCAGGCCAGCAAAGCCATATTCCGACAGGCTATCCGGGACCGGGGTGACGGCGCCGAGGATGGTGGCGGGGTCCGCGCCCAGAGCCACTGAAACCGGGAACGGCTGTCCGGGATGGGCACGGGTCCAATCGCGAAAGTCCAGGGCCCCGCCGCGATGGGCCAGCCAGCGCATGATGACCCGATTCCGACCCAGGACCTGCATGCGGTAGATACCCAGGTTCTGGCGTGGCTTGTCCGGCCCGCGGGTGATGACCAGGCCCCAGGTGATCAGCGGGCCAGCGTCCCCCGGCCAGCAGGTCTGGATCGGCAAGCGGCCCAGATCGACCTCGGCCCCCTCCAGAACCACTTCCTGACAGGGCGCGCCTTTGATCGGCTTGGGGGCCATGTCCAAGGCCTTGCGAAAGACGCCGAGCTTTTCCCAGGCATCTTTCATCCCCCGCGGTGGCTCCGGCTCCTTAAGCGTGGCCAACAACTGGCCCACCCCACGCAAGGCGGATACCGACTCTTCGCCCATACCCAGCGCCACCCGCCGCGGGGTGCCGAAGAGATTGCCCAGTAAGGGGATGGCCGAGCCCTTGGGACGTTCGAATAGCAAGGCGGGGCCCCCCGCCCTCAGGGTACGGTCACAGATCTCGGTGACCTCCAGGCAGGGATCGACCTCGGTACGGATGCGCTTGAGTTCCCCTTGGGCTTCGAGTTGGGTGATGAAGTCACGCAGATCGGCGTATTTCATCCTAGAGCAATCTCCTCTTATTGCCGAAGTGGAATGAATCGTCCAGATATACTTCAGAGCTAACCCGTCTCACCTTTACCCTCGCCTGGATTCACAGGGTTGAAAGACTCTCTTTGAACGGAGAAAGCGGTGGGAATGCAGGGGTGCCCTGCCATCAAGCGGCAATACCGCCATGCCGCAGCAAGGCGTCGATCGTCGGCTTGCGCCCGCGGAAGGCGACGAAGAGTTCCATGGCATCGCGAGAGCCACCCTGTTCCAGGATGTGCTGGCGGAAGGCGCGGCCCGTGTTGGTGTCGAGGATGCCCCTTTCCTCGAAAAGGGAAAAGGCATCGGCGGACAGGACTTCGGCCCACTTGTAGCTGTAGTAGCCCGCCGCATACCCACCGGCGAAGATGTGGGAAAAGCCGTGGGCAAAGCGGTTGAAGGCCGGCGGCTTGAGGGGGGCGACCTGATCCCGTACCTCCTCCAGGATCTCATAGATACGGCCACCCCGGACCGGATCGTATTCCAGGTGGATGCGAAAGTCGAAGAGGGCGAATTCGAGCTGGCGGGCCATCTGCATGGCGGACTGGAAGTTCTTGGCGGCCCGCAGGCGTTGGAAGAGATCCTCCGGGATCGGCGCGCCGGTATCCACATGGCCGGAGATCAGGTCCAGGGATTCCCGTTCCCAACACCAGTTTTCCAGGAATTGGCTGGGCAGCTCCACCGCATCCCAGGGTACGCCGGAGATCCCGCCCACGGCCGGGTAGTCGACCCGGGTCAGCAGGTGGTGCAGGCCATGACCGCATTCGTGAAACAGCGTCAGCACCTCGGTATGGGTGAGGAGCGACGGCTGGTCGTCCACGGGCGGGGTGAAGTTGCACACCAGATAGGCGCAGGGGATCTGGTCGACGGCGGCGGTGTGGAGGCGGCTGACGCAGACATCCATCCAGGCCCCGCCCCGCTTGTGGGGGCGGGAGAAAGGATCGAGGTAGAACTGACCGCGCAATTCCCCTGGTCCGGCAGCAAGTTTGTCCGGCGTTGAGTTGGCGACGCCGCCGGTAGTCTCATCGGCTCGGGCCTGATGGATGACCGTCGCGTCATGGCTCCCCTCGTCGGCCGCCGCCGCTTCGCTGACCTGAGGGTTCCTGGCGCGGATCTCGAAAAAGCGGACATCGGGGTGCCAGGTCTCGACCCCCTGTACCTCCTGGATGCTGATATCAAACAACCTCTCCAGGACGGCGAAGAGACCCTCGATGACCCGGTCCAGGGGGAAGAAGGGCCGCAGCTCCTCCTGGGTGATGGCATAGCGCTGCTCGCGCAGCTTCTCGGAATAATAGGCCAGGTCCCAGGGCTCGATTGCCGTGGCGCCGGCATGGGCGCGGGCAAAGTCGCGCACCTCGGCCAGTTCCTCCCGGGCCTTGGCGGCGACCCGGTCGGCGAGGTCGTTGAGGAAACCCATCACCTCGTCGGTGGTCCGGGCCATCTTGGTGGCCAGGGAGCGCTCGGCATAGTTGGCGAAACCCAGCAAGCGGGCCTGCTCGTGCCGCAGGGCCAGGATCTCCTCCATGAGCGGGCCGTTGTCCCACTGGCCCCCGTGGGGGCCGAGTTCCGAGGCGCGGGTGACATATGCCTCGTAGAGCTCCTGGCGGAGTTCCCGGTCATCGGCGTAGGTCATGACCGGCTGGTAGGAGGGAAAGTCCAGGGTCAGGACCCAGCCTTCTTCCCCGCGCTGGGTGGCGGTCTGACGCGCCAAAGCGCGGGCGGATGCGGGCAGGCCGGCGAGCGCGGCCTCATCGGCAAGTTGCTTGCTCCAGGCATGGGTGGCATCCAGTAGGTTTTCCGCGAACTTGGCGGTCAGGCCTGCCAGGGCTTGGTCGATCTCCTTGAAGCGGGCCTGCTGCTCCGGCGGCAGATCGACGCCCGAGAGGTGAAAATCGCGCAAGGCATGGTTGAGCAACTGGCGTTGGGTGGCATCCAGATGCTCCTGGGCGGCCACGGCGCGGTAGCCCTCGAATAACGCCCGGTTCTGGCCCAGCTCGGTGCCATAGGCGCTGAGCTTGGGCAGACAGGCATTATAGGCCGCGCGCAGGGCCTCACTATTCATGACGGCGTTGAGGTGCCCGACGGGCGACCAGGCGCGCTCCAGGGTATCCCCCAGCAGCTCCAGGGGCTCAATGAAACGCTCCCAGGTCGGTGGCTCCTCCCCCCTGGTCAGGTCAGCGATGCGAGCCCGGTTGCGGGCCAGCAGGGCATCGATGGCGGGTTCAACGTGCTCGGCCTGAATGCGGCCAAAGGGCGGGAGGCCAGGCATGTCGAGGAGCGGATTTTCCATGGCTCTGTAGGGGACCAGCAGTGGGGAGGAAAAGGATAATGCCAAGCGGCTCGGCGCGAGGACCTGCGGAGCCAGCCCTGAGGACACCCCTGGGGCATCCAGGTTACGCCACGACCTCAGGCATCCACCTCTAGGGCGCTCAATCGGACAGGAATCCCGCGTTCTCGCGTAGTTGCACCTGACCCTTGAAGGCCCGGATCATGTCCTTGACGGGGCGAGGGGCGAAGGCGCGGGGCACGCAGAGGAAATGGCCATGCAGTTCCTTATGGAGGCGGTCACCGGTCTGGAGGCTGATGGGCTGCCAGTCCCCCTCCTCGACGGGGATGAAGGCCTTGTTGGAACCATAGGCATACTGCCGATAAGTCCCCTGCGCCGTGCAACGCAGGCCCTCAAAGGTCACGTTGCGGGTGCCACTGGGCGCTTCGGCCACCAGGGTGTAGCGCACCACCTCATCGGCGTCGACCCGGAGGTGCCGGCCATCGATAAAGTAACGAAAATTGCCGGGTGAACGAAAATCCAACTTTAGCTCCACCAGGTCGCCGTCCGCCGGCCAGGGGGGGAGAGTGGCCCGACCCTCTTCCCACTGCTTGCCCTCCTGGAGGCTGGCGGGCGCCGCCGGTTCCCCCTCATCGATGAAGGTGCCAAATTTTTTCTCGGCACTTACCATCGCGGACGGCAAGAGCAGCGCCAGCATCAGGGGCAAGGGAAAGCGCGGCATGGGGATGATCTCCGATCGGGGCTCTGTGGCGAAGCATCATGAACCAGGCAACCGGCGTCCCGCAATGGCCAATGCTTCCGCAGCAGTTGGGGGGAAGTGTCACTAACGTCACTAACTGTCTTGAGGCGGCAGGCCACCCCCCTGACCAGGAAAGACATTCCCGTGACTTTCACGCTGAGCAATACCCGCCAATCCGCTGCCAAACTGGAGGGAGCCCGCGCCATTGTGCTGCGTGCCCGGTCATCCTGACGTGAGGCCAGATCGCCGCCCATAACTTGACACGATGCCTTGGCTAGGCTCGCTGCCGCGAACCGTTTCCTTGCCAGATTTTCCGCAACTTTTTTTCCCACAACTTTTCGCTCCTTGACCCGCGACTCAGCACCACCTAAGGTCCAGACCAACTGACTTCCCGGAGGAACCAATGACCACCCTACGTCCCTATCTGGGTACCTACCCACAGGTTGCACCGAGCGCCTGGGTCGATCCCTCCGCGCTGGTAATCGGCCAGGTCGAGCTGGGGGACCACGCCTCGGTCTGGCCCATGGCCGTAATCCGGGGCGATGTGCATTTCATTCGCATCGGGGCGGAGACGAATATCCAGGATGGCAGCATTCTGCACGTTTCCCACGATAGCCGCTTTCAGCCTGGTGGGGCGCCCCTGATCATCCACGATCGGGTCACCGTCGGGCATCAGGTGGTGCTCCATGGCTGCGAGATCCAGGAATGTTGCCTGATCGGTAGCGGCGCCCGCATCCTGGATCGGGCACTGATCCAACCCCGGACCCTCCTCGGCGCCGGTTCCCTGGTATCGCCCGGCCAGGTACTGGAAGGGGGCTACCTCTGGTACGGTGCTCCGGTCCGGCGTATCCGGCCCTTGACGGACAAGGAAGTGGACTATCTGGAGTATTCAGCTCAGCACTATGTCCGCTTGGCGGACCAGCACCGCCGTTCCATCCAGATCACTCCACCGCCGGCGGCCGTTGCGTGAAGGGGACCGGTACCTCCAGCCTGCCTTCCCTGACCAGAGATCCCCCCGCGGCTGGTTTGAGGACCTGAGGGGATGCCGCCAGGTTGACCGGGCTGACTTCCTTTTGATCGCCCTTGTCCTGGGTCTTCGCCATTGGGCCTGTGCCTTGGCCTGGGCCTGGTGCTGAGGCTGGGCGTGGTGCTGAGGCTGGGGCTGGTGCTGGGGCTGATGCTGGGGCGGAATTGGAAGCGAGGGGCCGGGTGGAAGCAGATGCAGAGGCATGCCCCGGAGCCAATGCGGTAGCAGGGGTATTGGTTTGGGGCGGGGGCGGGGTCGGAGTCGCAGCAGGAGCATTGGCATTGGCCGGGACCGGAGCGGTGGCAGGCGCACTTGAGTCGACCGGGACCCTAGCGGAAGCCCGAGCATCGGAGTCGGCCGGGACAACAACGGAAGGAGGAGCGGCGGAAGGTGCTGGGACCCGCGCGGCAGGCGCGGGGGTGGCCGCGGCCGGCGCCACGGCGGAATCGGGTGCGGGAGGATGAACGGGGACAGGCGCGGCAGACGTTGCCGGGGGAATGGGAGCCCGTGAAGTGGCGGGCGTCGATGCTGGTTTAGTGACAGGCGCCGGTATAGTGACTGGTGCTGGGGTAGTAACGGGTGCCGGTATAGTGACAGTGACTGGTGCTGGTTTAGCGACGGGTGCCGATATCGTGACAGGTGCAGTGAGAGTTGCAGTGAGAGGTGCCGGTGTAGTGACAGGCGCTGGCGCCGGCGCATTGGCGGGGACGGGTTCTGGAGCTGAGCCGATACTGGTCTCGCGCTTTTTCACGGGAGGGGGCTGGACCAGAGGGACGGGTGGGGTATGAGTTGACGGCACCGACTTGGCCGCGGCGGGCTTGGCTTGATCGGAAACGGTCGCGTCCACACCGGATGCGGTTTTGACGGCGGGGGGCTGGGACAGGGCCAATTTGGCTGGATACGTCTGCACCACCTCCGACGATTGAGCGAAACCGCCCTCGGCCGGCTCCTGGCGAGCGGGGCCCTGCGCGGCCAGTTTGGCCTGATAGTCCCCGTAGTCAGGACCGGAGCCGGTTATGGTGACCTGCGTCCCCGGGGCGACCTGGGTAAAGAGGCGTTCCGCCAAGGGTGCCGGCAAGCGGATACAGCCATGGGAAGCGGGATGTCCCGGTCGGGGGATGGGACCCGCATGCAGTCCGACACCGTCATAGGTAAGGCGGAGGAAATAAGGCATTTTGGCCCCCGCGAAACGCCCGCCCGGCGGAATCTTGTGCCGGCCACGCTTGGCATCACTGACCACCACCTTGCCTTCGGCATCGTAGATCTTGCCGTAAAGGTTCGATTCCTTGGTCTTTTCCTTACCGATGACCGCGAACTTACCCGTCGGGGTGGGGAACTTCTTGACCCCCGAGGCCACGTAGCTCCAGCCGACCTGCTCAGGTCCATCGTAAAAACGGGCCTTCTGGGTATCGGTATCGATCCAGATGTGGGTGATCTGGCGCTTGTCCCCCGACCATTCCCAGCGCTTGCCTTTGGCGGGGAGGGCTTCCTGGGGCTCCATGGGCAAAACGGGGGGTGGGGGAGCGCTCTGGACGGTGGGCTGAACCTCAGCTTGTCCTTCCTCTTCGCCGCCCTTCACGTCCGCGAGGAGTCCCTCGGCAAAACTGGGCAGATGCACGCAGCCAAGAGTACCGAATTGCAATACCAGGGCCGCCAGGGTGGCCAGGAAGGGCCGGAACAGCCGTTCCCATGTCCGGAAGAGGGGACCGAGAAGTGTTGCCATGGCGTTTTTGTCGCTACGGAAAGAGGGTGGATAGGAGAGATTATGCCACCTTCGCCGCCTCATCCACCCTATTTGGCGCGGAGCACGTCTGGGAGGTCACCCGCATGAAACCCCAGTCTAAACCGCCCCCTCACTCGTCCTTGTCCACCAGGGCGATGCCCTCCAGGCCCGCATCCAGATCCGCGCCCTTGTCCCGGGTCCCATGGAGCTTGATCATCAGCCGCACCTCATTGGCGGAGTCCGCCAGGCGCAAGGCATCCTGATAGCTGATCTCGCCTTCCTCGTAGAGGTCGAACAGGGACTGGTCGAAGGTGACCATGCCCTGCTCGCGGGATTTTTTCATCAACTCCTTAAGCTTGGAGACCTCGCCCTTGCGGATCAGATCGGAGGCCAGTGGGGTATTGACCAGGACCTCGATGACGGCGCGCCGGCCCTTGCCGTCGATGCGCGGACAAAGCATCTGGGCCACGACGCCCTTGAGATTGAGGGACAGATCGGTGAAGAGTTGGTTACGGGCCTCCTCGGGAAAGAAGTTGAGGATACGGTCCAGGGCCTGGTTGGCGTTGTTGGCGTGGAGGGTGGCGAGCACCAGGTGGCCGGTCTCGGCGAAGGCGATGGCGTACTCCATGGTCTCGCGGGTGCGGATCTCGCCGATGAGGATGACGTCCGGGGCCTGGCGCAGGGTGTTTTTCAGGGCGGCATCGAAGGACAGGGTGTCGACCCCGACCTCACGCTGGGTGACGATGCAGCCGGCGTGCTCGTGGACGAACTCGATGGGGTCCTCGATGGTGATGATGTGACCGGAGCTGTTCTGGTTGCGGTAGCCGATCATGGCCGCCAGGGAGGTGGATTTACCGGTGCCGGTCCCGCCGACGAAGATGATCAACCCGCGCTTGGTCATCGCCAGTTCCTTGATGACGGGCGGCAGGCGCAGGTCGTCGAGGCTGGGGATCTTGGTCTCGATACGGCGCAGCACCATGCAGGCGGCGTCCCGCTGGACCAGGGCGCTGACGCTGAACCGCCCCACGCCCTTGGCGTCGATGGCGAACTGGCATTCCTTGGTCTCCTCGAACTCCTTCTGCTGCTTCTCATTCATCACGCTGTAGACCAGGTCGTGGGCCTGGCGGGCGGTCAGGGGCTCGTTGCCGACATTGCGGATGACGCCATCGATCTTGATCCCTGGTGGCCGCCCAGCGGTGATGAACATGTCCGAGCCCTTCTTCTGGGCCATCAGGATAAGGAGTTGATTAAAGTCCATCAGCTTTCTTGCCCGCGTTAAGAGAGTGACCAGCATACCGTCCCGCTGGTCCGACCACAGGGACGGGGATCAAGGAATCGGGGGTGCTTTTCAGGAGAAGGAATCCTTGTTCTGAGCCTTGGACAAGGCATCCGCGCGGGTGATCACCCCTTGCTTGAGCAGTTCGGCCAGGTTCTGATCCAGGGTCTGCATGCCATAGGCCTGGCCGGTCTGGATGGCGGAGTACATCTGGGCCACCTTGTCTTCGCGGATCAGGTTACGGATGGCCGGGGTGCCGATCATGATCTCGTGGGCCGCCACCCGGCCCCCGCCGACCTTCTTGAGCAAGGTCTGGGCGACCACGGCGCGCAGGGACTCGGAGAGCATGGAACGAACCATGTCCTTCTCCGCCGCCGGGAAGACGTCGATGATGCGGTTGACGGTCTTGGCGGCGGAGGTGGTGTGCAGGGTACCGAACACCAGGTGGCCGGTCTCCGCGGCGGTCATGGCCAGGCGGATGGTCTCCAGGTCGCGCATCTCGCCGACCAGGATGATGTCCGGGTCCTCGCGCAGGGCGGAGCGCAGGGCCTCGGCGAAGCCCAGGGTGTCGCGATGGACCTCGCGCTGGTTGATGAGGCACTTCTTGCTGAGGTGAACGAACTCGATGGGGTCCTCGATGGTGAGGATGTGCTCATAGCGGGTGTCGTTGAGGAAGTCCATCATCGCCGCCAGGGTGGTGGACTTGCCCGAGCCCGTGGGGCCGGTCACCAGGATCAGGCCGCGGGAGACCTCAACGATCTCGCGGAAGATCTTGGGGGCGTTGATCTCCTCCAGGGACAGGACCTTGGAGGGGATGGTGCGCAGCACGGCGGCGGCGCCACGCTTCTGATTGAAGGCGTTGACGCGGAAGCGGGCCAGGCCGGGGATCTCGAAGGAGAAGTCCGTCTCCAGGAACTCCTCGTAATCCTTACGCTGCTTGTCGTTCATGATGTCGTAGACCAGGCCCTGGACCGTCCGATGGTCCATGGCCGGCAGGTCGAAACGCCGCATATCGCCATTGACGCGAATCATGGGTGGCAAGCCCGCGGACAGGTGCAGGTCCGAGGCCTTGTTCTTGACTGAAAATGCCAGCAATTCGGCGATATCCATCACCGGCTCTCCTCAAGGCCCCGTATGTCGCGCGACCAGGATGCCAGCGCGTCCAACCACTGCGGGTAATGCGTGTCTGAGCGATCCGGGCAGATTAGTTTGGGGGTCAGCCCAGTTCTCCGGCCGTGAGGCGCTGCGCCTTCACCAGCACGGCCGCCTCGAGGTCCTGCTTGAACAGCACCAGCCGGTCCATCAGGGCTGGATCACCCGTGGCGATGATCTGCGCGGCCAGGATGCCCGCATTCCGGGCGCCATCGATGGCGACGGTCGCGACGGGCACGCCAGGGGGCATTTGCACCATCGACAGCAGGGAATCCTGACCGGAGAGGCTGGCGCTTTTCACCGGCACGCCGATGATGGGCAAGGGCGTGAAGGCCGCCGCGACACCCGCCAGGTGGGCGGCCCCACCCGCGCCGGCGATGATGACCTTCAGACCCCGATCACGCGCGCTTTCGACATAGTCGATGACCCTCCTCGGCGTGCGGTGGGCGGAGGCAATATTCATCTCCCAGGGCACCCCAAGCTCCCCCAGCACCTCGGCAGCACCACGCATGACCCCCAGGTCCGAGTCGCTACCCATGATGATGCCAACTACCGCGTTGCTCATGTTCGTTAATCTCCCGTCGGCTGAGAATACAGGCTCAAAGTGATGATAGGGCCTCCCGCAGTACTTGGCCAGTGCTCTTCGGCCAGTTGAAGCCTGCCGGCCCTCAGGGAGGTTTCGCCAAAAAATCTCATCAAAAATGATCCGTTAAGGAGCCATGGCTGGACACATCGCCCCACCTGGGCGCGATACGGGCCCTGGTGCTATAAATTCAACTTTACCTGCATCAATCATTTCTATGTGCCAAACCTGAAGTCAGGGGTTATTCTGGAAGTCCTAACCGTGTAAAAGAGACACCGGAATCAGGTAAGTATTTCGAGCGACAGGGAAATTATCCGCTCGACGGTGATCTCGCGACAAATTGGGGGCTGTTTATGGCGACGAGAAATGCGGGTAACAACGCATGGCAAGCCGTCCACTTGGGCAAGTTTTCCGGTTTGCTCTCAATCCTTTTGCTGACCTTGCTGGTCAACGGATGTGCAACCACCGGCACCACTGGTCAACCGGAGCAAGCGTCAAGTCCGACTCCGGCAACCCAGGGGAACCTTTCCCCATCCACAGAGACCCCGCCCAAGACCTCATCGGCCAAGAGCTACGTCGTAAAGGGTAAGAAATACCAGGTACGGCAGGCAGCTCAGGGCCATGAAGAAAAGGGTACCGCCTCCTGGTACGGCAAGCGCTTTCATGGCCGGCGTACCAGCAGCGGCGAGCGTTTTGACATGCATGCCATGACCGCCGCGCACAAAAACCTTCCCCTCGCCAGTCTCATCCAGGTCACCAATCTGGAAAATGGTCGAAGCGCGGTGGTGCGCGTCAATGATCGCGGTCCCTTTCATGGTAATCGGATGTTAGACCTTTCCTACGCCGCCGCCTCGCAACTGGACATGGTGGACAAGGGCATGGCCAAGGTCAAAATTCAGGTTCTTGACTCGGCTACCACCGACCTGGACGCGGGCTTGCAGCGGATGTTCGTCGCCGCTGCCGACAAGGCCAGGGCGGATCAGCCTGGCGCACCCGCGCCAATTGATTCCCAACCAGGCAATGCCTTTGTCAGTGTTGACTCTTTTGACGGCGGTGTGGTCATCGGCAACGACCGACCGAAGGTTGCCGCAAGTGCCGCTATCTATCTACAAGCGGGCCATTTCGATAATCGAACCCATGCGGAAAGGCTCCGCCAGGAGTTGGCCAGTAAACTGGAGGAGACGGTTCTGGTCCGCACGGACACTGCTAACGACCTAACTCCCTTCATGGTCCAGGTGGGCCCGCTCGACTCCAAGGATGAAGCCAGTTTAATTTCAAGCCGCTTGGCCTCACTAGGGGTGTCCAATCCCAGAGTCGTCATGCGTTAAGCCAGCCATAACAATTGGTTTGCCTTCAGGGTCATCCCCTTTATCAACTCGTGCCACCCGGTGCATCTAATACACAAAAAGACTGATGTCATCAGGCCGGGCAGCACGACGGGCTGACCCTCCGCATCACCCTTCTTTAGCGCGAACACAGCATGATCGATGGTGGCTATCTGACACCATCGATCCATTTCCCACAAAGTTTCCATCCCTCATTGCTGCAAAATCCCCTCCGCAAGGCTTAGAATGATCAATCAGGCGAGTGGGCGCAGGCGCCCTCGCCGCAGTTTTAATCCTTACTAGCCAGCGCCAAGCCCTCCCGCATGAAGCCTTACGTCTCCCTCCTGAGCCTCCTGTGCCTGCTGTTTTTGCCGCCCACCTTCGCCCAGGATAAGGCTGCCACCAGCCTCCAGGCCCCCATCCCGGAACCACCGGTTATTGATGGCACCGCCCACCTGCTGGTGGACCACCACACTGGCAAGGTCATTGCCGAACGAAATGCTGACGAGCGCCTTGAACCGGCCAGCCTGACCAAGATCATGACGGCCTACGTGGTCTTTCGAGAACTGGCGGCCGGCAAGGTTGCCCTGACTGACGAGGTTCTCATCAGCGAGAAGGCCTGGCGGACGGGCGGTTCCAAGACCTTTATCGAACTTGGCAAGCGCATCCCCCTGGAGGTCCTGCTGCATGGCATGATCATTCAATCCGGAAACGATGCCAGCGTTGCCTTGGCCGAGCACGTCGCTGGCGGTGAGGATACCTTTGCTCACCTGATGAACAGTCACGCCCAGCGCCTGGGCATGTCCAACAGTCACTTTACCAACGCCACCGGCCTGCCCGACCCGGAGCATTACTCCACCGCGCGGGATATGAGCCTGGTAACGGCCGCGACGATCCGCGAATTCCCGGACTACTATGCCTGGTATGCGGAGAAGGAATACGTTTACCACGGTATCAAGCAAAACAATCGCAATCGCCTCCTGTGGCAGGACCCCAGCGTCGACGGCGTCAAGACCGGTCACACCGAGGCGGCCGGCTTTTGCCTGGTGGCCTCCGCCAAACGAGACAGCATGCGTCTGACCTCCGTGGTCATGGGCGCCAAGAGCGAAAAGGCCCGGGCCGCGGCCAGCCTGGCATTGCTCAATTATGGATTCCGGTTTTACGAATCGCCCCAGCTCTATCCGGGTGGGAAGCCCGTCGAAAACCTGCGGGTATGGATGGGGGAGGTCAAGGAAGTCCCCGTAGGTCCCGCCGAGGACCTCCATGCCACTATTCCCCGCGGGCGTTATAACCAACTCTCTGCCCGTATCGAAAAAAACCCGGACCTTATCGCCCCCTTGGCCAAGGGAGCCCAGGTCGGAGAAATTGTGGTGGAGTTGGAGGCCAAGGAAATTGGCCGGGTCCCCCTGATTGCCCTGCAGGATGTCCCGAAAGGCGGCTGGTGGGAATGGCTTCGGGATACCATCCTGCGGTGGTTCCAGTAAGCGGTGGGTCATGAGCGAAACCCCCGCCTCCGTGCTGGAGTTCCCCTGCGCCTTCCCCATCAAGGCCATCGGCAAGGCTGAGGCGGACTTCCGGCAACTGGTCATCGAGATCGTCCGTCGTCACGTCCCCGAGCTAAGCACCCATCAGGTTAGCGAGAGGGAAAGCAGTGGTGGCAAATGGCTCTCGGTAACCCTCGTGATTCTGGCCCAGAGCCAGTTGCAGATCGATGCCATTTACCGGGACCTCAGCAGCCATGAGCGCGTCGCCTGGACGCTCTGAGTCCGGTCATCCTGATGCTCTTGCGACTCATGCCGACGCGGAACCGCAAACAATCCTGGTCAAGCGCCTAGGGACATGCGATTACCTGGATACCTGGGAGGCCATGCGGGACTTCACGAACTGCCGATTGGCCACCAGCCAGGATGAATTGTGGTTATTGGAACATCCGCCGATCTTTACCCTGGGACAGGCCGGTCGCCGCGAACACATCCTGGATGCCGGTGATATTCCGGTGGTCCAGGTGGACCGGGGAGGGCAGGTGACTTACCACGGTCCCGGCCAGCTCATTGCCTACCTGCTATTGGACCTCGGTCGTGCCCACCTGGGGATCAAGGCCCTGGTCAATCTCCTAGAGGCCGCCGTTATCGATCTGCTCGGCGACCTGGGGATCGACGCCGAAACCCTGCCGGGCGCCCCGGGAGTCTATGTTCAGGGGGCCAAGATCGCATCACTCGGACTGAGGGTTCGTCGCCACTGTAGTTACCACGGTCTCGCCCTAAATGTTGATTTGGATCTGGAGCCCTTTACGCGCATCAACCCGTGCGGCTATCCCGGCTTGGTCGTGACGCGCCTGGCCGATTTCGGGGTGGAAATGACCATGGAGGAGGTCCAGTTACGGCTAGCAGACGCCCTTAGCCGACGGCTGGAGCGTTCACGCTTTCTGGCCAACTAACATGGGTTCCCATCCAAATAGTCCCTCCTGGGGCAATAGAGGTCAGGATGTGAGGCGCGACCAAAAAAGCGAAGGCCGGCTTTCGCCGGCCTCTCCTTGGTGCACCTGAGGATCAGGCCTCCAACTGGGCACGCATTTTTTTCATCGCATTTTTTTCAATCTGGCGGATTCGCTCCGCCGAGACGCCGAATTGTTCAGCCAACTCGTGAAGGGTTTGTTTTTTCTCCGTCAGCCAGCGCGCCTGAAGAATGGTTTTGCTGCGATCATCCAGGCCCGCTAAGGCGGCATGCAGCCGGTCATGCCGGTCCATCATGGTGTCCTGACGCTCCAGCGCGCTGGCGGGCTCCATGCGCATGTCGGGCAGATAACTGGAGGGCGCGGCGGGCCCTTCGTCCTCATCGCTATCGTCACCGTCGAAGGCCAGGTCCTGATTGGAGAGGCGGGATTCCATCTCCAGCACGGTCTCGGGCTTGACGTCAAGCTCCCGCGCCACGCTCTCGACCTCTTCGCGCGTGAACCAGCCCAGGCGTTTCTTGGCACTGCGCAAGTTGAAGAACAACTTGCGTTGGGCCTTGGTGGTGGCGACCTTGACGATACGCCAGTTACGAAGAATGTATTCGTGAATCTCGGCGCGAATCCAATGCACGGCGAAGGACACCAGCCGCACGCCCATGTCCGGCTCGAAGCGCCTCACCGCCTTCATGAGGCCGACTGAACCCTCCTGAATCAGGTCTGGCAAGGGCAGGCCGTAGCCGAGGTAACCGCGGGCGATGCGGATGACGAAGCGCAAGTGGGACAGGACCAGGCGTTTGGCGGCCTCCATGTCACCCTGGTCGCGCAATCGCACAGCCAGATCCCGTTCCTCGTCCGGGGTCAGCATCGGGATCTGATAAGCGGCGCTGATGTAGGAATCAATGTTTCCTGTAGGGAGCAAGGCAAGATCTCTAGTCATCGTCCCAATACCCAAGTAATTTTGTCTGGAATTCAGTGTAGCAAACCTATCGCGGGTTTCACAACACTGGAATGATGCGCTTTGGAGGGACGGCCAGGGGGATAGTTCCCGTGAGCCCTGGGTTGCAGGATGGTGCTCTCCCGTTGACAGGCCAGCGCGAAGGAAGCCGAGGATGGCGCAGGGGATAGCGCAGGGGATGAGAGTCAGCGGCGCGCGCCCGGCGCGCAAAAAGCAACTATCTCAATCCAGAAAGATATAACCAGGGAATCGCGGAGGGGCGCGGCGCCTCACTCCGGCTCGATCGCGGCAAGATGCCTGGCCACCGAGATCCAGCTTCCCAGCAACCCCAGGACCAGACTGCCGCCAAGCAGCACGACCTGGGCGGCAGGGCCGAGGCCAACGAGCACGAAGTCGGCCTGATAGAGGGCGGCCAATTGGGAGACCGGGGCCTGCATCAGCCACCGCGCCAGGGCTATCAGGAACCAGGCCATCAGGCCGCCCAGGCCGCCAAACCAAAGCCCGAGCCACAGGAAGGGGCGGCGAATGAATCCCCGGGTGGCGCCGACCGTCTCCATGATGACGATCTCCTGCCGGCAGTTTTCGATTTCCAGGCGGATCGTGTTGCCAATGACGAGCAGCACCCCCGCCGCCAGCGCGCTGGCGAGAACGAGGGCGGCCCGTTCCCCGACTTTGATGATGCCCTGGAAGCGCTGCACCCAGAGGGTATCCATGCGCACCAGGTCCGTCTCCGGCAACGCGGACAAGGCCTCCCGCAGCCCCTCCAGACCGGCGACGTCATCCAGGTAGGTCATGGGCCGCAGGGACAGGACGTAAGGGAGCGGATTGGTTTCGAGTTGCTCCACGGCCTCGGCGAACCCGGTCTCGGCACGCAGTTCCTGCAAGGCCTGCTCCGGCGGAATCAGGATCACGCTCTCCAGGTCCTGACGTCCCGCCAGACGGCGCGCCAGGGCCTGTGCCTGCTCCGCCTTCACCTCCGTTTTGAGGAACACCGAGATGGCCGCCGTATGCTCCCAACCATCCCCGAGCACGGCCAGATTGCGCGTCAGCACGTAGAGGGTCCCAGGCAAGGCCAGGGCGATGCCAATCATCAGCACCGTCATCAGGGTAGGCAGTGGTCTGCCCCGCAGGCGGGCGAGGCTCGATCGGGCCTCCTGGTGGTGCAGGGCCAGCCAGTTGCGAAACCAGCGCCGGGGAGACGGACGTGGCATCCGCCGTGGCTTGGGCCGTGACGTAACCGCGGGCTCAGACGCTGAGGGACGCATCGGACGCGGTGAACTTGGGGGCATGGGTGTCGGCGACCAGGCGTCCCCGGTCGAGAGTCAAGGTCCGGTAGGGCAAACTGGAAATCAGCGCCAGGTCGTGACTGGCAATCAGCAGGGTGACGCCGACCTGATTGAAGCGGGCGAAGAGGGCCATCACCTCGCGGGCCAACTGGGGGTCGAGATTCCCCGTGGGTTCATCGGCCACCAGCAGGGGGGGGCGCCCCACGATGGCCCGGGCGATACCCACTCGTTGCTGCTCACCGCCCGAGAGCGCCAAGGGGTGGGCCTTTTCCCGGTTCAGGAGGCCGACCTGGTTGAGGGCGGCCCGCACCCGGCGCGCGACCTCCTGAGATCCCAGCCCGGCCACCACCAAGGGCAGGGCGACATTGTCAAACACGCTGCGGTCCATGAGGAGGCGATAATCCTGGAAGATCATGCCCACCTGGCGGCGATGGTGGGGGATTTGCCGCGGGGTCAGGCGGCCGATATTGCGTCCATCCACCAACAATTGGCCGCGGCTGGGACGTTCCAGACAGGCGATGAGTTTGAGAAGCGTGCTCTTGCCCGCCCCCGAGTGCCCAGTCAGGAAGACCATCTCCCCCGCCGCGATCTCCAGGCTGAGATGGTTCAGGACGTCACCACTTTCCGCGTAGCGCTTGCTGACCTGATCGCAGCGGATCATGGGCGGCGGGTGCTCACTGGCCAAAGAGGGCCTCGAGAAACTCCTCGGCGACGAAGGGACGCAAATCTTCCAGGGCCTCCCCCACGCCGATGAAGCGAATGGGCACCCGCAACCGCTCGGCGATCGCGAAGAGCACGCCTCCCTTGGCGGTGCCGTCGAGTTTGGTCAGTACGATGCCAGTCAGCGGCACGGCGGCATTGAACTGCGAGGCCTGGACGATGGCGTTCTGGCCCGTGGTGGCATCCACCACCAGCAGCACCTCGTGGGGGGCCTCGGGGTCGATCTTTTTCATCACCCGCGCGATCTTGGCGAGCTCCTCCATGAGGTTGGTTTTGGTGTGCAGGCGCCCAGCGGTATCGGCGATCAGGACGTCGATCCCCCGGGCGGTGGCCGCCTGCAGGGCATCAAAGATGACCGAGGCGGAATCCGCCCCCGACTGTTGCGCGATCACCGGGACGCCATTGCGTTCCCCCCAGGTCTGGAGTTGCTCCACCGCCGCGGCCCGGAAGGTATCCCCGGCCGCCAGCATGACACTGTTGCCCTCCCGTTGCAGGTGCCGAGCCAACTTGCCGATGGTGGTGGTCTTGCCGGCCCCATTCACGCCGATCATCAGGATCACCTGTGGTCGGCCCGGCGCCGGCGCCCGCACGGGTGACTCGCAAGCGCGCAGTATCTGGGCCAGCTCCTCCTTCAGGGCGCTGACGAGGACCTGGGGGTCGGCGAGTTCATGGCGCCGCACGCGCGCGGCCATGTCAGAGATAATGCGGTTGGTGGCCTCCACGCCGACATCGGCGGTCAGGAGCAGGGTCTCCAGCTCGTCGAGCAGGTCCTGGTCGATGCGTTTGCGGCCACGGATCAGATCAACGACATCGCTGTTGAGGACCGCGCGGGTGCGCATGAGGCCCTCGCGCAGACGCGCTAGAAGACCACCCTTGGGCTTGGGTGGCTCCATCCCCGGCTCCCCGGGCGAAGGAATGGATTGCGTCCCTTCCGCGGCCGTGGCGACCGATTTTTTTCTGCCAAATCCAAACATGAACAACCGACCTGACACCTGGTTACGCCGTATCCGCGGGAACGATTCCCCCGGGGTCTTGTCAACTCCTGACCTTAGCGGCCATGCTAACAAACATTACCCGAGGCGTCTTCCGCTATCCCTTGGTCGCCGGGCTCCCGCACCTAACCTACATGTTTTGGGGTTGAGATGAGGATACCTACCTTCTCGGTTCCGCTGCTGCTCCCGCTGTTGCTTGGGACCCTGTCACCGCCCGCCCCGGCAAATACCAGCCAGGTCCACGAGCGGACCCTCGGCAACGGCCTCAAGGTGCTCGTCAAGGAGGACCGACGGGCGCCGATCGTTACCTCGCAGGTCTGGTACAAAGTCGGCTCCAGTTACGAACCCAGCGGACTCACCGGTATTTCCCATCTGCTTGAACACATGATGTTCAAGGGTACGGATAAGCTCGCTCCTGGCGAATTTTCCCGCATCATCGCCGCCAACGGCGGGGACGAAAACGCCTTCACCGGCCGGGACTACACGGCCTACTTTCAGACCTTGGCCGCTGATCGTCTCCCCATCGCCTTCGAACTTGAGGCGGAGCGGATGCGCTCCCTGGCCCTGCCCGCGCCGGAGTTTGTCAAGGAACTGGAGGTGGTCAAGGAAGAACGCCGCTTGAGCACCGAGGATGACCCGGAGGCCCTGACTTTCGAGCAGTTCAACGCCATGGCTTACGAGGTTTCCCCATACCGTAACCCGGTGATTGGTTGGGCCAGTGACCTGGAAGGGATGCAGGTCACCGACCTGCGGGACTGGTATCGCCAATGGTACGCGCCCAACAACGCGACCCTGGTGGTGGTGGGAGATGTTGATCCCGCGTGGGTTTTTTCCCTTGCCGAACAATACTTTGGCCCCCTGCCCGCCGAATCCATCAGCCTGACGCGCGGCGGTGGCGACCCTCCCCAGCGGGGCACGAAGCGCATCCAGGTCAAGGCGCCCGCCAAGGAGCCTTATCTGCTGCTGGGCTACAAGACTACCGCCCTAGGTCATGCCAGCCAGGACTGGGAGCCCTACGCCCTGGAGATGCTAGCCTCGATCCTGGATGGTGGCTCCAGCGCCCGTCTCAGTCGCGAACTGATTCGCGGCTCTCATCTGGCGGCATCCGCCGGGGCCAGCTACAACGCCTTCAGCCGGCTTCCCGGCATGTTATTGCTGGATGGGATCCCCGCGCTGGGACACACGGTCGAAGAACTGGAGCAGGCCCTGCTGGCCCAAGTCCAACGCCTGCGTGACGAACCCGTGGCGGAGGCCGAACTCGAACGTATCCGCAATCAGCTCATTGCCGCCAAGGTCTATGAAAAGGATTCAGTTTACGCCCAGGCCCGGCAGATCGGCAGCCTGGAGACCATCGGCCTGGGCTGGGAGCTGATGGAGCAGTACGTCGAGCATCTCAGCCGCATTACCCCGGAGCAAATTCAGGCCGTAGCCCGCCAATACCTGGTACCTGAAAGCCTGACCATCGCCATCCTGGTTCCCCAAGCGCTTGCCAGTGTGGATGCCACGGCCTCTGCCAACCTCCGGGGAGGACTTGCCCATGCCGGACACTAACCTGCTCCCTTCCCCGCTGAGGGTATGGTTACTCTTTGTATGCCTCTTGCCCCTGAGTCCTTCGCTGCTCGCCACGCCCTCCATCGACACCTGGGAGAACTCTCAGGGCGCGAAAGTGCTCTTCGTAGCCGCTCCGGACTTGCCGATGCTGGACCTGCGCGTCGTCTTCCCGGCGGGCAGTGCCCGGGATGGTGACCGCCCAGGCCTGGCGTCCCTGACCGCGGATCTCCTCGACCAGGGTGCTGGCGATTGGGACGCCGATACCATCGCTGAGCGGCTGGAGGCGGTTGGCGCCGAGTTGGGCATCGAGGCGCAGCGTGACATGGCCGCCATCTCCCTTCGTACCCTGACCCGCGAGTCCGCCCTGGACCAGGCCCTCGAGACCCTGGTCCAGATCATCAGTCGGCCGCGTTTCGCGCCCGCCGATTTCAACCGAGTCCGCGCCAATGCCCTGGTCAGTCTCAATCGTGACGACCAGGACCCCGCCACCCTGGGCCAGAAGGCTTTCTATCGGCTGCTTTATGGTGATCATCCCTACGCCATTGATCCCGCCGGCACCCCCGCGTCCCTGGCGGCGCTAACCCCGGAGGATCTCAGGGCCTTTCATGCCCGCCATTATGTTGCCCGCCAGGCGGTCATCGCGCTGGTGGGCGCCATTACCCGACCACAAGCCGAGGCCATCGCCGAGAGAATCACCAGTGGGTTGGGGCCCGGTGAGCCTGCCCCCTCCCTTCCACCGGTTCCCGCAAACGCCTCAGGCAATCTGGAACGAATCCATTTTCCTTCCACCCAGACCCATGTCTTTACCGGCCAGGCGGGCATGACCCGGACCGACCCCGATTACTTCCCGCTCTATGTTGGCAATCACATCCTGGGTGGAAGCGGACTGGTGTCACTGCTCATGGACGAAGTTCGGGAGAAGCGCGGCCTTTCCTATAGTGTCTATAGTTACTTTCTGCCATTGGCTGAACGCGGCCCCTTCCTCGCCGGCCTGGCCACCAAGAATGACCAAGGCCCGCAAGCCCGGAACGTCCTGATAGCAACTATCCAGCGATTTAGGGACGAAGGACCCAGCCAGGAGGAGATGGAGGCGGCGGTGAAGAACATCACGGGCGGCTTTCCCCTGCGCATCGCCGGCAATCGTAAGATTGCTCAATACCTTGCCATCATTGGCTTTTATGGTTTGCCCCTGGACTATCTCGATCGCTTCAACGAGCGCGTTCGCGCCGTTACCGTCGAGACGATTCGCGATGCCTTCCAGCGCCGGATCGATCCGAGCCGCTTCACCACCGTCATCGTGGGCCCCGCGATCATTGATCAGAGCCAGTAGGATGTCGGTCGCTAGCGGTCGGCTGCGGATCATTGGGGGTGCCTGGCGCGGCCGTCGATTGGCCGTAGCTGATCAGCCGGGTTTGCGGCCCACCCCCGACCGAGTACGGGAGACGATCTTTAACTGGTTAGCCCCCCTGATCGAGGGCAGTCGGTGCCTGGATCTTTTCGCCGGGAGTGGCGCCCTCGGTTTTGAGGCCGCTTCCCGCGGCGCGTCGCAAGTGGTCATGATTGAGCGTGCCGCCTGCGTCTTCCAAGTTCTGCGAACCAACCTCGATCCCCTGGACGCGGAGCGGCGGATCCGGATCTTCCACGCCGATGCCCTGGAATGGTTGAGGATGACTCCTGCGGAACCCTTCGACCTGGTCTTTCTCGATCCCCCCTTCAACGCCGATCTTCTGGCTCCAAGTTGCCTGGTCTTGCAGCGTGGAGGATGGCTTAACCCTGGGGCCAGGATTTATCTGGAAACCGCTTCTCGCCAGGGTTTTCCGGTCTTACCAGCGGGTTGGAAGCTGATCCGTGACCGCCAGGCGGGGCAGGTCCGCTACGGCCTGGCGTGCTACGGCCTGGCGGAGACAGGCGAATAAAGCCCTGCTATGCTCTTCCGCCTTCGATCCTCTCACCATCAGGAAGCGAACCATGCGCAGGGTCGTCTACCCGGGGACCTTCGATCCCATCACCAACGGCCACATCGACCTGATCGGTCGGGCCGCACGGCTTTTCGATCAGGTGGTGGTGGCCGTGGCAGCGGACACCCATAAGACCCCGATCTTCGATCTTGAGGAGCGCCTGGCTATGGCCCGCGGGACCGTGACCCATCTTCCCAACGTCCAGGTCACGGCCTTCAGCGGCCTGCTGGTCTCCTTCGCCGAAGCAGCGGGTATCAATGTCATCATGCGTGGTCTGCGGGCGGTATCGGACTTCGAATTTGAGTTCCAACTGGCGAGCATGAATCGCCGGATGTCCCCCCATATCGAGACCTTGTTCCTGACCCCCGCCGAACAGTACGCCTTTATCTCCTCCTCCCTGGTACGCGAGGTCTCTCGCCTTGGGGGCGATGTCTCGGCCTTTGTCCCCCCCCAGGTCCGTGCTGCATTGCGGGAGCGCTTTGGGTAAGATGAGTGTTACGGGCAGATGGGCGCCAAGCTGGTGCCCAGGCCTAATCCTCAGCCCTTCTTCCTATCGCTTTTCACCTGCCCCAGGAGTTTCACCATGGCGCTTTACATCACTGACGAATGCATTAACTGTGACGTGTGCGAGCCCGAATGCCCCAACGGCGCCATCAGCCAGGGCGACGAGATTTATGTGATCGACCCCGACCTCTGCACCGAGTGCGTGGGTCATTTCGAGACTTCCCAGTGCGTCGAGGTCTGCCCGGTGGACTGCATCCTCAAGGACCCCAATCACGAGGAGACCGAGGAGCAGCTCATGGAGAAGTTCAAGCGCATTACCGGCTAATTCCGGATTACCCCCATTTCACTTAGCCCCGCAGCCGCGGCGAGGTCTCTGGCGCCTCCCGCGGTTGATGGTCCAGAAATGTCGGCTTTGCCTTCGTCTCACCCTGAGATCCGCTCGCAGAGTGACGGTCATTCCTTCTGATTCTTTGTGTCTTATACGTCAGACCGTCCGCTTGGTCTAAACCATCCGCCTAATTTTCAATTCCCTCCATAAAGCCATTCCCGCAGCCATTTCCCCGACTGCTGATGGCAATTATCGCTAGATTGTCACATAGCAGAAGTTAAAGCCCTAATTGATCTACCCGGCTTCGACTGTTCGGTGGAGACTAGAGCTTGATCCACGCAGCGCCCGACCAATAATCTCTGGACTGGGTTGTGACGGGGAGGCCAGGATCATCAAGGCCCTCAAAATTTTCAACCAGGCACGGCAATCCCCTGTTAAAACCATCATTATCCATTTTAATTCAGCCACTTAGCATCTAACCGGCTCAATGAGGTCGACCATGAAAAATCTGCTAGCACTCGCCCTTGCAATCCTGACCTTCAGCCTGCTGGCCATGCCCATCGCGGAGGCAAAGCGTCTCGGCGGCGGCTCGAACCTGGGCAAGCAGTACAGTAGCCCCCCTGCTTCGGCATCCACCCAGCAGGCCAGATCCAGCCATCCTACTGCTACCCAGCCAAACTCTGCTCAGGCTACCCGTGCCGCGGGCGCAAGTCGCTGGCTGGGACCTCTGGCTGGGCTAGCCGCCGGAGGATTGCTCGCCTCCCTATTCTTCGGCGACGCCTTCGAAGGACTTCAGGTGATGGATTTTCTGCTCTTAGTGGCGCTGGTCATTGGCGGCATTATGTTGTTCCGCATGTTGCGTCGCGGTACCGTCCCCACCCCGGCTTCGGCCAATACCTCTCCCGGACGTTTTGGGGGCGGTCAAGTTTCTCCTGAGTACGCTCGCCAACCTCATTCCGTGGCACAGCCTGGGATGGTTTCCCCCCAAGTGCAGTCAAGTGAAAACCAGGCGCCTGGTTGGTTCGATCCTCACACCTTTACCTCCGGTGCCAAAAACCATTTCTTGCGCCTGCAAGCCGCTTGGGATAAGGCCGATTTCAGCGATATTCGCGCTTACACCATGCCCGAACTCTTCACCGAATTGCAGCGGGAACGTCAGTCCTTGGGGTCTGGACCACAGTTCACCGAGGTCGTCACGCTGAACGTTAGTTTGACAGGCCTTCGCCGGGATGATAAACAACTGGTTGTAAGCCTTGAGTTTTCAGGCTTGATTCGCGAGGATCAGCAGGGTCCCGCCAACCCCTTCCGCGAGATTTGGCACATCCAGCATGCCTGGAACACTCCGGATGGAGACTGGTTCATCGCTGGCATCCAGCAAGTCAATTAATCTCCGCCGGCAGGGCCATCTCTCGGGGTGGCCCATGATTTCATCCCCACATCCCTTCAAGCCCTGACACCTACACACACTTGACTCCGCGCCGCCCGGTCGCTAGGCTCCGCACCCATGAGAGTCTGTGGCCAATGGTTCGATACCCCCCTGCGTGAGCGCATCATGGCCGCCGTGCGGCAAGAGCCCACCCTCAGCCGGCGCTCCCTGGCCAAGCGGGTGTGTGACTGGCTGGGGTGGAGTAATCCCCGGGGCGAGCCCTGCCTGGGCAGCGCCCGCCGGGCGCTGGCCGAACTCAACCGGCGCGGCGCCGTTACCTTGCCCGCGGCGAACCCTTTCCCTACCGGCCCGCGCCAGGCACCTCCACCCACCGCCGCGCAGCCGGAGTCGGTGGCCGCCGTGGCGGGCGACCTGGCCACCCTGGGCCCCGTCGACCTCGTGCTGGTCACCACGGCCGCGGAACGTGCCACCTACCACCAACTCATGGCCCAGCACCCCCTGGGCGATGCGCCCCTGTGTGGGGCGCAACTGCGCTACCTGTTTCACAGCGCCCAGGGCTATGTGGGCGCCGCCGCCTTCCAGTCGGCCAGCTTCGCCCTGAAGGACCGCGACCAGTGGATCGGCTGGAACGAGGCCACCCGGCGCGGCAACCTCGCCCGGGTGGTGGCCAATGCCCGCTTCCTGATCCGTCCGGGGGTCACGGTCCCCCACCTGGCCTCGCACCTGTTGAGCCAGTTGGCCCGCCGCCTGCCCGGAGACTGGGAAGCGCGCTATGGCGTGCGCCCCCTGCTGCTGGAGACCTTCGTCCATCCCGACCATGAAGGCACCTGCTACGCCGCCGCCGGCTGGCAACGCATTGGCCACAGCGCCGGCCGCCGGGATGGCGTGCCGAAGGCCCTGTGGGTACGCCCCCTGACGGACGCTGCCCGCCAACAACTGCGCCAGGGGGCAGCACGCGTACCTGCCGAGCGCCCCCAGACACCCGTTTCCTGGGCCGAGGAAGAATTTGGTGGCCTCAAGGTCTGGGATGCCCGCCTCAAGCAACGGCTGTATCATCTGGCAGAGGATTTTTGGGGCGACGCCCAGTCCCGCAGCCTCACCCGGCGCTGCGCCGACCGCGCCCGCACCGTGGCCGCCTATCGTTTCTTTCGCAACCCCAGAATTAACATGCAGGTCGTGCTTGGCGCCCACCGTGAGGCGGTCATCGAACGGATGAGCGCACACCCCCTGGTGCTGGTGCCCCAGGACACCACCACGCTCAACTACACCGGCCATCGCGATACGGCGGGGCTGGGACCGATCGGGAGCAAGGTCGAGGGCGGCCCCGTGGGCCTGGTCCTGCACAACAGTCATGCCTTCACCCCCGCGGGCGTGCCGCTGGGGGTGGTGAGCGCCGAGTGCTGGGCGCGCGATCCCGCAGAGCATCAGAACCGTCGGGAACCCGAGGTGCGGGAAAGCGGTAAATGGCTGGCGGCCTACCGCACCTTGCAGGAGCTGGCCCCGCGCGTGCCCAACACCACCCTGGTGAGTATCGGCGACCGGGAGGCCGACCTGTTCGAGCTGTTCGCGCTGGCGCGCGATCCCGCCACGCCGCGCCTGCTGGTGCGGGCCAACCGCGGCCGCCAGCGCGAGGTGATGAGCGCTGAGCGGCTGACGCCCTTGTGGGACCACCTGGGCGGTCTCGAAGTGGCGGGGCGCCTCGCCCTGCACCTGCCGCGCCGCGGTGCGCAAGCCGCCCGCACCGCCGAGCTGGACCTGCGCTTTGGGCCGGTGACGCTTAAGCCGCCCCAGGCGCTGAAGGACGCCCCGCTGACGCTGTGGGCGGTGTACCTGCGGGAAACGGCTCCACCCGCGGGGGTGGAGGGGGTGGACTGGCTGTTGCTGACCAATGTCGCCACCACCGACCTGGCGGCGGCCCAGGAGCGGGTGCGCTGGTATGGCGCCCGCTGGGGTATCGAGGTGTTTCATCGCACCCTCAAGACCGGCTGCCAGATCGAGGAGCGCCAACTGGGCTTCGTCGCGCGCCTGGAAAACTGTCTGGCCATCGATCTGGTGGTGGCCTGGCGCATCTATTACCTGACCATGCTCGGGCGGATGGACCCTGACGCGCCCTGCACACTGTTCTTTCAGGACCCGGAATGGAAGGCGCTGTATAGCTGGTTTCATAAGACGACTGTCGTGCCGGCAACGCCACCCACCCTGCAAGAGGCGACCCGCTGGATCGCGATCAAGGGGGGCTTCCAGGGGCGCAAGGCCGACGGCCATCCCGGGACGGAGGTGCTGTGGCATGGCTTGCAGAAGCTGGACGTGGCGATCGAGATGTATCTCATCTATCATCCCGAAGAGCGGGTAGGCTGGCGCGAGGAGTATCCCCCGGGGTATTTGCGGCCGCCGGCGGATGATACTTCGTGAGGCAGGGATGGAGTTAAGGGCTTTAACGAACAAAGATCTTCACGCACAAATCAAGTTTTGTGCTGAAGTGATTTTGGCCCCCTGGATGAACGCCTCCAAGGCGCGGTCAAGCTGTTTAAAGGCGTTGGCCAGTGGGCGGTTAGGCGCCTTGGGGCAGCCATCGAACAGTTGGGATAGGCCTGGACGGAGCAGGCGGTTATGCAGCTTGACGAAGAGCATGGCCACGCGGCGCCCTTGGGGGGTGACCTGATAACGATGGCTGTTGGCTAAGCGCTCGATCAGCCCATGCTGACGCAGCCGCCGTAGATCATAGGTGGCCTGGTGGGGGGTATAGTCCGCGGCGGGGATGCCCAGGAGTTCCGCCATGTTCGCGCGCAACCAACCGTGGCGAAAGTGTGGTGGGATGAAGAAGAGACACAGGGTCGCCATCAAGGCCATGACCCGTGGCTCACCGAAGGTCAGGCGCGGCACGGCGTGGCCGTCGATAGTCCGCGGTTGGGTCAGGTCCGCAAACACCCCCTCGGCCAGGGCGCAGTCCTGGCTGATGGTTTCGACCTCCAGCAAACGGCGATTGGCCTGAAAGCCAATGGCCCGCAAGGTGGGCAGGTTGACGAGTTTGCGGCCGATGCCAAAGTCGCGGGTGTTGTTGATGGTGGTCTCGGTGCGCAGGGCGTGGTCGAGCTTGAAGTACTGCTTGATCTTCGAATGCTTATAGCTGACATGCAGCGTGGGGATGACCCCTTGGGTGATGATCCGGGTGCGGAAGGTCCCCGGGGTACGCTGGGTGATGCGCCGTTGGAAGATGAGGCTGACCCGGTCGGGACGACCGAGATCGAGGTTTTCCCGGATCAGGGCCTCGAACAGATGCCGCCCAGCTAAGGGTCGGTCGAGGACCTGGGTACGGGCGAACTCGGCCTGCAGGATCGACAACTCATAGCGGAAGCCGGCGGCACGATCCGCAGCGGTGAAGGGATGGGGCAGGCGCGCGAACCACTTGCGCACCACCGCGTCGATCTTTTCCGCCGTCAACCCATTGAGAAGCCCTTGCAGGGCGCACGGATCAGCGCAACTGAGCAGGCCATTGTCGAGCGCCTCATAGGCGATCCCGGCTTTGGCTAACTGGCGCTTGGCGAACTCATGCCCGTTGAGATTGATGCGGGCGGTGTAGGGAAAGTAGGAAGAGAATTTGATGAACAGCGGCCCAAAGTCCTCATCCACCACATAAAAGTAGTACTGATTGCACATCACGTCGGCGCGGCTCAGCCAGGGGTAGCTGTCGCCCGTTAGGGGGTTGTGCTTTTTACTGACACGGAAGGTGCTGAACTTCTCTTGGGCCACACCGATGTAGAGCACGCCCTCGCCCAGCAAGGGCGCAGCTTGCAGTCGCCGCTGGGTTTCCTCGTCCTTGCTCTGGTGTTTCAGGAAATGCACCACCTCAACGCCTTCGGTCGCGGCGAAGGTCTCGATAGCCTTGACGAAGGCATGACTCATGGGCGCCATTAACAGGGTCGAGGCCACCTTGGCGCCCCGGTGCTGACGGAAGAAGTAGGCCACCCCGCCCCCGGTCTGCAAGCGGGGCTGATAGGCATTGAGATAGAGGCGATCGATGCCTTCGACGTCCAGGGTCACATGCGCCGTCAACAGTTCACCAATGGATTGTCCTATCATGATGGCAGGCCCCGGTTGACCAGAGACTTTGGTCTCACTCGCCGCTCATGCGGCTATATACGGTAGCTTAGGCTACTGGCGATCAACCGGGGCCTCTTCATGTCTCGTTGGTCTGAGGCGAAGCCTCGCTAAGTATGTGTAAAGGTCAGCTTCAAGCCGTATGCCCCCTTTCTGAATTATAGTAGACGTATTCGAGTTTTCGGCTTTTATTTGCCAATTATCTGGAAAT
>CALMDH010000222.1:0-15944 GCA_937862735.1 uncultured Gammaproteobacteria bacterium
ATGGCAAATGCACCGGGCTCGGAGCTACCCAGTCCGGCGCCCGATGTTCGGCGACCACCCTGGTGTAAATCCCCCCCCGGACATTGAATTTGCCGCTCAGACGCATGAAGCGCGGGCTAGTGGCCCGAACCAGATCGTCCAGGATCCGATTGGTGACGGCCTCATGAAAGGCGCCTTCGTCCCGATAGGACCAGATGTACTGTTTCAGGGCCTTAAGTTCCACGCAGCGTCCATCCGGGACGTATTCGAGGGTGAGTTCCGCGAAGTCCGGTTGCCCCGTCTTGGGGCAGAGACAGGTGAATTCCGGGATCTGGATGCGAATGGTGTAATCGCGCTCCGGGGCCGGGTTGGGAAAGGTGTCCAATTCTCGACTTGGGACGCTCGGCATGGCCTGCTACTCCGTGGAAAGATCATCCCGCAGTCTACCAGAGCCTTCTTGCGGCCAACCGGGTCAATTATTGAGGAATTTCTCTCAGGGACGGGTCAGGTGCGCGCCATGGTCGCTGATTACCCTTTAGGTAACAGTCAGAGACTCATGTTGCGGGTTGTGGAGCCCCATGCCATGGCGGTTAGGTTAACTGCCTGAACTAGAATAGACTTCACAGTCGCCCCGACCCCACCCGCGCCCACACTGCCGCTGCCGCAATCGAACCAACATCCCCACCAAGCCCGTCTGAAACATGACCGCCGTGGATGAGCCATAACGTTGGTTATCTCCGTAGTGAAAGTGGCATTACACAGCAGACCATGAAGGGGCGGGTGTTGCTTTGCCCTGACACCCGGGGTCCTGTATCTTTCCCCGATGCGCCTGGAAAAGATCAAACTTGCCGGTTTCAAGTCCTTCGTGGACCCCACCACCGTGCTTTTTCCGAGCAATCTGTGCGGTATCGTCGGCCCCAATGGCTGCGGCAAGTCGAATGTCATCGATGCCGTGCGCTGGGTCATGGGGGAATCCTCGGCCAAGATGCTGCGCGGCGAGTCCATGGCCGACGTCATCTTCAACGGCTCCACCAGCCGCCAGCCCGTCGGCCTGGCCAGCATCGAACTCCTCTTTGACAATAGCGATGGCGCGGCTGGGGGTGAGTACGCCAAGTATGCCCAGATCGCCGTCAAACGCCAGGTCAGCCGCGACGGTCAGTCCAATTACTTCCTTAACGGCGCCCGCTGCCGGCGGCGGGATATCCAGGACCTGTTCCTTGGCACCGGCCTGGGACCGCGCAGCTACGCCATCATCGAGCAGGGCATGATCTCTCGCCTCATCGAGGCGCGCCCCGAGGATCTGCGCCTCTTCCTGGAGGAGGCGGCGGGCATCTCCAAGTACAAGGAGCGCCGCCGCGAGACGGAGACCCGCATCCGCAACACCCGGGAAAATCTGGATCGCCTCAACGATCTGCGCGAAGAGGTTGCCAAACAACTGCTGCATCTGGAGCGCCAGGCCGCCACGGCGGAAAAGTACAAACGCCTCAAGGAGGAAGAGCGGCTCCTGAGTGCGGAGGTTAAGGCCCTGCGCTGGCGTGCCCTGGACCAGGAACTGGCCGAACGTGATCAGGTGCTCGGCGAACGGGAAACCGCCTTTGCCGCCAACACGGCCCGGCAGCGGCACCTGGAGGCGGACATCGAGGAGCGGCATGCCGCCTTCGCGGACGCCTCGGAGGCCTTCAATCGGGCTCAGGGCCATTACTACGGCGTGGGGGCGGAGATCGCCCGCCTCGAACAGGGCATCCAGTTCGCCCGTGAGCACCGCCGCCGCCAGGAGCAGGAGTTGGCGCGCCTTCAGCGGGAGCTTACTGAGGTCGAACGGCTGCTGGCGCGTGATGAGGGCACCCTGGCCGAATTGGAGGAACGTCAGGAAGAGGAGGAGCCCGCCCTGGCCGAGGCGGAGGAGGGTCGCGAGGCCGCCGGCGCGCGCGTCGAGGCGGCGGAGGTCGCCCTCAAGGCCTGGGAGGCGCAATGGGATGACTTCAACCGCGAGGCGGCGGGCCCCACCCAGCAGTCCCAAGTGGAGCGTGCCCGCATCAACCACCTGGAACAGCGCCTGGGACGGGATCAGGCACGCCTGGCCCGCCTGGAAGAAGAACTGAGTCGCCTGGATACCAGCGAGTTGGCGGTTCAACTCCAAGACCTCGAGTCCCGGGAAGCAGGCTTGATGGTGGAGTTCGACGTCTTTGCCGCCGACCGCGAGCGGATCGCGGTGGCTCTGGGGGAGCAGGAGGCGGCACGGCGCGACCTTACCCAGCGCCTGGATAGTGCCCGCACCCAATTACAGGCGGCCCGCGGTCGGCAGGCCTCCCTCACCGCCCTGCAGGAGGCCGCGCTAGCGGATAACGATCGGGAGACCGTCCGTTGGCTGGCTGACCAGGGGCTGGCCGCGGCCCCCCGGCTTATGGAGGTACTCAAGGTCGCGTCCGGATGGGAACCGGCGGTGGAGGCGGTCCTGGGTCCGCATCTCAAGGCGGTATGCACCACTAATCTGGAACGTCACGCCGGTGCCCTGGGGGCCGCCAGCGGGGCACTGGCCATCCTCGACCGGCAGTTCCCGGTCGCCGCCATTCGCTTCACCACCGGGGATGAAACCCTCGTGGCCATTCAGACCCCCTCTCCCCAACCCTCCCCCGCCGGGGGGGAGGGGGCAGGAGGGTCAGCACCCTGTGCCGCCGAAACCATCCTGGGGCGTGAGGGGTTTGAATGTCAGATCTCCTCTCCCCAACCCTCTCCTACATGGCCGGAGGGAGTGAGCGGGTCTGCACCGGGTGCCGCCAAAGCCCGCCTTGGGTGTGATGGGTCTGAACGAGCATACCTGCCCCGGGAAACCGGAGTATCGGAGGCTGATGTCTCGGGCGGGCATCCCAGGGGCTCGCTCCTCGATCAGGTCGAGTGCCCCTGGCCCCTGCGGGGCCTGCTCGGCACCACCTACCCGGCGGCGACCCTGGACCAGGCCCTGGCGGAACGTGCCGGGCTGGCCCCCGGTCAGGCCCTGGTGACCCCGGAGGGGATACTGGTCGGTGCCAACTGGTTGCGTACCTCGGCCCGGGACAACCCCTTGGGCGGTGTCCTGGCCCGGGGCGAGGCGCTCAAGGCCCTGGAGGCTGAACTGCTCGCACTGGAAGGCCAGGTCGCTTCCCTCGCGGCGGCCCTGGAGGAAGGTCGGGAGCAGCATCGCGCCCTGGAGAGCGAACGCGAGGCCCTGCAGGCCCGGATCACGGCGGCGGAGCGGGGCCTGTCCCAGGTCCGCGCCGACCTCAGCGGTCGGCGTGCTCGCCTGGAACATCGGAACGACCGGCGCCAGGCCCTGGCCGCCGAAGGGAACGAGCTGCGCGATGACCTGGAGGCGGCCTTCGAGGAGATGGCCGAGGCCCGCGAACGTCTGCACGCGGCCCTGGAGGCCGTGGAGATCCAGGTGGAGCGCCGCGAGGTGCTGGCCGGCCAGCGGGAGGGCCTGCGGGCCGCGGTTGCCGAGGCCCGCGCCCAGGAGCGCGACTGGCGCGACCGGGAGCATCGCCTGCGGATCGGCATCGAGTCCCGCCGCGCCAGCCGCGAGGCCCTGGAGCGGGGCCTGGAGCGGGCCCGGGAACAGGGCGCCCATCTCGCCGAGCGCGTCCAGGAGGTCCGTCAGACCCTGGAGGAGCTGGTCGAGCCCCTGGCGGAACAGGAGGACGCCCTCAAAGAGCAGCTTGGTTTGCGTCTGGAGGCGGAGGCGGCCCTGGGTCAGGCCCGCGATCGGCTGGAGGGCCTGGATCAGGCCGTCCGCCACCTGGAGCAGGAGCGCCATCAGGTCGAGGAGGCCCTCCGGGCGGCCAGCGCCAGCCTCGACGGCCTGCGCCTGGCGCGTCAGGAGTGCCTGGTGCTGCGCCGCACCCTGGAGGAGCAACTCAGGGAGCTGACCCTGGACCCCGCCGCCGTCCTGGCGGCCCTCTCCGATCCAGCCGCGGAGGTGGCGGCCTGGCAGGGCCGGCTGGAGCAGCTCGGCCAGCGCATCGCCCGGCTGGGCAATATCAACCTGGCGGCCATCGACGAGTTCCAGGCCCAGTCCGAACGCAAGCACTACCTCGACGCCCAGCACGAGGACATCAGCCGCTCCCTGGAGACCCTGGAGCAGGTCATCCGGCGCATCGACCGCGAGACCCGGGGGCGCTTCAAGGATACCTACGACCAGGTCAACCAGGGCCTGCAACAGCTCTTCCCGCGGCTCTTCGGCGGGGGACATGCCTACCTGGAGCTGACGGGCGAGGACCTGCTGGAGACCGGCGTCGCGGTCATGGCCCGGCCGCCCGGCAAGCGCAATTCCAGCATCCACCTGCTCTCCGGCGGCGAGAAGGCCCTGACCGCCGTCGCCCTGGTCTTCGCCATCTTCCAGCTCAATCCGGCGCCCTTCTGCATGCTCGACGAGGTGGACGCCCCCCTGGATGACGCCAACGTCGGGCGCTTCTGCGAACTGGTCCGCTCCCTGTCGGACCAGGTGCAGTTCATCTTCATTAGCCACAACAAGGTCACCATGGAAATCGCCGATCACCTCATGGGGGTCACCATGCACGAGCCCGGCGTCTCCCGGCTGGTCGCGGTGGACGTCGAGGAGGCGGCACGCCTGGCGGCCAGTTCCTGAGGCGTTCCTGATCCCGACCATGCCCTCCCAGCCCTCCAAGCCGAACCCCAGGCCCAAGTCCAGGACCAGCCCCAAGTCCAAGTCCGACCCCACGTCCAGGACCGACCCTAAGCCCAATGCCAAGCCCGAAGGCCCCGGAGCCGCTTCTCGCTCAAAGAGCAGCCGACGGTGGCTCGACCGGCACTTCAACGACGAATACGTCAAGCGTGCCCAGCAGGAAGGCTATCGCTCCCGCGCCGTCTTCAAGCTGCTGGAAATCCAGGAGAAGGACCGGCTCCTGGGGCCGGGCCTGCGGGTCGCCGACCTGGGGGCCGCGCCCGGCGGCTGGAGCCAGGTCGCCGCCCGCCTGGTGGGTGACCAGGGGCGGGTCCTGGCGCTGGACATCCTGCCGATGGACCCGCTGCCGGGGGTGACCTTCATCCAGGGGGATTTCCGCGAGGCGGGGCCCCTCACCCGCTTGCGGGAGGCCCTGGGGCATGAGCCCTTGGACCTGGTGCTGTCGGACATGGCGCCGAACATGAGTGGTACCGCCGCCGATCAGCCGCGGCTGATCTATCTCTGTGAGCTCGCCCTCGACTTCGCCCTGAGGCACCTGCGGCCAGGCGGCACCCTGGTGGTCAAGATCTTCCAGGGCGAGGGCTTCGACGCCTACCTTAAATCCCTGCGCCACCACTTCCGGCAGGTAAACACCCGCAAGCCCAAGTCCTCGCGCCGTGAAAGTCGGGAACTTTATCTGGTGGCGCGGGACCTGATACCGCGAGAGGAGCCGCCGGGCCTGGTATCCGGTTAGGTTGACCCCTATTTTCCGGTTATGATGCGGTTCAATAGGTTTGAGTGGCCATCAGTTCGCTGCTCGCTCAACCACGAACGGCTTTGGATCAGGTGTAATCGCCGCCGACATGTTCGCCTCCGGTGAGGCGCGAGAGGGTTGCTGCCGTGAATGACATGGCGAAAAATCTGTTGCTCTGGGTGGTCATCGCCATCGTCCTGATGTCCGTGTTCAACAACTTCACTGCCACCAGGACGGCGCCCAGGACCATGCCCTATTCCTCCTTCATCGAACTGGTGCGCCAGGGTGAAGTCAAGGAGGTGACCATCAGCGGGCGCACCATCGAGGGCGTCAAGGAGTCCGGGGAGCGGTTTTCTAGTTTCGCCCCTGACGACGACGGTCTGGTGGGCGAGTTGCTCAAGAACGATGTCGCTATCAACGCCCAGCCGCCAGAGAAGCCGGGTGTGCTGATGTCCCTGTTCATCAACTGGTTCCCGCTGCTCATCCTGGTCGGGCTGTGGATCTTTTTCATGCGCCAGATGCAGGGCGGCATGGGGGGGCGGGGCGCCATGTCCTTTGGCAAGAGCCGGGCGCGCCTCCTGTCCGAGGATCAGGTCAAGGTGACCTTCCAGGACGTGGCCGGGGCCGACGAGGCCAAAGAGGAAGTCACGGAAATGGTCGACTTCCTCAAGGACCCGAGTAAGTTCCAGAAGCTGGGCGGCAAGATCCCCAAGGGTGTGCTCATGGTCGGCCCGCCGGGTACGGGCAAGACCCTGCTGGCCCGGGCCATCGCCGGCGAGGCCAAGGTGCCCTTCTTCACCATCTCCGGCTCGGACTTCGTAGAAATGTTCGTTGGCGTCGGCGCCTCCCGGGTGCGCGACATGTTCGAGCAGGCCAAGAAGCACGCCCCCTGCATCATCTTCATCGATGAGATCGACGCCGTGGGCCGCCACCGTGGCGCTGGTCTGGGCGGTGGCCATGACGAGCGGGAGCAGACCCTGAACCAGTTGCTGGTGGAGATGGATGGCTTCGAGGGCAACGAGGGCGTCATCGTCATCGCCGCCACCAACCGCCCGGACGTCCTCGACCCGGCCCTGCTCCGCCCCGGCCGTTTTGACCGCCAGGTGGTGGTGCCCCTGCCGGATGTCCGCGGCCGGGAGCAGATCCTCAAGGTCCATATGCGCAAGATCCCGGTAGCCGACGACGTCAAGGCCTCGGTCATCGCCCGCGGTACCCCGGGCTTCTCCGGGGCTGATCTGGCCAACCTGATCAACGAGGCGGCCCTCTTCGCCGCCCGGGCCAACAAGCGCCTGGTCGACATGGACGATCTGGAAAAGGCCAAGGACAAGATCATGATGGGCGCCGAGCGCCGCTCCCTGGTCATGTCCGAGGACGAGAAGCGCCTCACCGCCTATCACGAGGCCGGGCACGCCATCGTCGGCCGGTTGGTGCCGGAGCACGACCCGGTGCACAAGGTCAGCATCATCCCCCGGGGCCGGGCCCTGGGCGTGACCCTCTTCCTGCCGGAGGAGGATCGTTACAGCTACACCAAGCAGCGCCTGGAGTCCCAGATCTCCAGTCTTTTCGGCGGGCGCATCGCCGAGGAGCTGATCTTCGGCGCCGACAGTGTCACCACCGGCGCCCAGAACGATATCCATCGCGCTACCGACATCGCCCGCAACATGGTCACCAAGTGGGGCCTGTCCGAGCGCCTGGGCCCGCTGACCTATAGCGAGGAGGAACAGGAGATCTTCCTCGGGCACTCCGTGACCCAGCACAAGAATGTCTCCGACGAGACCAACCATGTCATCGATGAAGAGATCCGTCACATCATCGACCGCAACTACCAGCGTTCGCGGCGCCTCTTGACCGACAATCTGGACAAGCTCCATGCCATGGCCGACGCCCTGATGAAGTACGAGACCATCGACCACGATCAGATCGACGACATCATGGCGGGGATAAAGCCCCGCGCGCCCCAGGACTGGAGCGAGGACGAGGGTCGCCGGCCCCGTGGTGGATCGGCCTCCGGTCCGACGATCAGCGCCGCGGGGGAGGGACCCATCGGCGGTCCCGCCAGCGAGCACTGAGCGGCGGTGAAACAATCCATTTCCTCCCCCAACGCTGAGCGGCGGAGGGGGGCTGACCTCCCCAAGGCCTTGGCCCGGGCGCCGGCTCACCGGTCTGGAGGTCGGCCATAGACGCCTCCGCCGCAGCCTCCCCTCTGGCCAGCCCAGATCCCCTTGATTGCGGCGGTCGGCCCCTGGACCTGAGTCGCCCCCGGATCATGGGGGTGATCAACGTCACTCCGGACTCCTTCTCCGATGGGGGGCGCCATGCCACCCTCGATGCCGCCCTGCGGTGTGGCGAGCGCCTGGCAGCGGAAGGGGCCGATATCCTCGACATTGGCGGTGAATCCACTCGCCCCGGCGCGGCGGAGGTGAGTGTCGCGGAGGAGATCGATCGGGTGGTCCCGGTCATCGCCGCCCTGGCCAGTCGCCTGGACCTGCCCCTCTCGGTCGATACCAGCAAGCCTGAGGTGATGCGCGCGGCCGTCGCCGCCGGCGCCGGGCTGATCAACGATATCTATGGCCTGCGGCGTCCCGGGGCCCTGGCGGCCGCGGCGCAACTGGGGGTGCCCGTCTGCCTGATGCACATGCGCGGTACCCCCGAGACCATGCAGCGGGAGCCCCGCTATATCGATCCTGTCGCGGAGGTCAGCGCCTTTCTGGAAGAACGGTTGGCCGCCTGCGCGGCCGCCGGTATCCCGCGCCAACGCCTGCTGCTGGACCCTGGTTTCGGCTTTGGCAAGACGCTGGAGCATAATCTCGCCCTCCTGGCGGGGCTCCCCACCCTGGCCGCCCTGGGGCCGCTGCTGCTGGTGGGCCTGTCCCGGAAGTCAATGATCGGCGCCCTTACCGGGCGCGAGGTGGGCGAGCGGCTGGCCGGCAGCCTGGCGGCGGCCGTCCTGGCGGTGGAGCGGGGGGCCAGGGTGATCCGGGTCCACGACGTCGCCGCCACGCGGGATGCGCTCCAGGTGACGCTGGCCCTGCTACGGGTGGCATGACCACTGCCCTCACCCGCGCCAAGGACGGGTGCGGGATCGGGACTGCCGGGGGTCGGGTAATGGCTTCTAGAGGCATCTTCCAGGCCAGGCAGAGGCATCCTTGAGTCCCCTCCGCAAAGCCTGTTGCGGGATAGTATCAGTAAATGCTGATGGAGACTTTTGGCCCTGTATCCGCATGTTACAAGAATTGGCGGAGACTGATTTCCAAGGTTTACGCCTTTGTTGTTGCCTTTTTGGATGGGCCTTATCTTTGCTACCCTTTTCTAATAACCACAGCATCTCAACTTTCGGCCAGCAACCGGAAAGTTGATGGGCACTCGTTAATTTGAGGTGAAGGAAGCGCTATGCGCAAGTATTTCGGTACCGATGGCATCCGCGGACGGGTCGGTGAGGGCCAGATCACCCCGGAGTTCATGGTCAAACTGGGCTGGGCGGCGGGCCGGGTCCTGGGGCATGCCGGTCGTAGCAAGGTGCTGATTGGCAAGGACACGCGGATTTCCGGCTACATGTTCGAGTCCGCCCTGGAGGCGGGTCTGGTGGCGGCTGGGGTCGATATCCGCCTGCTCGGCCCCATGCCCACCCCCGCCATCGCCTATCTGACCCGGACCTTCCGCGCCGCCGCGGGGATCGTCATCAGTGCCTCGCACAATCCCTATGATGACAATGGCATCAAGTTCTTCTCCGCCGCGGGCGATAAACTGCCGGACGAGGTGGAACTGGCCATCGAGGAGGCCCTGGACCAACCCCTGACCACGGTCGAGTCCGCCGCTCTGGGCAAGGCCAAGCGGGTCGAGGATGCCGCCGGGCGTTATATCGAATTCTGCAAGGGCACCCTGCCGTCCTCGTTTTCTTTGCGAGGACTGAAACTGGTGGTGGATTGCGCCAATGGTGCTACTTATCACACCGCCCCCTATGTCTTCGAGGAATTGGGGGCCCAGGTCACCGCCATCGGCGTCGAGCCGGACGGTTTCAATATCAACAGGGGGGTCGGTTCCACCTCCCCGGCCGAACTGAGTAAGCGGGTCCAGCAACTGGGCGCCCATCTGGGCATTGCCCTCGACGGGGATGGGGACCGGGTGTTGATGGTCGACTCCCAGGGCCGGCTGGTGGACGGAGACCAACTCATCTACATCATCGCCAGGCACCGTCATGCTCACGGCGCCCTAAGTGGGCCGGTGGTCGGCACCCTGATGAGCAATCTGGGTTTCGAGCATGCCCTGGGACGCCTGGGTATCGGCTTCGCCCGGACCCGGGTCGGCGACCGCTATATCATGGAGCGGCTCAAGCAGGATGGCGGCATCCTGGGCGGCGAGCCTTCCGGACACATCATCTGTCGCGACCGCACCACGACGGGCGACGGCATCGTCGCCGCCCTCCAGGTGCTGGAGGCCCTGGTGGAGACCGGCACTACCATCGAGGACCTGGCGGCGGAAGTGAAACTCTATCCCCAGATCCTCGTCAACGTCCGCCTGGACCAGCCCCGCGATATCCTTGGCCTGCCGGCCATCCAGGATGGCGTGGCCGCGGCGGAGCGGGAACTCAGTGGCAAGGGGCGCATCCTGCTGCGGCCCTCCGGGACCGAGCCCCTGATCCGGGTCATGGTCGAGGGTGAGGACCGCGTCAAGGTGGAAACCATCGCCCACCGCCTGGCGGATCTGGTCCGGGAGCAATTGTGAGCCCGGGCCTGGCTTGAGCCAGGCACCCGCTTGCCGGACAATGCCGGCTTGTGGGGTGCTGGCCCATGCCAGCGTCCGTTCATCGGGGCCGGGGCCTGATCCCGGGTTCTGACCGGGGGTGAAGATGGCAGCAACTCAGTCGATCCATGGGATGTGGTCCTCGCGGCTGGCCTTTATCCTGGCCGCGACGGGCTCCGCCGTAGGCCTGGGCAACGTCTGGAAATTTCCCTACATGGCGGGAGATAACGGTGGCGGGGCCTTCGTCCTGGTCTATCTCCTCTGCGTCTTGCTGATCGGGATTCCGATCATGATGGCGGAGATCCTCATCGGCCGCCGGGGCCGCCAGAGCCCCATCAATACCATGCGCGGTCTCGCCGCCGAGGAGCGCCGCCATGGCCTCTGGGTCCTGCTCGGTTGGGGGGGGATGGTCGCCGGCTTCCTCATCCTATCCTATTACAGCGTCATCGCCGGCTGGACCCTGGCCTATGTCTTCCGTGCCCTGGGGGGCAGTTTCGTCGGACTCAATGCTGAATCGGCCGGTACGCTTTTCACTGCACTGATCAATGATCCGGAGCGGTTGCTGGCCTGGCATACCATTTTCATGGTGATGACCACCATCGTCGTATCGCGGGGGGTCAAGTCCGGGCTGGAACAGGCTGTCAAGGTGATGATGCCGGCCCTCTTCCTGCTGCTGCTGGCCCTGGTGGGCTATGCCATGACCTCCGGGGAATTCCTCCGCGGACTGGAATTTCTCCTCGTGCCGGACTTCTCCGAACTGACCCGGGGCTCCGTCATCCAGGCCATGGGCCAGGCCTTCTTCACCCTTAGCCTCGGCATGGGCGCCATCATGATGTACGGCTCCTATCTACCCCGCAATGCCTCGATCCTCAACTCCTCGCTGCTGATCGCCGGCCTCGATACCCTGGTGTCCCTGCTGGCGGGCCTGGCGATCTTTCCCATCGTCTTCGCCAATGGCATGGAACCGGGGGCGGGTCCGGGGCTGGTCTTCATGACCCTGCCCATCGCCTTTGGCCAGATGCCGGGGGGGCTGCTGTTCGGCACCCTCTTTTTCATCCTGCTGGTCTTCGCCGCCTGGACCTCGGCCATCTCCCTGGTCGAGCCCGCCGCGGCCTGGCTGGTGGAAAACCGGGGGATGAACCGGGTACGGGCCGCCGCCCTGGTCGGGACCCTGGCCTGGCTGCTGGGGATCGTCACCATCATGTCCTTCAGCGACTGGGCCTTCAGTTTCAATTTTCATGGTGAGACCAAATCCAACGGCCTGTTCGACATCTTCGACATCCTGACGGCCAACGTCATGCTGCCCCTGGGGGGGCTGGCAATGGCGCTGTTCGCGAGCTGGTTCATGGGACGTCCGTCCACCGTGGATGAACTTCAGTTGGGCGATGGCGTCCTCTATCGGGCCTGGCGCTTCACCGCCCGCTATCTGGCGCCCCTGGGGGTCCTGCTGGTCTTCATGAGCGGGCTGGGGGTGATCTGAGTGGCCCAAGTCAGCAAGAGTGCCTTGGTCCATCACTCCGCCGCCGAGATGTTCCACCTGGTGCGGGACGTGGAGGCCTATCCTGGTTTCCTGCCCTGGTGTCATGCCACCCGGGTCCTCAGTCGCGAGGACAATCGCCTCTGCGCGGAGCTGGTGGTGGCGCGGCTCGGCATTCAGCAGACCTTTTCCACCTGCAATCGCTTTATCGAGAATGAGTGGATGGAACTCGAGCTGCGCGACGGGCCCTTCAAATATCTGCGCGGCCGCTGGACCTTTCTCCCCCTGCGGGAGGACGCCTGCAAGGTGAGCCTGACGCTGGATTTCGAGTTTGCCGGGGCCCTGATCGACAAGGCCTTTGGCGCCGTCTTTCACCAGATCGCCAACTCGATGGTGGATGCCTTCTGCAAACGCGCGGATGAGGTGTATCGTGGCTGAGACGCAGATACGGGTCGAGGTGGCCTATGCCCGCCAGGAGACTCAGGTCCTGCTGACCGTCAGCGGCCCACCGGGCATGACGGTCCGGGAGGCCATCGACCGCTCCGGAATTCTGGCCCGCTTTCCGGAGATCGATCTGGCCCTGAACAAGGTGGGGATCTACGGCAAGCTAACCCGCTTGGAACAGAACCTGGGCGATGGCGACCGGGTGGAGATCTATCGCCCCCTGATCGCCGATCCCAACGAGCAACGCAAAAAGCGGGCGGCGGCGGGCAAAGTCATGCGCAAGGGGGCGGGGGAGGAAAGCGGTACCTGAAGGTCGATTCCCGGTCCTGCTGATCAGAGCCGGAACCTCCGACCAGGGTTGGATCCAGAACCGGGGCTGGGTAGCGTTCAGGCCCCCTCTCCCCAACCCTCCCCCGGCAGGGGGGAGGGAGCAAGAGAATCATCGGCTTGTGCTGCCAATGTCCATTCAGGCAGGGGGGTGACGCTTAAAACCGAGGGATCAGTAGCCGCCCTTGCGCGCGATGAAGGGCAGTCCGGCAATGCGGTTGCCCTGCTTGCTGGGGGCCATCGGGAAGAGCTTGTACAGGTCCTTGCTGCTCACGGTTTTACCCCAGCGCTTGCCCATGTCCTTGTTGATTTGCCGTTCCATCGGCTGATTGCCGTTGTTGTTCGTGTACTCCTCACGCAGGTATTCCAGGACATCCCAGTGCTCCTGGGTCAGTTCGATCTCTTCCTTGGCCGCCAGGGCCATGGCTACGTCCCGGTCCCAGTCCTGATAGTTGACCAGGTTGCCGTTGTCATCGGTGGCGATCGTCTTGCCGTTAACCTCGATGGCCATAGGGGTGCTCCTCTTGAATGTGTTGTTGTCTGGTTACGCCGCTGGCATGGCGGCAGAATCACGCCCCCCGGCGGGGCGAATCCCGTCTTCAGGACCAGGGGGCCACTCACGCTTCCCCGGGGTACCCGTTCAAAGGTCGCTAATTTTATGAAATTGCTTTCCGCCCGTCATCCGTTCAAGGCGGTATTTCGCTCAGAGTAGTATTTCGCCTGGGACGACCTTGTCCAGGGGGAAGTTCCGCCTGCCCGACCCGCTGGCCGTTCCTGGGATCGCCGCCAATGCGGATCAGTGGTGGCATCATCCGGGTCAGGAGCTGAGGCCAGTCCAGCCATCAGGCCTTCATGAACAGGGTGACGAGATCGTTGAGGAAGCGGCCGCCGAGTTCTGTGGGACGGACCCAATCGTCCTTGACCGTCAGCAGACCCGCCCGTTGCGCGGCGGTCAGCGGCGCGGCGAGGCGCCCAGGCGCCAGTCCGGTGCGCAGCGCGAACAGGTGGAGGGGAAAACCGGCCGTCAGGCGCAGGCTGTTCATGACGAATTCCAGCGCCACCTCGTCTTGCCCCAGGGACCAGGTGGCGCCGGGTGGTGGCCCCTGGGGGCCGGTCTTTGCCACCGCCGTCAGGTAGGCCGAGGGTTGCCGGGGCTTGGCCCGACGTTCAATCCGACCGGTGATCGGGTCGGTCAGCTTGCCGTGGGCGCCGGCACCAATGCCCAGGTAGTCACCGAAGGTCCAGTAGTTCAGGTTATGCCGGCACTGGCGGCCGGGACGGGCGTGGGCGGCAACCTCGTACTGGGTGAAGCCGCGCGACACCAGTGATTCCTGCCCCTGAAGCTGCATGTCCGCGCTCAGGTCATCATCCGGCAGGGGCGGCGGCGCGGCGTGAAAGGGGGTGTGCGGTTCCAGGGTAAGCTGGTAATAGGAGAGATGTTCCGGGTCCAGGGCCAGGGCCTCCCGCAGGTCCTCCCGGGCCTGAGTCAGGTCCTGCCGGGGAAGACCGTACATTAAATCGAGGTTGATATTGGCGAAGCCGGCCTGGCGGGCCAGCCGGACGGCCTGGCGCGCCTCCTCCGGACCATGGATGCGGCCCAGGGCCTGAAGGGTGGCCTCGTGGAAACTCTGGACCCCCAGCGAGAGCCGGTTAATGCCCGCTTCCCGGTACTGGGCGAAGTTGGCGCTATCGGCCGTCCCCGGGTTGGCTTCCAGGGTAATCTCGGTGGCGGGAGCCAGGGGCAGGCGTTGGCGGATGCCGGCGAGCAAACGGGTCATGGCCGCGCCGGAGAGGAGACTGGGGGTGCCGCCGCCGATGAAAACACTTACCAGTGGTTGGACCTCCAGTCCCAGGCTGACTAGTTCCAAGTCCAGGTCGCGGAGCAAGGCGTCCACGTAGGCGTTTTCCGGGAGGGTGTCCCGCAGGCTGTGGGAATTAAAATCGCAGTAAGGACACTTACGGACGCACCAGGGAATGTGGACATAAAGGGCGAGGGGAGGGCGGCAGGCGCCAGGACCAGTCGCGATCCTCCCCTCCTTCCTCGCTGCCTGCCCTGAGAAAAGCCCCGAGGTTGGCATCTGGCTCAGGGCTGGCCATGCCACTCTGGGATGAGGCACTGACCAACCTTGGTGGCGGATCATTTGTCAGGGGTGGGCAGGATGCGCAGCAACTGGCCGTCGTGATGATCGGTCAGCACGTAAAGGTAGCCGTCGGGCCCCTGACGCACGTCCCGCACCCGCTGGCCGATGCTGAGCTGGTCCTCGGCCACTACCCGGGTGCCGTCCAGCACCAGGCGGCGGATCTGCTGGAACTTGAGGGCGCCGCTGAACAGGTTGCCGCGCCAGCCGGGATAGCGGTCGCCAGTGTAGAAGGTCAGGCCGCTGGGGGCCTTGGACGGCGTCCATACCAGGATGGGGTCCTGGATACCAGGGCGGCTCTGTTCCCGGGCGATGGCGGGGCCCCAATACTCATTGCTATAGCTCACCTCCGGCCAGCCGTAATTGGCCCCCGCATGGAGGATATTGAGTTCGTCGCCGCCCCGGGAGCCGTGCTCGTTGGCCCAGACCTGCCCTTGGGGGTCCAGGGTGAGGCCCTGAACATTGCGGTGGCCCAGGGTCCAGATCTCGGGGCGGGCGCCGGGAACATTGCGGTGGCCCAGGGTCCAGATCTCGGGGCGGGCGCCGGGTTGGCCACTGAAGGGGTTGTCGGGATAAGGGCTACCGTCGTCCCGCAAGCGCAGGATCTTGCCGAAGTGAGTGCCGAGGTTCTGGGCCTGGTTACGGATGTTGGCCCCGGCGAAGGCGAGGGGGGGATTGCCGCCGTCGCCGATGCTCATCAGCAGGCTCTTGTCCGGCAGAAAGAGCAGGCGGGAGCCGAAGTGTTGGGCCCCGTCCTTGACGTCGGCGTTCTGGAAGATGATCTCCATCCCTTGCAGGCCAGCGTCGGCCAGGCGCCCCCGCGCCAGGGCGGTGCGGTTGGCCTCCGGAGTGCCTAGGACCAGGCTGACATAGACCAAGTTGTTGGCGGCGAAATCCGGGTGCAGGGCGATGTCCAGGAGCCCACCCTGGCCGTAGGACAGGACCGGCGGCAGACCGGTGATCGGCTCTGGCTCCAGTTGGCCGTTACGAAACCAGCGCAGGCGCCCCGGCCGCTCCGTGATCAGGGCCGAGCCATCAGGGAGCCAGGCGATGCCCCAGGGGTTCTCCAGGTCCCGGGCCAAGACCTCAAGTTTCCAGCCCTTGGCCTCGGGTACCTCGCCGCTGATGGGGGCGGGGCCGGCATCCGAGTGGCAGCCCGTCGGCAGCAGGAGGACCAGGGTTAACCAGAGGAGAGTAAGAAGATAGCCGAGGCGGGGCCAGCGCTGTCGCTGTCCCCGCCGATCTTTACCTGGCAACCCTTCTTCGCGGGCCATCCGGCTGGCTATCAGTCGATCGCTAAGGCGCGCCGACCTCATGACGGCACTGATCGGGAACGGCCGGTCCAGTGACCGGCTTGCCAGACGGGGCCGCGCGGTCATCACCCCAGCGCTTCCAGGCGGGCATAGGCCAGGACCAGCCACTTGGTGC
>CALMDH010000223.1:0-6634 GCA_937862735.1 uncultured Gammaproteobacteria bacterium
GCACCTGCACTGGTTGGGTCAGACTGCAGGGAAGGGGGTTTTCGGAGGGGATTCAAAGTTACAAATGACCCAATAGCAACTCAACCAGCTCGGCAAGACCCTCTGGGCCATCGCCGACGACCTGCGTGGCGCCATGAACGCCGACGACTTCCGCGACTACATGCTCTCCTTCCTGTTCCTGCGCTACCTCTCCGACAACTACGAGGCCGCCGCGCACAAGGAACTGAGACCGGATTATCCCCGCCTGGCCGCGGAGGAGCGCCGCCCGCCGCTGTCAGTCTGGTACGCGGCCAACGCCGCGGACGTGTTCGCCTTCGAGACGCAGATGCGCCTCAAGGTGCACTATGTCACCCACCCCGCTTATCTCTGGCGCAGCATCCACGAGCGCGCGCGCACCCAGGACCCGGAGCTGCTGCAAACCCTGGAGCGCGGCTTCCAGTACATCGAGAACGAATCCTTCGGCAGCCGCTTCCAGGGGCTCTTCTCCGCACAACGGATATCTGCGAGAGCTGGGTTTGCCGCCGATATAACGACGCGGATCACCTTTAGCTCGGCCCCGTCGTTGGTCAGGGTCACGCCATAGCCCCCGGTCGGCCTTCCGCCTTGGGGGTCCGGTGCTCCATGAGCGGGAGCGGTTCGCAATCCCCCAGCTTGAGACCGGTCTTGGCACTGGAGGGGGATTAGCTCCTCCTGCGGTAAATGTCTTATCGCCTTCCAAACTGATAACCTGAGGGTACCGGTCCATGGCGCAGTTCTTCAGGGATAGGAAGACCGGTGAGCAGCATGAACACCTTCATCAACCTCTCCCCGGTCAGAGAACCCGCCATGCCATCCCCAACCCCGGACACCAGCAACCTGGCCAGCCGCCAGGACACCACCAGCCACCCTGATCCTGGCCAGCCCGATCCTGGCCACCCCGATGCCAGCGCCGATGCCAGCAACCTGGAGCCCCTGCGCCAGGATATCCGTCTCCTCGGCCGCATCCTGGGCGCTACCCTCCGTGAGCTGGAGGGCGGGGTCATCTTCGACCTGGTGGAACAGGTGCGCCAACGGGCGGTGCGTTTCGCCCGCGACAACGACCCCGCCGCCCGCGCCGAACTGGCCGCCCTGCTCGATCCCCTCCCCCACGACCAGACCCGGGTTGTCGTCCGTGCCTTCAGCTACTTTCTGCAACTGACCAACATCGCCGAGGACCAGCACCTGAGTCGGCAGCGGCGCGCCCAGGAACGGGCGGGGACGCCCGCGGGTCCGGGCCGCCTGGCTTTCGCCCTCGACCGCCTGGCGGCGACCCAGGTCGCGCCGGACCGGCTGGCCGACTTCTTCGACCAGGCCCTGATCTCGCCGGTACTGACCGCCCACCCCACCGAGGTCCAGCGCCATAGCCTGATCCACTATCACCATGAGATCAGTCGCCTGCTCGAGCGGCGCGAGCGGCTGAACCTGACGCCGGCGGAACAGGCCGACAACGAAGAGGCCCTCGCCATCGCCATGCTGACCCTGTGGCAGTCCCGCATGCTCAGGCCGGTGCGGCTCAAGGTGGTGGACGAGGTCAGCAACGGCATCCACTACTTCCAGGAGACCTTTCTCCATGAGCTGCCACGCCTCTACGTCCAGTTGACCCAGGAACTGCAACACCGCTATCCGGCGCGCTCCTGGCACTTGCCCGCCTTTATGCGTATCGGCACCTGGATTGGCGGCGATCGCGATGGCAATCCCTACGTCACCGCCGCCATCCTGACGGAGGCCCTGCGCCGGCAATCCGCCGCCGCCCTCAGTCATTATCTGGAAGCGGTCAACCAACTGGGCGAGGATCTGCCCCTGTCGGAACAGCTGGTGACGATCACCCCGGCGCTGCGCGACCTGGCCGACCGCACGCCCGACCAATCCCCCCAGCGTGTCGACGAGCCCTATCGCCGGGCACTGACCGGCATCTACGCCCGGCTGGCGGCCACCAACCGTGCCCTGGGCCACCCGCCGCCCGCACGGCGCGAACTGGGCCAAGCGGCACCCTACGCGACGCCCGCGGACCTGCACGCGGATCTCGATATCATGGCGGACTCGCTGCGACAAGGCGGCAGCGCCGCCCTGGCCGGCGGTCATCTGCGCCGCCTGCGCCGGGCGGTGCAGGTCTTCGGCTTCCATCTGGCCCCCATCGATCTGCGCCAGAACTCCGAGGTCCATGCCCGCTGCGTCGCCGAGCTGCTCGCCCGGGTGGGCCGCTGCGGCGATTACCCGAGCCTGAGCGAAAACCAACGTATTGCCCTGCTCAGCGCCGAGATCGCCAGCCCCCGCCCCCTCTATTCGCCCTACCTGAGCTATGGCGACGAGACCCGCGGGGAATTGGCGATCTTTTTCAGCGTGCGCGAATTGCGCGCCCGTTACGGCGCCGCCGCCCTGCCGAATTACATCATTTCCAAGACCGACGGCGTCTCGGACGTCCTGGAGGTGGCGGTGCTGCTCAAGGAGGCCGGCCTGCTGCGGCCGGGCGACCAGCCCCAGCTCGACCTCAACATCATCCCCCTGTTCGAGACCATCGTCGATCTGCGGCAGGGGGCGGACATCATGGACGCCCTCCTCGGCCTGCCAGTCTATCGCCACCTGCTGGCGAGCCGGGGCAACGAACAGGAGGTCATGCTCGGCTATTCGGACAGCAACAAGGATGGCGGTTTCCTCACCTCGGCCTGGGAGCTCTACCAGGCGGAGATCGCCCTGGCCGAGGTCTGCCGCGCCCACGGCATCGGGCTGCGCCTCTTTCATGGTCGCGGCGGCTCCATCGGCCGCGGCGGCGGGCCCACCTATCACGCCATCCAGGCCCAGCCGGCGGGGGCCCTGGCCGGCCAGCTCCGCCTCACCGAGCAGGGCGAGGTCATCTCGACCAAGTACGGCAACCCCGAACGCGGGCGCCTGAACCTGGAGGTGCTGCTCGCCGCCACCCTGGAGGCCAGCCTGGCCCGGACGGCAACGGACGCGGCGCTGCCCGCCCGCTTTTCGGCCGCCCTGGAGGACCTGTCCTCCCGCGCCTTCGCCGCCTACCGGGCCCTGGTCTACGAGACCCCGGGCTTCACCACCTTCTTTCGCCAGGCGACGGTGATCGCCGAGATCGCCGCCCTCAACATCGGCAGCCGCCCCGCCGCGCGCAAGGCCAGCGACCGCATCGAGGACCTGCGCGCCATCCCCTGGGTCTTCTCCTGGGCCCAGTGCCGCCTGATGCTGCCCGGCTGGTACGGTTTTGGCAGCGCGGTGACGGGCTTCCTGCGCAAAGACCCGCAGGGCCTGGCGACCCTGCGCGACATGGTCCGCTCCTGGCCCTTCTTCCGCAGCCTGCTGTCCAATATGGACATGGTCCTGGCCAAGACCGACCTGGCCATCGCCTCGCGCTATGCCGAACTGGTCGAGGACCGTGACCTCCGCCAGCGCATCTTCGGCCAGATCCGCGACGAATGGCGGCTGACCCGCCAGCATCTGCTCGCCATTCTGGAACATGAAGAACTGCTGGCGGACAATCCCCTGCTCAGTCAGTTGCTCAAGCTGCGGGCGCCCTACATGGACCCCCTCAATCACTTGCAGGTCGAACTGCTGAAACGCTACCGGGCGGGGGAAACCGACGAGCGCCTCGCCAACGCCATCCACCTGACCATCAACGGCATCGCCTCCGGACTGCGCAATACCGGGTGAGCCGCATTCCCTTCAGCCCCCGCTCTCACCGCTCCGGATCGGGCTGAGGTATTGCCGCAGCACCGCCTGAAGTTGGTCCAGGCTGATGGGCTTGCTGAGGTGCGCGTTCATGCCGGCCGCCTGGGTGTTGGCGATGTCCTCCGGGAAGGCATTGGTACGACCGGTGGTACAGTCATTGCCAATAACTCCAATACATCGCGGACGGCGAGCGCCGCCCGTCAGGACCCCTCCCGCGCCCGCAACCACTGCTCCAGGTCCGCCGCCGCCAGGGGCGGTGAATACAGATAACCCTGGGCCTCGTCGCAGCCCATCAAGCGGAGCTGACGGGCCAGCGTCGCGTCCTCCACCCCTTCGGCGATGGTGCGCAGCTTCAGGCCCCCGGCCATGTCCAGGATCGCCTGAACGATGGCACGGTCCGGCTCATGTTCGACCATGCCGACGATGAAGGAGCGGTCGATCTTGAGCTTGTCGACCTGGAAGCGCTTGAGGTAGGCCAGGCTGGAATAGCCGGTGCCAAAATCGTCAATGGCCAACTGGATGCCCGCGGCCTTCCAGGTCGCGACCGTGGCCAGGACGGTCTCCGCGTCCTGCAGCAGGATGGATTCGGTCAGCTCCAACGCCAGCCCCGCGGGGTCGAGGCCGGTGGCTGCCAGGGCCTCCAGCACCTCGTCTCCTATCCCGCCGCGGCGAAACTGGACGGCGGACAGGTTCACCGCCATGACCAGGTCGGGCCAGCCGGCCTGTCGCCAGGCGGCGGCCTGGCGGCAGGCCTCCCGCAAGACCCAGGTGCCCAGGGCGGCGATCAGCCCGCTCTCCTCGGCCACGTCGATGAAGTCGCCCGGCATCACCAGACCCACGTCCGGCCGTTGCCAGCGCAGCAGGGCCTCGACCCCCACCACCCGGCCGGTGTCCAGGGCGACCTGCGGCTGGTAATGGAGGACGAACTCCTGGCGCTCCAGGGCGTCGCGCAGGGCGTCCCGGGTCTGGATGAACCGCGCCAGTTCGTCGTTCATCCGCGGTTCGAAGCAACGGTAGGTCTGGCGCCCGGCGCGCTTGGCCGCGTAAAGGGCCGTGTCGGCATTGCGCATCAGGGTCTCGCCGTCGCTGCCATCCCGCGGGTAGAGGGCGACGCCCAGGGACAGGTTGACATAGACCTGGTGGCCGTCGAGGTCGAAGGGTTCAGCCATGAGGGCGAGGAGGCGGTCACACAGACTGGCCAGGTCCGCCAGGCTTTGCTCCTGGCCCACTTCCGGCAAGACCAGCATGAATTCGTCGGCGGCCAGGCGGCAGAGGCTGTCTTCGGCCCGCACCCGCCGGGACAGGCGCTGGCTCACGCTTTGCAGCAGGCGATCACCCATGAGGTGACCATAACGGTCGTTGACGTGCTTGAACTGATCCAGGTCGAGGTACAGGACCGCCAGTTGGCGCTGGTGGCGCTGCGCCTGGGCGACCTGTTGGGTCAGGCGGTCCAGTCCCAGCACCCGGTTGGGCAGGCCGGTGAGGGCATCATGGTAGGCCAGGTATTCGGCCCGTTCCTGGGCCCGCTTACGCTCGGTCACGTCCCGCAACACGGCCAACATGGCCGGGCGGCCGTCAAAGAGAATCCGGCTTGCCCGGACCTCGACGTCCAGGGGTTGACCCCGGGCGTCCCGGTGGTGGGCCTCGAAGGCGACCTGGCCGTCACGTGCCACCGCCGCGAGGCGGGCGGGGGCATTGACCGCATCCTCGGGGGTATCGATGGCGGTGACATGCAGGCGGAGAAATTCCTCCCGGGAGTAGCCATAGCGCTGACAGGCGTGGTCGTTGACCGCGAGGATGTTGCCCGCCAGGTCCAGGATGAAGATGGCATCGATGACGCTATCGAAAATGGTGCGATAGCGCGCATCGCTGTCGCCCAAGGCCAGATGAGCGGCGCGGATCTCGGCGGTGCGCGCCGCGACCTGCCGTTCGAGGTCGGCGTTGAGTTCCCGGTAGCGCTGTTCGCTGGCGCGCAGTTCCCGCTCGGCCTGCTTGAGGGCGGTCACCTCTTCCACCATGCCGGAGAGGCCGATGATCGCCCCGGCCAGGTCGCGCTGGGGGTAGTAATGCCCCCGCCAGGCCCGCGGGTCACCCCCAGAGTCGTCGATCGTCCCGTGGAACTCGTGATTCAACAGCGGCTCGCCGGTCTGGATGATGTGGCGGAACAGGGGCTCAGCCTGGTCGGCCAGACCCGGGACCATCTCCCGCAGGGTCCGCCCCAGATGGGCGGCGGCGGGCTGGCCATTAAGCCCCGCAAGGTAGGCGTTGATCCGCTGGTAACGCAGTTCGGTGTCAACGACGAACAGCCCGACCGGGGCGTTGTCGTAGCAGGCCTGCATGTCCGCCATTTGCCGCCGGGACTGTTCCTCGCTGGATGCCAGGCGCCGCTCCAGTTCCCGCCGCTCGGCGTTCGCCCTTTCCAGTTCAGCGGTGCGGGCCTTGAGCCGTTCCTCCAGCGCGGCCACGCTCGCCAAGGGCGCGGCGCCGGGCCAAGCATCCTCCCGCGACGGGTTGCCATCATTCAACTACGCTTTCCTCCACCTAACGACAGTTGGCCGGTAACTAGCCACATCCGCCACTTATCGCCTGACCTGAAAAATAACGACATCCCAAATGTTTAACCTATTGATATCCTATCCCGCGCGATCCTAGGGGGTAAATAATATCACCCAGAGACGTAAAGTTCCGGTAACAAATCAGCCTCTGCCGCCGCACCGCTCCCTCCCACTCCGACCCGGACAGCCCGCTGACCACTCTGGCAGCCTGCCTACCGCACCCGGGTCGATAACGCCCTCTACGCCGCCAAGGAGGCCGGCCGCAATCGGGTCGTCATCGCCGCCTGAAGCGCTCCTCTCGGCCGGTCGCTGGCTACCTGGGCGACGCCGGGGGCGCTTACGCCCTCCGCTCCGGCCCCGGCGTGAGGTATTGCCGCAGCACCGCC
>CALMDH010000224.1:0-18375 GCA_937862735.1 uncultured Gammaproteobacteria bacterium
GGCTGTCCCTCGCGGAGTATCTGGACCAGCAAGGCGGGCGCATCGCCGAGGAGCATGCCAAGCAACTCCTGCTGCCGATCCTGGACGGCCTGCGCGCCTTGCATGCCAAGGGCTTTCTGCACCGCGACGTCAAGCCGCAGAACATCTACCTGGCCCGCACCGAGGGAGGCGGGGTGCGCCCGATCCTCATGGACTTCGGCACCGCCCGCCAGGTGATGGGAGAGCGCGGCCGCTCGTTTTCGGTGGTACTGGCCCCCGGTTATGCCCCCTTCGAGCAATATCACCGCAAGGGCAAACAAGGCCCCTGGACCGATGTCTACGGGGCGGCCGCCGTGCTGTATCAGTTGGTCACCGGCGTCACCCCGCCGGAGGCCAACGAGCGCATGGCCGAGGACGAATTGCAAGCCGCGGCCCACTTTGGCGTGTCCCCTGGGCTCAGTGACGCCCTGGCCGCCGGATTGGCTATGGCCCCTTCGGCTCGGCCACAGACAGTGCAGGCGTTTCAGACGTTGCTGGGGATGGGAGCAACTGCACCGGCACCCCCGTCCTCGGCGGCACCCGCGCCGGTACCACCGCCCAAGCCCCGGACCAACCCCACCCCGCGGAGGACGTTTGGGCAGATGCTCGGGGTGCTGCTGGCGCTGGTCCTAGTCGGCGTAGGCATCGGGGCCGTGCTCTGGCGCGAAGCCGGGGTGAAGGCGCCAAGCGAGGCGGAGCGGGTAGCAAAGGCTCGTCAAGAGGAAGAGGCAAAGCCCCAGGCAGGCGCCGCGCGTAAGCCTTATGAACCCGCGATGGTATTCATCCCCGCCGGCCGTTTCCAGATGGGTTCACCCGCGACCAAGCCCCAGTGGGGTTCACTCGCGACCCTGCTGGAGCACCACCCCGATGAGAGTCCCCAACACTGGGTGCAGATCCCGGCCTTCGAGTTGGGCCAGACCGAGGTGACCTTTGCCCAATGGGACGTCTGTGTGGCGGCCGGCGGCTGTAGCCACGAGCCCGAGGATGAGGGTTGGGGCCGGGGCGAGCGGCCGGTGATCAATGTCTCCTGGGACGACGCCCAGGAGTATGTCGGCTGGCTCAGTCGCATGACCGGCCGGGCCTACAGGCTGCCGAGCGAGGCCGAGTGGGAATACGCAGCGCGCGCCGGGACCACCACCCCCTTCAGCACCGGCAATTGCATCGACACCCGTCAGGCTAACTACAGCGGCGATTTTTTTGACTACAACGACTGCGGGGCTCAGACCGGTGTGTTCCTTAAGAAGACCCAGCCGGTGGGTAGCTACCCAGCCAATTCCTGGGGCCTTTCCGATATGCAGGGCAACGTCTGGGAATGGGTCGAGGACTGTTATGTCGACAGCTACCAGGGGGCCCCAACGGACGGCAGTGCTAGAGCGCAAGGTTCCTGCTCGGCGCGGGTGCGGCGCGGTGGCGCCTGGAACAACGACCCGAGTGTCCTGCGCTCCGCTGTCCGCTTCAGGGTCGATCCCGGTGATCGGTACTACAGCTCCGGTTTTCGCGTGGCCAGGACGCTGACCCCTTGATCCTTTTCTCCGACCAGCTCGCTCCCAACCCCCGCCATCCTGGCGCCGCCGCACCTGATCACGTCACAGGGGCCACGCATTGGCTGAGGCAGCGGCCGCCGCCCATCAGGCCGATCATGGTCAGATAGATGGCATCGACCAGGCGATAAACGGCGTTGGCATTCCGCGCATGACCCACCTGCTGCTGGAACAGGGTGCTGAAACCCCAGGACCCGCTGGAGGCGCTCCCGCAAAGCAGGTCCACGCCCGTGTCTGGCCCAGGGTCGATGCCAGGGCGCGACGCTGGTGATGAAGTACAGCAGCCAGGGTTGATCACAGGAATGACCCTCATCTCCGCGAAAAACGGGCACCCGCGGCGACGGATAGCCCAGACGGTCGCGTCCGGCAGGCGCCGCTGACGGTGGGACTGGTACAGGGGGTCGCCCTCGAGTGAGGTATGCAGGGTGCGGGGCACTGGCGGGACTCAGGCACTCATCCTGGGCACGGGCGCCGCTGCGGGATCGATAATTGTGCTAAATGCTCTTTTTCGATTTTCACGCAAGAGCTCCACCTGAAAGTCGTGCGGTGCCGCGATGTGAGTAATGCGAGGTTTGCGCGACGGCCATTTATTCTTAAGATATTGTTTACATTATATTATAGTTATTGTCAGCGACTCGCCACCTGCAGTCAGTACCCATCGACCGTGTTCACCCGGCAGGAGTTAAAGGTGTTATCCCTGCATTCCTGATGTAGCTTATATCCCCACTTTCAGCTGTCGATAAGGAGAAAACCGTATGATCCGGTATCGGATAGGTATGACGCCAAATTTGCGCGCTGGGCGTAACAGGAACTCGTGGCAAAAAATCCAGGCCCAGCTATCCACAAGAGGGAGTGCTGATCTGGAGTCACTGGTCCAGTCGTGTCATGACCATGATCACCCTACCGGCGGTTGGGGTTTTGTCAATTACTGCATTAGGCACGAATGGCTGGTTCCTGTAACCTCCCCTGACCGAGGGGTTGTCAACCTCCCAGCTTCTGACCGGGATCTTGTTAACAAGGCGTTGAATGCTCCAGCCTCTGGAGATTCAGGAATCTACATCGCGATCTTGCTTACAGATCAATACCTGCCAGTGACGCGTGACCCTCGGTACACTGCGACCTGTGCTCGAGTCAACAATCAGAATGTCAAGGTTGGCAAGGCTCGGAGTTTCCGCGTAAGGGAAAGCAATTACTGGCAAGATTTTGATCAACCCAATGTAGAATTTATCCCCATCGCGCGATTGGCAGAAATCGACCGAGCCGAGACCGCCATTTTGCGCCGGTTGGATACCTTCCGGCTACTGAGCCCCAAAAGGAGTAAAATGGATTGGTTGGCCGGGATTACCCCAGCAGAGGTAGTCCGGATAGCTTATGCTATCCTTGACAAAAATGGCTTTGATTATCAAGCCATAAGCAACCGCTTTGCTCCTTGACCATATCGGAATGGGGAATATCCCTATTCAAAATACAACATTCATTGCGTTTCTTTTTATCTTCAGGTAATAGACATGGTCCGAGGCACAGAAATCGTCGCGATCATCGCTCAGGAAGTCTTTTCCACTAATGATTATCAGTTTGCAACCGTCAAACCCATTGCCAGTATCGAGAATGACCGGTTACAGCCCGTCAGACCAGGGGATTTTCCAAACCGGGATTTGTGCTGGTGGATGGTTCGAAATATTGCGCCAATCAGGGAAGTCATCCCCGGCCGCATCCTGGTTGGACAGTGTCAGGATGCAGATCGCTACGATCCACAGGATCTGGATAAAGACAAATATCAACTGGACGGCGGTACCGTAAGGCTGGGTGGTCCAAGATCAATCATTGAGATTATTGCTGCTGATTGTGGTCCGGATCCCCGTCAATTGATCAACCAAAACCATGTTGCCACGCTTGACCATCCCCCGACATCCATGGTTCTTGCCAAACTGGGCGACAAAGTCTATGGTCCATTTAAGACCGAATTCGACCAACATGGTCGACGTTTTCATATCACTCTGGAAAAATCAAAATCCTTTGATTACAGTCACATGTTCGATCTGGCGAAAGTCCGCAGCGATCCTGGCTATATCAGCATTAAACAGATCAGTTTCTCAACCGATGCGCGCCCCTTAAATAAATCTTCAGATGTCGCTTACACCAATTATGAATTATTATTATGGTCACGATTTGAGTCGCTGCAAAACTCCGTGGCGGAACGAATTCGTCTGCACAGTGATGAGGAGGTAGTTCGTTCTGCGGCCAGACAAATTTTATCGCGGAACCGGTTGCGCGATTTCATGCAGGGATGGAATGAAGTCCGTGACGTTTATCTTAGCCCACAGGCAGCTGCTAACACCCCTGAAGCGGCCCAAGTATTTACCGCACTCTCTACACGCATTCAGACTCAATCCACCTCTGTTGAGGAACTCATTAAAGGATTACTGGACTCGGGTCTTCTCAACGAACGAATTAATGCGGTGATTGACCAGCAAGCGCGGGTGTATCTGGAGGAAAATAGCGCTCGATACGAGGCTGAGATCGCGGAAAAGGTTGAATCCCTCCGTCATGAAGAAGAAACCCTCCGCCAAACCGTTCAGGGTCTGGACAACGAGTTGGAACGAAAACGTCGTCACGAGGAGGCTAACCTACAGTCGCAATTGTTGCAATTGCGTCAGGACTTTGAAGCTTGGAAGAATAAAGAGCAGGCAACAATCGACCGTGAACGTCAGGAACTTGCCACCAAGCAAAAGTTGGTGGAAAAGGCCCTGGATGCCGCATCCACTCGCTTTAGTGAGCAAAGGGAGGATTTACTAGCTGACTTTTTATCGCTGAGCCCTTTTCTTACACAAATCGGTGCACGCCCCCCGGCCAGCGAGGAACTCCATGCACCTAAGAAAGCCGATCTAGCAGGGGACGCGCCTCACCAGCATTTTTCTTTCCCCCTGGAAGCTAGATCCACCCCTGGCCTGATGGATGAAGTCACTTTTTTTAAGCGTTTCAGCCATCATGTCGAGGAGGCTGGCTTTCGCTTCCGACCGCAGGATTTAACTGCTTTTCACCTCAGCGTCAAATGTGGGGATCTCACGGTCCTGGGAGGTCTCTCGGGCACCGGAAAATCCTCCTTACCCTTGCTTTATGCTCAAGCCTTGACAGGCGACCAGAGCCATTTCTTGTCTGTAGACGTGAGCCCGGCCTGGTTGGAACCTGGCGATCTGTTAGGGCGTGCTAATCTCCTCGAAGAAAAGTTCCAACCTGCGGCAACCGGGCTGTTTGAAAAGCTAGTTTGGGCGGCAATGGAATCAGAGCGCCTGGGAAAGGATAGCGCTATCTGGATTATCTGCCTCGATGAGATGAATCTGGCCCAGCCCGAACATTACTTCAGTGGTTTTCTTCAGGCCCTACCACGGGCGGGTAGCCAGCGGTTGGTGAGTGTCTTCTCCCCCTCTAATGTTCGAGGGGATGATCCCTCCCGTCCCTATGCCCGCATCCCCCTTGGCCCTAACCTGCGGTTCATTGGCACCGTCAACTATGACGAAACGACCAAACCGCTTAGCCAACGTTTTTTAGACCGCACCAACCAATTGCAGTTGGAACCCGTCCCCTTTGGTAATCTTCATACCGCCGCTTCCACTAATATTGAGCCCCCATCTGGGCCACCCGTTACCGTGGCCAGCTTTGAGTCCTGGACCCGTGATGCGCCACTGCCGAATAAGGCCGCCGCACTTATCGACAAGATGCAGAAACCCTTAGGGATTTTAGGCAGCCCCCTCACACCTCGTCGCTATCAGGCCATCAAACGCTTTGTGGCGAGCGCCAGGGGACTGTGCAGCAGCGAAGAAGCCTTTGATATCCAACTGCGCCAACGCGTACTGAGTCAATTGCGTGGGCTTTTTCGGCCCGAGGCACGACGCGCATTGGATGAACTGCGCAACATCTTGTTAGAAGAGGGCGGTATCTACCCCGGCGCCACGCACATGTTGGACCGTATCTATAACGAAAACGCCGGCGAAATTGACTTCAATTCCTTTGACGTGACGCAATGAAAACCTGCTGTCGCCAAGGAGGTCCGTAATGACTGCACCTATCGTGTCCCCTGTCTTTCGGATGTATCACCATGATGACTGCCTGGCCGAGGCCACTCTCGACACTCCCTTACCAGCCGAGCCTGCTCGCAGGCTACCCGAATCCTATCGCCTAACCTTCGAGCTAGAGCCGGGGGAAGCAGCTACTCAATACCGAATTGTCGTCGGTGACCTGGCCCCAGCCAAGGCGATTGGTACGCATCTCCGTCGGCTCATTCTCTGGGAGGAAGATCAGTATCTGGAGAGTGCCCGTGGTCTAGTGGAGCTTAAGCTGCAGTCACGTATGGAGGGCGATTTGCCCGATGCATGGCGGCCGCGTGCTTCAATCCCGGTTGCCGTTGCGTCCGACAAACTCACTGAAGAAACTTTTGACGCGATGGTTGGAGATCTGACCGCCCTGTCATCCGGTCTGCTTTTCGATTTGGTCTCCAAAGCCATGGTGGGTACCATCAGGGGCCCAGCCACCCACAATATCCGTATTTCTCCTCGTTCCGCCCAATTAGAACTGAATTTTCTCGACGGTCTCACCCACAATCTAGGCATGATCTTGCTGGCGATCGCCCGTCAACCGGAATTGGCTCTCAAACCCCGGCGAGTGATCTCCACTTGGACCGGTACCGAACGCTTGAGCCCGGATAGCCTTTCCTGGTTCGCCGCGCGGGGTCTTAATCCCCGCGCGGCCTCAGCCCGTCATGAGATACAGGGGCCTCGCTGGCAAATTGAGCCTGAATTGCACTCCGTGGAGCATGGAGTGATGCGCTGGTTTCTCTCCTTGTTGAGCGAACGTGCGGCAGAGTGTGCTAATCGCGCCCATGCGGAACGTGAGAGTCTAGCCGCGGACAAACCCTATCGCAGTCACCGATTCAATGATGAGCCGAGCCTGTTTGACTTATATGACAAGCCGAAGATTGAGCGCCTGGTGAGTGCGATTCAGCGGGCGGATCGAATCCAACGTGCCATTCGTGGCATGCAAAATCTGCCTTTTCTGCGGGATCAGCGGCCAATCCTGCCGCGTGAAATGACGCCGGTGTTCCGCTTTGTCTATCATTACCACCGTTTCTGGCAGGCGATGCGTGACTATCTGCGCCGCTCGACCCTGCTTCTTGAGTACAATCTTGACGAGCGCAGCAAACCAACCTGGCGCATGTACGAACAATGGGTCTATTTGCAGATCGCGGCCGCCTGTGATGACCTTGGCTTGAGACCCAGTAGTCAGGAAAGCCTCTTTCGACGTATCAGTGCCCATCTATTCACCGTGGATCTGCGGCGGGGAACCCAACTGGCCTTCACCGCTGCGGATGGCCGTGTAATCGCACTTCGTTATGAGCCATGGATCTTTTCGCGTGGCCTAGCCCGCCGAAATGGTGATGCCGTCTTCCAAGGTCGCGAGGGGGAGGCCCCTTGGTCGCCCGATGTGCTCATCGAAATTTACGATCCACCCGTCAAGGATAAGCCCCCACGCCTCGGACTAGTCATCATTGTCGATGCCAAATACACCCGCCGTATTGGTGAACATCATTGGGAGGATACGAGCAAATACCAGATGATCCGCGACACTGAACAGGGCCGCCAGGTGGTCCGTCACGTCTGGGTCGCTGCCCCTGCTGAACTTGAATCTGGCGATCTGGCCGCCTTTCGCGATCCTTCCGTCAATTGGACAGACCAGGGCCCGGATCGCCCGGTGAGTGCCACCGAGTTCTTGCAAGGGGCCGTGACTCTAATCCCTGATCCCCATGCGGAGCGCGGATCCGTGTGCCATGCCGCCAAACAACTGATGGGCGGATTACTCACCTGGCTAAATTTTCCCGAAATGAAACACCGGTCCGCGATCGGCATGACTGATGACGAGTACGCACAATCTGCCTGATCAAGAGGTGGCCACCAGCCCCTGGGTGCCTAGTGGCGCTCCCCAAGTACTCGCCAATCCCGTGGTGATCGAACGATGTGGCTTCCGTCGTCTTGGTTGGGTGGGCAGGAGATCTTTTCCCTGAAAATACCTGTAGCCTCATCGCTGTCGCTTTTGGCTCAACGCCAGGGCCGTTCCGGGTCAGGACGAACCAGCGCCGCCATCTGCGCCGTCTACCGCGACAGGGTCACTGCCAACGACATGATCGCGTTCTCAGTAGACGGGTTTACCGGGCTTCAGTCCCCCGATCAGATCACCGCCGCCCTGGCAATGCCCCCGCCCACGCCGTTGGCGCGCGAATTCGCTTCCAGCGTCACGGCACCCAACCCTTGATCACCGCCATCCTGGTGGCGCTCGACCAAGTCTTCGCCACCCGCGGCGACACGCGGAGGGAAGCGGACTGCGGCGACGTCGTGGCCGTGCTGATCCGGACCCCTTCCGGATACGGGACTCACCGCTCGTGCCCGTCTGACACGCCACGCGCCCATCCGCGTCGCGGGTGCGCCGGCGCGGCGGACGGTGCGGGAGGAACATCTTCCCGCATCGCTACGCCGTCCAGGGCCCGGTTTGCCGCTCACGCCCCTGCCGCGCGGCCCGGCCGCCCAGGGCGATGCGGGGTCCCGCTCATGGCGCCACCGCGGACGGATCGGCCCAGCCGTCCCCCTGCAAGCCGCTGACCCGCTCGACCCGCCGGCGCAGCGCCTCGCCGAGGACCTCGTCCCGGCTGTAAAGCAGGGTGAAGTGCGCCTTGGCCCGGGTGATGGCGGTATAGAGCAGCTCGCGGGTCAGGACCGGATTGGCCTTATCCGGCAGGAGCAGCGCCGTATGCCAAAACTCCGAGCCCTGCGACTTGTGCACCGTCATGGCAAAGACGGTCTCCACCGCCTGCAGGCGGCTGGGCAGGACCCAGCGCACGCCCCCGTCGACGGTCGGGAAGGCGACGCGCAGCACCTGCCCGCCCCCGGCCGTGCCCGCCGGAACGCTCAGGGTCAGCCCGATATCGCCATTCATGAGATTCAATCCGTAGTCATTGCGCGTGACCAGCACCGGCCGCCCGGCGAACCACTGCCGCTGGCCCCCCGCCGCGGCGAGCAGCCCCGCGCCGCGCAAATGCTCGATGATGGACGGGTTGAGACCTTCGACCCCCCAGGGCCCCTGGCGCAACGGCGTGAGCAGCTGAAAGCCTTGTTGCGCCTCCAGCAGCCCGCGCGCCCAGGTGTCGAGCGCGGCCTGATCCGCGTGATCCCCGGGATACTGGCGCGGCATCAACCGCAGATAGCTGTCCTCACCCCCATAGCTCGTGACGACCAGGTCCCTGAGCCCCGGATCGGCGGGGTCGGCCAGGCGCCGCAGGGTGATGACGCCCAGGTCGCGCTCCTGGCGCCCCGCCTCCGCCGCAAAGAGCGCCAGGGTCGCGCGCAACCGCGTCTGGCCGGAGGCATCCTCCCGGTCGGGGGCATTGACCAGGGACGCGAGGGCGCCGATGCCGCCCTGCGCCCGGAACCGGTAGCTCTGGCGCAGCATCACCACCGCCTGATCCAGGTCCGTGCCGTCCGTGGCGCTCAGCGGCGGGGGGACGCGCTGCCCGGTGGCGGCCGCCAGCCAGTCGACGACCTCCGGCCGGTAGTGGGCGTCGACCGCGCGCCGGCACAGATCGCCGAGCACCGCCCCCGCCTCCACCGAGCTCAACTGGTCCTTGTCACCCAGCAGGATCAACCGCGCGTCCGGCCGCAGCGCCTCCAGCAGCCGCGCCATCAGCTCCACGTCGACCATGGAGGCCTCGTCCACCACGACCACATCCGCCGCGAGCGGGTGGGCGGCATGGTGACGGAAGCCACGGCTGTCCGGGCGGGTACCGAGTAACCGGTGCAGGGTCTTGACCTGGGTCGGGATGCTGCCGTCCGGGGCCTGATGGCCGACCAGCTGCCGCACCTGCCCGGCGATGGACGCGTTGAGCCGGGCGGCGGCCTTGCCGGTGGGCGCGGCGAGCTCGATCCGCAGCGGCGGCGCCCCACCGGCCACCGCCAGGCCCTGCAGGACGGCGAGCAGCCGGACCACGGTGGTGGTCTTGCCGGTACCGGGACCGCCGGTGATGATGAAGAAGGCGCTGCGCGCGGCGAGGGCGCAGGCGAGGCGTTGCCAGTCCGGGTCCGGGGTGTCCGGCGGCGCCGGGCCGAAGAGCCCCGCCAGTTGTCGGCGCAGCTGGATCAGGTCGACGTTGAGGGGCTGGCGGAGCCGCTGCCGGATGCCCGCGCGGATGCGGTTCTCGTAGTGCCAATAGCGGCGCAGGTACAACAGCGGTTGGGCGGCGCTGCCCGCCAGCACCAGCGGGGAGACCCCGTCGTCCGTCCGGGCGCCGAGCCAGTCGCTGACCGCGGGGCTGCGCGCCAGGCGCGCGCGCCAGTCCGCCAGTTCCAGCCCCTCCAGCCGCGCGGCCAATGCCTGCCGGACCTGGACGCTGGGGGCCTCATCGTCCCGCAGCTGGCCCAGCAGCCCGCCCGGCTGGCTGAGGACGCCGCGCAGATCCAGACAGACGTGACCATGACCGTTACGCTCGCTGGCCAGGGCAACGGCCAGGAGCACGGCCACATCGGTCTCGCCGCCCTGCACGGCGATGAAGCGCGTCAGGGCCCGATCAAGCGGGCGCAGGGCCTCGGCCGCGACCCAGTCGCGCAGGGTGTCCAGCAGCTCGGCGGCCGGGGGTGACAACGGGCGGGACATCACGGGGTCTCCGGGTGAGCGGACAGGGGCTGGCCGGCAAACAGCCGGTCAAGGCCGGCGATCAGGGCCCGAGGCGGCTTGGCGGTGAACAGCCCCTGGCTGGGCGCGGCGCTGCCGCGCAGGAAGACATAGACCGCGCCGCCGATGTCCCGGTCGTAGTCGTAGCCGGGCAGGCGCGCGGCCAGCTGCCGGTGCAGCGCGAGCAGATAGAGGCTGTATTGCAGGTCGTAACGATGCGCGAGCATGGCGGCGTTCAGGGCCTCCGGGGTATAGGCGCCATCGTCGGGGCCGAGCCAGTTGGACTTCCAGTCGAGCACGTAGTAGCGCCCGCCATGCGCGAACACCAGGTCGATGAAGCCCTTGAGCATGCCGTTCAGGGCATCCGCCCGCAGGGCCGGCCGCGGCGCGCCGGGCAGGCAGTGCCGCTGCACGAGCCGGTCCAGGGTCAGGGTCGGGACGGCGCGGCTCTCCAGCCAGAACTCCAGCTCCACCTGCACCTGGTGCGGCGCCAGGTCGTGCAGCCGCAGCCGGGGAACCTGACCGGCGGCGTCCACCAGGCCGGCGAGGCGCCATTCCCGCGTCAGGAACTGCGCCAGCCAGGCATCCAGGGGCGCGATCCACTCGTGCAGCCCGCGCAGGGTGCAACGGCGGGTGAGCAGGTCCCGGCGCGGCCGGGCGGCGCTGGCCGCGGCGGCATAGCCACGCCGGCGGCTGCCGTCGTCGGCGGGCGCTTCCGCCACCGCGGCCCATTCCAGCAGCCCGTGGAGGAAGGTGCCATAGCGGCTGCCGCGCGGCAGATCATGCAGGGAAGGGCCGGCAGGGGGCGTGGCCGCCGCCGGCGGCACGGGCGGTGGCGTGGCCAGCAGGGACGCCAGGGGGGTCGGAAGCCCCGCTTCCTCCAGGGCGGTCTCCTGGGCGGCGGTGTCGGCGGCCATCCCGGGGGTGGGTGTCGCCGCCACCCCCTCCGGCCGGGGATCGGCGGCCCCGTCCGTTTCCAGCCGCAGGGCCGAATAGCTCGCAATCCACCAGGGCGCGAAGGGGGCGTGCCCGGCCACGCGCGCCGGTTCCAGGGCGCTCGCGGTGGGCGGCGCCAGGACGCTGGCGCGTGGCGCCGGCGCCGGGGTGATGGCGATGGCCTGCTCACCACCTTTGACCTGCGCCAACGCCGCCCAGATGGCCGGCGCCGACATCAGCCGGACCCCGCCGGCGAGGACGTGCCCCAGGGCGGATTTCTCCAGCTGCGGTTTGTTGGCTCGGCCGCTCTTCAGCGGCGCGATGCCGAGCCACACCGCCTGCCGGGCGCGGGTGATGGCGACGTAGAGCAGGCGCATGTCCTCGCTCAGCCGCTCGTCGTCCGCCGCCTTCCAGGCATCCGCGAAGACGTTCTTGCCGGCCACCTCCAGATAGCGGCCCTCAGACCGCCGGTAGGGCACCTGGCGGGTGTGGCCGTCGATCTCGCGCCAGCCGCAGATGAAGGGCAGCAGCACCAGGGGGTATTCCAGGCCCTTGGACTTGTGGATGGTGACCACCTGGATCAGCTCGGCGTCGCTCTCCAGGCGCACGATGAACTCATCCCCCCGCCGGTCCAGATGCGCCGACAGGTGCCGGATCAGGGCCTGCTCGCCATCGAGCGCGCTGGCGGACTGCTGCAGCCATTCCGCCAGATGCAGCAGGTTGGTCAGGATGCGCTCGCCGTCGGCGCGCGCGAGCAGCCGGGCGGGCAGCTCCTGATCGTGCATCAGCCGGCGCAGCATGGCCAGCACCCCCTGGCGCTGCCAGAGGCGGCGGTAGTCGCCAAAGCGCGCGAGCTGGGCCTCCCAGGCCAGTTCATCCTGCTGCAGGCGGGCGAGCGCCTCCAGCGCCACCGCCAGGGTGTTGGTCGCCAGCGCGGTGCGCACCAGGCCCTCGTCGGTGGGGGCGGCGCAGGCGCGCAGCCAGTGCAGCAGATCGTGCGCCTCCCCGGTCGCGAAGACGGAGTCGCGGTCGGAGAGGTAGACGCTGTTGATCCGCAACGCTGCCAGGGCCGCGCGCATGACGGCGGCTTCGGTGCCGGTGCGCACCAGGATGGCGATGTGCTGCGGCTTCAGGGGCGTGAAGCCCTCCGGACCCTTAAAGCCGGTCTTGCCGGCACGCGCCAGCTCGAGCCAGCGCGCGACCTCGGCGGCCGCCGCCGCGGCCATGCGCGCGCGATAGGTCTCGGGGTTGACCACGTCCGGCTCGCCGTCGAGCTGCCAGAAGGTCATGGCCGCGGCTGGGGTGTCGTCGATGACGAGTTGCTCGTCGCGGCCCCGGGCCGTGACCTGGACATAGGGGATGGGATTGCCGGCGGCGGGATCGGTCTGGAAGCGGAAGGCGCCGCGCGGCTGGGCTTCGGCGTGGCCGAAGAAGCGATTGGCGGCATCCACCATGGCCCCGGTGGAGCGGAAGTTGGTCGTGAGCGTGGCGTGACGTCCGGCGGTCGCGCGGCGCGCGGCCAGATAGGCATGGATGTCGGCGCCACGAAAGCCGTAAATGGCCTGCTTGGGGTCGCCGATCAGGATGAGGGCGGTCCCGGGATCGTTGTCGGCGATCCGATAGATGGCGTCGAAGATGCGGTACTGGATGGGGTCGGTATCCTGGAACTCATCGATCAGCGCCACCGGGAACTGACCACGCAGGGTGGCGGCCAGGGCCTGGGACGCGGGTGTCGACTCAGGCGGCGAGAGCGCGGCGTCGAGGTCGCGCAGCAGTTCGTCGAAGCCCATCTCGGCGCGCTGGTTCAGCCGGCGCGGCAGTTCGCCCGCGACCCAGGCGGCGGTATGGGCGAGCAGGCAGGCCTCCAGGGGGGGCTCGGGCGCCTCCGGGGTGGCGGCCGGGTCGGGCTGTGCCGCCTGCCAGGCGGCCAGGGCGGCGAAGGCGGGATGCGCCTTCTCGCTCTGCACCGGGGCGGCCTTGAGGAAGGCGAAGCCACCCTGCGCGAAATTCCTGAGCTTGGGCGGCGCCGGGTCGCCCTCAGCCCACGCGGCGATCTGCGCCAGCAAGGTGTCGAAGGTCTCCGCCGTCCTGCTGTCGTACTGGGGTCCCTTCAGATGCGGCCGGAGCGAGCGCAGATAGGCCTCCAGCGGCTCCCGGTCCGCTAGCCAGGCCTGACGCGCGGCCTGCTCCAGCGCCGCACGCCCGGCCGCCTGGGCGGCGTCCGCCGCCGCGGCGGTCTCGGCCTGCGCCCGCCAGTGGCGGTGGGCGGCCAGGGGTGCGACGAGGCTGTCACACCGCAGCGGCGCGCCCTGGTAGCAGAGACCGGCCTCGCGCCGCGCCAGCCAGGCGTCGAGCTTGTCCCGCAGCGCCTCGGGGGAGGCGACGACCTCGCGGATGCTCCGGGCATCGGCAGGGTCGAGGGGGTAGAAGTGCGTGCGCCAGTAATCGCGCAGGATCTCGAGGAGCAGCTCGGTCTGGTCGGTGACCAGTGCGCGCTCAAACCCGCCACGGGTGGCGAAGGCATGTTCCTGGAGCATGCGCTGACACCAGCCATGGATGGTGGCGATCATCGCCTCGTCCATCCACTCCGCCGCCTGACGCAGCCGCCGGGCACAGCCCGGCCAGTCCTCCGGCGGATACTGGTCGCGCAGGGTGAGCAGCGGGTCATCCGCCGGGCCGGTCCCGTCGTCGTCCCCGGACGCCGGGCTGAAGACCGCGGCGGCTTCCACCAGGCGTGCCCGGATGCGCTCGCGCAGCTCCTGGGTGGCGGCCTCGGTGAAGGTGACCACCAGGATGTTGGGCGGCATCAGGGCCCGGTCCTGTTCCCGGACCGTGCCACGATCGCCGTGGCCGAGCACCAGGCGGGTGTAAAGCAGCGCCAGGGTGAAGGTCTTGCCGGTCCCGGCGCTGGCCTCGATGAGGCGACTGCCCTGCAACGGGAAGTTGAGCGGGTCCAGGGTGGGCGCGCTGGACTGTTGCGTGCCGGTGGCCATGTCAGAACGCCTCCCCTCGCGGTGCATGCTGGTACAGCGGAGCGTAGAGCTGATCGATCAGCGGCTGAAAACGCGCATCGGCGCGCAGGGCCGCGTAGTCTGGCCAGAAGCGCTGATAGCCGGCATGGTCGTCGCGCTCGGCGGGGCGGCGGAAGCCGCCCTCGTAGGTGCCTTGGGGGTCGCCGTCATCACCGTCCAGGACGGCGAAGACGGTCTTGCAGGCCAGCGGCAGCAGCTCGGTCAGGCCCTGGACATAACCCTGCACGAGCGTGACGAGGAGGGCTTCGGCCGGCTCACGCGCCAGCGGGGCGAGGATGACCGCGCCGCCGGGGCCGAGCAGCCAGGTGGTGGTCGGCGCCGCGAGCTGGGCAGCGAGGTGCGCCGGCCAGGGCCGCACCAGGTGGTACCACTTGAGCCGTTGCTCCTTGAGCAGCGCGCTGGCCTGCAGGGTCAGGCGCAACCGCTGACCATCGGCACCCGCGCGCAGATCGCTCAGGCTGTCCTCCAGAACCCAGCCGGCACGCGCCAGACGCACCCCCTGGCTCGGCAGGAGGTGGGGATGCTCCGCCTGCAGGGCGCGGTAGCGGGCGAGCGGGGCGGCCAGCTCGGCGGCGAGCTGTTCGGTCCAGGCCTGGTCGAAGGGGCGCAGGGGCAGTTGGCCGGCCCGGGCCAGCCGGGCGATGGCCGTTTCGAGGCAGGTGGTCGAATCCGCGGCGGGCGCCGCCACGAGGTGACGCTCAACGGCGGCGATGACCTGCTCGCGCAAGGCCCAGCCCCCGAGGGGGTCGATGTCGAAGGGTTCGGCGTCCGCGCGCTGTTCCGCCTCCTGCGTCAGCTCGACCCGCAGGCGCTGGGTATAAAAGGTGCGTACCGGCTGGCGCAGAAAGCGCCCGAGGGCTTCGAGGTGGAGGGGGCCGTCAAAGGTCGGTGGGGTCAGGCGCGGCGGCGGCTCCCGCGCCGCCATCGGAGTGGTGTCGCCCGTCGTGCCCGTGGACGCCGCCCCGTCCGGGGCCGCCGCACCGTGCGACACCCGCCATTCGTGGGCGTAGGTGAACAACCGGGGGGGGCGGTCGGGTTCGAAGTAACGCCGGCTGAAGGGCTGCAGCGGATGCAGGGTGGTCAGGGCCGCGACCAGGGCCTGACCGTCAGGGTCGGCCGCCTCCTGCCGCCAGCCGGCGGCGAGGTGATCGCGCAGTTGTCCGACCAGCACCGAGGGCGGGCGCTCGGCGTTGTCGCGGATGCTGCGCCCGACCCAGCTGATGACCAGTTTCTCGCGAGCCGACAGCAGCGCTTCGAGGAACAGATAGCGGTCGTCCTCCCGTCGGGAGCGGTCACCCGGACGGTAGTCGTTGGCCATCAGGTCGAAGTCGGCCGGGCGCCGGCGGCGCGGGTAGTCGCCGTCGTTCATGCCCAAGAGCCAGATCTGGCGGAAGGGGATCGCCCGCATCGGCATCAGGGTGGCGAAGTTGACCGCGCCGGCGAGGAAGCGCTGGGTCAGGGTGGGCTCATCGAGCCCGGCGAGCAGGGTGCCGCGCACCACCTCCAGCGGCAGCGGCTCGGCGTCGAGCCCGCCGCGGGCCGCGTCCGCCTGCCACTGTTCCAGGGCCTCGCGCAGTCGCGCCAGGGTCAGCTCGTCGGCATCGTTCGCCGCGCTGAAACAATCGTCGAGCAGGCCGGCGATGAGCGCGACCCAGTCCGCGGCCGGGCGCGGCGCCCGGAGCGCGGCCCAGTAGTGGCCGAGCGTCTCCAGCAGGGCGTCGAGCCGGCCGACCAGGGCCGCCTCCAGGCCGCCGACCTCCGCATAGGGCTCCACCCCCTGCCAGGGGCCGCTGTCATCGCTGGCGAAGCCGAGCAGCATGCGCTGCAGGCCAAACCGCCAGCTGTTCTGCTCCAGGCCCGCGGGCAGGCCGAGGCCGGCGCGCTGCCCGGCGTCGAGACCCCAGCGGATATTGGCGCCGTCGACCCAGTCGCGCAGCCGCGGCAGCGCCTCCTCCGCCAGGCCGAAACGCGCGCGCACCGCCGGGATGTCGAGCAGGTCCAGCAGCTCGCTGACGGACAGGCGGGCCTGTGGCAGATTGAGGAGGATCTCCAGACCGACCACCAGCGGGTTGCGCTGGCGCTCGCCCTGATCGGTGATGTGATAGGGGATGCGGCGCGGGTCGTCCCCGGGCAGCCGGCCGAACACCGCCGCGATGTGCGGGGCGTAGACGGCAATGTCCGGCACCATGACCAGAATGTCGCGCGGTGGCAGCGGCGTACCGGCGCGCTCGGCCGCGGCGAAGGCGGCGAGGAGCTGGTCATGCAGGATCTCCACCTCGCGCTGGGGGCCGTGGGCGATGATAAATTCCAGGCTGCGGTCACGGCAGGGGTCGATCGTGGTCCCCAGGGCGCGCCGTTCGGGCAGCGGGCGCAGCGCGAGGATGTCGTCCTGGAGCTGTTGCAGCAGGGTGGCGTCGCCGGGGGATTCAAAGAGGTCGATCTGGAGACGCTGGGCCGCGAAGTGCGCTTCATACTGGCTGCGGTCGTCGTGCTCGTCCAGCAGGCGGATGTAGTCGCGGCCCTGCTTGCCCCAGGCGGCCAGCAGCGGGTGGCCGTGCAGGTGCAGCGCGTTCTCGTCGAGGTCCGCCGGGACTTTTCGCCCCGGCGTGCGCCGGTAGGCCTGGCGAAACAGTTCGCGGCCGGCCACGATATCGCCCCAGTAGTGCTGGCTCGGGTTGTGCACCAGGAGCATGACCTGGCAGACCGGGGCGAGGGCCTCAAGGGCCTCGATGGTCTGGCGGGGCAGGGAGGAAATGCCGAAGACCACCACCCGCCGCGGCACGCCCGCGGGGCGTGACCCCGGGGTCAGGGCCCGGGCCCGGGCCAGGAAACGGGTATGGATGTCGGCACGGCTGAGCTCACGGCCACGGTGGTCGGGGTCAGCGGTCGCGCCCGCGCGCGGCACCGCGGCGGCCAGGTCCTGCTGGATGTGGCGCCAGAGCAGCGGTTGCCAGCGCTGGCCTTCCGGCAGCGCCAGACGCGTCCCGTCGGGCCGGATCAGCAGGTCTTCACCCGCTTGCCAGGCGGCAAGCCAATCGGCGCGGTAGACCTGGTACTGGTCGTAAAGATCGGCCAGGCGTTCCGCCAGCTGCTGGCGGCGGCGCGCATCGCCGTCAGCCGCCAGGAAGCCGCGCAGCGGGGCAAGCCAGGCCTGCTCCCGCGGGGTGGCCGCAAGGGCGTCCAGATCGCCGAGCAGCCGGTAGAGGCGCCAACCCAGGGGGGCCTTGTCATAGGCGGAGGTATCGGGGAGGTCGCCGAGCAGGGCGCGGTAGGCCTGCCACAGAAAGCGCCCGGGCAGCATCAGGTCCACCGCCGCGGCGATGCCGCAGCCGCCACCCGCCGCAGCGGGTGGCGTTGCCCCCGCCAGATCGTCATCCGGCAACGCGGCCAGCGCGAGCTTCAGCCATTGACCGATGCCGTTGCTCTGCACCAGGATGACCTCGTTTTCCAGCGGTAGCAGCGGGTGGCGGCGCAGCCAGGTGGTGAGCAGGCTGCGCAGGGCCTCCAGGCGGTTGCCCTGGATCAACATGAAGCCAGTGGGCCAGTCGTGCCCGGAGTCCGTCATCGGTGCCATCTGCGTGCTCCGTTCGCCAGGGGGTTGGCCGGTGGATGATTCAAGCTGACCGCAGCATAGCCGAAGCGCACCCGGTGGGCTAGCCAGCCCGCAGGTTAGCGTGGCGTCGCGACCGGTGCTGGCGCGACGGAGCGCCCCTCATTACCCGTCAGCCGGTGGACGCCTGCCCTGCCCTACCCGCCGCGCCGTGGGGATCCGATGACCTGGAGGGACCATGAACCACGAACGCGCGCTGGTCCTCAGCAGCCACCACCTGGCCTGGTCGCGGAATTCCCGCCACGGCGCGCTGTCCATGTGCCGGGAGGACGAGGATCTCGGCTGCCAGGCCGAGGACCCGTTCTGGCAACGCTGGCAGCTGGCCACTGATCCGGAGCCCAATACCTGGGAGCTGGTCACGCCGCTGGCCTTGCCCTGCGTGCCCTGAAGCAACCAGGGGCTTCACGCCCTCCGTCCCATCCTGTCGCATCCCGCCGCCACCCTGGTCCCTGCCGTCACCCGACCTCCCGGAACGACCATGCCTTGCCTGTCCAGAATCGCCGCCCATCTCAATCAACGCTTCGCCCAT
>CALMDH010000225.1:0-8759 GCA_937862735.1 uncultured Gammaproteobacteria bacterium
CGCAATGCATCCGTCGATAGCGCACATTAGCGTGAAACACATCAGCAGAGCTTGTCATCTTCTGGGGTGTGGGGTGCCCCCTCATGACGGTTAGCTGGCAGACGCCACAGGGGTCTGCCATCGTCTGGGGCGCGGATTGACCCTATGACGGTTTGTGTGAGGCAAAAATTGGGGACCAAGCTCATGCGCAACTCATTAACCTGGCGCCAGCGCCTGTATATCATCATCTTCGAGTCCGACACCCAGGCGGGCCAGCGCTTCGACACCGCCCTGCTGCTGACCATCCTGGCCAGCCTGGTGGTGGTGATGCTGGACAGCATCCAGGCCATCCACCTGGCCTACCGCGATCTCTTCCATGCCCTGGAATGGGGCTTCACCGCCCTCTTCGCCCTGGAATACGCCTTGCGCCTCTATTCCTCGCCCAAACCCCTGCGCTACGCCTTCAGCTTCTTTGGCCTGATCGACCTCCTGGCGGTGCTGCCGGCCTTCCTCGCCCTGGCCTTTGATGACGCCCAATATCTGCTGATCGTGCGGGTCATCCGTATGATCCGCATCTTCCGCGTGCTTAAGCTGCGCCAATATCTGGCCCAGGCCAACTTCCTGCTCACCGCCTTGCGCGCCAGCCGGCGCAAGATCATCGTCTTCCTGGTCGCCGTCTCCTCCCTGGTGACGGTCTTCGGTACCCTGATGTATGTCATCGAGGGCCCGGCCAACGGCTTCACCAGTATCCCGACCAGTATCTACTGGGCGGTGGTGACCCTGACCACGGTGGGTTTCGGCGACATCACGCCCAAGACGCCCCTTGGGCAGATGGTCGCCACCCTGGTCATGATCACCGGCTATTCCATCATCGCCGTCCCCACCGGCATCTTCACCGCCGAGCTGACCCAGGCCCTGCGCCAGGAGGGCCAACTCCAACACGACTGCCCCCACTGCGGCAAGTCCCGCCACGAGGCCAACGCCGCCTTCTGCAACCGCTGCGGGAGCCCCTTGTTCCCACGTGAGGCCAGGTAAGACCCGATCGCTTCCGACGGAGAACGGACGTTAGGGAACCCGCGCTCAGGAATCACGCCATCCGACAGACATTGTCGTTCATCATCATCCTGATTTAGGGAACTAATATCGGAAGGGGATGCCAAGCCCGCCTGAACCATGGGGCCGGACTGGCGATGACCCCTCCCCTTGCCGTGACCTTCGGGCTTGACGCCAACCCCGGCTTCCCTGCACAGTCCAATCTCCCGTCCCCCCGAGGCACTAAAGACCGTGAACCTGGACCCTTTTCTCAAAGTCATGGCCGCCAAACATGGCTCGGATCTCTTTTTCAGCGAGGGGGCGCGGCCGCATCTCAAGGTGGATGGGAGCTTGCTGCCGTTCGGCGACCGGGCCCTGAGCGGTGAGGAGATCCTGGCCCTGGCCCATTCAGTGATGGACGAGGGTCAGCAGCGGGAGCTGGCCCAGACCTGGGAGTGCAACCTGGGGGTGGAACTAAAGGGCACGGGGCGTTTTCGGGTCAACGTCTTCCGCCAGCGGGGCGGGCCGGCGATGGTCATCCGCTACATCAAGGACCGCATCCCGACCTTCGAGGAGCTCTCCCTGCCCCCGGTCCTGGCGGAGCTGATCAGCGCCAAGCGCGGCCTGCTGCTGGTGGTGGGCGCCACCGGCTCGGGCAAGTCCACCACCCTGGCGGCAATGATCGACTACCGCAACCGCAACAGCCGCGGGCACATTCTCACCATCGAAGACCCCATTGAATTCACCCACCAGCACCAGAAGTCCATCGTCAACCAACGCGAGGTGGGCATCGACACCCTGTCCTACGAGGCGGCGCTGAAGAACGCCATGCGCGAGGCCCCGGACGTCATCCTCATCGGCGAGATCCGCGACGCGGCGACCATGAAGCACGCCCTGGCCTACGCCGAGACCGGCCACCTGTGCGTCTCGACCCTGCACGCCAACAACGCCAACCAGACCATCGACCGCATCCTCAGCTTCTTCCCGGAGAATCACCGCCAGCAGGTGCGCATGGACCTGGCCCTGAACCTGCTGGCCGTGGTCTCCCAGCGCCTGATCCCGGCCAAGGACGGTGGCCGCGCCCCGGCGGTGGAGGTGATGCGCCAGACGCGCTATATCTCCGACCTGATCCTCAAGGGCGAGATCGAAAGCATCAAGGAGGCCATGCGCCAAAGCGGCGTCGCCGGCATGCAGACCTTCGACGAGTCCCTCTACCAGCTCTACCACCAGGGGCGCGTCAGCCTGGAGGAGGCCCTGGCCAACGCCGATTCCCGCAACGACCTGGCGCTGCGCATTCGCCTCGAAGGGGCCGCCGCGCAGTCCGACGGCCCCGGCCCCCGGGAGGCGCCGGACCTGGCCTGAGGGCGGACCACGACCCCGCCCTTTGGCCTGATGCTTGCCTTCGAACCCATATCGCCCTTGCCAGCCCGTTATCACCAGGGCCCCGCCCCGGTCCCGCGGGGGCGCCCCGCCACCGCCCTTCACGGTGGTCAGGCACCCGCCTCGCTCTGGCCCGAATCATCCCTTTCACCCCAGCCGCGGAGCTCCTGCCATGTCACCCTACCTTGACATGACCCATAGCCGACCCAACGAGAACCTCTTCGACCTGCCACCCCTGGCCCTCTCCGCCGAGGGCCTGGCATTGGACTTCAAGCGCTACTACGCCAGCACCCTAGGCCGGGACCGGGACTGCCGCTCCACCTACTATCCCTACCGTGCCCTGTCCCTGGTCATGCGTGACCGCCTCATGGAGCGCTGGAAACGCACCCGTCAGGCCCAGGACGAGGCGGACTGCAAGCGCACCCACTATCTGTCCCTGGAATTCCTGATGGGGCGGGCCCTGTGCAACGCCATGTTCAACCTGGGCGTGACCGATTCGGCCGCTTCCGGGCTGCATCAACTGGGTCTCCACCTGGAGGAACTCGCCGCCAGCGAGCCCGACGCTGGTCTGGGCAATGGCGGCCTGGGGCGGCTGGCGGCCTGCTTCCTCGATTCCTGCGCCACCCTGCAACTGCCGGTGAAGGGTTACGGCCTGCGCTACGAATACGGCATGTTCCGCCAGAACCTCGACAACGGCTTTCAGGTCGAGGAACCGGATCACTGGCTGCGGGATGGCAACCCCTGGGAGCTGGAACGTCCGGAATACACCCAGCGCATCCAGTTTGGCGGCCGGGTGGATTTTCACCAGGACGACAGCGGCCGTCTCATGGCCTATTGGGTCGACACCCACGACGTCCTGGCGGTGCCCTTCGACACCCCGGTGCCAGGCTACCAGAACGACACCATCAACACCCTGCGGCTGTGGAAGGCCGCGGCCACCGACGAATTCAACCTGGGTGAATTCAACGCCGGCAGCTATCCGGAATCCGTCGCCGCCAAGAACGCGGCCGAGCACATCACCATGGTGCTCTACCCCAACGACGCCAGCGAGAACGGCAAGGAGTTGCGGCTGCGCCAGCAGTACCTGCTCGCCAGCGCCAGCCTCAAGGATGTGCTGCGTGAGTGGTGTCGCCTGCATGGGCGGGACTTCAGCCGCTTCGCGGAGAAGAACTGCTTCCAGCTCAACGACACCCATCCCGCCATCTCGGTGGCGGAGCTGATGCGCCTGCTGATGGACGAGCACCGGCTGGAGTGGAACGAGGCCTGGGCCATCACCTCCGCCACCATGGCCTACACCAACCACACCCTGCTGCCGGAGGCCCTGGAGCGCTGGCCGGTGCGGATGTTCCAGGCCCTGCTGCCGCGCCACTTGCAGATCATCTACGAGATCAACGCCCGCTTCCTCAGCGAGGTCGCCTCGCGCTGGCCCGGCGACATGGCGCGCCAGGCGCGCATGTCCCTGATCGAGGAGGGTCATGAGCCCCAGATCCGCATGGCCTTCCTGGCCATCGTCGGCAGCTTTTCCGTCAACGGGGTCGCCGAGCTCCACTCCCGGCTGCTCAGCGAGGGCCTGTTTCGCGACTTCCACGAACTCTGGCCCCACAAGTTCAACAACAAGACCAATGGGGTCACGCCCCGCCGCTGGCTGGCGATGTGCAACCCCGGACTGCGCGACCTGCTCAACGAGACCATCGGCCCGGACTGGGTGCGCGACCTGGGCCAACTGGCGCGGATCGCCCCGCTGGCGGATGACCCGGCCTTTCGGGAGCGCTTCCGCGCCATCAAGCACGCCAACAAGGAGGCGCTGGCCCAACTGGTGGCCCGGGACTGCCAGGTCGAATTCGACCCCGCCGCCCTCTTTGATGTCCAGGTCAAGCGCATTCACGAATACAAGCGTCAGCTCCTGAACCTGCTGCACGTCATCCATCTCTACAACCGCGTCAAGCATGGCGACACCGCCGACTGGACGCCGCGCTGCGTCCTCATCGGCGGCAAGGCGGCGCCCGGTTACGCCATGGCCAAGCTGATCATCAAGCTTATCAACAACGTCGCCCGGGTAGTGAATGGCGATAAGGCCACCGAGGGCCTGCTGCGCCTGGCCTTCATCCCCGACTACCGGGTCTCGGTGATGGAGGTCATCGCCCCCGGCACCGATCTGTCGGAGCAAATCTCCACCGCCGGCAAGGAGGCCTCCGGTACCGGCAACATGAAGTTCATGATGAACGGCGCCGTGACCATCGGCACCCTGGACGGGGCCAACATCGAGATTCGCGACCAGGCCGGGGCCGACAACTTCTTCCTCTTCGGGCTCACGGCCGAGGCGGTGGAGGCGCGGCGCTCGCGCTATGACCCCGATGCCATCATCCGGGGCCACCGGGAGCTGACGGAGGTCATGAACTTGCTCGAATCGGGTCACTTCAACCAGTTCGAGCCCGGCCTGTTCGACCCCATCATCCAGGCCATCCGCAGCCCCCACGACCCCTGGATGACCGCCGCCGACTTCCCGCCCTATATCCAGGCACAGGCCACCGCCGCCGCGGCCTATCGGGACCCCGAGCGTTGGACGCGGATGGCCATCCTCAACACCGCCCAGAGTGGCCGTTTCTCCTCCGACCGGACGATCGGCGAGTACAACCGGGACATCTGGAAGCTGCCGGCGGTCAGGCCCTTGCCCCTCTGAGCCCTCCGCCTCCTCCGCCAGGCGGCGCGCCGGCCGGCCCCGGAAGGACCGGCTAACGCCGCCCGACCCTTGGCTTGCCTTCTTGGGTCGTCCTTGCGGGGTGTCTTCTTGGGTTGCCCTTCAGGGTTTGACCGCAAGGCGACTTGGGTGTAAGAAATTGCCCGACCGGCCACCAAGGCCGGCGGGACTCGCGGCTCGAGGCGCGAGCCATGAGGAGACCCCCTTGCACCACCGGAGGACAAGCCGTGTCATTGCTCAAGTCCAGGATCGCCACCGCGCTGGCCGCCGCCGGCGCCGCACTGCTCTTTCAGCCCGTCGCTCAGGCCTTCAACTTCGGGGACATGATGAACCCCGGCAAGTGGATGGGCGGCAATAAGTATGATGACGAGGACTATTACTACGACCGCGACTATGGACCCTACGGTCCACCGCCCGGGGCTTACGGTTATCCCCCTTACGGGGCCCCTTATGGCGCTCCTTACGGTGGGTCCTACGGCGCGCCCGGCTATGGCCCCTACCGAGCCCCTTATGGAGCGGCACCCGCCCAGCCGGTCGCACCCGCCGCCAGCGCCCCGGTGACGGCACCGCCCGCGGTGGCGACCCCCGCCCCCGCCGCGCCCCCGGCCAAGGATGCCAAGAGCCAGGAGATCGAGGCGCTCAAACGCCGCATCGATGAACTGGAGGCCCGGCAGGCACCCCCACCCCCGGCCTATCCCCCCCTGCCGCCCAGCGAGCGGGGGGCCGGTCCAAGCAACCCGTCCAGCAGTGGTATCGGGGCCGGCACCGCCCTGCCCCCACCCAGCTTCCGCCCCCTCGACAAGTACTGACGCCGGGTCATCCACCCCGATCCTCAGGCCCTGCGAAGGCGGGGCCTGAGACCTGGGCCCAGGCCCAGTACTGGCAGCCCCCGCCCGCCTAGGGTTACTCAGGTGTCCAGCCACCGCACCAGATACCAGACCTGCTGCCCTTCCGAGGAGCGGGAGGGGCCATACACCAGGGCCGGGTGGAGGTGGCGGGCCGGATCCGCCCCGTCCAGGGCGCTTGCCGCGTCGGCCACCGGGGTGACGCAACCGGTGTGAAAACGCGGCCGATCCCGACGCCGGGACCTCACCAAGGCATAGCGCTCGCCGAGCGCGCGGGATTCAGGGTCGATCAGGATCTCAGGCATGCCACCAGCCTCCTCATTGCCCTCCCGGGGCCGCGCCACGCCAATCGGCAAAGTCCGGCCGCGGGGGTAAAATAGGACCCTTCCGGGCCGCTTGCCCCCTTCGCGGAGTCATGACGGATGATCGCCCATCACGCCCTGGTCCTCAATCTCCATCAACCACCCGGCAATCTCCAGACCATGCTGGATGAGGACAACTGGGAGGCCAAGGAGATCCTCTACGCCCTGGACCGCATGCCCCGCAGCCTGTGGGGCCACGAGGATCTGGCGCGGGTCCATCTATCCCTGTCGGGCACCCTGCTGGAGACCCTCTCCGACCCCGCCTTTCAGGAACGGGTCTACGGAATCGTCGACTGCGGCTCCCTGCTCTGGCAATTGCAAAACCAGGATATCTTCGAGATCCTCGGCACCGGCTACTACCATCCGGTGCTACCGCTGATTCCCGAGTCCGACCGCCCCCTGCACCTGCAGCGCTGGCTGGACATCGCCCGCCATCTCTTCTGGCGTCCCGACTTCCAGGGGTTCTGGCCGCCGGAGATGGGCTTCTCCATGGAGCTCATCCCCCTGCTGCGCGCCATGGGCTATCGCTATGTCCTGGTGGACAGCGAACACGTCGAACCCATCACGCCCATGAAGTGGCACGAGCTGCGCTACCGGCCCCATGTCGCCCGCCATCAGGGGGCCGAGATCCTGGTGATCGTCCGCGATCGGGACCTGTCAAACGCCCAGGAATCGGGCATGGAACTGGACTGGTTCCTCCGGGAGGTGGCGGAGCGCACCAAATGGTGCGACTGCCCGCCTCTGGTGACCACCTGCACCGACGGCGAAAACGGCGGCTGGTTCCGCAACACCACCCCTGGGGCCAACTTCTGGACCGCCTTCTACCTGCCGCTGCTGGAACGGGTGCGCGCCGGCCAGTCCCCGGTCAAGCCGACCTTCATCTCCGCCTATCTCAACGCCTACGGCCCCATGGGCGAGGTCTGGGTCGACACCGGCGCCTGGAACACCGGCTGGCATGACGGGCGGGGCTTCGTCCAGTGGACCGGTTCCGCCAGCCAGAAGGCCAGCCTCAACGCCCTGCGCATCCAGAACCGCGCCCTGGACGAGGTCCGGGAACGACTCAAGGCGCTGGGCCTAGGTCAGGGTCAGGGTCAGGGTCAGGCCCTGGCCCTGGCCCTGGCCCTGGCACAGGACCAGGCCCTGGCGCGCGATCTGGAGGAGGCCACCTGGCGCCTGTTGCGCGCCGAGACGAGCTGCAATTTCTACTGGGGCGAGGCCTGGGTTGGCCGGGCGGAGGCGGATCTGGAGGTGTCGCGCCAGGCACTGGAGCGGGTCAAGGCACGCCTGCCGGAGACGACGGCCAGCCCAGAAACCGTGACAACATCCGCTTCGGCCCCAGAGCCATCACGGGTTCCGATTCAGTCCGATACCCAACCCGCCATGCCGCCCTCCGATCAAGGGGGCCAAACTCAAGCTGAGAGCGAGGGACCGCCCCTCGCTGCGCCGGACCAGGTACGGAACACAGAGATCCCGGCTAGCAAGCCCGCGTACCCCTAGCAACCCCCGGATTCGTCGCCTCCTCAGCCCGATCCGGTTTGCCTCACGGAGCCGTCCGTCCATTCCCAACCCACTCGGAAGATTCTTAGCCGTGCAACCGCTTCCCGAATATCTCGAAGGTGTCCCCAATGTCTCTGGCCATGATGCCGAGGTCGTCCAGGTCATGGCCGCCGGTGCCGCCAAGACCCTGTTTCGCGACCGGGGCGGGGTCGATTTTGGCCATACCCGCGCCGCCTGCGCCATCGCCCTGCACATGCACCAGCCCCTGATCCCGGCGGGGGGCCATGACCTGCGCACCGCCACCATCATCGGCAACCTCCAGCACATGATGGAAAACCAGGGCATTGGCGACAACCACAACGCCCCGGTCTTCGCCTGGTGCTACAAGCGCATGGGCGAGTTCATCCCCCAACTCATCGCCGAAGGCAAGTCACCGCGGGTGATGCTGGAATACTCCGGCACCCTCTTTCATGGCCTGCGCCAGATGGGCCGGGACGACGTCCTCGACGCCCTCAAGGGCATCACCTGCAACCCGGACTTCAACGGGGCGGTGGAATGGCTGGGCATGCCCTGGGGCCATGCCGTCGCCCCCTCCACCCCAGTACAGGATTACCGGCTGCACGTGCGCGCCTGGCAGCATCACTTCGCCGCCATCTTTGGCTGGGAGGCCCTGGAGCGGGTACGCGGCTTCTCCCCCAGCGAGATGGCCCTGCCCAACCACCCGGACGTCGCCTACGAGTTCGTCAAGACCCTGCGTGACTGCGGCTATCAATGGGTCCTGGTCCAGGAGCACACGGTCGAGCAGCCGGACAACGGCCGCCACCCCGAGCGCCCCCACCTGCCTCATCGCCTGGTCTGCACCAACTCCCACGGTGAGACCGCGGAGATCATCGCCATCGTCAAGACCCAGGGCTCGGACACCAAGCTGGTGGCGCAGATGCAGCCCTGGTACGAGGCCCAGGGCCT
>CALMDH010000226.1:0-8412 GCA_937862735.1 uncultured Gammaproteobacteria bacterium
GGTGGAGAGGCTTCGGCCGGGGACGATGGGGTGGCATTCGCCACGGGTGGCTGGGCAGCATCCACCGCGGGCGATGGGGTGGCCTCCGCTGAAGGCGGTGGGCTGGCCTCCCCCGCGGACGAGGGGGCCGCGTCCGCCGGCGCCGATGGGTTGGCGTCCGCGGCAGGCGCTGGACTGCCCTCCGCCGCGGGCGACTGGGCGGGGGGTGCTGCCGCGGCCGGTGTGGTGGCGGGCACAACCGGGGCCGCCGTTGCCAATACAGCGGGGTAAAGCCGCAGATCCACGCCATCGGTCAGGGTGCGGCCCGCATGCGGCAGGGCGATCTGCAACCGGTAGCGGTTGCCATCGGCGATGCAGTCGGCGCACTTGAGCTGCAAGCGATCCACGGCGCGGATACGCTCCCGCATCTCGGCATAGGCCGCACCCGGATCACCAGCGCTGGCATCGACGAACAGCCCCCCGGAACGACGAGCGAAACGACCCAAGGTGGCCAGGCCCGCCTCTCTGGCGGTCCGGTCGCGCCCCTTGCTGAAACCGATGGCGTAAATCGGCACCGCCGCCTCGCCGAACCGCTGTTCGACCTCTTCGGCAGTCATGCTGCCCGGGGCGTCATCCTGGCCATCGCTCAGGATCACCATCGCCCGCCGCGAGGGCAGGTCCCCCCCGGTCTGTTGACCTAGGGTCAGGCCCTGGGCCAACGCCTGATGCAGGGCGGTCCGGTTATCCTTGGGGCCTAACCCGGCGATCGCGGTGTTGAGCGCCGCCTTGTCCGCGGTGGGGGCGACCAGGGTGTTGACCTGTTCCCCAAACGCGAGAATGGCGGCCCGGTCTTGCTCACCCATCGCCGCCACCCAGTCCTTGAGCGCCTGGCGCAGGCGATCGAACTGGGTGTTGTCCAGCGAACGGGAGATGTCCACCAGGAAGAGGTAGAGCACCCCTTCCCCGATGGTGGCAAAGGGCTGGGCGGACACGATCTCAGCGACCTGGGGGCCAAGGGTGGCCTGGGCCTGCCGCAGGGATTCGCCACTGACCACCCCACCGGACTCATCCCGCACCGCGACATAGGCGGTGAGGTCGGTACCGTGCGTCAGGACCTGGGTGATCCGCAGGCTGGCGGGCTCGGCCGCCGCCAGCAGGGTGGTGAACAGGATCGCGAGCAGGCCCACCCACAGGGATCGGACCGGGGACAAGGAGGCATCACGTTTCATATCGGCCCCTCCAGGGCAAGCGCTTGAGGTTATTTTTGTTTTCACCCAATCCTACGCGGGCGGCTGGACCTCCCAGGTGAAACGTTCTCCACAGAAGGGGATGAAGAGCAGGACCGTCTTCCCCAACTCGATGCGGTCGTAGGGCTTGATCTCCAGGGCGCCCAAGACCTCTTCGTCATTCAGATACACCAGGCCGCGACTGTCCCCGGGGGCCAGGCGGTAACTGTGCCTCTTCGGGTTGTAGCTGATGACGGCGTGATTGTCGCGACTGATGCTGTCGTCGCCGGTGATGGCGATGTCCATGGTGGGGGCGCGACCGATGAAGTTGCGCTCACTGTGCAGGCGATAATCCCGGCCGCGGTCCGGTCCCTCGACGCAGACCAGCCAGCCCACCACGGGATCGACGCCCCCCATGCGGGCGGCCCAGACATGCCGGGTCTCCCCCGGATCACGCCCCAGTCCCGCCGGCGGGGTGGCACCGGCGGCTCGGGTGCGCCCGGCATCACTGGCGGGACGTGGGGGAGTTGTCCCACCGCCGCTCCCCGCCACGGGGCGGGTCGGGGTGATTTCCAGCCCCACGCCGCAGAAGGGGCAACTGGAGTGCTCCTGGTCGTTGTAGAAGTGGCCATTGCCGCAGGAAACCATGCTCATGGTGATCAAGCCTCTCTAAATGCTCCGGGCGCGGGTGGCCGCGGTGATGGGTGGGTCATTGCGTCGGTTGCCAGGTTGCTCAGCGGCGAACCGGGAGCACCCGGCGGGATAGCCGGCGGGTCCAGCGGCGCGCGGGGTGAAGTCCAGGCCGGGTGCCACGGCATCGGCTCAGGGCACCAACCGGACCCCGCCGCTGTCGTCCACCCGAATGGTGGCGATGCGCACGCGTTGCCCTTGGGTGCTCAACTGGGCCTCCGTGAATAGTTCGCTGCCATCGCGATGGAAGACACGACCCTTGACAAGAACCGGCTTGCGTTGATCGCGGACGGTGTAGAGCCGGACGTCGACGCGGTAATCGCCGGCCGGGGCATCGCGGATCTCCCAGACCTCGTTGCCGGGGCCGATGACGTTGTCCTCGCTCAATTCCCCCGGGCGACCGGGGATGGTCTTGTGGCGGTTCCAGAAGAACTCGGCGCCGCTGGGGTCCGTGAGGTGCAGGTCGACGTCGTCATGGGTATCCCAGCGCACATAGAGCACCAGGAAGGTCCGGGCGAGCTGACGGGCCAGGGCCTCCGCCCGCGACTGCTGGCGTTGGGCCTCGGCCTGGGCCGTCGCGGCTTGGGCGCGGGCCTCCTCCGCTTGGCGCTGAGCCTGTTGGATCGCCTCCTCCGCCTGACGTTGGGCTTGTTGCGCCGCCGCTTCCGCGCGGGCTTGCGCCGCTTGGGCCGCGGTCACCGCCTGGCGGAGTTCGGCGACGAGCGTCGCCTGGTCCACGGCGGACTGCTCGTAGTAAGGCAGCAGGACGACCATGAGGATGAGAAAGGCCGCCATGGCCCCGGCGATGACATCCAGCATCGACAGGCTGAGGGTGGCGATCTCGCGGTTGCGTGATCTCATGGCGGGTTCAGGCGCCGGCGACCAGGATCGCCAGGGCGGTGTAGTTGTCCTGACCCGGCTGGTCCTTGCGCCGCAGGCCCAAGGTCATGCGCGCCAGCCAGTCGGCGGCATCCCGCGCCTTGGCCAGGGCCACTTCCATTTCGCCCTCGGTCACCCCTTCCCAGAAACCGTCGGAACAGAGCAGAAAGGCATCGCCGGCCTGGAGGGCCACCGGCGCGGCGGGCAGTTCGGGACGCAGGGGCTTGTCGTCGCCCACCACCCGCAGCAGACGGTTGCGGTCGGGGTGATGACGGACCTCCGCCGGGGCCAGTTCCTTGGCCCTGACCAGTGCCTGGGGCACGCTGTGGTCCTCGGTCTGCACCCACACCCGCCCACCCCGCAGGAGATAGAGGCGACTGTCGCCGATATGCGCCCACAGCGCCCGCTCGCCGTCCGTGGCCAGGACCACCAGGGTGGTGCGCATGCCGCTCAGGCGGGGTTCCGCTGCCTGGCGGTCATGGATGGCCGCGACCGCGGCCGCCAAGCCGTTAGTCAGGGCCGCCGCGGTCAGGGGCGCCGTCGGGTCCCAGGTCGCGAGCAGGGCCTCCACCGCCACCCGCGAGGCCACCTCCCCGCCGCTGTGTCCGCCCAGCCCGTCCGCGACCACCCAGCAGCCGTCGCGGAAGTCGGCCGCGTCCTCGTTGTACGCCCGCCCGCCAGGATGGGTCAGGCGGGCGGTGTCAAAGCGTAACGCCGTCATGGGTCAGGCACCTTGAAACGGATGGCGGGGATTGGGAGCGAACTTGAAGGGGAAAAGGATCAAGGGGTCAGCGTCCTGGCCACGCGGAAACCGGTGAAGTCTAGCCGGATGCCGGGATCGGTCCTGCCGCGGTAGGCGGAGCGCAGGTACCTCGGGTCGTCGACCCAGGAGCCGCCGCGCATCACCCGCGCTCCCCTTTCCGAGCAGGAGGTGCTCCAGGCCGAACCGTCAGTAGGAGCGCCTTGATAGTCATCGTGCCAGCAATCCTGCACCCATTCCCAGACATTGCCGTGCAGGTCATAGAGGCCCCAGGGGTTGGGGGACTTCTGGCCGACCGGTTGTGTCCTCCTGCCCCTGCTGAGGAAACCGCTCCCGGAGTTTCCGCGGGACCAGGCGTAGTCACCCAATCGCTCGTCGGTATCGCCACATGACCAATGGGTCCTGGTACCCGCGCGGCAGGCATATTCCCATTCGGCTTCGGTCGGCAGGCGGTAGGGGTGGCCGGTCTGCTGGGTCAGCCAGGCACAGTAAGCGACGGCGTCATGCCATGAAACATGGATGACGGGGCGGCGTCCTCGTCCCCACCCATTGTCAGATGTTCGCCGGAACCGGTCGTAGTCGTCGAAGGTGACGGGAAAGCGGCCGATGGCGAACGGCTGTGCAATCCGTACCGGATGTTGCGGCATTTCGTCCTCTCCCGCTAACGGATCATCGGCCAAGGAACCCATATAAAACAGACCTGGCGTCAGGATGACCAGCGCGGGTCCCTCCCCCCCGTCCTTGAGCCGGTCTTGCACGTCAGTCCCCCTGGGCGGCGCGATCGGCTCCTGGGGGATTCCCTCCCGGGGGCGATTGACCGGGGCCGCCTCCCGGGGCGGTCGCGGCGGTCCCGGGTCAGGTGCCCGGGGCAGCGGGGTGGGTGGCTGGCCCTGGCCCGACAAGAGCGCCTGAAAGGCCTGAACCTGTTGGGGGCGTTGCTCCGGACCCAGGGCCAGGGCCACGCTCAGGACCTCGCTCAGGTGAGGCGATACGCCGAATGCGGTGGCCGGTGTAAGCGCCTCGCCGGCCATGCGTTCGGTCGCCTCCAGGGGCGTTTCGCCGGTGACCAGGTGGTAGAGCACCGCGGCGGCGGCGTAGATGTCCGTCCAGGGACCTTGCTTGCCCTTGCGGTGATATTGCTCGAAGGGGGCATAACCGGGGGTCAGCACCACCGAGAGCGAGCGGCTGCGCTCACCCATCGCCTGACGGGCGGTGCCGAAGTCGAGCAGGATCGGGCGTATGCCCCCCGATTTCAGGCGGGCCAGGTAGATGTTCTGCGGCTTGATGTCGCGGTGCAGGTAGCCCTCGGCATGTACGGCGCGCAGGCCGTCCAGGATCGGCAGCAGGAGTTGCTTGGCCTGCTCCTCGGCGATGCGCCCGCCTTGCTGGTCCAGATACTCCGCGAGGGACAGCCCCTCGTAGTAGTCCATCACCAGGTAGGCGGTGCCGTTGGCCTCGTAGACTTGGTGCACCCGCACGATGTTGGGGTGGTCGAGCTGGGCCAGGGTGCGCGCCTCGGTGAGAAACTGCGCCAGCCCGTAGCGAAACTGGTCGCCGTCCTCGCCGCTGTGGGGGACCAGGGTGGTGCGGTCGGGGGCGCGCCCGGCCAACTCCCGCGGCAGGTATTCCTTGATGGCGACACGCCGGAGCAGGCCCGTATCCCAACCGAGGTAGGTGATGCCGAAGCCGCCCGGTTTGCCGAGTACCCGTCCGATGCGATAGTGCCCCAGCAGCCGCGTACCGAGGGGCAGCAGCAGCGGCGCCCTCGGGCTGGCCGGGTCGTAATCGCAGCACGGACAGGGGAGCGGATGATCCGCCCCGCCGAAGCAACTCGGGCAGAGGGTCTCGGGATTCAGGTCCATAGGGTCAGGTCTCGTGGTCGTTGGTCCTCGACACGGCGGATTCTAGCAACCCGTCGCGCTTTCTGGCAGTCAAAAACCTTGCCGTCCGGATAAATAAGCGGCTGTTTCTTCAGACGCACGATCCCCCAGGCCACCGATCTTCACTGGCACCGGATCAGGCACGCTGAGGGCGCGGTGTCCATCGGGGTATTGGCTCCTAAAATGCGGCTGTCCCGCCATGAGGGTGTGACTCGCGACGACCTCTTCGGCTAGGCCAGGGGCGGCCCAAGCCCTCGTCCCTGACGCCTCCCGGCCCGAGGTTAGAGCGACGGACACAAGTAGGCCCAAAGGCCGCTGTGCGGCCAAAGTCACTGTCCGCCGCGCACGAGACGAACGTATCTCTGATAGTTCCTACCGTAGCTGCTCACGTAGCCAGAGTCGAAATGGACGCTCCACGCGGAGCTCGAAGTGTTGGCATTCGGCGACGAAGACCAGAACAACCACGCAGGCGTATTCGGAAAGGCCGCGGGCCAAATCGTGGGCCTGCCGAAAGCCCCTTCGCACCCTCCTTCTTTAGGCTTCCAGTAGGCGGGCTCGCCTGAACTGCAATAGACCAGGCTGGCCAACTCGTCCTTCGTCGGCAGCCGCCATCCCGCCGGCGCGAGGCGCCGGGCCTCGTTCCAGGTATGAAGTGTTGCCTCCCCCGCACAGGTGACGCCCGTCCAGGTCTGTCCCAGGCTGCATCGCTGCCATTGCAGCTTGGTCCGGCTGTCTTCGACGATACTCAGGTCCTTGCCCAGAAACCGGTAGTGGTCGTGGGGTGAGGCGTCTCCGGTGGCGGACGATGCCGCCCCTGGCGGTGATGGGGCGTTGACGCCTTCTCGGTCGCTGAGCGTGCTCCCCTCGCCATTCGTGACTGAATCACTTGGGCTTGGGGCAGGCGGCTGTGTGGTCTGGGCTGGGGGGTGCGATTCTTCTTGCTGTCCGCCCCGCACGAGGCGAACGAAGCCCTGGTAGTGCTTATAGTCGTAGCCCACGCTGCCACTGCCGAAAAAGACGAGCCACGCGTAGCCCGAATAGGGGGCATACGGCGACGAAGACCAGAACATCCTAGTCTCAAGCGTATTCGGAAAGGCCGCGCTCCAAATCGTGGGCGGGCCGTAAGCACCCTCGCACCGTCCATCTGTAGGCTTCCAGTAGGCGGGCTCGCCCGAACTGCAATAGACCAGGCTGGCCAATTCATCCTTCGTCGGCAGCCGCCACCCCGCCGGCGCGAGGCGCTGGGCCTCATCCCACGTATATTCGGTTGCCACCCCCGCGCAGGTGGCTCCCGTCCAGGTCTGTCCCAAGCTGCACCGCTGCCATTGCAACTTGGTCCGGCTGTCTTCGACGATATCCTGGTCCTCGCCCAGGAACCGGTAGCGTTCCTCGCCATTCGTGACCAAATCACTTGGGTTTGGGGCAGGCAGCTGTGCAGTCTGGGCTGTGGGCCGCGGTTCTTCTCGCTGCCCAAGCCACGTCGACACGACTAATACAAGTAAGACGAGTCCGCCAATGACCTTTGCACGCCCTGTTTTAGTTCCCCTTACCGGGGTGATCACGGGGCGGCGTCCTCGCCCCCACCCATTGTCAGATGTTCGCCGGAACCGATCGTAGTCGTCGAAGGTGACGGGAAAGCGGCCCGTTGCACGCCCTGGTTTAGATGCCTTTACCGGGGGCATGCCCATGTCTTCTTCAGGCTTGGCCGCCCCACCCTGGGCGGATGGCCGATCCACGGGTGCGGCCTTGGGGGAGGCCGCCGCCGGTGGGACCGGTGGGACCGGGCCGCGCCGCGCGCCCGTTGGCTGGGGCGCGGTGGCGCCGGCGCGCCACGCCTGTTGCATCTCCGCCATACTCTGAAAGCGCTGTCCAGCCTTGACGGCCAGGGCCTGGAGCAGGGTCGCCTCTTGGCCGGGGGTGATGGCAATCCCCAGCCGGGAGGGTGGCACCAGGTCGTCGTTGTCGAGCCGGTCCAGGGCCTCCGGGGGGACCTGGCCGGTAATGGCGCGGTAGCAGGTGGCGGCGAGACCGTAAACGTCGGTCCAGGGGCCTTGCTTGCCCCGGGTCCGGTATTGCTCTTCCGGGGCGTAACCGGGCTTGAGGATGATGGAGAGGCTCTTGCTGTGCTCGCTGGCGGCGAAGCGGGCGGCGCCGAAGTCGAGGAGTTTGATGCGCCCGTCCTGGGTCAGGTAGATGTTGTCCGGGGCCAGGTCGCGGTGCAGGAGGCCTTCTTTATGCACCGCCCGCAGGGCGTCCATGACGGGCATGAGGAGTTTGAGGGCATCCGCGACGCTGATCCGCCCGCCCGGCTGTTGTTCCAGGTACTGCCGCAGGGTGATCCCTTCCACATAGTCCATGACGCAGTAGCCGGTGCCATGGGCGCGAAAGAAGTTCTTGACGGTGACGATGCCCGGATGCTGGTCGAAGTGGGCCAGGGCGCGGGCTTCTTCGAGGAAACGATCGAGACCGTAGGTGAACTGGTCGCCGGCTTGACCGGAGTAGATGGCGAGGCTGACGCCATCCGGAGCGCGCCCCGCGCTGTCACGGGGGAAATACTCCTTGATGGCCAGCCGAAGGTGAAGGTTGTCATCCCAGGCCAGGTAGGTGATACCGAAACCGCCGTGACCCAGGACCCGGCCGATGCGGTAGCGCCCGTCCAGCATCCGGCCCAGGGCGAGAGCGGGCGGAGGGTTGTCCTGGCCCGGTTGCCAGCCGCAGTGCGGGCAGGGAGTGACCCGGGTGGCGCCGAAGCAGTGGGGACAGCGGGCGGGATCCGGAGCGCTCATGCGCGGGCCCTCATGCTAGGGGGTGGGGTGGCGGGGATTTACCACCGCGCCTGCGGTGGAGCATGCCGACCGGCGCTGGGGGTTGCCGCGATGCCGGCGGATGCCACATGCCGGCTGGTGGCACACCGGCGGGCGCCACATGCAGGCGGGTAGGCATTAGCCCGGTTTCGACTATTCGGAGCAAGTGACGAGCTAACACATTGTATTTGATG
>CALMDH010000227.1:0-6456 GCA_937862735.1 uncultured Gammaproteobacteria bacterium
GGCGACGTCATCGCCCGCTATCAGCGCATGCGCGGCAAGAACGTCCTCCAGCCCATGGGTTGGGACGCCTTCGGCCTGCCGGCGGAGAACGCCGCCATCCAGCACGGCATCCCGCCCTCCCAGTGGACTCGCTCTAACATCGCCTACATGAAGGATCAGCTCAAGCGGCTGGGCTTCGGCTACGACTGGGACCGGGAACTGGCCACCTGCGATCCGGACTACTACCGCTGGGAGCAGTGGCTCTTCGGTCGCCTGATGGAGAAGGGCCTAGCCTACCGCGCCAAGTCTATGGTCAACTGGGACCCGGTGGATCAGACCGTGCTCGCTAACGAGCAGGTCATCGACGGCAAAGGCTGGCGCTCTGGCGCCCCGGTGGAAAAGCGCGAGATCGAGCAATGGTTCGTGCGCATCACCGCCTACGCCCAGGAACTGCTGGACGCCCTGGAGGGCCTGGAGGGCTGGCCGGAGCAGGTGCGGGCCATGCAGCGCAACTGGATCGGCCGCTCCGAGGGCGTGCACATGGACTTCGGCATCCAGGGCACGGACGAGAAGCTGGGCATCTACACCACCCGCCCGGACACGGTCATGGGCGTGACCTACGTGGCCGTCGCCGCCGAGCATCCCCTGGCCCATCGCGCCGCCGCCACCGATCCCGCCCTGGCCGCCTTCATTGAGGAGTGCCGGCACGGCGGGGTCTCCGAGGCCGAGATCGAGACCATGGAAAAGAAGGGGCACCCCCTCGGCATCATGGCCCTGCACCCCATCACCGGCGCGCCGGTACCCATCTTCGCCGCCAACTTCGTCCTCATGGGCTATGGCACCGGCGCCGTCATGGCCGTCCCGGCCCATGATCAGCGTGACTGGGAGTTCGCCGAGAAGTACGGCATCCCTAAGCGGCAGGTCATCTTTAGCGCCGACGGCTCCCCCTGCGGCATCGAGAGCGGCGCCTACGTGGAGAAGGGCCTCCTCGCCCAGTCGGGCCCCTTCGACGGCCTCGATTTCGCCCAGGCCTTCACCGCCATCGCCGACTGGCTGGAGGAGCGCGGCAAGGGCGGGCGCCAGGTCAATTTTCGGCTGCGCGACTGGGGCGTCTCCCGCCAGCGCTACTGGGGCTGCCCCCTGCCGGTGATCCATGGCGCCGATGGCCAGGTACGGGCCGCGACCGCGACCGAACTGCCGGTGCGCCTGCCGGAGGACGTGGTGGTGGATGGCTCCGGCTCACCCCTCAAGAAGATGCCGGCCTTCTCTGCCCTGCCCAATGGCGAGACCCGCGAGACGGACACCTTCGATACCTTCTTCGAGTCTTCCTGGTACTTCGCCCGCTATTGCTCGCCGGATTGCGACACCGCCATGCTCGATGAGCGCGCCCGCTACTGGCTGCCGGTGGACCAGTACGTCGGCGGCATCGAGCACGCCGTGCTGCACCTGCTCTATGCCCGATTCTTCCACAAGCTGATGCGCGACGAGGGCCTGGTGGCCTGCGACGAGCCCTTCACCAACCTCCTCACCCAGGGCATGGTGGTGGCGGAGACCTGGTACCGGGAGGACAACCAGGGTCGCAAGCATTGGTTCAACCCCGCGGACGTCGAGGTGGAGCGTGACGAGCGCGGCCGCCTGCTGCGGGGCCGCCTCAAGGCCGACGGCCAGCCGGTGACCTTCGGCGGCATCGAGAAGATGTCCAAGTCGAAGAACAACGGCGTCGATCCCCAGACCCTGACCGATCGTTATGGTGCCGACACGGTGCGCCTCTACACCATGTTCACCTCGCCGCCGGATCAGTCCCTGGAGTGGAACGACGAGGGGGTCGAGGGGGCCTCCCGCTTCCTCAAACGGGTTTGGGCCCTGGCCCAGGATGACCGGCGGGAGGGCCGGGAGGCCAGCACCAGCCTGGAGCCGGGCGCGGCGCGCTACGAGATCCATGCCGCCCTGCGCAAGGCCCTCTACGACTACGAGCGCCACCAGTTCAACACCGTGGTCTCGGCCTGTATGTCCATGGTCAACGCACTGCACAAGCTGGACCGGGACGGGGAGGGCGCCCTGGTCATGCGGGAAGGCCTGGGCATCGTCCTGCGCCTGCTGGCCCCCATCGCCCCCCATGTCACCCATCACCTCTGGCGGGAGCTGGACTATGGCGAGGACATCCTCACCGCCCCCTGGCCTCAGGTGGACGAGGCCGCCTTGCGCCGGGACACCATCGAATACGTGGTCCAGGTCAACGGCAAGGTCCGCGGCCAGGTCCAGGTACCGGTGGACGCCGCCAGGTCCGCCATCGAGCAGGCGGCGATCGGCAACGAGAATGTGCAACGCTTCATCGGGGACGGCCAGGTGCGCAAGGTGATCCTGGTGCCCGGTAAGCTGGTCAATCTGGTGGTGACATGAGGACACTGGGGTCGATCCTGCCGCTGCAGTTGGCGTTGGCGCTGCCGCCATTGCCACCACTACCACGGCTGCTAGTGCTGTCACTGAGCCTGATCCTCCTCAGCGCCTGCGGGTTTCACCTGCGTGGGGTCGTGGACATCCCGCCCAATTTCCTGCCGGTCTTCGTGGAGGCCGGCGGCGGCTCCCTGGTGGCTAACCAACTCCGGGACCAGTTCCAGCTCTCCGCCATCCCCCAGGCCCCCTCCGCCCGGGAAGCCCGCGCCATCGTGCGCATCCTGGGTGAGTCCCGCCGCTCCCGGGTCGGGGCCCTGGACCGCAACGGCAAGATCATCGCCACCGAGATCTTCCTCGATGTCCGTTTCGACGCCCGGGAGGCTGGCGGCAAGGAACTGGTCGCGCCACGGCGTCTGGAGCTGTCGCGTTCCTTCGAGGACGCGGACGTCGAGGTGCTGGGTAAGCAGCTGGAGGCCGAGATTATCTACAACGACATGGCCCAGGACGCCGCCAATCAGATCCTGGCCATGTTGCGCGCCGCCCTGCCCAAGGACAGGAAACCCAGCCAGGCGTCTGAGCCCGCGGCCGGCAAGTCCGCCCGTCCCTAGGCCGTGCGCATCCCCTTCCCCCAATTGGCCGCCCACCTCGCCTCGGGGCTGGCACCCGTGTTCATGATCTGTGGCGACGAACCTTTTCAGCTTGGCGAAGCCGCGACCCTGGTGCGCCGGGTGGCCCGCGAGCGGGGCTACACGGAGCGTGAAGTCCTGGAAGTGGAGGGTCATTTTGACTGGGGCCAACTCGCCGCCGCCGCTCACTCCCTGTCCCTCTTCGCCAGCCAGAAGCTCATCGAGTTGCGCCTGGCCTCCGGCAAGATCGGCCGCGATGGCGGGGAGGCGGTGCGGGCCTATTGCGCCCGGCCCCGGCCGGAGCATCGCCTGCTGATCCTGGCCCCGAACCTGGACTATCAGGAGCTCAAGGCCAAGTGGGTCCAGACCGTCGAACAGACCGGGGTCCTGCTCCAGGTCCAGGCCCTGACCGGCCAGCGCCTGGTGGACTGGATCGGCCAGCGCCTGCGCGCGCGGGGTCTGGTCCCGGAACCGGAGGTGGCGGCCATGCTGGCGGAGCGGGTGGAGGGCAACCTGCTCGCCGCCGCCCAGGAGGTGGACAAGCTGGCCCTCCTCCAGGGGCAGGGTCCCTTGACCGCCGAACAACTCGGCCGCGCCATCGCCGACAGCGCCCGCTTCGACCTCTTCGATATCCCCGACGCCGCCCTGGCCGGGGATCGGGCCCGCATGCATCGCATCATCCAGGGTTTGGCGGCCGAGGGCACCGCCGAACCCCTGGTGCTCTGGGTCCTGGCCCGGGAGGTAAGGCTCCTCGCCCGCGCCGCCTTCGCCGCTCGCGAGGGGACCCGCGCCCTGGACGCCTTCCTGGCCGCCGAGCGGGTCTGGCAGAACCGCCAGGGCCCGTTGAAGGCCCTTCTGCGCCGTCTGCCGGCCCCCACCCTACCACTCCTCCTGGGCCATTGCGCCCTGGCCGATCGGCAGATCAAGGGCCTGGCAACCGGCGATCCCTGGCTGACCCTGGACGCCATTGGTGATGCCTTGGCGGGGGGGCCATCCCCGCCGCTGGCGCCGTCGCTCGCCACCTGATGTTCTGGATTACCCGGTAAGAACACCGCTGAGCCCTGCTTGGCCGTCCGGACCGCACATTGCCTGGGGAGGCTGAAAATATCTGCGTACTACAGGTGTTTTAGGTCGGCTTGACGAACACCTCCTTACGCTAGGCACTCCCGGCCGGGTTGAGCAGAGCCTCCACTCCGGCCGGAAAAGGCACGGATGTCTGGTATAAAATCCCGTCCCAATTCCTTGCCCTTATCCGCGACCGTGGCCGTCCCGCCGCGACGCCTTCAATTTTTGGAATTCCCGCCATGTCCGAGACCCCGATCAGCGATGTCGCTGCCTATATGAACACCGTTGGCGAACGGGCGCGCGCCGCGTCGCGGTTGTTGGCCCGGGCCGAGACCGCGGCCAAGAATCGGGCCCTGCTGGCCATCGCCGCCGACCTGGACGCCCGCCGGGCCGATCTCCTGGCCGCCAACCGGCTGGACCTGGAGGCCGGGGCCGCCCAAGGCCTGGACGCGGCCCTGCTCGATCGCCTGGAACTGACCCCGGGGCGCATCGACGCCATGATCGCCGGTCTGCGGGAGGTCGCCGCCCTGGCGGACCCGGTGGGGGCCATCTTCGACCTCAATTACCGGCCCTCCGGCATCCAGGTGGGGCGGATGCGGGTGCCGCTGGGGGTGGTTGGCATCATTTACGAATCCCGCCCTAACGTCACCGCCGACGCGGCGGCCCTGTGTCTCAAGTCGGGTAACGCTACCGTCCTGCGGGGTGGTTCCGAGGCCTTCCACTCCAATCAGGCCATCGCCGCCTGCCTGCAACGCGGCCTGGAGAGCGCCGGCCTGCCGGCGGACGGGGTGCAGGTCATCGCCACCCGGGACCGTGCCGCCGTCGGTGCCCTGATCGCCATGCCCGAGTATGTGGACGTCATCATCCCCCGCGGTGGCAAGGGTCTCATCGAACGAATCAGCCGCGAGGCGCGGGTGCCAGTCATCAAGCACCTGGATGGTATCTGCCATGTCTACATCGACGACCGGGCCGACCTCGCCAAGGCCCTGCCCATCGTCATGAACGCCAAGACCCAGCGTTACGGCACCTGTAACACCCTGGAGACCCTGCTGGTGGCCGAGGGGATCGCCGCCCAGGCCCTGCCCCTGCTGGCCGCGCCCCTGCGGGACAAGGGGGTGGAACTGCGGGGCTGTCCCGCTACCTGCCAACTGGTGCCGGCGGCCATCCCCGCCACCCCCGAGGATTGGGATACGGAATACCTGGCCCCGATCCTCGCCATCCGCGTCGTCGCCGATCTGGACGAGGCCATGGCGCATATCGCCCGCCATGGCTCACAGCATACCGACAGCATCGTCACCGAGGACTACAGCCGCGCCCGCCGCTTCCTGCGGGAGGTGGATAGCAGCTCGGTGATGGTCAATGCCTCCACCCGCTTCGCCGATGGCTTCGAGTATGGCCTGGGCGCCGAGATCGGCATCAGCACGGACAAGTTCCATGCCCGCGGCCCGGTGGGTCTGGAGGGGCTGACCTCGGTGAAGTTCATCGTCCTCGGCAATGGCGAGGTGCGCGCCTGAAGTCCCCGCAACCAGCCCCCTGGACTGAAAGAACGGGGTTGGATACTGGCATGGAGCGGGGCGGCAGGTCTCCGGCTGCCCTCCCTGGCGTAACGACCCGCCCAAGAACGTATATCCCACCGGCGTCTTGCCTCATCGGGAGGGGAGCGCTGCCCTGATGAAGGTCGGACCGACATGATCGGTGTCCTGGGCGGGACCTTCGACCCGGTCCATTTCGGCCACCTGCGCCCGGCCCTGGAAGTCCGCCAGGCGCTGGGGCTGGAGGAACTGCGGCTGATCCCCCTGCGCCAGGCCGTCCATCGCTCCCAGCCCCAGGCCAGCCCGGAACAGCGTCTGGCGATGCTGCGCCTGGCGGTCCAGGGGGCGGAGGGGCTCCGCATCGACGACCGGGAATTGCGGCGCGTCGGTGAATCCTATACCTACGATACCCTGGTGGACCTGCGCATCGAGTTGGGCCCGGCCGTGGGCCTGTGCCTGCTGGTGGGGGCCGATGCCTTCCGCGGGTTTCTCTCCTGGCACCGGCCAGATGACATTCTGGCCCTGGCCCACCTGATCGTCATGCGGCGCCCGGGCGGGGCGGATGAGGGTGGTCCCGCTTACGGGGTGGATGGCCTGGCACCTATTGAGGGTGACCAGGCAAACGCGAGGTGTGGCCAGACCCCCGCGGGTGATGACCAGGCCTCCGCGGCGGGTAACCAAGCCCCCGCGGTGGAATCCGGTCGGGAACTTAGTCCACGCCTGCAAGCCTGGCTTCAGCCGCGCCGCTGTTTCCAGGTCAGGGATCTGACCCTCTCCCCCGCGGGGCGGGTCTGGTTTCAGGAGGTGACGCAACTGGCCATCTCCGCGACCCGCATCCGTGGTCTGGTTGCCCAGGGGCT
>CALMDH010000228.1:0-3796 GCA_937862735.1 uncultured Gammaproteobacteria bacterium
TTGTGGTGGGCGCGCTCGGCCATGCCCACCCGCTCCAGCATGGCCAGGCCCCGCTTTTCGGCATCCGGGGTAGGCTCGGGCCGGTACACCAGTGGCAGCAGGACGTTGGCCAGGGCGCTCAGGCGCGACAGCAACTGATATTGCTGAAAGACGAAGCCGATGCGCCGGTTGCGAATCAGGGACAGGCGATCGTCATCGGCATATTCCACCCGGCTGCCATCCAGGTGGTATTCGCCGCTGCTCGGCCGGTCCAGGAGGCCGATGATATTCATCAGGGTCGATTTACCGCAGCCGGAGGTGCCGGTGATGGATACCAGCTCCCCGGGCTCAATGGTCAGGCTGATGCCCTTGAGGACCTCCACCGCGGTGGGGCCGACGCGGTAAACCTTGTGGATGTCGCGCAAGTCCAGCATGGCTCAGCCGCCTGCGGGGGTGCGGGGCGGCGCCACCGCCTCGATGAGGTCCCCCGCCGCCAGCCCGCTCAGGATCTCAACCTCGTTCTGGGTGGTGAAGCCGGTCTGGACTGCCACCGCCTCGACGGCGGCCCCGGGCGCCGGGCGGCGATAGACGAAGCGCTTGCCACCCTCGGCGCGGACCGCCGCCAGGGGTACCAGCAGGGCCGCGGGATTGTCGTGGATGAGGATCTCGACGTTGGCCGACATGCCCACCAGGATACGCTCACGCAGGTCGTCGGGGATGGTCTCGACCGCGACCCGGGCGGTAAAGGCTGGGGCCCCCTGGTTCTGCTCCTCGGCGTGGGGCGCGATGGCCAGCACCTCGCCCACCAGTTGGATCCCGGGGAAGGCGTCCAGGGTGATGCGCGCCCCCTGACCGGGCTGGACGCGGGTGACGTCGATCTCATCGAGCTTGACTTCGAAGGCCAGGCCCGTCAGATCGCCAATGGCCAGCAGGACCTGGTCTTTCTGGTAGGTGGCCCCTTCCTCCAGGGCCTTGCCACTGTCCTGGCCCTCCTTGCCGCCGCTGGGCGGTTTCATCACCAGCCCCGCCACCGGGGCCTTGACCTGGGCATTGGCCAGTTCCTCTTCCGCCAGGCGCGCCTTGGTCTCGGCATTTTCCAGTTCCATGCGCGCCACCTCCAGGTTCTCGGCGTCGCCCTTCTTCACGACCGCCGCCAACTCTTCCTCGGCATTGGAGAAGTCCAGTTCCTGATTGGCCAGTTGCTGCCGGGCCTGATCGTGCTCGGTGGCGGGGATGATGCCCTTGTCCAGCAGGCGCTGGGTTTCGGCGAAGGTCTCCCGTTGTTTTTCCAGGCTCATCCGCGCGCGGATCAGGGAGCGATTGGCCCGGGCCACCTCGCTGCCCGCCTCCCAGTTCGCGACTTCCAGGTAATGGGTATGGGCCTTGATGGCGGCGGCCTTGGCCTCGCGGTACTTGATGGCGGCCTCGCTGTCGTCCATGGTCAGCAACACCTGGCCCGCGCCGACCCGGTCGCCATAGTGGACCTGCAACTGGCCGAGCTTGCCGCCAAAGGGCGCGCCGAGATTGATCTGGTGCAACGGCAGGACCTTGCCGCTCAGGGCCAGGCCCTGGCTATGGTGCCGGGGGCTCAGGGTGAGGGTGGTGGCCCCTGGCGCGGCGCCGCTGGGCGCCTGGTCGCCCGGCGGCGGCGCTAGCGGACCGGGGGTGGAGCCCTGCCAGGCATAGAGGCCGACGCCGAGGAAGAGCAGGATGGTAAAGGCGGTGGCGGTGACGCGGATGACCTGGACCTTTTTCAGGGCCTGGCCCAGTTGCTGGTTGCGTTCCTCGGTCTGGCGGTAGGCGGCGAGCAACTCCTCATGCTTGAGGCGCAATTCCGCCGTCAGGCGCTCCTCCGCCTCCCGCGCCGCCAACAGGGCGGTGATGTCGGTGAAGACGGCGATGACGCCGAGGCGCCGTCCCTCGGCGCTGGTCAGAAAGCTGGTGGTCAGGTCCAGGGTAAGCTGCCGCTCGCCCTGGCGATAAGGCACCACCCGGTCGTGAGTCACCTGGGCGTCATAGACGGCATCGAGGATGGTCTGGTTGAAGGCGTCGTTGTCCTGGGCCAGGAAGGTCTCAGCGAAGGTCCCGGCCAGGGTCGCCTCCCGGTCGAGGCCGAGCATGGCGGCGGCGGCGGCGTTGAACTCGAGGATGCGCCCGGACAGGTCGATGACCAGGACGCCATCCGCCATGTTGGCGAGGATGCGCCCGGTGACCGCCTGGTGCGGGGGCGCGGCGCCCGGATGGGGTTCAGCGTTCGACAAGGGTCACCCCCCAGCGGTCGAGGACGATGCCCAGGGTGTTTTCCAGGCTCGTCAGGTCGTTGAGATAACTGATGATGGCGTTGACCTCGGCGTTCTGGGCGTTGACCAGGGCGTTCTGGTAGCTCAGCAACTCGAAGTTGGAGGTGCGGCCGGCCTTGAGCTTCTCGGTCTGCACCTCGACGTTTTTCTGCGCCAGCTCCCGCGCTTGGGTGTTGAGCTCGATCTGCCGGCGGCTGATCTCGGCCTTGCGCAGGGCGTTGATCACCTCGACCTCGATGTCCAGGCGCTGCTGGGCCAGGTCGTTCTCGAACTTGTCGAGGTTGACGCGCGCGGCGACGGCGCCCTGTTGGATCGTCGGATCGTTCAAGGGGATGCTGAGCATCAGGCCGACGCTCCAGTTGTCCTGGGGGCCCTGGCTGTCCAGTTGACCCAGCCCCTCGGTCTGGTTGTAGGAGCCGGTGAGGTCAAGAGACCAGAGGGTACTGTTCTCGGCGACCAGCAGGTTGAGCTTGGCGATCTCGTAACTCAGCAAGGCGCTGAGGTAGTCGGGGCGGTTCTCGAAGGCCAGGCGCAGGGCCTCCTGGCGATCCTGGGGCACGGGGGGGATTGTCGTCTCGGCCAGCGCTCGGGGCTGGCTGGCGGGGTCGAGGTCAAGGAGCCTGATCAGGGTGAGGCGGGCGGCATCCAGGCTGTTTTGCGACTGCAAGAGGCTGACCTCGCGGCTGGCGACGTCGGCCTCGGTCTGGTAGATATCGACGGCGGCCATGCGCCCGGCGGCGATGCGTTCCTGGTTGATGGCCAGGGTCTGGCGGCTGCGCTCCAGGGATTGCTCGCTGATGGCCAGGGACTCGTTGCTCTGCACCAGGCTACGGAAGGCACTGATGGTCGAGACGACGGTGCTCATCAGGGTCTGCTTGAGGCGCAGGATGTTGGCCTGCTCATTGAATTGGGCCATGCGCACCGAGGCGGTGTTAACGTCGCGGCCGGCGCCCTTCAGCAGGGGTTGGCTGAAGTTGACCGTCCAGCCACGGGCACTGCCCCAGTTGCCGAGGGTGAAGAGGGCCTGGCTGGTGCCCAGGAAGGTGATGCGGGCGCCGGTGGGCAGGAGTTGGGTCGCGGTGCCGGCAATGTTGCCAGTGCGTTGGCCATCCTGGCGATTGCCACCCTGGGCACCGACCTCGGTGGTGAGGAGGAACTTGGGGGAGAACTTGCTCTCGGCGACGTAGAGGTCGTACTTCTGCACCACACGATCGAGGTAGGCGTTCTTGACCCGGGTATTGTCGACCACGGCGATGCGGATGGCCGCTTCCAGGGTCAGGTCTTGGGGCGCGGGCGTGGTTGGCTTGGTCGCGGACGGCGCGGCCTGGGTGGCCGTGGCGGGCTGGTTCTTGGCGGGCTTGGTCTGGGCCGGCTTAGCCTGGGCCGGAATATCGTTGGCAGCCTTGCCTTGCGTAGGCTTGGCGTTGGCAGCGGTGCCTTGCGTAGGCTTGGCGTTGGCAGGCTTGCCTTGGGTAGGTTTGCCGTTGCCAGGCTTGCCCTTGTCCGCCGGGCTGGAT
>CALMDH010000229.1:0-50439 GCA_937862735.1 uncultured Gammaproteobacteria bacterium
CTGCGCTTCCTAAACATGGCCGGTTGTGGACGTAAGTATGTGTAAAGGTCAGCCTCCTCGGCTATCCTTGCCATCGCCGTCAGGACGAGTGCTGGATGCGACGGCATCAATAACCAATAACCATCGAGAGGGAAAGTTATGAAAGATGCCTTACCGAAAACGCTAGTGTGCTCTGCCATCCTCCTTGCCCTTACGACAGTGCTAACGGGTTGTTCTGACTCGGAGGCGGAAGCCAGGAAAATGCAGAACTTGGCAATTACAGCAGAAAAAGAAGGGCGCGGCGATGATGCCAGGCGCATTTACGAGGAGCTTGTAGCGAAATATCCGCAGACACAATCCGCGGTTGATGCCAACAAAAGGCTTTTGGCGTCCGCCAAAGCTGAAGAAGTCACAGACAAAATCAAACAGGCATTTGGAAGCACGATAAATCCAAAAACAGCCCGCAAACAAATTCAAGACCTGTCTTCTGCTCTTGACATCTATCGTCTTGAGTTAGGGCGTTATCCATCAACCGAAGATGGGCTTTCAGCTTTGGTGAGAAATACCGCCAAAAAACCAAACTGGAATGGTCCTTACATCAAAGTGAACCAAGTGCCAAAAGACCCCTGGGGTCATGACTACCAATACCGCTCACCAGGGCAACATGGTTCTTTTGATCTATGGTCCTTTGGTGCCGATGGTCGCGAAGGAGGCGAAGGAGAAAATCAGGATATTCTTGGCTGGGAATAAATCTCCAGACAGACCGCGATCAAGGATGGACCACCCTTCGGGAATCGTCAGGGCCAGGTCTGATCTTGATTGAGCCTGTGGCCACAAAAAACCCGGCTCATGGCCGGGCTTGAGTGATTGTTGCCAGGTATCTACTGGCGGAGTGATTTGTAGCCTTTGCTCTCGTTACGCATACAGCCGCTCCGCAGTGCCCAAGATTCATGACGCAAGGCGCAACGGGCTTTTGCCTTCGCCGCTACGTCGGCTGGCAGGTCGTAGGTGCCTTGCATATCGCGATAGCCGCGCTCTTCGTTCCTGAGGCATCCAGCTTGCAGGCTGTGACTATCGTGGCGCTTTTCGCACATGGCGACGGCTTGCGGCCTGACCTTCTCCCAGCCATCAACGCTGGCGACCGGCTCTGGCTTGGCGGGCCTGGCTGACGAGGCGCCCGGGCGAGGAGCCTGCCTGAATTCTGTTGACTTGCCTTGGCACTCGGCTGACGAGTAGGGATACCACTTGTCCCCGACTTTACACTCGACACTTGCTTGAGCTGAACCGGCAAGTGCCAGGACCAGCAAAGGTAAGGTAGCTGTCTTCATACTTTCATCCTCTCCGATTGCCGATAGATAACTTCCCCGGTCAGGCAGTATAGCCCCCTCCTTCCGATGGCCTATAACCACAAAAAAAACCCGCAGTCGGCGGGGTCGTTGTCGCTTCGGTCCATCCTTGTCAGGGTATCGGGCATCCTGGCTGGCCTTCCATCAGCCGCGCCAAGAGTGCTTTCAGTTTGCTCTTGATCTTGTTCATGGCCGGAGAGCCAGGCTTATCAAGGTCGATGTTTGCAAGGTCCAGACACCGGGCCAAGGCGTCCAATTCGTCTAGGCTGACTTCCGCAGTGACAGGTGAAGCGGTTTCCAACCGGGCCAATCTCGATCTAAGGGATGGCGCGGCCATTCAGTAGCACCTCCTCCAGCTTTTCGATTCTCGCGGCCAAGTCGCTACTTTCCGTAATTCTGGCCTGGATATTCAATGCCGCCAGCATGGCTTGGGCCATGTCCACGCTCATATCTCCCCGACCCATCGCACCGATCACCAGTTCGGCGCGACTCGCCAGTTGGGCGACTTCCAGAGCGGAAATCACGGAAACGGCCAAGGGGGCGTCAGCCGCTTCCAGCCAGGTGCGCAGTCGATCCGGTAGCTTTCGGCTGATTTCGGGGTGCAACCAGCGGACCCAGGCGTGGGTGTCCAGAAGGATCACTGGTACATCTCCCCCCATTCATCCTGGGAGAAGGCGGGGGCGATGTCGTCACCATGCAGCGTCGCGCCCTGGTTGGCGAGGCGCGCCGAGGGCCTGTGCTTGCGAGGTTGGGGGGGGTCCTCCCGGTCTGATTCGAACAGGACGATTACCCGCGCTGGGCCCGACGGACGCCCCTGAGGGAGTTTGATGTGGATCTCCCCCTTCTCGTCGATCCGGGTGTCGATCTCAATGGCTTGCATGGGCTTGGGTACCGTTGCTCTGGGTTGACTCGATGGACCGGGATCTGGCTGTCATCCGGTGGGGTGCTGGTCGGCCTTTGGCTGTCGCGGTGCCCGGGTGGTCCTTGGCTTAGCCGGCGGCCTTGCTGGCCCTGGGCGCCCCCCGACGATGCTCAATTCAAACACGGGCAGGGGCTCGTGGGGGGCGTCGGAGACGGGGTTTTCGGTCAAGGCGTAGCGTACCGCCTTACGCCAACCCTTGTTGCGGCCCTGGAAGGCGTGGCCGGTGGCGGCGCAGGTCATGGTGTAGAGAAACCTCCTCACGCGGGTCTATCCCTTCAGGGGTGTGATGAAAATTTCAACACGCCCGGTGCGAGGGCCAAGATCGGGGGGGTGTCAGCGAATTTCGCTGATACCCTGTCCATTGCACCTCTTCCTGCCGCGCGCCGAAGACCTGCCAGGCACAAGTCGCCGCGGCCGTCCAACACGATGATGATCACACCGGCCGCGTGCCAGAGTGGTTGACGTGATCGACCCCCAACGCCTCGGCCAGCACGGCGATCAACAGGGTATTCATGCTGACACCTTCCTGCTTGGCGCGCGCGATCAGGCGGGTATGCAGGCTCTTCGGCACGCGGGCTACGAATCGCCCGGAATCACCTCCGGCCCCCGGTGCCGGAATAGCGCGGCCGTCTTCGATATGTGCAGCCATCCAACAGGCGAAGGCCCCGCGCGCGTCGGCAATCGCCGCCTCCGGCGTGTCGCCGTCGGCCATGCAACCGGGCAGATCGGGGAAGGTGGCCAGCCAGCCGCCGCCTTCATCGGCGGTTAGGGGGCGCAGTTCCAGGGGGTAATCGTCAAATGCGGGTTTCATGGTGTCTTCCAGTCAATCAGGGCTAGGAATTGAGCGATATACACAGGTTTGATGGGGCGATGCGCCGGCACCGATACCTCCAGTGGGCAGTCGTCTTTCTGGAACACGACATGGCTGCCCCCCGGCTTGCGCACCTTCAGGCCAAGATGATGGGCAAGGGCCTCAAGCTGTTCGATGCGCCAGTCGCGGGGGTTGGTGCGCAGTGCTTGTAAGGCTTTTTCGTGTTTGCTCATGGCTAGCATGATATTGCATTTAGTGTCAGTGACAACTCAGGGCACGCACTGTCGTGCATGGCATCCCTCCACGCCCGGACTAACCTTCCCCCCTTCCGGTCTGCGCCGGTCCGCAGTACATGCTCGCGGCACGGGAGGGAGCGACGTGGCGCGATCCTGGTGGTTGTCAGTGACAATGTCACGTTTTAATCCCCTGAAATAATTCCAAATCAGAGGCTTGGATACGATTGTCGGGAGACCCATGTGGTAGTCTTGGTTCCGCGCCTGGCCGCGGACAGGATTTAACCGCAGGGCATTCGATCATGGGTGATTTTGCAAAGTCCACCGGCCTCCCGGTCCCCGGCAGGCGCTTTAGCCGACTCTGGCATCTCGGCCGCGCGACGACTGATCTGGCGGTCGGGGTCGGTATCAGCGGGCTGATGGAATTGGCGCGCAACCGCAACGGGGATCAGATCAGCCGCATCCGGCTCTCACCCGCGCATACCCAACGCTTCACCGAGCGGCTGGCCACCATGCGGGGGGCGGCGATGAAGATGGGTCAGCTCATGTCCATGGACGGTACCGATCTCTTCACCCCGGAGGCGGCGGAGATCATGGCCAGCCTGCGCGATCGCGCCCAGCCTATGCCGATCGGGCAGTTGAACCAGGTCTTGTCCGCTGAACTGGGCAACGACTGGGATCGCCGCTTCCGGCGCTTCGAGTTCACCCCCCTGGCGGCGGCATCGATCGGGCAGGTCCATCGGGCCGAGACCCGGGATGGCCGGCACCTGGCGATAAAGATCCAGTTCCCCGGCGTGCGGGAAAGCATCGACAGTGACCTCGACAATCTGTCCTTCCTGGGCAGGACGCTGGGCCTGGTCCCCAAGGGGCTCGACATCGGTCCCATCCTGGAGGAGGCGCGGCGTCAGCTTCACCGCGAGGCGGACTACCAGGCCGAGGCCGCCTCCCTGGAGCGCTATGCCGCGCGGCTCGATGGCGACCCCGACTTCCTGATCCCGCGGGTTCACCACGACCTCTCCACCACTCGGGTGCTCGCGATGGACTACGTGACGGGCATCCCGATCGACCGGCTGGCCGATCCCCAATATCGGCATGCCCAACGCGACCGGGCGGCGGGACTGCTGGCGCGGCTCTCGTTGCGGGAGCTGTTCGACTTCGGCCTGGTCCAGACCGACCCGAATTTTGGGAATTATTTGTATCAGCCCGAGACGGGGCGCCTAGTGCTGCTGGATTTCGGCGCCACCCAACCGGTGCCGCCGGTCCTGGTCGGTCATTATCGGGCGCTGGCCCGGGCGGCGATCGCGGGGGATGCCGCCGGCATGCGTGACTCTTCCGTGTCCCTGGGCTATCTGGACGCGGAGGCGTCCGCGGAGCAGGCGGCGGGTCTGATCGAGTTGATGCGGCTCACCGCCGAGCCCCTACGCCACCAGGGGATTTATGACTTCGGGGCCTCCGATCTCTTCGAGCGGACCTTCGTACGTGGTCGTGACCTCTATTTTGAGGATGCCTTCGGGCACCGCCCCGATCCCGCCACGATTTTCCTGCACCGCAAATTCGTGGGTACCTTCATGCTGTGCCGGCGGCTCCGGGCACGCTTGGACCTGGGCGCCGAAATCGAGGCTTATCTATAAGCGTCTATTCCGTTTTGCATTATTCTGTACGCCCTGATCATCCTTGGGATTGGGCTAATGTCTACTTGAACCGGGGTGCGGGGGAGGGGGGAAAAAATCCTACTTCGAATTTTTGGCTTGCGCCAGGCCAAGCCTGGAAGAGGGGGAAGGAAGTACCTGACGACCGGAAACCTCTTATTGTGACCCGACGGGTGAAAGTCCCGAACCGGTAAGGACTGGCGATCCACCGGAACCGAGTGTTGCGTGGTCCGGGGGCGACCCCGGCTGCGAAGCGTACACAGGGGGCGTGCAGGCCGTGTGATTGAGCCTCGAAAGCGAGTTTGCGGAGCCGACGCTGTACGAATAGCGGAAGGCCACAGTGACGGTACCGTAGCGCCTGGTATCGCCACTCCGCCGGGGTCGAAGAGCAGGGCATGTCCGCAAGGGTCACCCAGGAACCTGGGAGGGCTCCGCCGTTCCTGACCGTCATCGCGGTGCGGGCGCCGCGTTACCAGCAGCCCAGGCCCGACGGCACCTGGTCCGGCCGTTGGGAGCGAAGAGGACCCCCGGTCAGGTAGCGCCCAGCGAAGGCAACGAAGCGCGGCGCGAAGACGACGGAGCAATCGGAGTCGGCTGATAGTACCGCCGAGCGCGGGGAACTCACCCGAGAGGACCCGCGGGAGGGAAGCGGCCGACCGGCTTAGACACCTTCTGGAGGGATAGATGACGCGAATTTAAGATCGCCAGATCATCTCAACATGACGACAGAAGATCGCGACTATCGGGTGCATGATGGCTGATCCCATCAGGTAGCGCGTCTAGGCTGAGGAGCCGGATGCCCGAATTGGGCACGTCCGGATCTGTGGGAGCCGTGGGTGAGTAATCACCCACGGCCACCCAGCCTGGTTCCTCTCCCCCCCTTGGATAGGTCCCTCGTCGGAACCGGTCCCTCCCTGGACCGTACCGGCGCGTCCTGCGCCGCTTAAACTGCGGGAACGGCCTGTTGCAGGTCGGTGGTCACCTCGGCCAGGTTGTTTTTGAACCAGGACTGGAACTCGTGGTTGGCCTGGCTGGCCATGGCCAGGGTGGTTCGGGACTCGGCCATGATGAGCCTGGTAAGATCCTGCGTGGCCTCGAACTGGCCTTTCAGAAAGGTCTGAATGTCCTTGGCGCCGACCGCGTGGGCGAGGATATCGTTACCATGCTCCACCAGCAGGTCCATGGCCGCGATCTGCTTGGCGGCCAGGCGGTCGAAAATGCCTAGGCTCAGGTCGGTAAGGCTCGCCATGCGCGCCAGGCCGTGGTCGGAAAAGTGGTTAACCGCGTTGAGGGTATCGTTCACGGACATGATGAAAATCCATAAAGGCATTGAATGTTGCAGTGCAGCATATTCGCCGCTTCCGTTCCTGTCAACCCTGAGCCAATTGAGTTTCCTCGGTTGTCTGTGCCTCGGCGCCTTTGCCGCCGCCCTTGCCCTGCCCGGCCAGTCCGTCTCCGCGCCCACCGTCCCTGTGGATCAGGTTCCCCGGCCGGCGATGGTGGTCGCGGGTGGGCTGACCGCATCCGGCGCTGATCGGGCGGTCGTTACCCCGGTCAGGCCGGTCACGGTCCGGCAGATCCTGGAGAGCGGCGCCAACATGCGGGCGGTGGATGACGTGGTCTATGTCGCCGGGAAAATCGAGCCGAATCAGGATGCCCGTTTGCGGGAGATGGCCCTGGTCATGGGGCGTGGGGGCATGGCGCCGGCCCTGGTCGTGTTTCTGGCCAACGAGGGGGGGCACCTCGGCGCGGCGATGCGCATGGGGCGGTTGATTCGCCAACTGGGCGCCAACACGGCGGCCACCGATACCTGTGCCAGTGCCTGCATCTACGCCTTCGCCGGGGGAACCCGGCGCGTCGGCACGCCCGACAGCCGCTTTGGCCTGCATCCGGCGCGCCGGGCGGATGGTCGCGGCGGCACCGTCGCCGAGGATGAACAGATCGCCCTCCTGCGCTACGAATACCTGGAAGAGATGGGGGTCGACGCGAACCTGGTGACCTGGGAGGGGGAGCTCGCCGCTAACCAGGTGTATTGGCTGACGGCGGGTGAGGCGCAGGCGGTAAAACTCACGAATCTGCTCGTCGCGGCGGAAGAGATCCCACTGCCGCCGGGCGACTGACCAGGTCGCGGGATCAGGGGGCTACTGGTAGATCGATCCGCTAATCTGCTTTAGTGCAGCAAGGAAAGAAACTCATATAAAACAAACTATTATGCATAGTTCATCCGTAAGGATATTGGTGAAACGAACTACTAAGGGGCGGCTGATCAATCCCGCTTTCTGAACCACCCGGTGATGCTCAGGCGTTCGCGCCGGGCGGGCAGGACCTCGTGGGGAAAGTCACCGCTCAGAAAACAGACCAGGCGGCCACCAATAGGGAGCAGGTCCTGGAAGCGGCCGTCGTCGGCGGGATCGGGATAGAGGCGCAGTTGTCCGCCATCCGCTTCCCGCCACTCCGGGTTGAGATAGAGGATAACGGTGACCAGCCGGTGCTGGGTGCCCTGAAACTGGTCCAGGTGCCGGCGGTAGTAGGCCCCGGGGGGATAGAGGGCCAGGTGGCCCTCGAACTCGAACAGGCCCAGAAAGAGGGTGCGGTTGATGGCCAGGCGCAGTTCCTCCAGGAGCCCCAGGTAGTGGCGCTGGGCGGGGGTGGCCGTTTCAGGGTCCAGCCACTGGATGTGGTCGCTCCTGATCGCGCTGTTGGCCTGGAATTGCTGGCCTCGGCCGATGCCGGCCGCGCGCAGCCCGCCATTATCCCGCAGCGCCCGCCCCTCGCTGGCCAGTTGCTCGATCAGTTCCGCGGGCAGGAAGTCGTCGCGGATGACCAACCCGGTTTCCGCCAGCTTGAGGGCGATGTCGGCGAGATCGTTTGCCGGAACGCCCGTCAAGGGGGCGTTCAGCATCATGGCAAGACCAGGATCCCGTCCATCTCCACCGCCGCCCCCTTGGGGAGCGCCGCGACCCCCACGGCGGCCCGTGCCGGGTAGGGTGCCTGGAAATAGGTGGCCATCACCTGGTTGACCAAGGGGAAGTGACCGAGATCGGTGAGATAGATATTGAGTTTGACCATATCCGCCAGGCTGCCGCCGGCCACCGCCGCCACCGCCGCCAGGTTGTCGAAGACGCGCCGGATCTGCGCCTCCATGTCCCCCGCCTCCAGCGCCATGGTCCCAGGCACCAGGGGGATCTGGCCGGAGAGATAGACCGTATTGCCAACCTTGACGGCCTGGGAATAGGTGCCGATGGCTTGAGGGGCCTGGTCGGTCTGGATGATGATCTTGGTCATGTCGTCCCTCGTCATGGGCAGGCAGGGTAGGGTGGGGGTGAAGAGGCTGATCGCTAGGACAGCTTGGATCAGGAAGGATCTTGGGAGGAGTCGCTGGCAGGATCTTTGGAAGAATTTCTGGTGGGGACTGGTGTTGAGACGGGTTCTGGACATGGCGGCAAGCGAGTGGCCACGGAGATAAAGACGGCTGGCAGTCAGCCGAACAACCGCCGCCACCAGCGGCGGCGATTCTGGGGCAGGATGCGGGTCGCCGGCAGGTCCACCGGCGGGACCAGGCTCAGCACCCAGCCCGGCAGGGGCGGGTTGTCGCTGTAACCACAGGAGACGCCCAGGTTGTGGGGGTCGTAGATCTTGATGAAGGTCGGCCGCGCCAGATCGTCGGCGTAGACGATGCCGCAATAATCCTCCTTGTGCTCCGCGCGCAGGAGTCTGTCGATCTCTTGGATAAAGGTGAGGACGCCGCAGGCGTCCGTGGGCGTCGCTGGCGGCGGCTCGCCGACGGCGTAGAGGTACCAGCCGGCGTCGGCCCGCTCCCGCAGCCGTTCCCACAGGGCGTCCAGGTGGTGCCAGCGCAGGGCGGAGGTGAAGCTGCCGCGAAAGGTGGTCAGAAAATCGGCGGCGGACGCGATCTGATCAGGGGACGGGTCAGAAGCCATGTCAGAGGTCAAGCGATGCTCCAAAGCGCGTCTGGTATATATTTGCCATTTTACCCCGGCGGAAGCGAGCGCACGATGTCAGCCCTCTACGAATCCCAATTGAGCCAACTCCAGCTCCTCCATCGCGGCAAGGTCCGCGATATTTACGAGGTCGATGCCGATCACCTGCTGATCGTTGCCAGCGATCGCCTCTCGGCCTTCGACGTGGTCCTGCCCCAGCCCATCCCCGGCAAGGGCGAGGTGCTGACCCGGGTCTCGCGCTTCTGGTTTGGCCGCATCGGCCACATCCTGCCCAACCAGCTCACCGACATCCCCGTGGAAGCGGTGGTAACCGACCCCGCGGAGCGCGCCCAGCTTGGCGATCGCGCCCTGGTGGTGCGTCGTCTGAAGCCCCTGCCGGTGGAGGCCATCGTCCGTGGCTACATCATCGGTTCCGGCTGGAAGGACTACCAGCGGACCGGTGTCGTCTGCGGTATCCCCCTGCCGGCGGGCCTGCGCCAGGCGGACAAGCTGCCGGAGGCCATCTTCACCCCCTCCACCAAGGCCGCCCTGGGCGCCCACGACGAGAACATCGACTTCGAGCAGACCGTCGCCCTCCTGGGCCGCGACCTGGCCCACCAGGTGCGCGACGCCGCCCTGGCCATCTACACCCAGTGCGCCGACTATGCCCGTACCCGGGGCATCATCATCGCCGACACCAAGTTCGAGTTCGGCCAGGACGAGACCGGCCGTCTCTACCTGATCGACGAGGTCCTGACCCCCGACTCCTCCCGCTTCTGGCCGGCGGACCAGTACCAGCCCGGCAGTAGCCCGCCCAGCTTCGACAAGCAGTTCGTGCGCGACTACCTGGAGACCCTGGACTGGGACAAGACCCCGCCTGGCCCCGAGCTGCCCCAGGAGATCATCGCCAAGACGGCGGCCAAGTATCGCGAGGCGGAAGAGCGCTTGACCGGCCGCGGCTAAGGCTGAGTGGCCTGATCCCGCGACCCACCGGTCGCGGTGCTCCGGTGGCGGCTCGCCAGAGACGTGGCGCGTGGAAAGTCGAGCCGTCGTGGCGCTGGCCGCTACCTCGATCAGGAAGCCGCCCCCAGCCGTTCACGCGACGCCGGTTTAGTCATAGCGGCTGTCCTTCCACTGGCGCAGGGCGGTGAAGACCTGGGCCGCCGTGGTTAGCGACTGGCCGGCGAAGGCCTCCGCCGCCGCTCGCACCCCGGGGACCGCCGTGCGCAGGAAGGGGTTGGTGGCCAGTTCCTCGGCCAGGCTGGAGGGGACCGTCGGCTGCCCGGCGGCGCGTTTCGCTTCAACCCGCGCCCGGCGCGCGGCCAGGGCCGGGCTGTCCGGCTCCACCCAGGCGGCGAAGCCCAGATTGGCCAGGGTGTATTCGTGGGCGCAGTAGATCAGCGTGTCCGGGGGTAGGGCGGCGATGCGCGCCAGGGAGGCGGCGAGCTGGTCAAAGGTGCCGTCGAAGACCCGGCCGCAGCCGGCGGCGAAGAGGGTGTCGCCGCAGAAGAGGGCGCCAGCCCCCTCCCGTGGGGCGCTGGCGGCACCGCTGGTGCCGCTGGTGCCGCTGGCAGCGCTGGCAGCGCTGGCACCGATGGCGCCGCTGATCTCACCGCCCGTTCCGGCGCTGGGTGGCCTGCCCCCCGCCGCGGGGGGAGAGCGGTTCGCCGCATTACTGGCCGCCATATCACCGGCCGTGCCCGGGTGGTCGGCCAGGTAGGCGATGTGGGTCGCGGTGTGGCCGGGCACCTCCAGCACCTGGAAGGAGGTCGCCAGGCCGGGGGGCGTGATCCGATCTCCTTCCCCCACCGGGTCCGTCACCAGCCGGATGCGCCGGTCGCGGGGCCCGTAGACCCGCGCCTGGGGCCAACGGGCCAGGAGGTCGGCCACCCCGCCGATGTGGTCGCCGTGATGATGGGTGAGCAGGATGGCGGCCAGGGTCAGGCCTTCCGCCGCCAGGCGCGCGATCACCGGCTCTTCGTCGCCCGGGTCCACCACCGTGACCAAGTCCCGCCCCTCCTGGCGCAGCAGCCAGATGTAATTGTCGTCGAAGGCGGGGATGGGGCTTATGTTCAGCATGACGGGCTCCGGTTTGCGGTTCGGGTGGGGAATCGGTGCCGCAACTGCCGAGAGGCTGGCCATTCTCGGGGCCGGCGCATCAGCGATCTGGTTTCGGCTGGGGCAATCCCCGGCTGCATGCGAATGACCTGGTCTCCGTGCGGCACCCCTGGCCGCGAGCAAATACCCTGGTCTCCGGCCGGCATCCTTTGCTGGCTAAGCGCCAGTGCCCAATGGACCCAGGGCTTCCCGGACCGCGCGCTCGATGCCCTCCGCATCCAGGCCGCAGGCGGCCAGTTGGGCCTCGTGACTATCCTGCTCGATATAGCGATCAGGCAGACCCAGGTGCAGGAGGCGCGGCGCCAGGCCGCGGCTGGCGAGGAACTCGGCCACGGCGGAACCGGCGCCACCGGCGATGGCGTTCTCCTCCACCGTCACCAGCAGGGGGTGGCGGGCGGCCAGGTCCAGGATCAGCCCCTCGTCCAGGGGTTTGACGAAGCGCATGTTGGCGACGCTGGCGTCCAGGGCCTCCGCCGCCACCAGGGCCGGGGCCAGGCGACTGCCGAAGGCGAGGAGGGCGACCTCGCGCCCTTCGCGCCGCAGCTCGCCCTGGCCCAGGTGCAGGGGCTCCAGGCCGGGGGCGATCGGGGCCCCGGGCCCGGTGCCGCGGGGATAGCGCACTAGGGCCGGTCCCGGGTGTTCATAGGCGGTCTGCAACAGGCGCCGGCACTCGTTCTCGTCCGCCGGGGCGGCGATCACCAGTTCCGGCAGGCAGCGGCCGAAGCTGAGATCGAAGCTGCCGGCGTGGGTGGCCCCGTCCGGGCCCACCAGGCCGGCGCGATCCACCGCCAGGGTCACGTCCAGGCCCTGGAGGCAGATGTCATGGACCAGTTGATCGTAGGCGCGCTGCAGGAAGGTGGAATAGATGGCCACCACCGGCTTGAAGCCCTCGCAGGCCAGGCCCGCCGCCAGGGTCAGGGCGTGCTGCTCGGCGATGCCGACATCGAAATAACGCTCCGGGTAAAGTTGCGAAAAGCGCGTCAGGCCCGAGCCCTCGCACATCGCCGGGGTGATGCCGACGAGGCGCTCGTCCCCGGCCGCCGCGTCGCATAGCCAGTCGCCGAAGACCTGGGTGTAGGAGCGCCCAGCGGCCGTGCCGCTCTTGCCCGCCGGGGCGCCGGTGGCGCGGTCGAAGGGCGAGACGCCGTGAAAGGCCACGGGCTTCTCCTCCGCCGGCTCGTAGCCCCGGCCCTTGCGCGTCACCACGTGCAGCAGGCGCGGCCCGGTCATGGTTTTCATGTTGCGCAGGGTGGCCACCAGGCTGCCCAGGTCATGGCCATCGATGGGGCCGATGTAGTTGAAGCCCAGTTCCTCGAACAGGGTACTGGGCATGACCATGCCCTTCATGTGCTCCTCCCAGCGCCCCACCAGCTCCCGCAGGCTGGGCAGGCCCTTGAGGGCCGTCTTGCCGCCCTCGCGCACGCTGGTATAGAGCTTGCCGGACAGGAGGCGCGCCAGGTGGTTGCTGATCGCCCCCACCGGCGGCGAGATGGACATCTCGTTGTCGTTGAGGATGACCATCATGTCGGTATCGGTGGCGCCGGCATGGTTGAGGGCCTCGAAGGCCATCCCCGCCCCCAGGGCGCCGTCGCCGATCACCGCCACCACGTGCCGCGGCTCGCCCTTGAGCCGCGCCGCCACCGCCATGCCCATGGCGGCGCCGATGGAGGTGCTGGAATGGCCGACGCCGAAGGTGTCGTAGACGCTTTCCGCGCGTTTAGGAAAGCCCGACAGGCCGCCACCCTGGCGCAGGGTGGCCATGCGCTCCCGGCGGCCGGTGAGGATCTTGTGCGGGTAGGCCTGGTGGCCCACGTCCCAGATCAGCCGATCCGCCGGGGTGTCGAAGACATAGTGCAGGGCGATGGTCAGTTCCACCACCCCCAGGCTGGCCGCCAGGTGGCCGCCGGTGCGCGACACGCTATCCACCAGAAAGGCGCGCAATTCCGCCGCCAGGGCGGGGAGCTTATCCTCGGACAAGCGGCGCAGATCGGTGGGGGAGTCGACGGTGGCGAGCAGCGGATAACGCCCGCCCCCCTGGGGATGGCTCGGGTTGGCGTGAGGCATGATGGAGGCGGTCCTTCCTGAGAACGACAAGTGCGATCGCGAAAGGGGGATTAGTCTACCCCAAGCGTGCCGGAATTGGATGATTGGCGGATATGGGCGATTGCGGCAGGTTGGTGATTGGGGCGGGAGGAGGGATTGGGGCGGGGGCGATAAGAGCAAGCGCGAGGCTTGGGGCAGAAGGGCGGCTGATTCATGAGGGATTGAGCCTGGCGGGCGATCGGTGCAGGAGCGAGGCTGGGCAAAGCGCAATGCTCGTCAAGGCGCGTCGGTTAAGCGCGTGGCGATATCAGGCGGTCGGATGGACTAGGCCGGCGGATGGTAAGCGGCGGCTGGCTCAGGAGACCACCGGCGTCGGGGATGCGGCGGGCATCCAGCCGGGGGTCTCCGCCGCCAACTGGCGCGCCTCGCTCAGCACGAATTGGCGAAAGGCCCGGGCCGAGGGTGAGAGACGCTTGCCCTGGCGATAGACCAGGTACCACTGGCGCTGAATGGGGAAGCCGCTCACGTCCAGGATCACCAGTTTCTGGGTGAGCAGTTCCAGTTCAATGGTGTGGATGGAAACCACACTCAGCCCCAGGCCGGCGCGCACCGACTGCTTGATGGCCTCGTTGCGGGTCATCTGCATGCCGGTCCGGAAGCTGACCCCGCGGTCACTCAGGAAGCGCTCCATCGCCTGGCGCGTCCCCGAGCCCGGCTCGCGCATGACGAAGACCTCGTCTGCCAGTCGCGTCAGGGGGATGTCCCGCGCCGTGGCGAGCGGGTGGTCCGGGGGCGCCACCACCACCAGGGGATTGTCCATGAAGACCTCGGCCTCCACCTCGACGCCCGCCGGGGGCTGGCCCATGAGGACCAGATCCACGGCATTGGCCTCTAGCAGGCGCACCAGTTGCTCGCGGTTGGTCACGTCCAGGGCCAGGGCGATGCCCGGATAACGGTGATGGAAGGCCGCCAGCAGTTTGGGGGCGAAGTAATTCACGGTGCTGGCCACCGCCACCGACAGGCGGCCACGGCTGACCCCCTTGAGGGACTCCATCACATCCTGCAACTCCCGCAGTGAGCGGTCGATGCCCTGGCTGTAGGGATAAAGCTCCCGCCCGGCCTCGGTGAGGGCGATGCCGCGGCCCAGTTTCTCGAACAGGGGCAGGCCCAGCTCCTCCTCAAGCTGGCGCACCTGCATGGAGACCGCCGGTTGGGTCAGGTGCAGCTCCTCGGCGGCGCGGGTGTAGCTCATGTGGCGTACCACGGCGGCGAAGACCCGTAACTGGCGTAAGGAGATGTTCATCGCGGTGAACGCCGGAAGTGCCGCAGCCGCAGGCTGTTGCCGACGACGAAGAGGCTCGACAGGCTCATGGCCGCCGCCGCGACCATGGGGTTGAGCAGCCAGCCGCTCAGCGGATAAAGGACCCCCGCCGCCAGGGGGATGAGGAGCAGATTGTAGGCGAAGGCCCAGAAGAAATTCCCGCGGATGGTCGCCAGGGTCCGCCGCGCCAGGGGGATGGCGCTCAGCAGGGTGCGAGGGTCGTGGGACATGAGGACCAGGTCTCCCGCCTCGACGGCGATATCCGTCCCGGTGCCGATGGCGATGCCGACGTCGGCCTGAGCCAGGGCCGGGGCATCGTTGATGCCGTCGCCGACGAAGGCCACCCGGCGACCCTGGGCCTGGAGGGCCTTCACCGCCTCCGCCTTGCCGCCGGGCAGGACCTCGCCCAGGGCCTGGTCGATGCCCAGGTGCCGCGCCGTCAGCGCCACCGTCGCCGCCCGGTCGCCGCTAAGCAGCACGGTGTTGATTCCCTGGGCCTTGAGCCCGGCGATGGCCTCGATACTGCCCTCCCGAAGGGGGTCGGTGACCCCGATGAGTCCCAGGGCCTGAGCGTCGCGGGCGACGTAGATCAGGGAGCGCCCCTGGGCCTCCAGGTTCGCCGCCGCGGTCGCCAGGGGGGACGGGTCGATGCCCAGGTCCCGCAGATAGCGCGCCGAGCCGATGGCCAGGACCGCGTCGCCGAGGCGACCGCTCAGCCCCAAACCGGCGGCGCTGATGATCTCCGTGACGGCCGGGGGAGTGGCCAGAGGGGAATTAAGATGGGTGGCCAGAGAAGTGGCTGGAGGCGTGGCGCTTTGACGACTGCCGGGAAGCCCCGGCATCTCTGGCCCGGGGTGTATGTCGCCACTCCTTGGGTCTGGTGTGACTGCTGGGAGTGATAGGGCCGAATCCGGGATCGGTCCCTCCGTTGGAGCGTCCTGGCTCACCTCTGCCTGTACCTTCGCCGGTTCATCTGCCGCCGCGACCACCGCCCGCGCCAGGGGGTGCTGGCTGTAACGCTCAAGGGCCGCCGCCTGGGCCAGTAGGCCCTCCCGGTCGCCGTCCAGGGCGACGACGTCGGTCACGGTGGGGTGGCCCAGGGTCAGGGTGCCGGTCTTGTCGAAGACCAGGGTGTCCACGCCGGCCAGTCGTTCCAGGGCCGGGCCGCTGCGAAACAGCAGGCCCATCTCCGCCGCGCGGCCGGTCCCGACCAGGATGGCGGTCGGCGTCGCCAGGCCCATGGCGCAGGGGCAGGCCACCACCAGCACGCTCACCGCCGCGACGAAGGCATAGTTCAGTGCCGGCGCGGGCCCGACCAGCAGCCAGATGGCGAAGGTCACCAGGGCCAGGGCCATCACCCCCGGCACGAAGACGGCGGCGATGCGGTCCGCCAGGGCCTGGATGGGCGGCTTCTCCGCCTGGGCCTCCTGGACCAGGCGGATGATCTGGGCCAGCACCGTGTCGGCACCCAGGCGGGTGGCGCGAAAATGCAGCACCCCGGTCTGGTTGAGGGTGCCGCCCACCACCTTGCCCCCCGGCCCCCGGGCCACCGGCAGGGGCTCGCCGGTGAGCATGGACTCGTCGACCCAGCTCTCGCCGCGCTCCACCTCGCCATCGGTGGCGATGCGCTCCCCGGGGCGGGCAATGACCAGGTCACCCAGGACGATGGCCTGGGTGGCGATATCCAGCTCCCGCCCCTCCCGGACCACCCGCGCCGTCTGGGGCCGCAGCTCCACCAGGCGCCGGATCGCCGCTGAGGTTCGCCCCTTGGCCCGGGCCTCCAGCCATTTGCCCAGCAGGATGAGGCTGACGATCACCGCCGCGGCCTCGAAATAAAAGTGGGCGGTGCCCGGAGGGAAGAGGGCCGGCGCCACCAGGGCCAGGGTGGAGTAGGCGAAGGCGGCGCCACCGCCGAGCATGACCAGGCTGCTCATGCCCGGGCTCAGGGAGCGCAATTCCGCCCAGCCGTGGCGCAGGAAGCGCCGGCCCGCCCAGAAATAGACCGGGGCCGCCAGCGCTAATTGCAGCAGCCCCTGAAGGCGCCCGTCGAGATGGGCCTCCAGCCAGTGGTGCCAGGGTGGCCAGAGCATGGGCCCCATGGCCAGGAGCAGCAGGGGGAGGGTGAAGGCGGCGGCCAGGCGCAGGTCACGGGCGAGGCTGGGATCGCCGATCGTCCTGGCCCTGGCCTCCAGTCCGCCCCCGGACGTCTGGTCTCCGGAGTCTGTCGCCGTGGTGCCTGAGGGTGCGTCAGCCCCGCCGCCCGTCGTGACCGCGGTGGCCTTCTCCGCCTCTTCCACGGGGAGACGGGGCTCATAACCCGCCTCCTGGATGGCCGCCGCAATGGCCGCCGGTTCCAGCATGGCAGGCAGATAACGCACCCTGGCCTCTTCCGTGGCCAGGTTGACCGAGGCCTCGATGACGCCAGGCAGGCGGCGCAGCACCCGCTCGACCCGGGCGCTGCAATTGGCGCAGGTCATGCCGCCGATGCCCAGGCTCAGGGTCGCCTCCTCAGGTTGGTAGCCGGCGTCTTTAACGACGCGCAGCAAGGACGGGACCTCGATCTGGTCGTAGCGGACGATTGCCGTCTCGGTAGCCAGATTGACGGTGGCCGCCGTCACCCCGGGCTGGCGCAGGAGCAGCCTCTCGATCCGGGCGCTGCAATTGGCGCAGGTCATGCCGCCGACGCCAAAGCGGATCTCAGCGCTCATGGTTGTCCACTGGGGGCCCAGTCAGGGTTGCGGTGAGCGTGAAAGACATGAGTGACTATCTCACCATCCGGAGGGTGACGAGACCCGGCAAGGAATGCTGGCGGAGACGTCCCTCGGCCAACAAGCGGATTCGCCCGGCTGGGGCGAAATGGATTCAGGCGGCATCAGGCGGCGCTGGCCTGAAACCCCTCGTCCTTGATGGCGGTGATCAGGGCCGCCAGGTCGGCGTCCCCCTCGACGGTGGCGCGCTGCTGGGCACGGTCCACTTCCAGGACGGCGGTCACCCCGGGCACTTGGGTCAGGGCCCGGCGCACGGCCTGTTCGCAGTGACCGCAGGTCATGCCTTCGACTTTGAGTTCGATCATGGGGTTGGCTCCCGTGGGTGGGGTGGGTAAGAAGTTGCCGCTCAGGCCGCGACGACCAGCCGCAGGGCATCGAGATGCAGCCGGACCCGCCCCAGATGCTGGGCCAGCCGGTCGCGCCGGTCCTCCAGGGCTCCGATTTCCGCCGGGCGGACGTTGGGATTGACCCGGGCCAGGGCCCGCAGACGATCGATCTCCTCGGTCATCTCCGTACTCATGCGGGCGCGGGCCCGGGCTTCCAAGTCCGCGGCCGCCGCCGCGGCCAGGCGCTCCCCCTGGTCGAGCATGGTCTCCAGGGTCGTGGCCTTGGCCTGAAGGATGGCCTGCGCCAGTTTGCGGTTGCGGGTCAGGCACTGGCCGCGCAGGCGCTCCGGGGGGAAGGCGGCGGCGCGGTTCTGGCCCTGGGCGTCCAGCACCAGGCGCAGGGCCGTCGGCGGCAGGAAGCGGCCGATCTCCAGCGCCGGCGGAGCCGGACACTGGGCGACGTGGATCATCTCCAGCAGCAGGCTGCCGGTCGCCAGTTCCGGGTCGCGCAGGATGGTCAGGGCGCAGGAACCCAGGTCCGAATCCAGGATCATGGCCATGGCGCCCCGCGTCATGGGGTGTTCCCAGGTAAGGAACTCCCGGTCCTCCCGCGCCAGGGCCAGGCCGCGGTCGAAGGTGACCGTCAGGCCGTCCTCCGGCAACTCGGGGAAGTGCTCATGCAGGCGGTGCACGCCGGGCTTGAGGATCAGGGTCGCCCCGCTCCCGGGCTCAATGTCGATGCCAAAACTGTCCCAGACCCGGGTCAGGTAGTCGCGCAGGGCCGGGTCCGCGTCCTGGTCGAGGATGGCGGTGGCCAGGGCGGCCGAGTCCCCGGGGCGGTAGGAGTGGAGCTCCAGCAGCCGGTCCCGACCGGCGGCCAGTTCGGCATTGAGGCGCTCCCGCTCGCGGCGGGCCTCGGCGATCAGGGCGTCCGTCAGTGAATGAATGTTCTTGTCGGATTCCTGAGTTGCCCGCAATCGTTCACACCCCATGCCGCCCTGGCTAGCATGGTTAGCACAAACCGCTGATTCTCTTGCCCCCTCCCCCCTGGCGGGGGAGGGTTGGGGAGAGGGGGGCTGAATGGTAACAGTTGCCCCTGCTGGGGTGGCGTTGGCGGTTGCGGCACGTTCGGCTTCGGCCATGGGCAGCGCTGTTGGCGTCTGGCCCGATGCAGACGAATCGGGTGCGGCGATTGCGGTCAGAATTGGACTAGCCATGGTGGCGCCCAACAGGGCCCGCAGGCGCGCGCCAAGCAGGTCGTCGACTGCTCCGGCCGCCGGGCAAATGGCGGCGAAGGCGTCCAGCCCTTCCTGGTACCAGCGATACAGCAGCTCCTCCGGACCGCCTGCCTCGTAGGGGATGTGGATGCGGATGGTCTCGGTCTGGCCGATGCGGTCCAGGCGACCGATGCGCTGTTCCAGCACCTCCGGGTCCAGGGGCAGGTCGAAAAGGACCAGGTGGTGGGCGAACTGGAAGTTGCGGCCCTCGCCGCCGATCTCGGAGCAGATGAGGGCCTGGGCGCCGTCCTCGGCGTCGGCGAAGAAGGCCGCCGCCCGGTCACGTTCCACGATGTCCATGCCCTCGTGGAAGAGGGCGGCGTGGAGGCCCTCCCGTTCCAGCAGGGCGCGGCGCAGGCCCATGGCGGTCTCGGCCTGAGCGCAGATGGCCACCAGCTTTTCCGGGCGCAACTGACGGATCAGCCCCGCCAGCCAAGCGATGCGGTCATCGGCCCGCGGCAGGGGATGGGGCACCGGTAGCCGCGCCGGAAAGCCATGGATGGCGGCGCGGGTGTTGCGAAACAAGACCCGGCTGGTGCCATGGCGGTCGATCAGGGCGCTGACCAGGGCCGCTACCGGTTGCTCCGGGTCCAGCCCCAGGGCGTGCAGTCGGGCGCGGTCCTCCGCCGTCAGCTCCTGGCCGTCCAGCAGGCGTCCCGCCAGGCGGGCGATGGGGATGTAGTCGGCCTCCTCGGCGAGGAAGGCGGCGTAGTCGTGCCAACGGTGGGGGTCAAGCAGGCGCAGGCGACCGAAGTGGCCGGCGCGGCCCAGTTGCTCCGGGGTCGCGGTCAGCAGCAGGACCCCGGGGGTCCGCGCCGCCAGGGCCGCCACCAGGTCATATTCCGGGCTGGTGGCGGTCTCCGACCAGCGCAGGTGATGGGCCTCGTCGACGATCAGCAGGTCCCAGTCCGCCGCCAGCAGGGCCCGCGCGGCGGCGGGGGCGGCCAGCAGGCCCGCCAGGGGGCAGAGGGTCAGGGGCTCGATCAGGAAGGGGTTGTCGTCGTTGTCAGCGGATCGGCTGCTGGTAAAGGGGCTGCCGGTTTCTGGCCCGCTGGTTCCCGACCCGCCGAGGGGGCCCCTCTGGGCATCCGCCTTAGCGTGAAAGTCACGGGAATGTCTTTCATTATCGGGCGGGTGGCTTGCCGTCTCATGACAGTTAGCCTGATGCTTGATAGGTTGGCGGTCAGGGTTGGCAGCGGTGTCCTGGATATCCGCCAATCGCTCCCGGTCGAACAGAGAAAAGCGCAGGTTGAAACGCCGCCGCATCTCCACCAGCCACTGGTGGAGCAAGGGTTCCGGGACCAGGATCAGGGCCCGGGCCACGCGGCCGGCGGCCACCAGCAGCCGGTGGAGGACGAGGCCGGCCTCGATGGTCTTGCCGAGTCCCACCTCATCCGCCAGCAAGACCCGGGGCGCCGTGCGACCCGCGACCTCGGTGGCGATGTAGAGCTGATGGGGGATGGGGCTGATCCGGGGACCGACCAGCCCCAGGACTGGCGAGGCCGCGGCCGCCACGCCGCGCCGCCAGGTCTCGTAACGTAGCTCGAACCAGACATCGCGGTCGAAGCGCCCGGCCAGCAGACGCTGGCGCGGCCGGTTGAGGGGCAGTTGCGGGTCGAGGCGGGTCTCCGCCAGGCGACTGGGCTGTCCGGCCGCGTCCTCGCAGAGATAGAAGTAGATCCCCTCCCGCTCCTCGATGGCCGTCACTAGCAGGTCCTCACCCCCCGGCACCCGCACCCGCTCCCCCGGTTGGAAGCGCACCCGGCTCAGCGGGGCGTTGTCCTGGGCGTAGAGGCGGGTCTCGCCGGTGGCGGGGAAGAGGATGCTCACCCGGCGGCCCTCGCAGGCGGTGACCAGGCCGAGGCCAAGTTCGGTTTGGGTCTCGCTGAGCCAGCGTTGGCCAGGCAGGAAGTCGGTCATGGGCGTGGGGTCGAGGTACTGCTTGGGAGGAAAAGGCTATCATAGACCGACGATCAGGGGCCGGTGCCTCGTACTACTCAACCTTGGAACGTCGCCATGTGGTCCAGCCGGTTCGATGCCGCCACCATCGCCACGCGCCTAGCCCATGCCGCCACGGGGCGGGAGGAATGGGCGGATGGGGCGCGGCGGGAGCATGCGCTCGCGGGCGCCGAACCGCCCCGACCGGCGGCCGTGCTCCTGCCCTTGCTCCGTTCTGGCGCCTGGCCGGGGCACGATCCCGGCGCTGATCAGGCGTTGGCTGTTCCCGCGTCCCCCTGGCATCTGCTCTTCATTCGCCGCGCGGAGCACCCCCATGATCGCCATAGTGGGGAGGTGGCCTTTCCCGGCGGTCGCGTGGACCCCCACGACCCGGACCCGGTGGCCACCGCCCTGCGCGAGGCCGAGGAGGAGATCGGTCTGGACCCGGGGCAGGTCGAGATTCTGGGCCAGTTGCCGGCCTTTCATACCGTCAGCGGTTACCGGGTGACGCCGGTGGTGGGCCTGATCCCCTGGCCCCTGACCCTGCGGCCCGACCCCACCGAGGTAGCGGAGGTCTTCACCCTGCCCCTGGACTGGCTGCGGGAACCCGGCCATCGCCACACCCGCCGCTGGCCCCATCCCGGCCACCCCCAGGAGCGGGAGGTGATCTTTTACCAGGAACAGGACGGCCGGCGCCTCTGGGGGGTCACCGCCTGGATCACCGTCGATTTTCTCGGTTGCCTGGAGCCTTGGGGCTGAGATACGGGGGAGGGCGGTCATCCGCTGTGGTCTGGCAGTCGGCTTCATCACTGTATCTTCGTCATGCACCAGCAAGGGCACGCCCAGCAGAATCACCAGCGCCGCCTGTCAGGCGGGGGGGTCAGGATGGTGCGGCAGGGTGTGTGATCCCCGCTTCAGGGGCTTCCCGCCGGGTCAGGAACATGGCGTCGCCGTAGCTAAAGAAGCGATAACCCGCTGCCACCGCGTGACGGTAGGCGGCCATGATGGCCTCGTAACCGCTGAAGGCGGAGACCAGCATCAGCAAGGTGGATTCCGGCAGGTGGAAATTGGTGATCAGGGCATCCACCACGCGGAAGCGGTAACCGGGGCGAATGAACAGGCGCGTCTCCCCCTGGAAGGGCGCCAGGTCGCCGTCGCCGGTCGCGGCGGCGGTCTCCAGGCTGCGCACGCTGGTCGTCCCCACCGCCACCACCCGGCCACCCTGGGCGCGGGTGGCCGCGACCTGGGCACAGACCTCGGCGTTCACCTCCAGCCATTCCGCGTGCATGGGGTGCTCGTCCAGGTTCTCCACCCGCACCGGCTGAAAGGTGCCGGCGCCGACGTGCAGGGTGACATGGGCGGAGGCGACCTCCAGGTCCGCCAGCCGCTGGAGCATGTCGGCATCGAAGTGCAGCCCGGCGGTCGGCGCCGCTACCGCCCCGGGACGGCGGGAGTAGATGGTCTGGTAACGTTCCAAATCCGTGTCCTCATCCGGGCGCTGAATATAAGGCGGCAGGGGTATGTGGCCGTGGCGCTCCATCAGGGTCGGAAAGTCGCCGTCCAGGGCGCGCAGCTGGAAGAACTCGCCCTCGCGTCCCAGGCACTCCAGGGCCGCCCCGGACTCCAGCACCAGCCGACCACCGGGCTTGGGCGACTTGCTCGCCCGCACCTGGGCCAGGACCCGGTCCGGATCCAGCAGCCGTTCGACCAGGATCTCCACCCGCCCGCCGCTCGCCTTGTGGCCGAACAGCCGGGCGCGCATGACCCGGGTATCGTTGAAGACCAGAAGGTCGCCAGGGCGCAGCAAGGCAGGCAGATCGGCGAAATGGCGATCCGTCACCGCGCCGGTCGGCCCATCCAGGCACAGCAACCGGCTCGCCCCCCGGCGCGCCAGGGGCCGCTGGGCGATGAGTTCGGGGGGAAGGTCGAAGTGGAAGTCGGAGCGTTTCATCACTGGGATGATACCGAATTGTACAACCCCAACAGACGGCGCTTGCCCCGTGGGCGCGAAAGGCTATACTTGCGGCCTGCCAAAGCGGCAACGCCGGGGTGGCGAAACTGGTAGACGCATCAGACTCAAAATCTGACGGTAGCGATACCGTGCCGGTTCGAGTCCGGCCCTCGGTACCATACAACGGGGCCGCGCCTTAGGGTGCGGCCTCGATTTTTTGCGTGAGGATTGCCGCCCGCCCCGGTCGGTGATAAATTCGCGCGTTTTCCAAGATCAAGCCCCCGGGGCCAGGCAGAGTCAACATGAAAGAAGGCATCCACCCCGCGTATCGCGACACCAAGGTCGTCTGCAGTTGCGGCAACCAGTTCAACACCCGTTCCACCCTGGGCAAAGACCTGCACGTGGAAGTCTGCTCCGCCTGCCACCCCTTCTACACCGGCAAGCAGAAGATCGTCGACACGGGTGGTCGCGTCGACAAGTTCCGCCGTAAGTACGGTCGCTGAGGCTTTTCGCTGCCATCAGGCGCCGCGTGAGCGCCGGCGATGCCCAACGGCATCCCCGGCGCTTTCGTTTTGGGGGATCTTGGCGACCAATCCCAGTGGATATCCTCCAGTTTTAGGTTACGCCTGACCGATTCCCGTAGTTACCAGCAGCCGCGACACGGCCGCCTCGTCCAGGCCCTTTTCGGGACGTTCATCCAGCGGGTCCAGCGGGGGATTGCTTCGTGCCGTGCGCGGTAGCACCAGCAACTCGACCGGGGTATCGCCCGCCATGAAGCTCAGCACGGGCAGGAAGCCCCGGCTGCCATCCGCGAAGCGCCGCGCCTCCTGACGCTCCCGCCAGCGGATGCCCTGGTTGAGCAGTTCCAGCACCACTTCGTCCACCGTCTCGGCGCTGAGCAACAGGCGCACCGGTTGGCTGGGGTCCGGGTAGTCCGTCGCCAGGCTGCCTATCAGCCGCGGGCGGAAACGATGAAAGTGGCGCATGGCCGCCAGGGCCTGCTGGCGTTGCCTGTCCACCGCGGTGGCCTGGTCCGGGCGCCAGAACAGCCGCCGGTAGGCCAGGAGCGCCTCCTGAATCTCCTCATTGCTCGGCCAGCGGCGCTTGTCGGTGACCCCCGCCCGCTCCGCCACCTTGCGCCGTGCCCGTTCCGGCTCGGCGATGCCCTGCTCCGCCATGAGGCGCGCCGCCTCCTCCGCCAGCCAGCGGCGCTGGGTCTCCGCGCGCTCGCGCTGTTGCATGCTCAGGGTCCTCCCGCGGGTAAGAAGCCGGGAAATGAGATATAGTGAATCGCATTAAAGACCTGATGCTCCCGTTTCCGCAACCCGGCACGCCCACGCCCGCTTCCTACCGCCCTCCGCCACCCTAACCCGCCATGTTCAGTCTTGGTCTTGGCCGCAAGCAGGCACCGCTCCTGGGGATCGACATTGGCTCGACCGCGGTCAAGGTGGTGGAACTCGCCCGGGTTGGTGCCGCCTCCGCCCATACCTTCCAGGTGGCAAGCTGCGCCCTGGAGCCATTGCCAGCCACGGCAGTGGTGGAAAAAAAGATCGCTGACGTTCAGGCCGTGGGCGAGGCCATTCGCCAGGCGGTCACCCGTTGTGGGACCAAGGCCAAGGTCGCCGCCGTGGCCGTGCCCGGTTCCGCGACCATCACCAAGGTCATCCCCATGGCCGCCGGCATGAAAGATGCCGAAATGGAAGGGCTGATTCAACTCGACGCGGACCATTACATCCCCTACCCCCTTGACGAGGTCAATCTCGATTTCACGGTGCTGGGCCCGGCCGTCACCCAGGGCGAGGTCGATGTCCTCCTGGTGGCCACCCGCCACGAGGTCGTTGACAACCTCCTGGCCGCCCTGGCAATCGCCGGGCTGGAGGCGGAAGTGGTCGATGCCGAGCCCTACGCCCTGGAAAATGCCGCCACCCTCGCCATGGGCGCCCAGGCCGAAGGCCAGACCATCGCTATCGCCGATATCGGTGCCCAGGCCACCCGCATCCAGGTGGTCCGCGATGGCCGTGGGTTGTTCAGTCGCGAGCAGAATTTCGCCGCCGCCCAACTGATCGAGGAGATCCAGCATCGCTATAACCTCAAGGCCGACGAGGCCCGGCGTTGCCTCGAAGTGGGCGAACTGCCCGACAACTATGTCGCTGAAGTGGCGCGACCCTTCGCCGAGGCCCTGACCCAGCAAATCGGGCGCGCCTTGCAGTTCTACTACTCTTCCACCTATTCCAAACCCGCGGACCAGATTCTCCTGGCGGGAGGGGTCGCCGTCCTGCCCGAACTAGAGCGCCTGGTCAGCAACCGCCTGGGCATCCTGGCCTATGTCGCCAATCCCTTCGCCCACATGACCCTCGGCCCCCGGGTTCCGGGCCAGCTAATCCAACGCCATGGACCGGCCCTGGCCCTGGCGGTTGGTCTGGCCCTGCGCGGATTCGACTGAATGGCTCGCATCAATCTACTCCCCTGGCGCGAGAAGGAGCGCCAGCGTCAGAAACGCCTCATCACCACGGCGACCCTGAGCGCTATCGTCCTCACCTTCGCGGGTACCCTCGCCAGTTATTTCCTCATCGAGGACTGGATTGTCGCCCAGGAGGCGCGCAACTCCGTGCTCACCGCCGAAATCGCCACCCTTGACCGGAAGATAAAAGAGATCAAGGAAATCGAGAAAAAGAAGCTGGATCTGCTGGCGCGGATGGAGATCATCCAGGAACTACAACGGCTGCGTCCCGAGATCGTGCACCTCTTTGACGAGATTGTGACCGTTGTCCCCAATGGCCTCTATCTCACCGGTATGAAACAGACGGGGACGACCGTGGTGCTGGAAGGTCGCGCCCAATCCTACGGGCGTATCTCCGATCTGATGCGCAACATCAACGCCTCCGCCTGGATCGCCAATCCCAACCTCAAGATCATCAAGGAGCCGGACAAGACCAACACCGGGCTCAGTCATTTCGAGCTGCAATTGCAGCAGCAGCGGGCGGATAAACCGGAGGAAGGGCAGGCCACCGGCTGAGGCCGCTGCATGCCCTGGTACGTCATGGATCTGAAGGAACTCAATAATCTCGATCTCAACGCCATCGGCGACTGGCCACCGCTGGCCAAGGGCATCCTGGTCTTCTTTTTGTGTGGCGTGATCGCAGGCGGTTGGTACTGGTTTTTTACCCTGGACCAACTCGACCGCTTTGACCGTGCCCAGGCCCAGGAAACCGAATTGCGCGTCACCTTTGAGACCAAGCAGCGTCTGGCGGCCAACCTGGAGACCCATCGCGAACAGCTCGCCCAGATGGAGGAGTTCCTCCAGGACTTGTTAAGGCAACTGCCTGGCAGCGCGGAAATCGCCGCCCTGTTGGTGGACGTCTCCCAGACTGGCCTTGCCACGGGTCTGACCTTCGAGCTTTTCCAGCCCATGGCCGAAATCTCCAAGAGTTTCTACGCCGAATTGCCCATCCAGGTGCAGGTTACGGGTGACTATCACGAATTGGCGACCTTCGTCAGTGGCCTCGCCGCCCTGCCGCGGATAGTCACCGTGCATGATGTGGCCATCACCGCCCCCGACCAGAAGGATCCCCGCAACCCCGCTCCCATCGCCGGCAAGCTGAGCATGCGCGCCACGGTCAAGACCTATCGCTATCTGGACGAGAGCGAGCTGGCCCAGGAGCAGGAGGCCAAGAAACCCGCCAAGGGTGATAAGAAAACCGCCAAGGGCGACAAAAAGGAGCCCGCCGCCAAGGACAAACCGGCGGCGAAGAAGGAACCCGCCAAGCCATGACGCGTCCGTCCGGTTTACCGCCAAACCCGACCCTCGTCCTTTGCCTGGCCGCTCTTGGCCTCGCTGGCTGCGCTAACCATGACAACAGCGACTTGCAGGACTATGTCGCCCAGGTCAAGTTGCGCCGCCCGCCGCCCATCGACCCCTTACCCGAATTCACCCTAGCAGAGGGCTTCCTGTACGCTTCCGCCAAGCGCCGTGACCCTTTCGTCATGGATCGGGAAACTGCGGCCATCATTCCCGTTCCGCCTGATCCCAGCGGTATCGCCCCGGATCTTTATCGCCCCAAGGAGGCATTGGAGCGCTTTGCCCTGGATAGTCTGCTCATGCAGGGCATCCTGGAACAGGATAACCAGATGTGGGGCCTGATCCGGGCCAAGGAGGACAAGAGCCTCCACCGGGTTGCGGTCGGCAACTACCTGGGGCTGAACCATGGCCGCATCATCCGGATCTCGGAACAACGCATCGACCTCATCGAACTCGTCCAGGATAGCGCCGGTCGCTGGCTGGAGCGGGAGGCCTCCCTCGCCTTGGTCGCGGACGAGAGAAAAAAGTAACCCGCAGACGCAGATCCCATGCCCCTTACATCCCCTTTACTATCTGGAGAGGGCAGCAGACCCCCCAGACCCGTCAGACCTGTGCCAGTGAATTCCGCCCATATCATGCCCCTGGCTCTGATCTGGTACGCTCTGGTCCTGACGCTGTCCCCATCCCTAGTGCTGGCGGTCGCCCTTAAGGACGTGGAGTTCGCCACCCTCCCTGGAAACCAGGTTCGCCTTGATCTGGTGCTCACCGGGCCGGTAAGCGCTCCACGGGATTTCGCGACCGATTCGCCAGCCCGGATTGTCATCGATTTCCCCGCGGTCACCAGCGAACTCCCGCGCAAGACCGTGCCGATTGACGTGGGACCGGTGCAGAGCCTCATGGCCCTGGATGCCGAGGGCCGGACCCGGATTGTGATCAATCTCAACAGTCTGGTGCCCTACCAAGTTCAGAGCGTGGGTGACCGAGTGACCATTGCTATCAATCAGCCTCCCGCCGAAGCGCCAGGGACCACCCCCCCGGCGCATCCGGCCGAGGCGGGTCGGGCTGAACCCCCTCCCCAGGGTGCCGGCCCGGGTCTGCGCGCCATCGACTTCCAGCGCGGTCCGGGCGGCGAGGGGCGCGTGGTTGTCAAGCTCCCCACGGAAAACACCCGGGTTACGGTCACGGAAAAGGCGGGGAAGGTGGTGGCAGAGGTGCTCGATACCTCCCTGCCCGAACGCCTGCGCCGCCGCCTGGATGTGGTGGACTTCGGCACCCCGGTCGTGGCGATCGAATCCCGTGCCCAGGGTCGTGATGTCGAGATCGCCGTCACAACCACCAAGGATTACGAATATCTGGCCTATCAGGTCAACGAGCTGTTTACGATCGAATTTCGCGCCATGAGCCCGGAACAACGCGAGCAGCGTCAGCGGGAGCAGGTGACCTTCAGCGGCGACCGACTAAGCCTCAATTTTCAGGATATCGAGGTCCGCGCCGTGCTCCAACTTCTCGCGGATTTCACTGGCCTCAACCTGGTCGCCAGCGACACCGTGGCTGGTAACGTGACCCTCCGCCTGAAAAACGTTCCTTGGGACCAGGCCCTGGATATCATCCTCAAGGCCAAGGGGCTGACCATGCGCCAGAAGGGCACCGTTATCATGGTGGGCCCGACCGAGGAGGTCTTGGCGCGGGAGGAAACGGAACTGGAGGCTACGCGGAAGATCGAGGAATTGGCGCCACTGCGCACCGAGTATATCCAGATCAATTACGCCAAGGCCGCGGATATCGCCAAGCTCTTGGAAACCCGCCAGATCACCACTGGCCAGGCAAGCGGCAATCTTGGCCAGGTCAATGGCAAGGCCAAGGCCGAAAAGGAGCAGGCGGAGGTCAAGGGGCTCCTTTCCAGCCGTGGCAGCGTCACCGCCGATGAACGCACCAATACCCTGCTGGTGCAGGAAACAGCAGAAAAGCTCGAAGAGATTCGCCAGTTAGTAGCCCGTCTGGATGTCCCCGTGCGTCAGGTCATGATCGAATCGCGGGTGGTCATCGCCACGGACAACTTCGCCCGGGAACTAGGGGTCCGCTTTGGCTATAACCGCCTACAGGTCAACGAGAATACAGGCGACTTCAACGAAATTTTCGGGTCGCAACGTGGTACCTTGAAAGGCGAGGATTACTGGGGCACCACTATCGACGACACCGTTCCCCTGATGGTCGACCTGCCTGCCGTCAACGCCACGAGTGGTATCAACTTTCTGGTCGGCAAGATTGGCAGCTACCTGCTACAACTGGAACTGACGGCGATGCAGGAGGAAGGGCGCGGGGAAATCGTGGCTAATCCCCGGGTCATCACCTCCGATAAACAGGCCGCCTTGATCGAAGTGGGACAGCGGGTCCCGGTCGTCACCCCGGGTACCGTTGATCAACCACCTACCGTGAAATACGAGGATGCGACACTGAAATTGGATGTCACTCCCCACATCACCCCGGACAATCGCATCATCATGGGCCTGAAGGTGTCCAAGGATGAGCCGGATGCCGCCCTGAATGTCGATGGCAACCCCTATATCAATAAGCGGACCGTGGAGACCAACGTCCTGGTGGACAATGGGGAAACCGTGGTCCTGGGTGGAGTGTTCGAGCGTTCCCGGTTCACCAACAAGGATCAGGTGCCCTGGCTGGGCGATTTACCGATCCTGGGCAATCTCTTCAAGAACGATTCCCGTCAGGAAACCAATCAAGAACTGCTCATCTTCGTCACCCCCCGCATTTTGCAACAAGAGATGAAAGCGCGTTGATACCCGGGCCTAATGGCCCCAAGCGCTTGAACGCCAAGCTCCTTAACGAGAAAGTATCTGTCCATGAAGCGGTTAAACAACATCTTTCTCGTCGGCCCCATGGGCGCCGGCAAATCCACCATCGGCCGTCAGTTGGCCGAGGCCCTGTCCTTCCACTTTGAGGACAGCGATCATGAAATCCAGCGCCGGACCGGCGTCGATATCCCCACCATCTTCGAGTACGAGGGCGAGGAAGGCTTCCGCAAGCGCGAGGAGCAGGTCATCGCCGACCTGACCGAACAGGACGGCATCGTCCTCGCCACCGGTGGCGGCGCCGTGCTGCGCGAGACCAACCGTCAGCGCCTCACCGCCCGGGGCGTGGTGATCTACCTCCACTGCAGCCCGGAGCAGCAGTTCGCCCGCACCAACCGCGATCGCAACCGGCCGCTGATCCAGACGGCGGACCCCCTGCAGAGCCTGCGCGACATCATGGAGATTCGTGAGCCCCTCTACCGCCAGGTGGCTGACCTGGTCGTCTCCACCGAGAAGCGCGGCACCGTCGCCGTGGTCAAGGAGATCCGCCGGCGCCTGGAGACGGAATTAGTCTGATGACCAGAACCCTTGAGGTCGCCCTCGGCGACCGCTCTTATCCGATTTATATAGGCCGGCAACTGCTCGCCGATCCCCGCTGGTACCTGCCCCACATCCGCGGCCGCCAAGTGATGATCGTCAGCAACGAGACGGTCGCCCCCCTCTATCTGGCCCAGGTGGAACAGGCCCTGGCCGGCTACCAGTTGGCGCGGGTCATCCTCCCCGATGGCGAAGAGTACAAGACCCTGGAGATCTGGCACCGCATCTTCGACAGCCTGCTGTGCAACCGTTTCAGCCGCGACTGCACCCTGGTCGCCCTCGGCGGCGGCGTGGTGGGGGACATGGCCGGCTTCGCCGCCGCCTGCTACCAGCGTGGCGTGGACTTCATTCAGGTGCCCACCACCCTGTTGGCCCAGGTGGACTCATCCGTGGGTGGCAAGACCGGCGTCAACCACCCCTTGGGCAAGAACATGATCGGCGCCTTCCACCAGCCCCGCGCCGTCATCATCGACACCGATACCCTGAACACCCTACCGGACCGAGAGGTTTCGGCCGGCCTGGCGGAGGTCATCAAGTATGGCCTGATCCGCGATCCGGACTTCTTCACCTGGCTAGAGGCACGGATGCCCGCCCTGCGCGCCCGGGATGGCGCCGCCCTGGCCGAGGCCATCGAGCGCTCTTGCCGCAACAAGGCCGAGGTGGTGGCGGCGGACGAGCGCGAATCCGGCCAGCGCGCCCTGCTCAACCTGGGCCACACCTTTGGCCATGCCATCGAGACCGGCATGGGCTACGGCGCCTGGCTTCACGGTGAGGCCGTCGCTGCCGGCATGTGCCAGGCCGCCGACCTCTCTCACCGTCTCGGCTGGCTGAGCGCCGCCGATCTGGACCGCGCCCGTACTCTCATCGCCGCCGCCGGCCTGCCCACCGCCCCACCCCGGGAACTCAGCCCCGCTACCTTCCGCGACCTGATGGCCGTGGACAAAAAGGTCCAGGATGGCCGCCTGCGTCTGGTCCTACTCCATGGCATCGGCACCAGCCTGGTCACCGGGGATTTCGATCTGGCCAAGCTGGATGAGACCTTGAATCAAGCGTAGCTGAAAGTCCCACCAGTGAAGACCGATAGTCTCTTCTACGAACTCTTCCGGCGCTGGCCTGCCCTGGCACTGGATCTGGCAGGACTTGAACCAACCGCTGGATCGCGTTACACATTTCGTTCGGAAGAAATAAAGCAGACCGCCTTCCGGCTGGACGGCGTTCTCTCACCCCCCGAGGACAGTGATGAACCGTGGGTATTCGTCGAGGTCCAGTTCCAGCCTGACGAGACCCTTTACCGGCGACTTTTTGCGGAGATCTTCCTTTTTCTCCATCGCGCGCCCAAACCACGTCCCTGGCGGGCATTGGTCATCTATCCTCATGCCAGCGCCGAGCATGTTCCAATTGGCTACGCTTCGCTTCTCTCCTTGCCAGAGATCCAGCGGATAGACCTGACAGCCTTGAGGGACCAAGAGCGACAGACGCCAGGCTGGGAACTGCTGCGCCTAATCGTGGACGAAACCGATATGGCGCTCCAACGCGCCCAGCGCCTGCTAGGCCGCGCCTCCCTCGATCCAGAACGGCTGGACCTGCTGAACTTTATCGAGACGATCCTGATCTACAAGCTCCCCCAATGCAGCCGAGAGGAGATTCAATCTATGTTGGCCTTGACTGACATTGACCTGAAACAAACCCGTTTCTACCAGGATGTCCTTGCGGAAGGGATCGAAGAGGGCCGGCAAGAAGGCGAATCCGCAATGCTTCAGCGCCTTATCACTCTCAAATTTGGCCAACCTGACCCTAGCATCCTCCACCGCATCGAAACTGCTGATACCGATACCTTACTGCGCTGGGCTGAGCGAATACTCACAGCAACAACCCTGGACCAAGTCCTGATCCCAGGCGAAAGCCATTGACCTTCCATGCGGCTGACTCAACAGCAACAAGCGACGATCCGGGCGGTTCTCCGCCGGCACTTTGGTTCCACCAGCCAGATTCGGCTATTTGGCTCGCGCATTGATGACACGGCTAAGGGTGGAGATATTGATCTGTACATCGAGCCGGACATCCAGTCACCCGACCAGATCATTGAGGCGCGGTTGAATGCACTAGCCGAGTTGCACTTGGCTCTTGGAGAACAGAAGATCGATCTGCTGGTGCGCCGTCAACAGGGGCCAGAACTCCCCATCCATCGCCATGCCCAAAAGACCGGGGTGTCCCTATGACGCCCATGGCATACCTAGGCGCGAGGGACATCTGCCGCATCCATGCCGAGCGGCTACGTTGGTCGCTGGATACCTTGCGGCCACTGCGACCACTAACCGCGGAAAAACTTACCACCCTGAGGCCGATGGACCTCGCTGTCTGTGATCAGTTTATTACCCGGTTCTCCAAGCTTCAGGACACGATGGGGGCTAAGCTGTTCCCCGCCGTTCTGGAATTGACCCGTGAGTCGGGTGATCTGTCCGCTTTCATCGACAAGCTGAATCGGCTGGAGAAAATCGGTGCCATTGGATCGGCGCAACAATGGCTTACGTTGCGTGAAATGCGCAATCAGTTTGCCCACGATTACCCTGAGGATCCTGAAATACAAGCCAGTCTCCTCAATCGCGCCTTCAATCTGGCTGAGGAGATGATGCGGATTCTTGAAGAGGTAAATCGCTTTGCTGAGCGCTATCTGTGACATCCTGCCACCGCTTCGCTTCTTTTTCTGTCAAAGATCCAGTGGATAGGCATGGACACTCCTAGCGCGCAAGAAGGTTGGTTCATAAGCTTGTCGCCTTGAATGAAGGACGCTAACCATGGCCCTGGTTCCCGCCAAAAAAACCGATCCCGCTGCTAAGCCCGGGCCAGTCAATAAGCCCGAGGCGGACAAAAACCTCCTCTTCGCTTGGGAAGGCATGGACCGCTCCGGCAAGCGGGTCAAGGGTGAAACCCCGGCCTCCGACCAGGCTGCGGTGCGCGCCGAATTGCGCCGTCAGGGCATCACCCCCGCCAAGATCCGCAAAAAGACTCAGGTAAGAAGTGGCAAGAAAAAGATCGTCCCCAAGGACATCGCCGTCTTCAGCCGCCAATTGGCCACCATGATGCAGGCCGGCGTACCCCTGGTACAGGCCTTTGACATCGTCGGTCGGGGGCATGAAAACCCGGCCATGTCGGACCTCATCCTCTCAGTCAAAAATGACCTCCAAAGCGGCACTGCCCTTACCCTGGCCCTGGCCAAGCATCCCCTCTTCTTCAACCAGCTCTTCTGCAACCTGGTACAGGCCGGGGAGCAGGCCGGCGTGCTCGATACCATGCTGGACAAGCTGGCCACCTACCTAGAGAAGACCGAGAGCATCAAGGGCAAGATCAAAAAGGCCCTCTTCTACCCCGCGGCGGTCATCATCGTCGCTATCGTGGTGACGGCCGTGATCATGATTTTCGTCATTCCCCAATTCAAGGAACTTTTCACGAGCTTTGGCGCTGATTTACCGGCCTTCACACTCTTGGTGATGGGAATTTCCGATTTCATGGTCGAGTGGTGGTGGGGCATCGGTCTCGCACTTGGTGCTGCTGGCTATAGCTTCGTCCAAAGCTACAAGCGTTCAGCCCCGTTACGAGAGGGGATCGACCGTACCATGCTCAGATTTCCCATCATCGGGCCCATCCTCCACAAGGCGGCCGTCGCGCGCTTCGCCCGTACCCTTGCCACCATGTTCGCCGCCGGCGTGCCTTTGGTGGAGGCCCTCAACTCTGTCGCTGGCGCTACCGGCAGTGTGGTCTATTCCGATGCGGTACTTGGGATGCGGGAAAAAGTTGCCACTGGTCAGTCCCTGCAACTGTCCATGCGTCAGGCCGATCTCTTCCCCCATCTGGTCATCCAGATGACCGCCATCGGCGAAGAGGCCGGTTCTCTCGACGCCATGCTCTCCAAGGTGGCGGATTTCTACGAGGAGGAGGTGGATAACGCCGTTGATGCTCTTAGCAGCCTGCTTGAGCCCATGATTATGGTGGTTATCGGCGGCCTCGTTGGCAGTCTGGTCGTTGCCATGTACCTTCCCATTTTCAAGATGGCGGCGACTGTTTGACGAGTCACTCCGATGACACTAGCCGATTACTAAATGCCTGATATGGTTTTTGTGAGTCAGCGGTAAGTATGGTGTTGAGGCGGTCATTCAGAGGCATTGCCAAGCCTCTTATGTTGACTCGACAAGGCTTCCATGACCGCAATGGCCAGAGGTTGGCCAGCGATGGCGGCGCGACGTATCCAGTTCAGGGCAATCTTGGGATCTTCAACCGAAACCTCAAGTTGGGTTTCACCCAAAGTCAGCATGGCGTCGGCATCGCCTTGCTGAGCCGCTAACTCTAGCCAAGGCAAAGCCTTCACTTTCAGCCCTGACTCTAGAAAGAGCAGTGCCAGTTCCAGTTGGTCCCTTGCCTGACCAACATCGGCGTTCTTGATGGCGGCGATCAACTCGCTATTCATCGGTAGGCCAATGTCCCCAGCGATGTCACCCAGAGAAAGGAGTGTCCGCCCTCGGGAATCTTCTGACCGGGAGACCGAGAGGCTACCGGCGGCGATGCGTCGCCAGATGGTCCGCTTGCTGACCCCCGTAAGGTGGGCCGCCGTTTTCAGACTGATCGAGGTCATGTAAGGGTCGCCGCTGAGTGACTTGTGTTGATGTGCACGTGCCGACTTCAAAGAATGTCTTAGTGACAGACGACCATCGTCACGCTGCTGACATAGCAAAGGCTGTGACAAAGGGTAGCATTCTTCTAGTCTGCTGCGTAAGTATATGATTCGAGAAAAGGCGAGGTGATGGCATGCTTTTTGAATATTAGAAATTAAGCGTGCCGGTCGCTTAATCCGGTTTAAGCAGACGACATTTCGTCAATCCTTATCAGCTTTACTGATGGAGAACTGAAAATGAACAAACAGCATGGCTTTACCTTGATCGAACTCATGATCGTGGTCGCCATTATTGGCATACTGGCAGCAATTGCTATACCTGCTTATCAAGACTATACAATCCGCGCAAAAGTCAGTGAAGGATTGAGTCTAGCAGCCGCCGCCAAAACAACCGTGGCAGAGAATGCGATGAACGGGGTTGCCGACTTTTCGGCTGGTTTTACTCAGCCTGGTGCCACTCCAAATGTTACCTCCGTTGTAGCTAGTGCAGCTGGTGTAATCACCATCACCTATACTGCGGCAGCAGGCAATGGGACAATAGAGATAACTCCAAAAAGTGCGGGTGCAGCCCTTGTTGCTGGTAAGGCACCCACTTCAGAAATACAATGGGATTGTACGGGCGGGACTTTAGATGACAAATACCGCCCATCAAATTGCAGATAAATCTTTCTAGATAGTATTTGCACCCCCTGGAGAGTCTGAGGGGGTGCTTTAATTCTTTTTGAAATAATCATTTTTTAGCCAGGCTAATGGTTTTTGAGCGTGGCCGTGAATTCATCATCTCATAAAATTTAAAGTATAAACCATGCGTTTCATAAAGCCTAATGATGACTTATCGGATACGGGCGGCTCATTCATATATTGGTGGGGGGTTGATGAAACAGCAAAGTATATGTTCATCTAACGAGTTCGCCATAAATAGTATTAAGGCGACTGAGATAGTTAATTCTTATGGTAACCTTATTCGTGAGACCCCGGAGTCAAGTCGGCTGCGGGTCCTCGATGATGTGCGTGCGGTTTTCGCACCCAACTACCGCAGTATCAGCATCGTCAATCCGCGTAAAGAGCCGCGTAAGGATTTCTATGCGGCATTTAACCTGATGCTGAAGGTGGAACCGCTCCCGCCCACCACCCAAAGCTTCCAGTTTGGCGCCTTGAGGATGACGGTGACTCAGAGCAGGGTGACCTTAGATCATCCCCGTTTCCCGTACCAGCGGCAGTGGCTCGGGGAAGGTGAAATACGCCACCAGCAACGGCTGCGCGGTCGCGGGCTATGATTGAGCTGCATAAAGTGGGACTCTGAGCTACGCCATGGGCATCAACACCATGAACATATCACGCTCATCAACGCACTGGTGAGTACCATAGATAACAATTGAGGCGGCGGACTGTTTACACCAGACCTGAGCCGTGATGCAGGCCTAGCACCGACATCCCGTAAAACTAGTTCGGCCCCTTCAGACTAATTCGCCATTGGCAGACAGGTCCCGCATGGCAATTCATCCCTTCCCCTTCCGCCGCCAGGGATTCACGCTGATCGAACTGATGATCGTGGTTGCCGTCATCGGCATTCTGGCCTCAATTGCCTATCCTTCTTACCAGGACTATATCCGTAAAGCCCGACGGATCGATGCTCAGAGCGTCATGCTGGATATTCAGTTGCAGCAGGAGAAATATCGGGTCAATCATGTCAGCTATGGCAGTTTGACGGATTTGGGTTCCTTCCCATCGGACTACTACACCTTTGCCATTTCTGGTAACACGGCCAGCGCCTATACCATCACCGCCACGGCCAAAGCCGGGACTAGTCAGGCCAGTGATACCGACTGCACCCCGCTTAAGCTGTACCAGAACAGCAAAAAAGAACCGGATACCTGTTGGAAAAAATAATCTGAAATCACACGGGAATTAACTTGGCTTACACCGGGCACTGCTACATGAACCGGTCTAAAGGCGTTACGCTTCTTGAACTGCTGGTGACCATCGCAGTTCTAGCCATCCTGACCACTATCGCCATCCCGAGCTTTCGCGATATGGGCGAGAGAAGACGGGTCATCAATGCCGCGGAAGCAATTTATAGCGATCTGCAATTTGCCCGGTCGGAAGCCGTAAAACGCTCGCATGATATTAAGGTGGTGTGGGGGGGCGCGGGTCTGATAGGGTGTTCCGGGTGGTTTTTGCAGATTTGGGATGTCACCAAAAACCCAGATGAGGATTTGAACCATACCTGTGGAGATGGCTTTCCACAGGTAACGCTAACTGACAAGGAATCGGGTACTGGAACGAGAACCTTTGATCGTATCCGTGGCATGCCAGGGGAGGGGGTGACGCTAATACTGCAATCCCCTTCTAGTTACAGAATTGAAGTAGTTTTGAGTCGTCTTGGTAGAGTACGTAGCTGCTCCCCTAGTGGAACTGGAAAGGTGTGGGGCTACCCATCATGTACTTAGCTACGAATTATCGGCAGCAGGCAGGCGTGACGCTGGTGGAATTGATGGTGGGCCTGACCGTAGGCATGTTAGTAATAGCCTCCGCCATTGCGACCTATATTTTTATCGCTAGAAGTAGTAGCGAGATATTGGAATCTCTAAAACTAAATTCAGATCTTAGGGCAATAATGGATCTCATGGTGTCGGAGATTCGGAGAGCTGGTTCTTGGACCCCAAATCAGGAATTAAAAGACATGACACCAGCCTGCGTTGCTGGAGGAAACCCTTTTACCGTCCGCAAACCAGGCTGTTATCAAAATGATTTAGAAATCTTGGATAATGGAAAAACGATTTTATTTGCCTACAACCGCATGCCGGATACTAATTGGAAATTTGGCAGAGTGGTTGGATTCCGTTTTATGGGTAATGGGATACAAATGCTTCAGTGCGTAAATCTGTCCGCACTAGATGAGTGTAAAACCTTAGCTTGGGATACCAGCAAAGATGAAAATATAATTGATCAGAATACATTATCGATTGATTCCGGTGAGAACTTGAGTGGCTTTAGCTTGGCTGGATCAATTTGTTATGATTTGTCATCGGGCGTTTTGACTCAATCCCCCTGTAGCGCAATTACCCTAACTGCTGGTAATCAATATATTGAAATCAGAAAAGTTAATATTACCTTAATGGGGTATTCTATCAGGCGGCCTGATTTTAAAATGATTCTCGCTCAAACGGTACTAGTTGCTAATGATCGTTTCTTTACGGCCCCTTGATAGGGCATCCTTTTATGATAAGTAGCATCTATACGCGCTAGGAAGTTTTAAGTAACGGTCATGAATTTCCGTTTTTCACTATGTGTTTTCCTGTAATCTACACTGGTATGTAAATTATTCCAGGAGGTTATATGGTAACTAGCCTTCAGCGTGGAACTGCGTTGCCTATCGGTGTTCTACTTCTTTTTGTTGCTGCATTGGTGCTGATCTCGGTTTCGCGATCTACCCTATTCGAGCAACGCATCTCTGGCAACGAGATCCGTGACCGTCAAGCACTCCAGGCGGCACAGGCGGGTATCAGCCATGCGCTGGCTTACATGCAGGCCGGTGGGATCGATCGTGATAACACACCTAATAAGGCGGATTCCATCGCATCCCTCACGCTTTCCACTGGGGCAAGCTATCAGGTCTATTATTGCGATCCAATTGATCCCAACCCTGATCCGTCTAAACCTTACCCACGAGTGGAAGCTTGTGATGATTCCACATACCGCTTGTCCTGTTCAACTGGATTTACGACAACAGATAGATTTGGCCTACCGCTAGTGCTTGCCTGTGGCAGGAGTGACGACGGTATTGCCCTGCAACCGGTTGTGGTCAGTTTTTCTCGCGCCACTACCATGACGGACTCACCCGACAATCCACTGATCAGTAAAGGCACCCTTGATGTCCAGGGTAGTGCTACGGTGACTAATTATTTCAACAACTTGACCATCTGGACGGGTGGCGAGACGAAGAGCATTGGCAATGCGGGTAAAACCTTTATTCGCAATCCGAATATTCCGCAGCCTGAGATGACCGAATCACCGCCGTCGGATATTCCTACTTCATGCAAGGCTAGTGAAAAATATCTCTGTGTAACCGATAAAACCGCGAAGGGTCCGGATGTAATTGATCAGGATCTCACGTTAAAAAATATGTCCGACGAGGATATGTTCCGCAATTATTTCGGGCATGATTTTGCGACCTATCGGGATGAGGTCGCCACCCGCGTCATCACCGCGGCACAGGCCAGCAGTCTGGCTACCCAGGGGGGTGAAGCCATCGTCATCACGGGATCAACTGCCAGCGTATCCTTGCCCAATGGCACGATTGGCAGCACCGATAACCCGGTTGTCTTGATTATCGAGGGCAATTGGAATCAGGGCGGTAACACAACCGTCTATGGCGTGGTTTATGTCATGGGCAGCATGGGTGTTCAAGGTAACGTAACCGTATATGGCAACGTCTCGGTCGAAGGGGCAGTAGGTGGTACGGGAAGTTTGGATGTTATTTACGACCCCTTCGCTAACAATGACGGTAGTAATAAGTTGCAAAAACTTGGCAAGCCAGGGATGTTGTCCGGATCCTGGCGGGATTGGCTGTGAACAGTAACCATCGCCAGGGCCTAATTCGATGAACGCCAACCTAATTTGCCGCGACAAAGGATTTGCCTTGATGGATGCCATGATTGCCATCGTGGTCATTGGGATCGGCTTGTTTGGCATTGTCAGGCTCAATTCCGTGATGCTCGCGGGTACGGCGATCGGCAAGACCCGCGCGGAGGCGACCCAATTGGCCGAGGGTAAGCTGGAGGAAATCCGCGCCCAACAACCACCGGCCACGAAACCGGTTTCAAGTACCTCGCCCGAAACAATCGCTGGGGTTAACGCAACGTTTTCCCGCTCCTGGACCATTGCCGGCGCTGGCCTGACGGGCCTTGATCTGGACAGAGTGACGGTATGCGTGTCCTGGGGCGATACCTGTGGCGGTTCTGGGGAACGCAAGGTTGAACTCAACAGCCTATTAGCCTGGACTGACTTAATCACCTCAGGGTCAATTGGCAGCGGACAGGGCGGCGTTGGCGCCGGCATGCCGGAGACCCCCGGTGGGAGGGGCAGGGAGAGCGGTGAGGTCAAATATACCCCTAACGTACCACCTGCTGGAGCTGTCTCGAACCCCAATGATGGCACCAGTATCTATCAGTACGGGGGTAAGACTGAATTAATCGAGACCGCCACGGGCCGGGTCCTATTGACAATAGAAGATGGCTCGAACTTTAGTACCATTTCCGGGAAGGTATACATTACCTGGGGCTCGAAGATCGCCAAGAAGGCGACGAGCCAGATAGACATGGCTCTCGTCAACACCAATGTCCGCGTCCTGGGTTCATTAGGCTCCGTATGCCGGCAGTATCTCCCCGGTGGTGCCAATACCCTTCCTCTCTATCCCCCATCGGGATCCGCAGACTACTCTTATTTCTATTACACCTGCTACATGGGGGCTGGCTGGTGGGGCAATATAGCCGTGGTCCGGTTTGATGGCGGTGATCGGGTCTGCCTCGGCGATCCAAACATTTCCCAATCGGTGACTTCTCCCGTGTCCCGGCGCCCCATTCTCAGTGCCTTACGCAACTATCGCGGCTATACCTCTGCCTGTACCACGACTCCCACCAGTTCGTCTTGTAAATCCACGGGCATCGGGCTCGATGGCTCGGTTTATACGCCGGTCAGTTATGGGTCCTCAGCTACGGGCATCGACCATCATTTTCTCCTAACGACGATCACGGGTCAGCCCACAAATACCGATTGTGCTACCAATGAAAGTAAGCCAAGCCTGGGCAGCAACCCGTTCACTACCATCAGTGGTACCCAAGGTGGAAATTCGGGACTGCTGTTCTGTCTGAGTTCAACCTGTCCATTCGAGAGCGGATTTATCTCTAGCACGACGAACTTTGCCATGACGATTACCACGACGGCTACCACGGCGCCGCTGGTCAAAGTTGAGGGTGGCCTCTGCTTGCCTACAACTCAAACGGCATCACCCTTTGTCTACAATTGCCGGATCGATTGGATTGGCTGGTCTGGTGACTATTGGTCTGGAAATATCACATACACTCAGGCGGATGGGGTAACACCAGCCGGCCAGGTGAGTGGTGTTACCACGAGCAATGTATTACCGTCTGACAAGATCGTGACTCTTGGCGGTACCTCTGGTGTCGGCTGTGAAGGAAAATGTATCACCTTTACTAGTGTCCCCAAGGATGTGACTTCCTTCGCTTTGAGCGCAACGCTGACACCCTAACGCTGCTTGCTAGAACCCTGCGTGCCGGTCTGCTGGCGGGCTTGCTTACGCCCTTTGACCGGTTTGAAACCGCTCATCGTATACTTGATAGTTAGTACAAGTCCGCCATCTGAGAAGGCATGACGTGCCGGAGTACTCCGATGTCAATATCATTCAAACCCCGCTCACACCCCGTTCCATTGCTCATTGCTGCCAGTTCCCTCCTGCTTGTGGGGCTGGTGAGTTCCGCGTCATCGCTGGCGGCTTCCACGGACCAAGGCAATGAGTTTCCACTGGAAGCGGAAGCTTGGCGATCTGGAGATGCCTATGCTCCGGGTGCGCGTCGCCTGCTTGGCAACTCCGTGGATGTCCCCTTGGGGATGAACACTAATCCTGAGGTGGCGGTTAACCTGAACCAACTGCGCCGCCAGGCCGCTGCGACGGACAAGATCCGGGTTATTATCGGCGTGCGCGCGGCCTTTGCCCCGGAAGGGTTTCAGGACAGGTCCACCCGGCAGCGTCAGCGCCAGGAGATCGGCGCCGTCCAGTCCACGATCGAGAAGGCCTTGCCGCGGCGTGACGCGGCACGGATCAATCGTCTGACTGCGGTGCCTTTCATGGCCATGGAAGTCGATGCTGACCAACTCGAAGCCCTGGCCGCCATGCCGGAGGTGACGGATATTCAGGAGGACCGGCAGGCCTGGGCCTCTCTGGCGCAAAGCGTCCCGCTCATCCAGGCCGATGATGCCTGGAGTGCCGATTACGTGGGGAAGGGCTGGGCGGTGGCGGTGCTGGATAACGGGGTTCAGACCTCCCATCCCTTCCTCCAGGGAACCTTGGTTGCCGAGGCCTGTTACTCCACGCACAATCCTGGTGCGGGTGAATACTCCATGTGTCCCGGTCGCGTCACCGCCTCCACCGCCAGTGGATCCGCCTCCTATTGCTACGATGCCACCTATGGCAACTGGGCCTGCGATCACGGCACCCATGTGGCCGGTATCGCCATCGGCCGGGGCGGCAACCAGACCTTTGCCGGCGTCGCCAAGGGCGGCAACCTGATCCCCATGCAGGTGTTTACCTGGGATGCCTACTACCGGGATTCTTTTGCCTGGTTTAGCGACATCAACCGCGGTTTGCAGCGGGTCATCGATCTTCATGATGCCGGCGTCAAGATCGCGGCGGTGAACATGAGCCTGGGAGGGGGTGCCTATAGCAGCGAAAGCACGTGCAATAGCGCCAACGCTTCCACCAAGGCATTGATTGACAATCTGAAGTCCAGGGGCATCGCCACCCTTATCGCGTCGGGCAACGAGGGCAGGACCAATGCCATCAGCGCGCCGGCCTGTATCTCCTCGGCGGTGAGCGTGGGGGCGACCTGGGACACCAGCGGCTGGACCTGTGGTGGTTCGGCATCCGCCGTGGACAAGGTCGCCTGCTATTCCAACACGGCGAGTTTTCTGGATCTGCTGGCGCCGGGCTCCGCCATCGATGCCTCGGTGCCGACCAACACCTACGCCACTTACCACGGGACTTCCATGGCCACCCCCCATGCCGCCGGCTGCTGGGCCCTGCTGAAGGCCGCGAAGCCGGAGGCCACGGTGGATGCCATCGAGGCGGCGCTGAAGGGCACGGGCAAGCCCATCGCCGACTTTCGCCTCACCAGCATCGTCAAGCCGCGTATCGATTGCCATGCCGCTCTGAATCAGTTGCTGGCCGTGGCGCCGCCGCCTCCCGTCACGCAGACATTCCAGTTTAAAGCCGCCACGGCGACGGTGACCGAGGGGACCACGACCCTGACCATCCCCGTTACCCGGTCCAGCGGTAGCGGTTCCGCGTCCGTGAAGTACGCCACCAGCAACGGCAGCGCGGTGGCGGGCAAGGATTACACCGCCAAGAGCGGGACCCTGAGCTTCGCGGCGGGCGTCACCACCCAGAACATCAGTATCAGCATCACCAACGATACCCTCTACGAGGTGGACGAAACCTTTAAGGTGGCCTTGAGCAGCCCCTCTTCCGGCTGGAGCTTGGGTTCCCCCGCCGCCACCACGGTGACGATCAAGGACAATGGCGATAAGAATCTGGCCTTCGCCAGTGCCACGGCGCAGGTCAACGAGGGCGCTGGCACGGTAACGCTCTGGGTGCAGCGTCTGGGGAGTGCTAGCGCCAGCGCCAGCATCAGGTACGCCACCAGCAATGGCACGGCGAGGAGCGGCAGTGATTATGTCAGCAAGAGCGGCACCCTGAGCTGGGCCGCGGGGGATGCCAACCCCAAGGCCATCACGATTTCCATCATCAACAACACGACCAAGGAGTCCACGGAAGCCTTTTACGTGACGCTCAGTTCCCCCAAAGGCGCCACCTTGGGCGCGATTAGCCGGGCAACGGTTAGCGTTACCGATAACGATTGAGGGGCTGTCACCCCTAAGTTGTGAGGTCTACATTAAGAGGTGCTGATTCTGGATCCAGGCCATCCATGACCGTGGATGGCCTTTTCCTCGCTCAAAGATCACGTCTAGGGCACGTCTTCGTAGATCACCTCCAGCGGCAAGTCAAAGGCCAGGCAGTCGAGGGTGATGCTGCCTTGGGTGAAGCTTTCTCGCGCCCAGTCCTGGCGACGGCGGTAGATCTGCACCAGACGAGTGGCTTGGGAGACCAGCAGGTATTCCTTCAGGCTGGGGATGGTTTGATAGGCGAATAGCTTTTCCCGGCTGTCGATGCGGGCGGTGGAATCGGACAGGACCTCGACGAGCAGACAAGGTCGGCTGCGGTAATACGTCTCCCGATCCGTGGGATCACAGGACAGCAGCAGGTCGGGGTAATAGAAGATGTCCTGCTGGCTGATGCTGAGCCGGACTTTCATGTCATTAGCGAAGAGTTGGCAGGGGGTGCCACGGATGAGGGGACGCAGGGCCGCAAAGATATTCCCCGTGATGAGGCCATGGCGGTCGCTGGCGCCGGTCATGGCATAGAGTTGACCGTCGATGTACTCGTGGCGGATCTCGACGCCATCTTCGCCAGCCAGATAGTCCAGGACGCTCAAGCGATTGCGAGGTGCGGGTTGGCTCATGTCTTCTTGACCGGTCGAGGGGTGCCAAGGTGGGGCGTTGGGTTGGGGCTTTGCCTAAGTAACCTTAGCAACCTAGGCGAAAGGATGATTGGGACCGTCAAGAGTGAATGTCAGGGAAACATTGTTGAGCCTTGTGCTCGAACTCCACCAGAATTTCCAGAAGTCGCTGGGCAGCGGTCAGGGCGAGGTGTAGCCGGTCAAACCGTTCGTCGACGGTATCAGGATAATCATGCGCAAACTCGTTACGAACCCGGCGCAGATCGCCCCACTCCTCCGCGGAGGGCAGCCAGCCAAGTTGCTCCAGCCGGTTCAAGCGGTCGAGCATGGACAGGCTGGGAGTGTCCTCTTGTAAGGCTCGCAAAACAGCCGGCATGAGTTTGGCACCCATGTCGTCCTGTAGGCGCGTATAGCGATAGGCGAATTGATCCAACAAACGTCGATCCGCCTTGCTAAGACGCTCCAGGTCCGCTGGTTTGAGATTACGCAGGCGTAGGTCGTCCAAGGCGTCTCCCAACGCTTGACGATGTATCCGTCCAATCGCCAGTGCCTGCTCAAGGATAAGAATTTCCGGTGCCTGATTCATAAAACCACGCCTGTTTCATGAGCCACTTGCACGATTGGGCGACTGTCGTGGGGAAGCTCCATAACGACATCGATTTTGCGCTCGCCCAGATCACGTTCCAGCAAGCCCAGAAACCGCAACTTGCGAACCAAGGGTTGGTCGCTGCGAGTGGGCTGAATCAAGAGGTCGATATCGCCGCCTCGCTTGTTGTCATCGACGCGAGAGCCAAATAAGGTCACACGCGTGTCAGCCCCGAAGGCGGCATCGGCGGCCCGCCGGATGCTTGCAATCTGCTCGGGTGCCAGTCTCATCGGTCATTCGTTCTCTATTGATTTCCAGGTTCTTTTCACTGGGATCATCGGCCAAGCCGCTCAGCCAGTGCCAGCTTGCCTTATCTTACTTTGACAGCATCCATTCGGGGGGCGGCCGGCGTAACGGTGGCGTAGGTGGGATCGTCCATAAGGCGGTGGTTGCGAAGGGGCGCAAGCCAGTACCCCGACGTCTTTTGCGGTGGATCTTGGCGGTTGCAAAAAGGGCATTTTGCGAAACAAACCCATTTTTTGGTCTGAAAATCAGGCATCGCCCGGGGGTGAGTTATCCTCCAGCAGGGATGAACAGGTCCAGGGACAGGCGGCCGGGAAGTGGTCAAATTCGATCCCTGTCTCCTGGCTCGCGGCCATGCGGGCATCCAGCCAGACGTCCTCCAACCAGTCAGGATCATCAAGGCAGGTTCGCAGACTGGGGGTATTGCGCAGCCGGCGGGCAACGGCGCGACGTTGCTCCCTGATGGTGCTTTCCCAACTCGCGCCGCGCCGCTCGGGTTGATACTGCCACTTGAGGAGATGGGCCAGGAGGACCGCCAGCCGGGAGGCCAGTTCCCGCTGTTCACTCTTACCCACGTCGTCTATCTCCTCGGCCAAGTGGTGCAGGTCCAGTAGATCGAAGCGCTTGCTGCGTAACAGATGTGCTTGCTCGTTCGCCCAGGCCACGACATCGTCTTGGTAGCTGTGCATGAGGAATCTCTTTTCAGTTCAGGAGTGCGGTTAACCATGCGATCGTTTTGCCGGTTATGTTCGTTCAGTCCAGGGTAAGGGACAATAGCTTGCCAGCCGGGTTGATCCGAAATTTGATTTCCAGCGGGTATAATCCCTTATCGCTGCCAGACCTATCCCGGTTTCCTCCGCCATGCCCCCAGCCCTGCAACCACTCGCGGCCTATCAGGCCCTGTCTCCCGCGCTGCGCCAGTTGGTGCAGGTGACCGCTGTCCATGGCGAGGTCATCTACCTTACCAACCTGAAGATGGTGATGAAGGAACTGGGCTGGAAGGATGACCAGGGGCGGGTGATGTACAACTCGATCAACACCGAGATGAGCTCGCGCCTGCTCAAGGCGGGGGTCTGGATCGAGGAGCATGCCAGTATCCGTTGCCATCCCAGCCTGGTGGAGCCCCTGACCGCGGAGGCGCGGGAAGCGGGCCTGCTGGAACCGATCATCCAGGCCGTGGGTCGGGTCCTGCCTTACCGGCGCAACGAGTATGGCATGGTGGACCGGGAGAGCCAGCGCCGTTTTCTGCGCGAGGTCCGCTTCGCCATGCTGCTTGGCGACGGGGCGGCCCTGTTCCGGTTGCTGGGTCTGACCCAGCCGGATTACCTCCAGGCCACGCCCCAGTTCGCGGCGGACCTGCGGCGGATCTACGGGGAGGGGCTGGACCAGGCCCTGCCCGAGATCCAGTTCATGGCCCTGGAGCCGCTGCTGGAGGAGGGCGAAATCCAGCTCGCCGATCAGCGGGCCAACTACGAGCGGTTCGAGGCCCTGTTCAAGGACCGGCCGTCGGCCAGCCCCCTCCTTGCCCAGGCACTCTTCCAGCGGCGGCTGATGCGCGGCGCCTTCGCCGAGCTGCCCAGCTCGACGGTGCCGGGTGGCTTGTCGGGCCCGATCGGCCTGGGCATCCAGGCCTTCATGCGTGGTGAGGATGTCGCCGCCATGGGCCATTTTCAGGAGGCGGTGGCCCTGCTCAAGAAGCGGGAACGTAAGCGCAGCATTCACCTCCCCCGGCTGGAGGGTATCTTCCACCTCCTCGCCCTGCTGCGGGAGGGCTCACCGGCCGCGACCGCCCAGATCCGTACCCTGCTGGAGGCCAGTCGCCGGCCCCTGTTCAACGACCCCTTTCAATCCGCCTTCGAGATCCTGGGCCTGGCGGTCCAGGTGATCCAGGAGGGGCAGGGCTACCAGGAGGCCCATCCCTATCTGGCGTTGCGCTTTGCCCATAACCCCTGGGTGGAGCTGATTCAGGGGCTCTGCATCCACTGGATGGGGGGGAAGCCGACCAAGGAGCGGCTGGAGCGTCTGCGCCGTCATCAGCGGGCCGCGACCCAGGGCGGTTATCTCTGGTACGCGCGGGAGGCGGCGCTGCTGCTCAACGCCTGGGGGGATCCGACGCGCTTTGGGTGTGTCGAGGCCCTCGCGACCAAGCCCCTGACCAATCTGCGCCAGCCAGAGGAGACCTGGGAGCGGACCCTGCGCGTGTTGCGGGAGATCGCCGCCCCGACGGCGGGCCCGGCCGCGTCCGGCAAGGCCGCCACGGAGGGCGAACTGAGCCTGGTCTGGGAGCTGACCCTGGTCGGTTCGGGGCAGGTGCTGTTCGAGCCCCGGGAACGCAAGCGGCGGGGCGCCGGCTGGACCAAGGGGCGGGTTGTGGCCCTCAAGCGCCTGGCCGAGCAGGCCGACGCCTTTCCCTACCTGACGCCGGCGGATCGGGCCCTCTGCGCCTGCATCAAGGCCCAGTCCGTGGGCTGGGGTTGGAGCAGCAGCCGGATGGAATACGATATCGAAGGCCTCTGTGGTCTGCGCGCGGCCCTCGGGCATCCCAACCTGATTTTTCAGGGGGAGCCCGTCGAACTGGTCCAGGACCAGCCGCGCTTGCTGGTGGCGCGGACTGGGGACGGCATTCGCATCAGCCTCCACCCCCCCTGCACGGGGGAGGCCCACTACTTCGTCACGGCGGAACCGGGCCGCCTGCGCTTCTTTGAATTCACCGCCCAGCACCAGCGCGTCGGGCGGCTCCTGGGCCGGGATGGGCTGAAGGTGCCCAAGGCGGCGGAGACCAAGGTGGTGGAGACCATCACCGCCCTGGCGCCCATGATCACCGTCCATTCGGAGATCGGCGGCGAGGCGGTCGGCGAACTGGCGGCGGTGGAACGGGTGGAGGCCGATCCGCGGCCCTGTCTGCAACTCCAGCCCCTGGGGGATGGCCTGCGCGTCACCTGCCTGGTGCGGCCCCTGGGCGAGAAGGGACCCAGCGCCCACCCCGGGGAGGGGGGCGCATCCATCTTCAGCGAGATCGACGGCCGCCGCGTCCACGCCCGGCGGGACCTGAAGGCCGAACAGGCGGCGGCCGTCGCCCTCTTCACCGCCTGTCCGGCCCTGGACCCCGAGTTCTGGGACTGGTCCCTGGAGGACCCGGAGCAGGCCCTCGATACCCTGGAGGCCCTGCAAGGGCTGGGCGAGACGGTGGTCCTGGAATGGCCCCAGGGCAAGGCCCTGCGACTGCTGGGCAAGCGCGGGCTGGAGGCGATGAAGCTGCGGGTCGGCAGCCAGCGGGACTGGTTCGCCGTCTCCGGGGAGCTGACCCTGGACGACGGCCGGGTGGTGGACATGGCCCGGCTTATCGACCTGCTCAGCGCCACCCCGGGGAGGTTCATCAAGCTTGGTGACGACGAATTCCTCGCCCTGAGCCAGGAATTGCGCAAGCGTCTGGACGCCATCCGCGCCTTGCAGGACAAGGGTCGCATCCACCCCCTCGCCGCCGGCCTACTCGACGAGGCCCTGGACGGCCTTGAGGTCCAGACCGACGCCGACTGGCAGGTCCGCCTGGAGCGCCTGCGCGAGGCCCAGGAGCTGGTGCCGGAGATCCCCAGCACCCTTCAGGCCGAGCTGCGCGATTATCAGGTCGAGGGCTTCCGCTGGCTGGCGCGCCTGGCCCATTGGGGGGCGGGGGCCTGCCTGGCGGACGACATGGGCCTGGGCAAGACGGTGCAGACCCTGGCCCTGCTGCTGGGCCGCGCCGCCGAGGGCCCGGCCCTGGTGCTGGCGCCGACCTCGGTCTGCGCCAACTGGGTGGAGGAGGCCGGACGCTTCGCCCCGACCCTCAACGCCCGGCTCTTCGGCCCTGGCGACCGGGCCGCCCTGTTGGAGGGGCTGGGGCCCTTCGACCTGGTGATCTGCACCTATGGCCTGCTGTGGACCGAGTCCGAGGCCCTGACCAAGGTCCAGTGGCGCACCATCGTCGCCGACGAGGCCCAGGCCTTCAAGAACGCCCAGACCAAGCGCTCCAAGGCGGTGATGGACCTGCAAGGGGATTTCCGCCTCATCACCACCGGCACCCCCATCGAGAACCACCTGGGGGAGCTGTGGAACCTGTTCCGCTTCATCAACCCCGGGCTGCTGGGCAGCCTGGAGCACTTCAACCACCGCTTCGCCATCCCCATCGAGATGCGCAAGGACAAGGCCGCGGGCAATCAGCTCAAGCGCCTGATCCGCCCCTTCATCCTGCGGCGGTTGAAGAGCGAGGTGCTTGCCGAACTGCCGGAGCGTACCGAAATCACCCTCCACGTGGAGCTGAGCGAGGAGGAGCGCCTCTTCTACGAGGCCCTGCGCCGCTCCGCCCTGGAGCGTATCAGCAGCGTCGGCGGCCAGGGGCCGGGGGACGTGCGCTTCCAGGTCCTGGCGGAAATCATGCGTCTGCGCCGCGCCTGCTGTAATCCCAAGCTGGTGGTCCCGGGCAGCCCCATCGCCAGCGCCAAGCTCCAGGCCTTTGCCGAGATCGTCCAGGAGCTACGGGAGAACCGCCACAAGGCCCTGGTCTTCAGCCAGTTCGTCGACCATCTGGCCCTGGTGCGGGAATGGCTGGACGGGGAGAAGATCCCCTACCAGTACCTGGACGGCGCCACCCCGGTGAAACGCCGCCAGGAGGCGGTGGCCGCCTTCCAGGCCGGCCGCGGCGATCTCTTCCTGATCAGCCTCAAGGCCGGTGGCGCCGGGCTCAACCTCACCGCCGCCGACTACGTCATCCACCTGGATCCCTGGTGGAACCCCGCCGTGGAGGATCAGGCCTCCGACCGCGCCCACCGTATCGGCCAGCAGCGCCCGGTGACCATCTACCGCCTGGTGGCCAAAAACACCATCGAGGACATGATCCTGGACCTGCACCGCCATAAGCGCGACCTGGCCGACTCCCTGCTCGAAGGCGCAGAAATGGCCGCGCGCATGGGGGTCGAGGAGATGATGGCCTTGCTAAAGGAGGCGGGGTAGCGACGGTGACAAAAGGCAGTCGCTAAGCCAGTAAGTCTGAGTTATGGCACTAACTTGACCAAGTCCGAATACTCGGCCAACAGACTGTCGCGGGTATAGAGGTAAGCGGGCACGGATTGAGCCTGGGCGATCAGCAGCCGATCAAAAGGATCGCGATGATGCCAAGGCAGGTCGGTAACGGCTTGAGTATGTCGGGCGAATATTGGCAGTTCGGTAAGACCCGTTTTTTCCGCTAGTTGTTGGATGTCCTCCGGACGAAAATCAAAGTCGTCACGCCCCAGGGAATACTTGATGGCAATTTCCCAAATACTGGCGGCACTGAACAGGACGGTGTTGCCCGGGTTGCTGATGTCCTGCTGAACCGCTCTTGATAAGGTGTCGGGATCGATGAGGGCGGCGAGCAGTATGTGGGTGTCGAGCAGGAGTTTGAGCCCAGGCATGTTCATTCATCCGACTCAAACATGCGTTGGATGACCTCGCGATGAAGGGTATCGAAATCTTTGGGGAGCGTGAATCGACCCCTGCCCAGACCCAATGGCCTGGGCCGAGGGTAATCAGGTTCGAGGGGGACCAGGCGGGCGACGGGCTTACCATCCCGGGCAATGATGATGTCCTCCCCAGCCGCGGCTTGGTCGACGAAATGGGAAAGATGGGTCTTGGCCTCATGAATACTGACGGTGTGCATGGCGTACTCCGCTGAAATCTATAGTAGACGTATTCGAGTTTTCGGCTTTTATTTGCCAATTATCTGGAAATTT
>CALMDH010000230.1:0-15243 GCA_937862735.1 uncultured Gammaproteobacteria bacterium
TCGTCCTCCGCGCCCTGGCCGCCCTCGGCACCCTGGGCGAAAAGGTCACGGGCCGGGCCATGCCTTTGACCCTGGCTACCCTGGAGAAACTCACCGGCAATGCCTGGTATTCCGCGGCCAGGATTGGCCAGGAACTGGGCTTCCATGCCCGGCATCAGCTCGACGAGACTATCCCTCTCCTGATAAGTCCGGCTCCTAGTAGATCGATTCGCGAAGCCGCTTTAGCGCATGGCGAACAGAAAATCATATAAAACAATATCTTTTGCTTTAATAATTCGCATAAGGTATTGATGAAACGAACTACTAGGAGCGCCAAGTGGCGCACCGGGCCTGAAAATCCCGAAGTATCCCCTCCAGTACCTTGGGACGGTTGAGGGCGTCAAACTCGGTTAATCGGCTGAGCCCAGCCGTTATCAGGCGCTGCCGTAACTCGGGTTGGGTGAGCAAGTCATTGAGGTGCCTCGCCAGGGAGTCCGGGTCCAGCAGGTCCATGAGCAACGCGGCCGTTCCCACCTGTTCCCGTAGGCCGGCTTTATCGGGGTAGAGGACCGGCACGCCTAAGGCGAAGGCCTCCAGGGGGGGGAGGTTGGTGGGACCGAAATAGGACGGCATGACCAGGGCCAGGGACTGCCGGTAGAGATAGGGCATCTCTTGGTCGGGGACGAAGCCGGCGAAACGGATGATCTCCGTCAGCCCCAGCCCGGCCGTCATCTCCTTGACCTTGGCGAGATTACCCTTGTCCCCCCCGGCGAAGATGGCGCCGATGCGATGCCCAAAGCGGTCGGCGAGCCGCCGGAGGCCCTGTAACAGATAGACGTGATTCTTGTGCGCCCAGAATTGGGCGGGGTAAAAGACATAGGGGACGGGTAGGGCGTACTTACTGCCGATGTCAATGAAACCGGCCTGATAGTCAGCCGCGGAAATACAGGTGCCCGGCGCCGGGGCGAATGGCATCACCTGGACGCGCTCCGGGTCCAGGCCATAGCGGCGGCAGGCGTGGACGCGGCTGGATTCCGCGTCCACCAGCACCGCGGTGGCCTTGGGCAGGATGCGGTGATAGAACCGCTCCCTGACCTCGAACTCCCAGTCGCGGCGCACTTCGGGAAATTCCGGATCGTCCCGATGGCAGAAGTCCCAGATGGTGGTGATGTAGTTGAGATGTTCCAGGTCCCCGGCCAGGCCAGTGGGCGACAGGAAGTAGAGGAGCTCGATCCCCTGGCGAATGAAAAAGGCCTCGAAGGCGTTTGCCCCCAGCAGGCGCTTCATCAGGATCTGCCAGGAGGGATGCCAGATCAGCCGACGGGCCTTCATAACCATCTGCCTGGGCATGGAAAAGCCAAGATATTGCGCGGAGATACCGAAACTGTTCAGGGTGGGGACATTGTCGGGGAGCGTGGTGAAAAACACCGGTTCGGCCAGCTCGGGACGGAGCCCCTGCACCACCCGGGCGGCGTTGAGGGCCTGCTGGTAACCACCCCCTTCGTGGAGGTGCTGGTCGAACAGGACCCCAAGCCTTACCGGTCGCAAGGGTGGATCTCCCTGAGACTGCGCCTCATGCCAGGGCTACCCGGACGGCGGCGGCCACCTCTGCCATCTGGGCCTCTGTCAGAGCCAGACCGCTGGGGATGTAAAAGCCGCGCCGGTACAGCCGCTCGGCGACTGGGTGGGCGTCGGTGGCGAAGAGCCCCCGGTCCCGCAGGACGGGTTGCTGATGCATGGGGTAGAAGAAGGGGCGGGTACCGATGCCTGCGGCCCCCAGCCGTTGTATTGCGCCCTCCGCGTCCAGGGGATGCCCGTCGCTTAGGACCAGACCGTAGACCCAGTAGATGTTGTCCGCGTAGTCGGTCCTGGCCAGGGGCAGTTGTACGCCGGGAAGGTCCGCGAGCAGCGAGCCATAGGCTTGACCCATGCGGCGTTTGCGGGCCACGAATTCGTCCAGCCGTTCCAGTTGGGCCAGGCCCAGGGCGGCCTGGAGATTGGTCATGCGCAGATTCCACCCCAGGCGCTCGTGGACGAAGCGCCTGCGCGGCAGAAAGCAGAGGTTGCGCAGGCCCCGGCAGGCCTCGGCCAGGTCATCGTCGTCGGTGAGGATCATGCCCCCCTCGCCGGTGGTGACGTGCTTATTGGGATAGAAGCTGACGGTGCTGATGTCGCCAAAACCGCCGCAGGGGCGGCCGCGGTAGGTCTGGCCGATCATCTCCGCGGCGTCCTCGATCACCTTGAGGCCATGGCGGCGGGCGAGGTCCAGGAGGGGGGCCAGGTCCACGGGCAGGCCATAGATGTGCACCGCCATGATCGCCTTGGTGCGAGGAGTGATCAGGGCCTCGATCCGGGAGACGTCCATGTTCCAGGTGTCCGGATCGCTGTCCACCAACACCGGGGTGGCGCCGGAACGGACGATCTGGTTGATGCAGGAGATAATGGTGAAGGTCGGCAGGATCACCTCGTCCCCGGGCCCGATGCCCAGGGCCTCGACGGCGGCGTCCAGGGCCGCGGTGCCATTGCTGACCGCAATGCCATGCTTACGGCCGACCCGGGCGGCGAAGGCCTGCTCGAAGCGGGTGACGAAGGGGCCCTCCGAGGAGATCCAGCCGGTGTCGATACACTCGGCGAGGTAGCTCTTCTCGTTGCCATCGAGCAGGGGTTCGTTGACGGGGATGAAATCGCGCACTTTGTTGAACTAAGGGATAAAGAGCAATGGGGAATGGCGTGGGATTAGTTACGGGCGGTCAAGCACGGTGGCGGGTGGAAAACGGGCAACCAGCCAGAAGGGCAGCGAAGGCTGACGCATCAGCACTTACGTAGCACCAGGCACAGACCCCATCCGGCCTCACTGGGTGGCTCACCCGTCAGAAACGTCTCGGCGCACACCCGTTCGAAGCCGGCGCCGGCGGCGAACAGATCGAGCTCGGGCAGGGAGAAATGCCGCATGGGATGGGTTTCGGACAGGGTATGGACGGAACCCGTCTGGGTGTCCCGGGCAAAGATGGTGTAATGGACATCGACCCGGTTGACGTTGGGGTGCCACTCTGGCTCCGCCAGGCGCGTGATCTCCACCCATTCCCCAGCTAGGCGCTTGACCCGCACCGCCGGGCGCTGGGCATAGACAGCCGGGCTGTACCAGACATCAAACAAAAAGAGCCCTCCGGGGCGGAGATGGTCCGCCGCCCGCGCAAACACTGCCTGTACATCCGCATTGGTGGTCTGATAGCTAATGACATGAAAGAGGGCGAGCACGGCGTTGAAGGTCCGGCCCAGTTGGACGGTGCGGATATCGCCTTGTTGGCAGGCGAAGCCGGGGAACGGCAGTGCCTGGGCGACCATCTCCGCGCTGCGCTCGATGCCCATTACCCGGTAACCAAGGATGACAAGTAGACGACCATGCTTGCCGGTACCCGAACCAAACTCCAGCAACTCCGGGCCGGTGATGCCGTAACGCTCTAGTAGCTCTCGAATGTAATTCACCTCGGCCACGTAATCCTTGTCGCGGTAGAGCAGATCGTAATAGCGGCTATAGGCGTCAAACGGCATGGGCGTCAAACGGCATGGGCGTCTCCGGCAGGGGGTGAGGTTCGCGCGGGTTCGTTGCTCTGGGAACTGGGGCCACCTGGATCAAGGATTCAGGCTCGTGCCTCAAGGCTTGATACGGGCCTGCTCGGCGCTGATACCCGTAAAGCGGGTCTTGTCCGCCTCCCCGGCGTAAGGTCCCTGCTTGACCTCGATCATCTCGGTGGGTTCGAGTATCTCGAAACCGTGGCCTCCATAAGCGAGCAGGAGGACATCGCCCTGCCGCAGGATGCGGCTTTCAAGGTAGCGCTGGTCATCGTCGTAAAAATCCACCCGCACCTTGCCGGACTTGATGAATAGGACTTCCTTGGTGTAATACACCTCGCGGGCCACCGGATTGTGCACGTGGGGCGGGATCACATAACCCTGGGGACGGTTCATGTACCCCAACTGTTGGGAGAAGTCGTCGGGGGTGAAGAACTGGATGCCTTCCTGCCGATAATCCGCATGCAGCAGAACGGCCAGGGTACGGTCGGCGTGGACGATATGTTCGATCATGGTGGGCACTGATGTTACCTGGGCAAGCAACAAAGCCTGCATTTACAAGTAGGTCGGTTTGTGCACCCAAGCACGCACCGCTGGATCGGTCCGATAAGCGTCCTGGTGGAAGGCGTAACCCTCCCGGTAGCCCGCCCACTCTTCGGCCCGTGCCCTGCGCACTGCCTGGGGGCAGCAGAGTTTTACCCAAGCCGCCTCCAGTCGCCGCCCAACGCCACGCGCGAGCCGAGATGGCAGGGTCCAGAGGGGTTGGGGCTGATTGATCCCCTCCCGCAGGGTAGTATAAGAATCCGAAACACCCTGGTTGAATCCCCGCTGATGAAAATAGCCCAAGGTCATTCGTTCTGGGGTGACCTTATGATGAATGGTGGCGGCGGGATGGAACAGGCATTTCATTCCCGCTGCCGCGACGAATCGGGCGATATGGGTTTCGCCATCACCCCGAAAGCGGATCAGTTCCCGGGGCATGCCATCGGGGTGAAATCCTCCCGCCTCCACCAGCAAGGACTTGCGGATGGCGAAGTTGCAGCCCCAAACATAGAAGGGGCTGATGGGACGTAGGGGACCTGGCAGTTGCAGGATGCTCAAGGTCGGCAGGGCCAGGCCACCTTCGGCCGGTGAACGGTGCCATAAGGCCAGTAACCAGGCAGGTGGTGGGGCCAGAAAAAGGGGCAGATTATTCCCGCCCATCATGGCGACGCTCGGGTCCACGAAACCCTCCGCGATGGCGGCAAGCCAGGTGGGCTCGGCCTCGATATCGTCGTCGGCAAAGACCAGGATATCCCCTCGTGCCGCCAGCAGGCCGCGGTGCCGTCCGGCGTGCAAACCGGGTTCTGGTTCATGGAGATAATGGAGATTGGCCATTTCCGTGACCAATGCCTGGACCATCGGTCTCGTACCGTCGGTGGAACCATTGTCCACGACCAGGATTTCAAATGCCTGGAGTGGGAGGGTCTGATGGCGGAGGGAGACTAGGGCCGCGCGCAGGAAATCCTGACGGTCACGGGTGGGAATGATGACGCTCAACATGGCCTTCAGCGGACCCGGGCCTCGACGAAGAGGCGCTGACATTCCCCTTCATTCCGACACGCGAATAACTGGCGACGATGGAAGCGATAGATAGCGGCCAGCAGTCGGGGTTCGTTGAGGACGAATAGGCGGTTGCACAACAGTCCGTCCAGGAGATCCCGACTCAAGGCTCTTTTCTCGAACGGCATGACCTCCAGGATCTCGAATCCGGGTTCCAGGTAGCGGCGCAGGCCCGCGATGTTGAAATGTTGAAAATGTTTGTATTCGAGAGGCTTATTGGCATGGGGTACGGTCAGGAGCAGGGTACCACCTGGCTGGAGCAGACGCCGCACGCCCGCCAGGAACGCCTCACAATCCGCCGGTGGAATATGCTCGAAAACCTCCATCAGCACGCCCAGATCGAAGGGTCCCAGCGCTTGGGGCAGGGTGATATCCGCCGCCAGGAAGCTGATCTCGGGACGATCGGCATTCATGGCTTGCGCCAGCCTGATGGCGCGGGCGGAAAAATCGACCCCGGTCACCGAGGCCACGGCGGTGCCCAGGCTCAGTTCGCGGGTCAGTCGACCATCACCGCAGCCGATATCGATGACGGCGGCGGGTTGCAAGGCGCGAACTCGGGAGAGGATGAACTCGATCGTCAGGGCGTAATTGATCCCCCAGGTATCGACGAAATGCTGGCGAAAGCGCCCCTCCTGGAATTGGGCGACATAGTGATAGGGGAAGGCGTATTCCTCTTCCTGGGCGGTGATTTCTTGCATCAGGTGCGATCGTGGGGTGGAAGGCGCTCAGTTCGGGCCAGTATACCCATCACGCCTGCTCGGCGATCCGGCCGCGGCCGCGAAAGAGGGCGATAAGTTCCTTGAGAAGTCGGTTTCGCTCCAGGAGGTAAATTCCGCCCGCCAGACAAGCCAGGGTGAAGCTGGTGATGAAGGCCAGACTGCGGAAGGGACTATCCAGGCTGGCGGCAAAGAGGTGGTACTTGGCCAGACTGGCCAGCGCCAGTGTCGCCAGGCCTAAGACGAGGAGCCGCGCCAGTAAGGGCAGGATATCGATCCGCAAGAAAATTTTCAGCACGATTAACTGGATCATCAAGCCCAGGCCCATCAGCAGGAAGCGTGCCCAGAGGAAGGCTTCCAGGCCGAAACCTACTGCGTAGAGATATCCGCCGAGGTAAAAAAGGACGGTGCCCGCCATGGCCAGGGTTTCTACCTGGGGGTGACCCATGGCCCGATAAGCCTCACCGTTCATCCCGACCACCCAGGCAAAACCATGCACCAGACTCAGGATGGCAATCACCCCGCCGATGCCCTCCCAGCGGCTGGAGAACAAGAGGGTGGCGACCTCCGTGCCGGTCACGAATAGCAGGCAGGCCATGGGAACGCTGATCAGGATCACGACCTTAATCACCAGGGTCATGGTGTCCCGCAAGCGCTCCCGGTCCCGTCCAAGACGCGACAAGCGACTGTACAGGACTGGTAGGACGGGCGCCAGCAGGATGCCGAAGATCATCATGACCAACTGGTTACCGGTCCGATATATGCCGAGATCGTGCGTGCCCAAATACCGGGCGACGATCAGGGCGTCGGCCCAAGCATAGAACCAGCCCATGACCCCCGACAGGCCGACCCAGACGCCGAAACCGGTCATTTCCCGAGCCACGGCGGATTGGAAACCCCAAGCGGGTCGCCACTGACCCAGACGCCACAGCAGGATAACCTGTGCCGCCTGGCCCGTGAGCGTGCCTGCGACCAGGGCCCAATGGCCCATGCCCGTGAGCGCCAATGGAATGGAGGCCATGCCCGGGATACCCAGGGTGGCCAGCCGGACCCAGAACAGTTTCTTGAACCCCATCTCTTTTTGCAGCAGGGCCGTCGGCACGGAAGAAAGGGCGCCTAGGACCAACTGCAAGGTCATTACCTTCAAGACCAGGGTGACTCGTTCATCCTGGAAAAGGGACAGGGCTATCCATCGCGAACCCAGGAAGAGGATGGCGGCAATCATGATCCCAAGTCCCAAGTTGATCAAAAAGGCGACCTGAGCCGCTTCGGTGATGTCCGTCTGTCGCTGAATCAGGGCCTTGCCCATGCCCGCCTCCCAGAAGATCTCGGAAAAGGCGATGACCATGGCGGCGGCGGACATGACCCCGAAGTCCTCCGGCGTCAACAAGCGGGCCAGGATAAGGAAGATGACCGGGGTTAGGGCCTTGGAGGCCAACTCGGCTAGGAAGGACCACTTCAACGAATGAACGAGGTGGGGGAGGTTTGGCTTGACAGGAACGTTCACGGTGGACAGCGTCCGGGAATCACCCCAATGAGTGCAATAAAAAACCTCCGCCTGCCATCCCCGTACCCCTTTGAAAGCTATCCTTATCTCGTCGAATCGCTTCAAGAAGAAGAGGGCGGGGGTTACCTGATCAGCTTACCGGACGTGCCAGGTTGCATGTCGGATGGCTCAACCGAAGCGGATAGGAGTTATGAATGCCTGCACGTCCCTCACGTGGCATCACCCGCGGGAGCAGGTACCGCGCTCGCCTCCAGCGCGGCCCGGGCCTGGCGCCAGGCTTGCGCCTCCCGCAGGGCCTTGAGGGCTTTGTAAAGGTCATTGTCCAAGTTCGTCTGGTAGCGCGTCAGCAGGTCGGTCTGGGTCGGCAGGGTCTGGCTCTCCACCACCAGCAGGCACATCTCCCGGATACGCTGCCGCTCGATCAACTCATCAAACAGCTTGAGATGCTGGGCGACCAGTTCCTCCCAACTGCCATACTCCGCCAGGATCGCCGCCTCGATGCCACCGGCATCGACCCCATGCACCTGCAACAGATGCGCCTGCATGGCCTCCGGCAGGCGCGAGAAAGGCGCGGGTGCGGTGACGATGCCCTCATCCAGCAGCGCCTGCCAGGCCGCGCGTTGCTGGACCAGATCCGCCAGCAGGTGCGGGTCCTCGTCCGCGCTGTCCGCCAGTGGCGCCGGGATGCTCCGCCAGGCCTCCTCTGGCAACCCCAGCCGCTGAGCCACCTCCCGCGCCTGGGCCTCGCCAAACGTCCGCCGGTTGAGATTCACCATCGCCGCCTCCGCCCGCACGAAACGCGCCTTGCGCCACAGGCAGATGGCCACCTGCTCCACCAGGCCCGTCTCCACCACGCCCACGGGACGATATTCCGCCATCAATTCATCCAGCAGTTGCTGGAAATCCTCCGCGGACTCCCCCTCGATAATCAGATGGCGACTGAGAAAGCCGTGTTTCAGGGCATTGTCCCGAGCCACCGCCTTGCCGGCCGCCGTCCGCGGCCCCGAACTGCGAAGGGCATTGCGTCGATTGGCCGCCAACTGGCGGGTGCTGAGGAGCGGCGTGTGTTCCTTCGGGGTGGCGATGTCCGGCTGGGCGGGATGGTCAGCAAGTAAAATGGTCATGATCTTGGCCTCAAAAAGAATGAATAATCAAAAATTTTGAGGCCGAAAGCGCAATTATTCAAGGGAAATCAGACGTTCACTCGGCCGCCGGAAAAATGGCTTTCCTAAGAAACTCCGGCTACCGGTACCGGTTCGAGGACATGGCTGAACGAGTTTCTGCGCCTACAGGGACGGGGCGCGGCCCCGGGGAGGGGTTGTTTCGCAAAACGGCCTTTTTTTAGCCACCGGTGCTTCGCCCAAGTTGGACCAGGAGCCACAGCCTCTCCATGCCGATCCTCAGCCGTCCCCCTCTCCCCCATGGCGGGGAAGGGCAAGGGAAAGGGGGTCTGTACGGTTACGTTAGGCTGAATCAAGCTCCTCGTCCCGCAGCCGGCGCGGGAGCTGCTCGATGACCTGGGGCCGGCTCTTGATGGCCTGGGCGCCGCGGTCGGCATCGATCAAACGGATGGCGTCAGGGGAGCGTGAGATGGATAGCTTCTCTGCACCCATGTAATGATCCTCAAAGGGGTGGCAACTTGATACTACTGTTCTTGCTACCCTTTCCGCACACGCGCCATCGCTGCCTCCCGAACTGGATGCAAACGATTAAAATGAGGCAAAGCCTGTAAGTGGCTGGCAATAGAGGTCGAGCAGCAGGCTTAAGAAGCCGCCTTGACCAAATTTTATCGTGAAGGGGGTACGACCTTGAAAGCAGTCATCCTCGCCGGCGGCTTGGGCACCCGGCTCTCCGAAGAGACCCTGGTCAAGCCCAAGCCCATGATCGAAATCGGCGGCAAGCCCATCCTCTGGCACATCCTCAAGACCTATGCCCACCACGGCGTCAACGACTTCATCATCTGCCTGGGCTACAAGGGTTACCTGATCAAGGAATACTTCACCAACTACCTGTTCCACAATTCCGACCTGACCGTTGACCTGAGCGCCAACCGCATCGACATCCTGGAACGCAACGCCGAGCCCTGGCGCATCACCCTGGTGGATACCGGCGAACATACCCAGACGGGCGGTCGCCTGGCACGGGTCCGTCGCTTCCTGCGGGACGAAGAGATCTTCTGTTTCACCTACGGCGATGGCGTCGGCGATATCGACATCACCGCCCTCATCCACTTCCACCAGGCTCACGGCAAGGCCGCCACCGTCACCGCCGTCACCCCGCCCGGCCGTTTCGGGGCCCTGGGACTCGACGGCGAGGACGTCATCGAATTCACCGAAAAGCCTAGCGGTGACAATGGCCTCATCAATGGTGGCTATTTCGTGCTCAACCGTGGCACCCTCGACCTGATCGCCGGTGACCAGACCGCCTGGGAGGGCGAGCCCGTCACCACCCTGGCCCGCCAGCGCCAATTGATCGCCTACCACCATACCGGTTTCTGGCATCCCATGGACACCCTGCGTGACCGCACCTATCTGGAGCAGCTCTGGGCCACGGGTGCCGCCCCCTGGAAGGTCTGGGCGCGGGGGTAAAGGTTTTCATCGCTGGCAATGGCTGGAGATCCAACTTGATTCTTGGTAATTGTCTGGGTACGTCCATCGCCTCAGACTATCCCGCATGAATCCCACGCCCGACTTCTGGCACGACCGCCGCGTCTTGCTCACCGGCCATACTGGCTTCAAGGGCGCCTGGCTCAGCCTCTGGCTGCAACACCTGGGCGCCACGGTCAGCGGCTATTCCCTGGCACCGCCCACCGATCCCAACTTGTTCACCCTGGCCCAAATCGGTGCCGGCATGGACTCGCTCATCGCCGACATCCGAGACTTGCCCCGCCTGCAACAGGCCCTGCGCCATGCCCGCCCCGAGATCGTTTTCCACCTTGCCGCCCAGCCTCTGGTGCGTCAAGGCTACCGTGACCCCGTCGAGACCTACGCCACCAACGTCATGGGCACCGTCCACCTGCTGGAGGCGGTGCGCCATACCCCCAACGTCCGCGCCGTCGTCATCGTCACCAGTGACAAGTGTTACCACAACCAGGAATGGGTCTGGGGCTACCGAGAGAATGAGCCCCTGGGTGGCCACGACCCCTACAGCAGCAGCAAAGGTTGCGCCGAACTGGTCACGGCCGCCTACCGCGATGCCTTCTTCAACGCCGCCGATTACGCACGCCATCAGGTCGCCATCGCCAGCGCCCGCGCCGGCAACGTCATCGGCGGCGGCGACTGGGCCGAGGACCGCCTCATCCCCGACCTGCTGCGCGCCTTTGAACGGGGCCAGACCCCCATCATCCGCTCCCCCCAGGCCATCCGCCCCTGGCAGCACGTCCTGGAACCCCTGGCCGGCTATCTGCTCCTCGCCGAACGGCTTTACGGCGAGGGCCCGGTTTACGCCGAGGCCTGGAACTTCGGTCCCGCCGAAGAAGACGCCCAACCCGTCCACCGCCTGATCGAACATCTACGGACCGCCTGGGGCCAGGGTGGTGGCGCGCCTCCCCCCTGGCATTTCGATCGCCAACCCCAGCCCCACGAGGCCCATTACCTCAAGCTGGATTGCGCCAAGGCCCGGTCACGACTAGGCTGGCAGCCACGCTGGCCCCTGAGCGAGGCCATCCATCGCATCGCCGCCTGGCACCAGGCCTACCTGGAAGGGGCCGACATGCGCGCCTACTGCCTAGCGGAGATCCTGGCCTTCACCACCGCGGCCGGCGCCAGTGTCCAGCCACCGTTGATCAATCGGGAGTAATACTTCGATGTCTATCCAAGCACGGCGGCTTATCGTGGGCGAGGGAGGCAAAGTGACCTTTCGGGTCCCCCGACCGGCAGGCACCCCGCTGCACATCCTCATCCTGGACGATGACCAAGACACTGATCAGACCAAAAACCCTGAGCTGGGTCAAAATATTGAGCAGGGCCAACACCTTGATCCGCGACGAAATTATGAGCAGACCCAAGATCTTGACTTGACCGATGCCGAACGCTTCCAACTTGGCACTCTGGCTAACGTCACCGCGGATGATCCCGAGGAAGACGCCATCTGGGAGCGCTACCTGCATGGTTGAGACAGTCCGGCCGGGTGATATCTATATCGTCCTGGTGCCCTTTGTTGACGGCAAAGGCGCCAAGCCCCGCCCCGTGTTAGTTACCTCCCTCCCCAACAGCAAGGGCGATGTCCTGGGCATTCCGGGCACCTCCCGGCTCGACCAGTGGCAGGAAACTCACCAGCTTGTGCTCCAACCTGCCGATCTGGCGGTTGGCCGTCTCGATCAACCGACGGTTTTTCCGACCAGCAAGCAGATGGTCTTCTCCCCCCGGCTGTTCGCCGCCTATGTGGGGCGGATCAAACCGGACTGCCTGGATAGCGTGCTGCGGCAGATAGTCGCGGGACGGGTCAGCTCCTACGACGCCATCCAGCGCGCACCAACCCCTTTTGTGCCTGGAAAGACCCCCATTCCCGTCGCCGGCAAGGTCCTCGACGCGGCCGAATTACAGAACATGGTCGCCGCCGCCCTTGACGGCTGGCTCACCACCGGGCGCTTCAACGACGCCTTCGAGGAGCGCCTGGCCCGCTTCCTCGGCGTCAAGCACCTGATCACCGTCAACTCCGGCTCCTCCGCCAACCTCATCGCCTTCGCCACCCTCACCTCACCTAAGCTAGGCGAGCGCGCCATCCAGCCCGGAGACGAGGTCATCGCCGTCGCCGCCGGTTTCCCCACCACCGTCAACCCCATCCTGCAATACGGCGCCGTGCCAGTCTTCGTCGACGTCGAACTGGGCACCTACAACATCGACGCCAGCCGCGTCGCGGCCGCCCTAGGCCCCCGCACCAAGGCCATCATGCTTGCCCACACCCTGGGCAACCCCTTCAACCTCGACGTCATCACCCGCCTGTGCCGCGAAAACAATCTCTGGCTCATCGAGGACTGCTGTGACGCCCTCGGCTCCACCTACCATCTTCCTCCCTCCCCCCTCGCGGGGGAGGGCCGGGGAGAGGGGGAAGCACCCGGCGTCAACGCCCCCCGCCTGGTCGGCACCTTCGGCGACATCGGCACCCTCAGCTTTTACCCCGCCCACCACCTCACCATGGGCGAGGGCGGCGCCGTGTTCACCAACCACGGCCTGCTCAAGCCCATCGCCGAATCCTTCCGCGACTGGGGCCGCGACTGCTTCTGCGCCACCGGCCAGGACAACACCTGCAAGAAACGCTTCGCCTGGCAACTCGGCAGCCTGCCCGCCGGCTACGACCACAAGTACACCTACTCCCACGCCGGCTACAACCTCAAGATCACCGACATGCAGGCCGCCTGCGGCCTGGCCCAACTCGACAAGCTGCCGGACTTCATCGCCCGCCGCAAGGCCAACTTCGCCTTCCTCCAGGAGCGGCTCCAGGATTGCGCGGACGTCCTCATCCTGCCCCAGGCCACCCCCAACAGCGATCCCTCCTGGTTCGGCTACCCCCTCACCCTGCGCCCGGCGGCCAGGGTGGCCCGGGTGGACCTGTTGCGCCACCTCGATCACCACAAGATCGGCACCCGCCTGCTGTTCGGCGGCAACCTCACCCGCCAGCCCTATTTCCAGGGCCGCCACTACCGCATCGCCGGCGACCTGACCAACACGGACCGGATCATGAACGACACCTTCTGGATTGGGCTTTATCCGGGCTTGACCGAGGAGATGCTGGATTACACGGTCACGCAAATCCAAGCTGGCCTGTTACAGGCCAGGGACAGCTGACCATGCCGCCATTCCGGATCACCCGGCCAAGAACTGGGCTATTAAGGATAGCGACAGCTCCATTGAGGCGCCATCATGGCCTCATCGAGGCTTTTAAGAGAGACAGCAATCCATTCCCGTGACATTGGTGCATAAAATCATCACGGATGGCCAGATTGTATATGAATGAAGAATTGCACCAGTTAGCCTTGGCCTGGCTGGAAAAAACCAGCCATGATGTGGAAACCGCGCGGCGTCTAACGGAGAGTCATCAGCAAATTACCGATGTCGCGGTGTATCACTAGAGGTTGCCTTAGCCGTGGACGCCTGTCTGTCAGCCCTGTTGCGTGCCGTTCAATTTCAGGGCGATGCATGAGCGCGCTTCAACCGCGACCACCCCGATCGCCTGGTGGAGGAGATCCGCAACATCGCCAGGCCCTGGCTCAGAGATGCTTGGCCACTATAATCCCAGTCAGAACGACAAGGAGGGCGCGCCATGAAGACGGATCACCCCATCTACCTCTTCCTCTCCGCTGGACCGGAGGCCTTTCGGGTGCTCACTGGCGGCTATGAACTGCCAGGTCCCTACCGTTTCTCCTCCCTGACCCTCAAAAGCCTGGAGCGGCGCATCGATGGTCTCTTCGAGCCGGAAGGGCACGCAGGCCCAGTTTACGTGATGGAATTCCAAGGCCAGCGCGCGGAGCGGGCTTGGTACAATCTCCTGACCAAGATCGGGCTCTATGGTGAGGAGCATCCCCAGCGCGATGTTATCGGCGTCGGGATCTTTCTGCGCGAGGCGGATGTCCCCACTTATCCGCGGTGGGCGAATGATCCGACGGCACCGTTGCTCAACGTCGTCCTGCGCCGGGTCTTACCGGACTGGCTCGCGCGGGAGCCGGACAACCCTTACGTGGCGGTGTTCGCCCCGCTGCTGATTGAGGATGACGCCGACCTGCGTGCCCGCGCCCCGGCCCTGTGGCGTACCGTGCAGGAGGCGCCGCTGGCGGAGGAGGTGCGCGACATCCTCTCGCAGGTCCTGGAATTCTGGTTTTTCGAGCGATTTCGCGGGCTGACCGCGATGGAGGTATGGGCCATGCTGAACCTGGTCACCCCAATTCAGGAGACCAAGGCTTATCAATCCATATATGCCGAAGGTAGGGACAAAGGCTGGGCCGAGGGCGAAGTGCAGGGCCTAGCAAAGGGCAAAGCCGATAGCCTTAAGCATCTGCTCAGACGGCGCTTCGAATCCGTGCCCGCTTGGGCGGTACAGCGCATCGATGCGGCCTCAATCGCACAATTGGATACCTGGCTCGACGGCATCTTTGATGCCCCGAGCGTGGAAGCCTTGATCGGCACCGAGCGGCACTGATCCCTTCTTGCTTGAACGACCACTAGCCGCGCCTGTCAGACGTTCGCTGTGCGGGCATAACTCACGTGGCATCACCCTCGGGAGCAGGTACCGCGCTCGCCTCCAGCCCGGCCCCAGCCTGACGCCAGGACTGGGCCTCGCGCAGGGCCTTGAGGGCTTTGTAAAGATCATTGTCCAAGGTCGTCTGGTAGCGCGTCAGCAGGTCGGTCTGGGTCGGCAGGGTCTGGCTCTCCACCAGTAGCAGGCTCATCTCCCAAATACGCTGCCGTTCGATCAACTAATCAAACAGCTTGAGGTGCTGGGCGACAAATTCCTCCCAACTACCAAACTCCGCCAGGACCGCCGTCTCGATGCCTTCTGTGGAGGGCATGGCGCCGATTGGCTGCCAACTAGCGGTTGCTGAGGGGTGGCGATGGTTCCATCGGTGCGGCGATGTCTGGATGGGCTGTATGGTCAGCAAAGGAACCGGCCATGGGATCGGCCTAAAAAGAACGAATAATTAGGAACATTGTGATCAAAGGCGTAATTGATCAAAGGTAATCAGGCGTCCGGCCATCTGAGGCAAAAATGGGTTCGTTTCGCAAAATGCCCTTTTTGCCAACCGCCGATGGTCCAACCTTGAACATCCGAGGCTCCAGCTAACCCTGTTATTTAACGTACCCGCGGCATAAGTTACGGGTAACTATTCAGGTTGTACTTGCTTAACAAGCAGCTAAGCAAGTAAATTTCCCT
>CALMDH010000231.1:0-32830 GCA_937862735.1 uncultured Gammaproteobacteria bacterium
GCCGGGCGGGGTGGTTTTGGCGAATTTAATGGGTTTTCGGTCAGGCACTACTGTACCCAACGGCTGCTGTTCAAGTGGCTGAACCGGCGCAGTCAGAAGCGCTCGCTGAACTGGAAGCAGTTCTCCACGTACATCCGGCGATGGTTGCCCAAAGCACGCATTCTCCACGACCTCTACCCCGTCCCTTGGTGGAAGACTCAGGCTGGGAGCCGGATGGTGTAACACGCCAAGTCCGGTTCTGCGAGGAGCCGGAGGCCGAACCGTCGCATGGCAGAGATATTGTGGCACCGCCGGGAAACCAGGCGGCAAACGGAGAAAACAAACATCTGCCTAAACGGCGGCAAGGCCCCGGTTTACTCTCCGGGAAGTCCCGTTTCGCATCCTGAGCACGGCGACACTCCGATGGCTTGGAGGCTTCTCAGGCGCCTTCCTGTGGATACCCGCGCTGGCGGTGGTGTTCCTGGTCCAGGGAAAACTGCTGGCCGGGGTCATCGGCATCGCCCTCGGCGCCCTGGGCTATGGCAGCGTGGTCTGGTTCCGGCCCTGGCGTTTTCCGGACACGCCCTACTGGCGGCTGCTGATACCGCCTTATCTGGCGTTGAGCGCCGCGGTGGCGTGGGGGTTCTGGGCTTACGGAGTGGCGGCCGCGGCGGAGATGTCCGGGTGGGAGAGCATGCAACTGCTCGTCCTCTTCCTGCCCTTCGTCACCGTTGGCAAACGCTGTTGGCGCGATGGCGAGCAGGCCGGTGGTCAGGGGCGGTAAGCCCACCGGCAAAAACGGGGCGTTAACGGCCGCAGGCTGAAACCGAGCAGCAGGCCCGGGAGTGACCGCCCGGCGGCATAGACCGGACCTGCGGGGTCACCGCCGGGGATGACGATCGGCGTCGGGTCCCCTCCCGGGTACCGACCCGTGCCCTCACCGCAGTCGTCCCGGCAATCCCCGCAGGAAGCGTCCGGTGCTGGCCAACTGCCGCCGCAGCAGGGCCCAGGTCTCCGCCTGGTGCTGCGCCCCGCGCAGGCGCAAGAGCCGGGTCCGGTTGGCGGCGGATTGCTGGGCCAGGATCGCCGCCCAGAGACCGTCGGTCACGTTGTAACTGCGTCCCGCGGCCAAGCAGACGGGTATGGCGGCGTCGAGCGGCACCTCCAGATCGGCGGCCACGGCCTCCACTGCGGCGCGGATCGTCCGCGCTTTCTCGCGGGTGGGGTCGTTGAGGTCATAGGGCGGCTGCCATTCCTGGCGCGGGCGTAAGAGGTCGATGTGGCTGACCGCGACCAGCAGGGTCGGGGGATGGCGTTCGGGGTGGGCCGCCCAGCGCTGGCGCAGCCGGCTCAGGAGCGCCGCCTCCGGCTCCCGGTCCGGACGCTGGGCGGCGGTGACCCAGAGGATCAGGTCGGCGCGGTCCACCAACGGGTCCAGGATCTTGGGGGGCAGGGCAGGGGTGTCGAGGCCGGGGGTATCGAAAATCAGCGCCGGGGTCAGGCCCTCCCGTGCGAGCCGATACGGGGTCACCGGGGACGCCTGGTCCGGCAGGCAGTCCGTCGCCACTTGCGCCTCGCCAAAGAGGGCGTTGATCAGGCTTGATTTCCCGGCATTCGCCCGGCCCAGGACCAGGAGGCGCAGGGGTTCTTCCGCCCGGAGGGCCGCCGCCCGGGCTTCCCGCTCCGCCTCGGGCTGTGAGGGTGGGGTGAAGTCGGCAGCGGTCGGCTCGTCCAGCACCAGCCGACCGCTGTAAAGTTCGATGGCGTAGCGCCCGATCTTGCGGACATACTCCTGCAGCAACCAGCGCCGCAGGTCGGTCCAGGCCACCGCGAAGGCACGGTTACCCAGGGCGGACTTGGCCTCGGCCAGGAGGGCGCTGGCGGGGTTCACGACCAGTCGGCCGGCGCGATAGAGGGGGTAGAGGCGTTCCGCCGTCCGCTTCCAGCGGTTGAGGCGCACCAGGTCACCGAGGGTCAGGCGGTGACTGAGGGGGATGTTGTCGGCCAGATCGATGCGCAATTCGTGACAGGCCCGTTCGATGATCAGCAGGCCATGGGGCAGGGTCAGTTCCAGCAGCGGCTGGTCCCGCTGGGGATGGTAGGTCTGCGCCACCCGTTCCAGGGCCTGGTTGCCCAGGCGCCAGAGGCTTTCATCCAGGGGCCAGTCCTCCGGTCTGAGAGTCGCGGCCAGGGCCTCGATGGCCTGCCAGGCGGCCTGGTCGCGCGGCGGCCAGTCGGGGTCGGGGGCGGTTTCATGCGCCGCCAGCAGGTGCCGGTCGCGCCGCCGCAGCCAGGTCTGGAGCCCCAGACCCAGGGCGGCGCAGCCGAGCAGGGCACTCAGCCACCCCAGGAGGTGGCCGCTGTGCCACAGCCACCAGAGACCCAATACCGGCAAGGCCGCCACCGGCGCCAGCCACAGCAGCGGGGCGGCCAGCCGTAAGCCGTCGTGACGACTGAGCCGGATGTCAGTCATGGGGCGACTCCTGGGGTTGGTTGCGCCTGATCAGCGCGGTGCCTTGGGTCAGGGCCTGGGTATAGAGGTTGCGCAGGGTGGTGCGATCAAGCCGTTCACCGCAGCGGACACTGCGAAAGTAATAGCAGGCTGCCTTACCCAGGGCGAAGGTGACCGCGCCGCTGGCCGTGGCGCCGTACACAGCCCCCAGGGTCTGACCAAGGTAGGGTACGAGTTTGATCAGCTCCCGGCCAAGCAGGCGGGCCAGATAAGCGATGCCGATGCCCGTGCCGAGAAAGCCGAGAAATTCCGCGATCTGGCGCCCGTTCCAGGGCACCTGGTAGATCGCGGCCAGGCTGTGCAGAAGCTTGGCCTGGATGGCCGGGACGCCGGCCAGCCCCACCGCCGGCAAGGCGCCGACCGCGGCCGCGGCCAGGGCGTGGCCGACGATGTGCGGGTGGGCGGTGCGGGCGAGGAGGTCGTGGACGTCAGCATCGGCCCCCAGGCGCGCCCGCAGATCGTCGGCGGTGACCGCGCCGATGGCCGCCCACAGGGCCGCCAGGCCGTAGTCGGTCGGTTCCAGGCCATCCTCCGGCAGGGTCAGGTCGATCGGCACCCAGCGCGACGGACCGGACCCGGGCAATGTGCCCAGGGTCGCCCGTTGCGCGACCAGGGCGCGGCTCAGGTCGGCGGGGAGGCGGCTGGGCCAGTCTTCCTGGTCAAACGGGTAGGGCAGGACATGCCCCTGTCCCGGGGGATAGCCCTCGTTGAGCCCGGTCTGGGCGATGACCACCGGCCAGGTCGGGTGGCGCCCGCGGACCTGCCGCAGGACGCGGGTGACCGCTTCCTGTTCGAGGTCCATGGCCTTCATCACCCCCAGCACCAGGTGGGCCTGGGATTCGCAGTACTGGATATCCTCGTCCGGGTCATAGGCGCGCTCGCCCAGACCACGGGTGTCGAGAAAGCGCACCACCGGCGCCTCCGCCGGGTAATCGTAAAACCGCGCCGTGCGGGTGCAGGGGCGAAAGCCAGTGCCGATCTCCGCCAGGGGGCTGCCGGTCAGGGCCTGGACGATGGCGGTCTTGCCCGCCTGGGTCTTGCCCAGAAGCCAGATCACCGGCAGGGGCTGGCGTTGTCGGGCGGCCTCCAGGGCGGCCTCCAGCTCCTGGTCATCGACGCTCGGATTCAGTAAGAGGGTGCGCAGGGCGGTGAAGTCCGGTAGCCAATGCTTGAAAGAGGGAAGGGGGTTCATGTCCAAGTGCCCTCGGTTAGTTCCGCCCGCACGGGTGGATAGTGGGTTGACACCAGGTCCAGCCGCACCGTCGCCCGGCTCATCCCGCAAAACAGCAGCCGTTGCAGCCGCTGGGTGCTTTCCTGCCCCTCGATATCGGTGAGGATGACGGCCGGGGCCTCCTGGCCCTTGAAGCGGTAAAGGCTGTCAAGGGTGATCTCCCCCTCGCTCCAGATTTGCGAACCATCGGGCCGATAGGCGCCGGTCCAGCGGCGGATGGTGTGTTTGCCGATCCGTTCACACCGCCAGAGCGGGGACTTGTCGATCCCTTGCAGCGAGAGGAGGACGATCTCCTCCGGGTTGAAGCCGAGGGAATGTAACTGGTTGATCACGGCCGCGAGGGAGGTGGCTTGATCTTCCGGCTTTTGGTAAGTGTGAACACCGACCCCTAGGCCGGGCAAGGGATTGGCGGGCTCGAAGTCGAAGGGCAGGTGCTGGCGCATGAAGCGGGCAATACCGTAGGGCGAGCGGTAGTTTTGGCGCAGGTGCAGGCGCGTGAACCCCGGCAGGGTCAGGGGTGGCTTGTTGAGGAGGTTCTGATCCGGGTCATCCAGCCAGAGGATACGGCCGTCCGCGCTGAGGAAGAGGTGGAGGATCTCCAGCCAGTCCGCCGCGAAGTCCTGCCCCTCGTCAACGATCAGGGTGTCGAAGCGCCAATCAGGGGGGATGGGGGCGGCGAGCACCCGGTCCTGGATGGCGCTCCAGAAACCGGGCTGATTCATCCGGTCATAGTCCAGGGTTTCGCCGCGACCGCGCAGGAACTGGTCGCAGAAGCCGTAGAAGGTCTGGGCGCGGACCTCGGGGATTAGCGTTTGCAGGCGATCGGCCAGGGGGCGGTTGAAGCAGACCATGAGCACCCGCCGGCCCTGGGCGGCCTGATCGCGGGCGAAGACGCTGGCCAGCAGGCTCTTGCCGCAGCCGGCGGTGCCGGAGACGCGCACCCGAAAGGGGGACATCTCCAGGGTGCGGATCAACTCGGCCAGGGCGCCGCCGTGGCGGACGTAGTGCTGTTCCTGGGCCTGGCGGTAGCGGTGGATCTGGGGGACGACCTCGAAGGTCTGGCGGAAGAACGCCTCGATCAGGGCGCGCCGGGCGGGATCGGGCTCACCGGGGCCGAGGACGCGCGCGATCCGCCGGGCCAGGCCATCGCTGGCGGCGGCATCGACGATGCGGTTCTGGTCCAGGCCGGCGGCATTGAGGTTCCTGACGCGGTAATCCGGGCAGTAGAGCAGGTAATCCAGGGTCAATGACCGCGCCTGGGGGTGTTGCCACTGGTACTTGTCGCGAACCTGGTTCAGGGAGCGGTGAATCTGGGTGCCGACGGACTTGTGGCGCTCACCGTAAACCTTGACCAGGCCGTCCGGGGTCTCCGCCAGGGCGCCGTTCTTCTGCTCGATGCAGAGCACGTTGCCGGCGCGGTTGACCAGGATGAAGTCGATCTCGCCGAAGCGGGTGGCCTGGCCCTGGCTGAAGCTCCAGTGGACGCTGTGAAACACGGCATAGTCGGGTCCGAGCTGGTCCTTGAGCAGGGCCAGGGTCTCCAGTTCCCGCGAGTGGGCGCCGGCCAGGGCCAGGCGGCTGATGTCGGAGGGGATGATGCGGGCCATGTTCCTCATGCCTGGGTCGTTGTCACCAACGCCGCGCGCCGATCTTCTTATTGATTCCAGGTCCAGCCGTAAGCCGGGTTACCGAAGGATACCATCTCTCACTTATAAGACCGCGGGCCCGCAGGGGGTTACCAGGACCGTGACCTGAGCGGGGGTCCCTCCATGCGCCCAGATAAGGACGGTCTCCTCGACGCCGCCCTTGGCGGTGGGGGGATGGATCGCCAGGCACCCCAGGTGGGGCGCCTGGACCGCCAGCCTGACCCCGCAGATCACGTCCCGCTCCTCGGGGCCATACGCCGCCACCAGGACGGCGCTGCCCGGGGGCACCTGGTGGTATTCGAAGCCATCGCCATCGCCGGTAACCTGGAGGCGCATGCGGTCCCGGAGGTGGTAGCCGTAAGGTTCCGCCCGGACCGCGTGCAGATCGTCGCCGCTTTCGTTGACGAGCAGCAGCAGGCCTTCCCGGCGCGCCAGCCATAACAGGGGCCGTAGGGGGTCGTCAGCGGGAGAGGTTGCGGTTGGGGCGGCAGTTGCGGGGAGCTGGCTTTGCGGCTTTTCGGCTCGCCCTGGCTGAATGTCCGGCGCAGCTTGCCAAGCGGGGAAGTCCAGGATGAGTCGCGGACGCTCACGGGCAACAAGCATAGGGTGGTCGGGCATGATCGGGACCTCCGTGCGGCGAGGGCGTCATTGAAAAACACGGACGCGTCAGTCCGTGACGCATTAGCTGCCTCAGCGCACTGGCAGGAGGTGGCCCGGGAGGCTGACGCGGGGCTGTCGGCCTGGAATCGCTTCCTGACCTGCGTGCTGCTGGGCGGCGTGGCCGGCGCGGGGGTCTACCTGGTGCCCCTCTGAGCGAGGTGCTAATGCTCAAGTCCGGTTTTATGCCGTACCTGTCGCTACCCTACTGACTTTCGCTTTGGCGGACGGATGTGCTCATGGTGTACCGCGCGGATGACTCGGCGCCCCGGTCATCAAGGTGGCCGGGGCGCCTGATCAGCGTCCTCGACGCCTGCCTGGTGAACGGCGACGGCGCTCAGAACGCGGTAGCTGGGCCAAGGTCCTCAGAGACACGAACAAGGCGGTATATCGCCTCTCGGCGGGGAATCGCTGCAACCTGCGGGTGGATGACCGTGCCGACCTAAACGCCACGGTGGCCGGCTAACGGCTGATGACCGATCTCGACCCCGGGGTGGGGGCCTTCCGCTTAGCCATGTCCACACGCTGCACCGACGCTCCTGTGAGGGTTCTGACTCCTGGCGGCGGTCACCGCCACCGCCAGGTCTCCCCGCTTATCGCGCTTGACCTTCCGATCGTTCCGTCCCCAATCACGCCCTGTCGTCCATCCGTCGTTTTAACCGCCAGCGCAACGCGGACAATGAGTTTCAGGCTTCGCCTTAGGGTTGCAGGCTCGCCACCACAGGACGCCGAAACGGGTTCGTTAACCTACGGACCAATCGTTCGCCTCCAGTTGCTTCCCACCTCGCCTCGCGGCGACGCAGTTACCTTCGGCTACCGAGTCTTGGCTTACTCGGACACGGACTTCCACCGTGCTGATCAAGCGCCTTCACGGGCGCACAACCCTGGCCTTCAGGCCGGGGAGGGATAGCGCGGCTTGCGGAGCAAGCCCCTCCTCTCGCATTTCCTTGCGGTAGTTGTTATCTGTTTGATTGAACTGATAACCACATCCGCGTTGCACGAGGATGCAGTGTTGGTGGTTGATCCCTTGTCTTGCTCCGACGTTAAAGATCCCGGTGGCGCGTACCGCTACCCTTCCGTAATGCACCCCCACGTACTTGCCTTTAGGCACTGCCTCACGTACCAAGTCGCCCGTCTGGAATCCTTTGACGAACTTGGTTCGCGTGCAGTAGCCGCGCGGGAATCCAAACCGGTCTAGCCTGGTACGCTGATGCGAACCGCGCCCCATCGCCTTGGCGGTCAAAACGGGTCTTTTCCAGCCGATTTGAGGTGGACCTACACCACCGCCAGATCGACCAGGCGGCCGGGGGTATCCGGACCGGATTGAGGGGACCAGCCGTGGTCGAGGGCGTAGTCCCGCCAGGCGAGCAGGTGGCTGGCGGTGGCGACCGGGTCGGCGGCCAGGGAGGCGTGATAGAAGCGTGCCGGGCCGTCCGCCGCCCGCAGGGCCTGGAGATAGCCGACCACCCGTTCGGCGTGGGACTGGCGGGGTGGGGTCAGGCCCGCCCGGAATTCCAGCCGCTGCAACAGGCCCTCCTGACCGACCGCCTCGCTCCCCAGCCGGGGCGGGGTCGGGTGGGGGGCACGGTGATCAAAACCTTGTCCGACAATCAATTCCATCGCGCGAGTCTCCTGACTGGTTGTTCTTGCTGGCACTGGGCCCGCCGGGTGCCCCGGCACCGGCCCCCCCGGCGGGGGGCCGGGCCCCAGCTCAGCGGCCGCCCGGGTAACGCCGCAGGGGCCGGCGGCTCCAGGGCTCGGGCTGGTCATCCGCCTCGGCGCGGTGGAAGGCGCAGAGGTGGATGATCTGCTCCGCCTTGACCAGGGCGCCGCCGGTGAGGTCGGGCGCCCGCAGGCGCCAGTCCTCGCCCTCGCCCACTGCCGGGAAGCGCTCGACCGCGGCCGCGGCGATAGCCGTCATCCAGGCAGCCGGGTCGAAGGGCGCCCGCGCCGGGATCGCCGGGACCGCGGCGAGGGCCGTGTCGAGGGCGTCCAAAGCATAGCACTCCACGAGTTTGGGCAGCAGGGCGGCCAGGGTGGCGGGGCTGTCGAAGAGGTCGAGCCCGACCAGGCGGCCGTCGATGGCGAACAGCGTGCCGCATTGCCCCGGCCGGGGGCTGAAGGCGGCCTGATAGCCGTCCAGCCGCGCGCGATGACCCTCGTAGAGCGCCGCGGCGGCATGAGTGGCGGAGTGGACGCCCATGCGGGCGGATTTATCGGCGATGTCGGCCCACACGCGCCCCTGATCGCTCTCGCGGGTGCCGCGCCGATGCAGAGACTCGCTGACATCGGCGGCCTTGCGGGCGCGGCCGCTGGCGTAGTGGGCGCGGCGGGCGCCGGCGAACTCGGCGGACTGGGAGCGCCAGCGCCCGGCCTCGACGCAGGAGACGGGGATGATGATGGTCCGGCGCGCCGGGGCCAGGACGCTGAGGTTGAGGATGCGGTTCTGCTTGGCGCCGACCAGTTCCTCGCCGTCCAGGAGCAGCACCGGCAGGTCGCCGTCGTTGACGAAGCACAACTGCGGCACGCTGCCGCCCTCGCCGAGTTCGGTGACCCGGGCGGTCCCGTCCGCCAGGGCCTGGTCGAGGAGCCGGTAGCCCGGCAGCTCCGGTCCCGGGGCCAGCAGGGGGTAGAGGGTGAGGTTGAGGTGCTGCAGGGGGGTCCCCAGGGTTACCTGAGCCAGACGGTCGGCGATCATGGTCATGCGCGGGTCCTCGGTGGTGAACATTGAGGCGGCATGGTAGCGGGGGGGTGCGACAAGGTTGGTCGCGGCAGATGGGGGAGGGCGCCTGCCGGTCGGGGTGGGGCAGGGGCGCTAGGCTGGGGGGAAGGGGGAAAGAGCCGCCGGTATGAGCAGAAAGGTGGGAACAGTTGTTAATCACACAAGCATAGTTTGTGGATAGGACAGGTTGAACACGTGACGGCAATGCCAGAAAGGGAGACATGCCGAAAACAGCGATGGCAAGACGGTCCTATCGGCGTCAAGGCGTGGCTGGGGGATGGGGGCTATGACGGTCAACCCGCAGCCCCTCAGGGATATTGAGCAGTTCCACGTCCTCATCACAATCCAACGAAGTCAGTTGGGGCACCGGTGAAAGGTCCAAAGTGGTGATCTGGTTGTTTTCACATTTGAGCCAGTTCATGTTTATTGCTGGTGAGAGGTGCAACATGGCGAGCTGGTTGCTGGAGCAGATGAGAAAACGCAAGTTGGGAACTGGCGATAGATCCAACGCGGTGAGCATGTTGTCAGCGCAGTAGAGCCCAGTCAGCTCCGCCACCGGTGAGAGATCCAATTTAGTGAGCTGGGTATGAGCGCAGGAGAGCCCAGTCAGCCTTGGCACCGGGGTAAGGTCCAATGCGGTGAGCGGGTTGTCGCGACAGATAAGCACAGCCAGCCCCGGCACTGGCGAAAGATCCAATCGGGTGAGCTGGTTGTTATTGCACCAGAGAGCCTTCAGCTCTGACATTGGGGAGAAGTCCAAACTGATGAGGTGGTTTTCCTCGCAATTAAGTTCGGTCAGCCCTGGCACCGGCGAGAGATCCAAGACTGTGAGCCGATTATTCGCGCAATTAAGTTCGATCAAGCCTGGCACGGGTGAAAGGTCCAGGGTGGTGAGCTGGTTGGACCAGCAGTCGAGCTCGATTAGCCCTGGCACAGGCGTGAGGTCTAATGCGGTGAGTTGGTTGTCACCGCAGCTGAGCTTGGTCAGCCCTGGCACTGGTGTGAGGTCAATTGCGGTGAGCCGGGTGTCCCAGCAGCCGAGCTCAGTAAGCCCCGGCACTAGCGTGAGGTCCAAGGCAGTTAGCTGCTTGTTACCGTGGTGGAGCTTGGTCAGCCCCGGTACTGCTGATAGGTCCAATGTGGTGAGTTGGTTATTCTGGCAACAGAGATCGGATAGCTGAGGCACCAGCTTGAGATCCAATCCGGTGAGCTGGTTTTCCTCGCAGTGGAGTGTGGAAATCCCAGGCACTGGTGAAAGATCCAATGTGCATAGCAGGTTATGCTGGCAGTAGAGCTCGGTCAGCCCCGTCACTGGCGTGAGGTCCAATGCGGTGAGGTGGTTATTACCGCAGCTGAGCCTGGTCAGCCATGGAACCGGTGAGAGGTCTAATACGGTAAGCTGGTTGCGCTGGCAGCCGAGCTCAATTAGCCCCGGAACGGGGGAAAGATCCAACGCAGTGAGCTGGTTGCTATGGCAAAAAAGACCGGTAAGTTTCGGCACCGGCGTTAGGTCTAATATGGATAGTTGGTTGTTATGGCAAAAAAGACTGGTTAGCTCCCGCACTGGCGTAAGGTCCAATGTGGCTAGCTGGTTGTATGTGCAGTAAAGTTCAATCAGCCTGGGCACAGGGGTGAGGTCCAAAGTGGTGAGCTGGTTGTCATCACAGGACAGCAGAGTCAGCCCCGACACTGGTGAAAGATCCAAGGTAGTGATTGGATTGTCCTGGCATACGAGCCTGGTCAATCCTGGCACCGGGGTGAGAACCAACTTAGTAAGTCGGTTCCTGAAGCAATGCAGTTCCCTAAGTTCAGGAACCTGGGAGAGATTGAGCGATCCCAAACCGATACGCAGGCATACAAGGATTTGCATTTGATGCAGAACTGGTTGGAAGGAGACAGGCTCTTGTTGCCATTCGTCAACAAAAAACCCCAGCTTCCGGATGAGTAACTCAGGCTCCCAGTCCCCGGGGACAATTGGCAGGCGATTGAAGTCCCAGGCCAGGCTAACAATAGCGCCGTCCTCCAGCGCAAAGTCAATCGGCTCGAAGCTTTGACACTCCATTGGCTCGAGACGGGTCTGAGTAAACGTGTCGAGCAGGGTCTCGGGGGCCATCCTCAGCGCCTCAGCCCAGCGCTGGATCTGGCGGTAGTCTGGACCACGCAGCAGGTAATCCCCAAGCCTGAAACGCGCCTCACCCGGATCGCTACCTTGGATCTGTTTCAATCTTTCCTCGTTTGCTTGCCTAAGGTCCGATGCAGTGCGTGGTGCCGGACCGGCCATATCTGAACCAGAGTGGTGAATCGGGGTGTTTTTCGTATTGATGGCCATCTACGTTCTCCTGGCTGTAGTCGATTGGATAAGAAGAGATGCGAGTCCTTACACTTAGGGAAAAATCTTTGTCGGCCGCAATAAGCTGTTAATCAAGAATGCGCCGTTGGCGAAACAGCAAGCAGCCATGCGTCAAGGGGTGGCTGGCGGGCACCGCATCCAGGTCGGCAAAAGCATATCACCCCCCTCTCTGGGCAGGGAGACGTAGAGAGTGCGGATGGGTTCTAAAAGGACGTGTCCGACCAGCCAGTCTGCAATGGCGAAGAGGGGCCCGTACTGCCTTGGCGGAAGGGTGAAGGCGGTTAGTTAGGTATACAGTCGCTAAGGAGGTTGCATGGGCTCACCAGGATTACTTGAGCCAGCTGTTCAGCTATCACGGACATTCGCTGTTCCCCGGTGGTGGTGATGAGGAGCCATGGTAATCAGAAGGGGCGACAAACCTAGTCACGCAAGTACGGGGGCACCCTCCCCCGCCAAGCTGGGCCAAGGAAGACAGGATGTGCCTGGATGGGGAGAGCGCCGTAAAAATGGAGCTGGGAAGATTGCACCCCACCCTTTAAGAGTACCCTCCACCGCCAGAATGATGAGAGCCTGGTCACGATGAAGGGCACTATAAGTAGGGCAACAATAAATGTTGTTGACTCTGTAATCTAGGCGATCTTTTGCCGGGGAAGCCCTACGAGAAGATCATCAAATTCGGCAAGTTCCTGTCGCTCTTTTGCCCGCTGCAGGACCTGTGCTAACTTTGCCAACCTAACGGCACGCTCCACGGCTACTCCAGTGTCGGTTGGCACGTTCGCCGCGCCACGCCAGGGTAAGGGTATAAAAAGATCATCGGCTCGATGCAAAGGATAAAGTCCAAACCGCCCGAAATTTTTCTGCATCCATTCTCGTCCGTCTATATCCTCTGGGTGTAAAACAATTTGGATACGCCGGGCACACCTAACCTGAATACGTAATGATACTGCTTTATCGACCTCGCGAATCTGACCCAAAGAGGCTAATTCGCCCGCGCCCATTAGTTTAGGGTCCTGTATCTCAGTGAGTATAGCCGCGACATGCTGATCTTGGGTGACCTCGGCAAGAACTGCATCAAGTCCTTCGCCCAGAAAGATATCAAGTAACATTTTTCGCATGCCTGAGGCATGCGTCGGGAGGTCAAAACCATGACGTTTCTCCCAGTCCCCCTGGGAGCGAAATAAGCCATAAAGATGACCTGATTGAATATTTTTTAGCCGATCAAAACCGACTACAAATTTCATATAAAAAGATTCGATGATATAGGCCAGGGCCTCGTTCTCCACCCTGGCAACGATCCGCCCAATCTGCTTTGGCGTACACCCCTTTTCGAGTAACTTACGAAGTCGCTCAAGTCGCGGTTCATTGTAGAAAGTCTTACCAGAGCGGGCATTGGCGAAGTGCTGACCAAGGCGGTTTCCCTTGCCTTTACCGACATAAAATATTTCCTGAGTACTTGGATCTCGTAATACATAGACATAATAGGAACCGCAAGCATGTGGTTGATCGTCATCCGAGAAATCTCCTTGTGGTGTAACGGGCAAATCGTAGCCAACCTGATAATCCCAGTTCCCCACTGCACGAAACCGGTCATCATGGTGTCCTGGCACGACATTGGACAGAGATGCCATGCCATAAACCGACTTAATCAGAAGTGCCTCGATAGCGTAGGCCGCATGTGAACTAAGACCGCGTGCCACGACGCGCGGAATGTCGTTAGGTGATACGCCCCGGCGTAATAGCTCTTTGATTTTGTAAATTTTATTAGCTTCTGCTTCAGTATTGACAATCGAATCATTCGCGTTGACCAAAACCCCAGAATTTTCTTCAGCTTTCAGAATATCATCGGGTATTACTCCCAATTTTATATCTTTCTTGTCTTTCTTGTCTTTCTCGTCCGGATCTTCGAGTCCATCGTTGAGATTAATCGTACGAAAATGCTGTAAGGCGCGATCGTATGCTCCCTTTCCAACATAGAAGGGCTGATGATTATCAGAATCCAAGAGTACGTAGACATAGTAGCGTCCAGTAATATCCGGCGAATCGGTTAATTTTGCATCTTTTTCCGCAGGTAATTGCAAAGCATCGGCGAGCTGCTGAATTACGGCAGACGGATCAGTACAAGCCACAGGAGTGGGTTCTTGAGGGGGTTGAGGAGGGTATTCTTGATCATTTTCTTCTCCAACCACCTTTTCATTTACATCCCCCTGTCTCCTTTTCCTATATATTGTGTTTTTAGGCTGTGCGACTTTCGGAAGCCCCTTCCCATCATCGATCAACTGCGGATAGATGACCGAGAACTCTTCTGGCATGTCAAACCGTGCTTTAATTGGATCAAAAGCTTCTTGAAGGAGAAAACTGGGAGAATCCAGTCGACCTCCAATTTCCTGAATGAGACTCCACAGCGGCTTGTTGTCAGAAAGAAGTGTTGAGAAATCCTGTTTAGCATTTCTGCCAGCCAACGGTTCTTGAAAATAACATTTGTTTTCACTGCCTTCCCAAAAAAGCCATTGGGAGTTATTAAATCCCATATAGGCCTGTTGATCAAGGCTGGCGTCACAGGTTAATTTTTCATCCGACCATAAGTGGATATTACCTAGAAAGGCACATAATCCGAACCGAGGTTGCTTGGTCACTGGTACTGGCCGATCTTTCCTCCATTGAAGGTGAGCACGGCCTATGCAGACAAGAAGCTGCCCAGCGCGATCCCAAGCCCAATAAGGGGTAGAGTGATCCAAATCCGGCACTAATGGCGCCAAAATTCTTAGAATTTTGCGAAGATCGGTAGCTTTGATATTCTGTTTTGCAAGATGATATTTTGTTCTGCTTGAACAATAACGATCCAAGAATAATTCATCAGATTCTGATTCGTTATTTCCAGCTTCAAAAAAATATTTAATTACATTCGAATGATTCCACACCGGATTATCCCCTCTTGGTTGGTATTGATTTTGAGGACTACTCTTCTCTTTGTCAGTAGAGATAATGAACACTCATGCCGCTGATGATAAGGCAAAGGCGGCCTTCCCAGGGAAGAATCCGGGGCAAGGGGCCGGTTCACAGACGCCAGTAGGTGCACCCGGGTTAGACGTGACAGGTTGGAGAGCGCTCTAGCCCGTCAGTGTGGGCTGGGGTAACTCACCCCCCCTGGCTAAGGAGAAGGGATAGGAATAGCACCCAGATCGGCCACTGTCACCGCTGGGCGGTAACAGCAATTTCGCCGCCGGAACGGCGGCCAGGTGACAGTCTCCCGCGAGAACCTCCCCAACGCCAGCGTTTGGCCATCTGACAAGCCGTGTCGCGACTGTCCGGTAGGATGCCTTTCAACGAGCCATCTATTTCAGCACCACCAGGAACCGCACGTTATGCAGCCAGCCAATGGGCACGATCCTCTTTGTGAACCTGTTACCAGCCACAGCCTTAGCTCCCCCACCAACCCGCAGACAGGGCATCAGCCCGCGGAGCTGGAGGCAAGAAAACCGCTGACTCCCATTCAGCATCTGCAATGGCGCGAGCAGATCAAGCAGGCGGTCATCGCGCACTATCGTGCCCAGAAGGAGAACTATCCAACATTCATCCGTCAACGCCGCGACCTGATCATCGGTCGCGTCATGAATGGCAGCAGCGTGGAGGAGGCGTTCCTGGCGGAGGCCAGTCGCCGTCGCTAAGGCAATATTTACCGGCTTGGCCCTGGGCCATCCGCCCGGGGCACTGCTTCCCACTCACCGTTATCACAGGTAACCATGTTCTATCTGACACCTTCAACCAGGGGGGCGGGGACCGGACACCGACCGAACAAGCTGCCGGAGTCACGACAAGGTCTGACGCCCGGTGTCGGTAGAGTTACACCCCATCAGGCAGGCGGATCAACACGACCCGCCGCCTGAACCCTCAACCTCACCTCAATTCTCCACGGGAGCGACTTATGAGCACGCAGACTTTGCAAGACAGCAGCTATCGCACGATCGGCTATATCGAGACGGAGTATGACGGCAGGCAGGTGGGCAAGGATGCTTCGTATCGGGTCGTGGGCTACTACTATCCGCAAAGCAATGAGACGAAGGATGCGAGCTATTGCATGGTCGGACATGGCAATCTGCTGGCGTCTCTGATCACCTGTCCGCGATGACGGCGGCAGAAGGGTCAGGGACGGGTTGACAACCAAAATCCCCCGGCCTCGGGGGATTTTTTTGGCCGATCGCTTCCCTGGGCGTGATAATCACGACGTACCGGTGCCCAAGAGGGGCAGCGCAGGCTGGCATCATGAACAAGCATGGACATTTCTAAGGGTGGGGGGAGATTGATATGAGGTTGTTGCATGCGGCGGATTTACACATCGATTCACCCATGAAGGGGATCGAGCGCTACGAGGGGGCGCCTGTCGATCTCATGCGGGCGTCCACCCGCCAGGCGGTGGAGAATCTTGTCGCTTTGGCCATCAGGGAACGGGTCGATGTGGTCACGATCGGGGGCGACGTCTTCGATGGGGATTGGCACGAGGTCAAATCGGGGCTGTGGTGGAATGGCCAGCTCGACCGACTGACCTCCTCGGGGATCGAGGTCTACGTGGTGCATGGTAACCACGACGCCGAGAGCCAATTGACCCATCGGTTGCCGGTGCCCCCTGGCGTGCACGTCTTTGGCGCCGATCGCCCCCAGACCCGGTGCTCAAACCACCACCCCCTGGCGGTGCATGGCCAAAGCTATCGCGACCGCGTGGTGAGCGAGGATCTCGCGGCCGGTTTTCCACCGGCGGTGCCGGGCCTGATCAATGTCGGCCTCCTGCACACCTCGCTCGACGGCCGACCCGGCCATGCCAACTATGCCCCCTGTCAGGTCGAGGTGCTGCGGGCCAAGCACTATGACCTCTGGGCCCTGGGGCATGTCCATCAGCGCGAGGAAGCCGTCCATGGCGCCACGCATGTGCTCTTCCCCGGCAATACCCAGGGTCGGAACGCCCGCGAGACGGGGGCGAAAGGGGTTAGCCTCATCCAGACCGACGGCGATCGGGTGCTCGACATCGCTCACATTCCCATTGATGCCGCCCGCTGGGACGAAGTGAAGATCGATATCGCGGCGCTCGCCAGCCTTGACGACGCCGTCGAGGCTGGGGTTAGCGCCGCGACCGCGGCGCGTGCCCGGGCCGGTCGCCCCCTGGCCGTGCGTATTGTCCTGACCGGTTCCGGGGAGGTGCGGCGGAAGTTGCAGGAGCGACTCGAGACCCTGCGGTTGTCGATCATTACCCGGCTGACCACCGCCGAGCGCGACGTATGGGTGGAAAAACTTGTCGATCAGACCCGGCCGCCCCGGGCGACTGGGGCCGCCGAGTCAGAAGCCGTGGAGGCGATCCAGCGCTTGCTCGCACGCGCGCTCGATGAGGAGGCGTTGGCGGCAAAACTGGCTGACAAGCTGGCCAATCTCGATACCAAACTGAAAGCGACGCTGCCACGCCTGGGTTCGGACACGCCATCCCGGCTTGACTCGGTCAAGCTGGTCCGGGAACGGCTCCCACAGGCAGCCGATCTACTCACGGCCATGCTGGAGGCCCAGTGATGCGTATCCGTCAACTCGAACTCCAGGCATTCGGTCACTTCGAGGGGCTCACGATCAACCTCGATCATCCCCAGAACGGGCTGATGTTCGTCGTCGGACCGAATGAAGCCGGCAAATCGACCTTGCGGTCGGCGTTGCGGCTGGCCCTTTTTGGCACGTCAGACCGGATCACGGCTGGCAGACCCACCAGGGACACGTCGCTCGCGGCGCTGCTCACCACGGACGAAGGGGAGATACTGCTGCGTCGGCAGGGAGGCAAAAAGGCGTTTCGCGCTGATGGCAGTCAGTTGGCTGATGAAGACCTTCGCGATCTGGTGAAGGTCAGTCCCGATCTGTTCGACCATCTCTTCTGCCTCGACCACGACGCCTTGCGGCGAAATGCAGTCGCGTTGCTCCAGTCGGATGGCGGCCTGGGCCGGATCGTCTTTGGCGCTGCCTTTGGTGGGGGTAACGTGGAAGGGATCTCCTCAGGGCTGCAACGGCAGATCGACGAACGCTTTAAGCCTCAAGGGCAGACCCAGTTGCTTGTCAAGGAGCTCGGTCGGTTGCGCGATGTCGAGGGCAAGCTCCACGCTCTGACGATCACGGCCGATGTCTGGGCCAAGCAGCGCGATGCCATTGCGCGGTTCGACGCCGAGATCAGCAACCTCGCGGCTGAGCGCGAGGCATTGAAGGTCAAAGAGACACGCCTCAGGCGCATCAAGGGCTCCGCCCCCAATCGCGCCGAACGAGAACGCCTGCGTGGCGAGGTGGAGACCCTCCTCGCGGCGGGTCCGATCCTGTCCCCGGAGCATCTCGAGGGGCTCGCCAGCACCAGGCAAGCACACCGAGAGCTGGTGACCGACCTGAACCGTCTGCGCGGAGAGAGCGAACGACGCGAGGCCCGACTGGCGCAAATCAACAACGATGAGCGACTGCTGGGCCACTCAGCCGATGTCCAGGCACTGGTGGAGGAACTCGCGAGTTATCGCCATGACCTGGAATTGATCCGGAATCACGAGATCGCGCTCGAAACCCGGGACGAACTGCCGCGGCCGGAGGTGCTGCTGGCGGCGGTGACCGATCTCGCGGCGATGAACGCGCTCGCCACCAGTCTGCCTGAGGCGGAAGTCGATCTCGCCGGTCGGCGTGCCGCGGTTAGTGGGGCGGTGTCACGTCTGGGAATCACCGTCGCGCAGGAGGCGGTTGCTTCACTGCCGGTCCCCGCCACGGAGGCGATCGAGCGGGTGAGGCGGGAGAAGATTGACCGGAGTCAGGAGCGCGCCCGGTTGCGCCGGATGGTCGATGACCATGACGCGGCGATTGCCGCGGCCCAGCGCCGTATCGCGGAGGTCTCCAAGGCGCAGCCGGTGCCGAGCATGGCGGAGATCGGGACGGCGCGGGTCGAACGTGACGAGGGCTGGCGCTTTGTGCGCCAGTGGTTCGTGGAGGGACGAGAGCCCGACACTGGCTCGTCCAACCGCAACCAGGCGGCCGAACGCGTGGATGCTGCCCTGAACAACCTCGACCATCTGGTCGATGCGGTGCTCAATGACACGGAGCGCGCCGCGACCGTGCAGAGTCTGCGGGCAAAAGTCCAGGAGCGGGAATCAGCCCGGCTGGAAGCGCTGAAGGAGCTAGCCGCGCTCGAAGCCCTGCTGGCTCCGGCGGCCGAGGCCTGGGAGTCCCTGTGGCAGGGGGTGACCGTGCGGGTCGGTACGCCGGAGGAGATGGCGAACTGGCGAAACGATTGGCTCGAACTGACCCGGGCCATCGCCGAGTTGGGCGCCAAGGAGGCTTATGTCGAACAAGCGGTTGAGCGGTTGGCAGCGGGTCGCAAAAGACTGGTGGAGGCCCTGACCGCCAATGGCCGCCCGCCACAGCCCGATCAGGATTTTTTGTCGCTACACGCCCGGGCCGCGGCGCTCGCCGACGAGCATAACCAGGGACTTGAGGTGGCGCGGCAGGTCGAACTGGCGCGGGTCCGCAAGAAACGGGTCGACCAACGCATCGACGCCTTGCTCTCACTCCTGGATGCCGAGGATGCCCCCGGCGGCGAGGCTGCGATTCGGACCCTCGAGGGAGCCTGGCAGGCGCAGTCCAGGGCGCGCGATGACCGGCGCCGTCTCACGGGGGAGCTTGACGACATCCGTCGGGACCAGGCCGACAAGATGCTGGCCTTGGCCGGGCGGGTCGAGGAACTGGAGCGGATCGCGGCCAGCGTTGGCGTTGCCATGGATGATCTCGACACCGTGAGTGAACGCACCCGTGCGGTCCAGGAGTTGCGTGAACGGCTCGAGGACCTCGAACGTCTGCTGGTGGAGGGGGGCGATGGACTGTCATTGGACGAACTCTGCGCCGAGGGGGCCGCGGCGGGTTCGCCGGATGAGATCGCTGCCCGGTTGGACAGCATCGATCATGAGAGCAAGGCTTTACAAATACCCTACGATCACCGGGTGGGTGAGCGAGCCACCGCCAAGAAGGCGTGGGAGCAGATTCGCGGGGATGCGGATGCCGCGGTGCTTGCCGACGAGCGTGAGCAGGTGCTGGCGAAAATCGCCCGACTGACCGACGAAACGGTGGTTTTCACGCTGGCCAAGGCCTTGCTCGATCTGGCCGTGGACGAAGCCAGAGCGAGCGGCGAGGGCGAATTGGTTCAGCGAGCCGGACACTTCTTCCAGATGCTCACCGACGGGGAGTTCGAGCGGCTCGATCTGGAGACCCATAACGACGTGGTGTATGTCGTTGCGTTACGCCCCAATGGCGCGCGGCTCTATCCCGCGGCCTTGTCAGACGGCACCCGCGATCAACTCTGGCTGGCATGGCGTCTGGCGGGGATCGAACATCACCTCAAACGGTCCGGCACGGTTCCCCTCATCGTTGACGATGTGCTGGTGAACTTTGATGACCGACGCGCCGGCGCCGCGTTCGCGGCTTTTGCTGAGCTGGCGGCGGAAACCCAGGTGGTCGTGTTAACGCACCATCCGCATCTGGTCGAGGTGGCGCGCGCGCGGCTGGGTGAGCATCGCGTCGCGGTGACCGAACTGGGACCGCGCCCGCAACATCGGCAGCCGGTGGTACAGATTATCGCCAGCGAAGAGGCCCTGTCACCCGAGCCACCTGATGTGCCCAACGACCCGCCGCGTCGGACCTCCAATGCCTCTGCAGCCACAATGCCGGCACCAGGACCGATGGCGGATTTAGTATCGGAGCAGCTCCTAGCGGTAATAGACCATCAGTGGCGCGGCAAGTCAGACCTGGTCATCCGGTCAGGTATCAGTGAATCGGACTGGTTAGCTACGATCAAAACCCTCGTCGCATCTGGCAAGGTCGAGCAAGAGGGCAATAAGAAGGGTGCGAAATATCGAAGAAACTAGGGGTTGGATTTTTCGGTAATTTGCTGTCGCGGTCTAGTAATTAACAACCTATTTTTTTTGAGTTTTTTTGCAGTTGCAGAAGCTCGATTAGTTTTGGGTAGATTGGGCTATTTACAGGAATACGGTCTGGTCGCTCTGTACCAGTTAGCCTGGTATTCAAATATTCCCTATTTGGCTTGTTATCAACTTTTGAAATCCATGCATTTAGCTCTTTCGAATAACTGGCAAGCAACTGATTTTCATTATTATTGGTAAATCGCAAAGTTACATTGTTATTTTCAAGGCAAGCACTTACTTCGCCGAATCGTAGTCTATAAGGATGTTCATTATTACCTCTATGAAATGCATTCCCGCCCATAGCATTTTCAGGGGCTGTCTTTTCTGTATAGTCATATGAGAGGTGGAAGCCCTCATTAATATCTTCATTACGAACGTAGAATACCCCGATTCGCATACCTGTTATGCTATAGCCAGTATTTATGGAACCAAGGACCGCACAGGGCGCCTTGGGGTTATAACCAGGATTTCCAAAGGATTTGCTTTTTAATGGCCTCACGCTCCAACCGGGTGCGCTCACGTACGCATTAGGAATCAGTCCGGTGAGATAAAAGAGTATTCGTCGGAGATTTTGAATATTTAGGTGATCATCTTCTTTAAATTTCGATGGTCCGTTCAGCTTATTCTGTAATTCTTGTATGACAGTTAGATTAGTTTGATTGGGATTTCTACCACCTTTGCCTGGAATTAGTTGATGTTGATGATAGAAGAGGCGAATGAAATCCAAGTTGGCTCGTTCAAGTTCACAGCCGTAAAGATCCGACAAAAAGAATAAATCTCGCCAGCTTCGGTCTTTTGGTATATCAATGCCGCTTGGGGTCGTTATTTGCTGCCCTAGAGCTGTATTCCAAGTTGCCATAATTGATTGATTTCCTGAGAGGTTGGTCGAGATCTTTGGTTAGAAAAGATCAGGCGATTGCCTGGTTGAGCAGCCTGTCCCGGTTGGCACTTAAGGTTCAATGATGCCACACCTTTACTTTCATGGCCACGTCGAAGAACCATGCCACAACAGAAGTTAGTCAACGTGGTTTACCAGTTGCCGCTCAGCGCAGATTGTTAATAGTGCCTGGACCAGGCATCCCAGTGGGAGAAATATAAGGTGCGCCAGAACCGCCCAGCCACCCCGTCAGGATGGTCCAGGAACTACTGGCAGCGCCTGGCAGGGGAGGATGGGGGTTTATAGATTTGCCGGGATGGTAGTTAGCCCACACAGGGATGGTTTGTGGGAGAGAATGGGATAAACACGATGACGCCAATGCCAGAAAGGCCGCAGACAAGTTGGTCCATTCGGTGTCAAGGAGTGGCCGCGGAATGGAGGCATTCGTATCAGTCGACCAGCAGGTTCGCTGGTTTGTTGAATAGCCTTATCGAACGTGTCGAGATCCTCGTCAAGCAGCAACGAGGGGGTGTCCTCCCTGAGGCCGATGCGATTGAGCAATTCGCGCGGAGACATGTAACGGTCGTGTTGAGACATGGGCGTTGATCTCCGGCTGTTGATCCGCGCAGTATGCATCGCCGTCGCGACAAAGCTTGACGTAACGTCTTGCTATCTTGGCGCCTTCCCGAACGGCGCCCGGCCGGGTGGGGTGGCGGATGCATCGCTGACCTGCTGGCTGGGTGAGCCTGGTCGAAGCGCCTGGGGTCCAGGCGCCGGAGGCAAGCCGCTCCGCGCTACCCGAATCGGGCATCCGTGGTCTGAGTGAGGAGATTGATGAAACAGCATGGTTCGCGGCCCTCCCTCCTCTGGGTCGAAGGGATCAATTTCGAGCTGACCTACGGGTGCAATCTAAGCTGTGCCCACTGTCTACAGGCCGACCTGCGGGCACGGGGCCTGACCGGCTGGGCTGCGCCCGGGCCGATCCGCCAGGCGATCCTGGACGCGCATGCGCTCGGCTGGGTCGGTCTCGGCATCAATTTCAGCGGTGGCGAGATCCTGCGTGCAGGCAGTCCGCTTCCGCGTCTGCTGGAGACCACGGCCAATTTGGGTATCCCGGTACGGGTGAACACCAATGGCTGGTGGGGTCGCGCCCGCCACATCAGCATCGGCGACCGGTTGTTCGCCGATGCCGACGCCGTGATCGCGTGGCTCCAGGACGCCGGGGTGGCGATGCTCGCCTTGAGCTATGACCGCCGCGTCGCGCAGTATCCCGGACTCTGGCGCTCGGTGGTCGCGGTGATCGACCACTGCGAGCGGCGCGCCCTGCCCACCGAGTTGATCCTCACGGGGGTCTCCGACAGCGAGGCCGGAAGCCTGCGGGCCTGGCTCCAGGCCCGGAACGGACGGCCCTGCGATCGCCTCACCGTCGGGGTGGCGGATCTGGTGGACCTCGGCGGCGCGGCGCGGCCCGATGCGATGGTTACGCCCCAGGCAGCGGCCGGGCGCTTAAGGCAGACCGGCTGTCGATTACGTGGTTTCTATCGTCCCCGCTACCTGCATGTCGCCCCCGATGGCGGGGTGCGCTCCTGCATGATGGCGGCGGGCGCGGGCTGGCTTGGAAATATTCATCATGAGCGACTGCCCTCGCTCGCGCGAGGCTTCAACGATAACCCCGTGGTCCGCTGGTTTGCCGCGAACGCTGAGCGGCCCAGGGTTCCCGCTCACGGCCTGCCGGGTCATCACCCCTGTGCCGTGGCAGTCGCGCTGGTTCGGGTCCTCGAGGGTAAGGATGCCGCCGGAAACTTACCCAAAGGGCAGGGTGACCACAAAAGCCGGTCTGATGCTCCCCTACACCTGATTCAGTTTCTTCCTGTCAGTAGCGAATGCCACTATCCCGAGGTAACGGGTTAGGCGCCAGTCTGCACATTATCGGGCCAAAAAGGACAACTATCTGACGTTCATCCGCCAACGTCGCGACCTGATCATCGGTAGGGTCGTGAACGGCAACTCCGCGGAGGAGGCGTTCCTGGCGTAGGCCATTCGCCGTCACTAGAGCATTTTTACCAGCTTGGCCTGGGATTATCCGCCACGGACACGGCTTTTCCTTCACCGCTATCATCAGGTGAACACTTGCAACGGAACGGTGAAGAGCAGGCCAGTCCAGCTAATCCCACAAGTCAGTGCCATAGATCATGCCAAAAAAGATAATCACAGCGAGGGGATAGCTCCACCACTCACCCAGATGCCATAGCATCCCCGCAACGAACACTCCGGCGACGGCTAAAGCCATTCTGCCGATGAAGATCACCGTGGCAATTATCAGAGCAATGAACAGGATACCAAGAATAGACATATTGCAGACCTCAGAAATCTGACGCTGTTTTACGCTGAACAGAGGGTTGCTGATCCGGGTGAAGACCCCGGATCAGCATCAGCCGCTCAGTTGTAGCGCGGGTGGGAGACGAAGCCCGCATTGCCGTGATCAACCCGGGGCAGATAACCCGGATAGTCCTCTTCCTCATACACGGCCGCCGCGGCGGTCGCCCGTTGAGCCAGCAGCTCCGCGACTGCCGGCGGCCCGATCACCTTGATGTCCGCCCCCCAGCCAGCCAGCCAGTGCCACAGGTGCCCGGACGGGGTCACCGTCGCGATGACACGGGCCTCGTAGCCATCGTCCTCGTCCTCACAGTCGTAGCAGCGCTGATCGAGCCCCAGGGGAGAGTCACGTAAGAGATCCGCCACCGCCCCCCGCGCCAGCAATTCCACCGTGACGGGGTGGCCCGCGACTTCACCCGCCAGCCCCAGTCCCTGCTGGATGGCCTGATCCAGGTCAAAATCCGCCCGGCGAATAGCGGACCTGCTGATCACCTCCACGCTGACAAAACGATGCAGCAGAAAGGGCTGCACGCCCTTTGCCGGCCTGGCCTCGTCCACCGCCAGGATCACCAGATCATGACCACGATCGACCGCCGCCTGCACATGCAGCGTCAGCTCAGTGCGTTGACCCTGACTGACATATACCCCCTTGACCATCTGTCCTGTCGCCAGGCCACGCAGCAGAGCGGCCAGCACCGCCGGGTTGAAATCCGCCGGCAGGAGGACCCCCCCTCCACCGATGCTCTGAAAGCGATCGGCGGGGAGCTCCAGCCCACCGTCGTCCACAGACTGCAAACGCCGCAAGGCCGCCGCCAGCCGGTGGGCGCGACTGACATTGTTGCAATAGACGCCGAGCCCCTCGACCAGACGCGCAAATGCCCATTCGTCGATCTCTGTGTCCTCTTCGAGGGGGACACGCGCAAACCGCTTCGCATTTTCCAGCGCAGGAGCCGAGCGCACCCATTCATTATTCTCCAGACATTTCAGATCCCGTTGCAGCTTCCGTTTGCCAGCCGGATCGTTAGAATAGATCTGACCGGCATAATGACCGGCTAGCTTGTCCAGTAGATCGTTGACCAACACGCCACAGTTGCCGGGGTCGCCCTCGGGCAACATGTTGAGAAGCAGATTCTGACGCTCGATGACGGACTGATGTGCTGGCATCCGGTAGCTCCCATGAAGAGATGGTCCCGTGGGGGAGGGCGGCCCGGGTATCCGGTGTCCTACTCCCCCCGCGCGGTGCCTCACTGGCGGACGGTGGTCCGTGTGAGGCATACGGGGTCAACGAGAGCGGCGGCGGGTTTTTAAAACGCCCAGCACAAAAAAAGGTGGCAAGCCCCTCCGGAGCCAGGATGGTTAGAAATGAATAAAAACAGCGTCGTGAACACCCTTGCCATCGAAGCCCCCCATGGCTTCCGGGAGTTCAGGCTGGTGCATGGCGATATCTGCGCCGAGGCTGCGGATCTGCTGATCGTCTCGGCCAACGCGGGCGGGTGGCCGACAGGTGCGGTCCTGAACGCGCTCGAAGTACGTTACGGGGATCTGGGGCTGGACGAGGCCGGGCTGGTCATCCCCCTGGCCGGGCACTCGCCCTTCCAGCTCCAGCAGGAACAGGTCTGGTACCAGTCCGCTGCGGGCGTCTATCGCCTGACCCCGCCCGCCAGGGCACCCTTCAAGCACCTGCTCATGCTGCGCTTGCCAGGGGCGGCCAATTTTGAAAACGGCCCCGCGGCCATCGCGGCCTTCCGTCAGGCGATACAGGCGACCTTCGCGGCCCTGGCGGCCCTGGAATTCGGTGGGCAATGCTTTCAGACGATCGCCCTGCCGGTGCTGGGGGGCTCCCGCCACTACCCCAAGGAAGGGGCGATTCAGACCTTGCTGGAGATCGCCCTCAACTGGCTGCGGGTGTCCCGCCAGACCCGGCAGATCAACTTCGTGGTCCATGCGGATGACGAGATCGCCGGCTGGGATGCGGCGATGGACAAGGTGCTGGGCCGCACCTTTGAGGATGGCGACTATCGCCAGGCGATTGCCGAGTTGCGCGCGGTCCTGCTGGCACGCATCGCCGAGATCCTCAAAAGCGAAAGCGATCCACTGATCAGGCAGGCGCTGGAGTTCCTCGCCCTGGCCTTGCCGAGCCAGGACCATCACACCTCGATCCAGCAGTTCGGCAATTTCGGCCGCATGACGGCCGAGGCCATGTCCCAGCGGCTGTGCCGGGATCTGGGCCTGACGCCGGGCGAGAGCGCCTTTGGCAATATCGAGTTGCTGGGCCGCTCCCCGGACGTGGCGAAGTGGATCTACAGTTACCTGCATTGCCTGCGCATCCTGGGCAACGAGGCGGTGCACCTGGCTGAGCGTGACCAGCGTATCCCCAAGTCCCTGGCGGCGGGGGACCTGACCGTGATCCTCAGCAACCTGAGCCGGGTGCTCGATTTTTACCGGCAATGGCAAACGGGGCGCGGCACGCGCAACGGGTCGCTGGCCGGCTGAGGCTGGGCTCGCTCAATCCTTTCGTTCCATTTTGTTGCGCATATGAGGAGGGATATGTGGAGACACCATGCATGGACACATTTGTCAGGCGGCCTACCTTCGTCGGGCCGCCACCCCTTGATAGGCCACCTCCCTTCCCTATTCCCCGGCCGGGGGGAGGTAACATGCACCTTCATGCGGCTGTCCATGGCCATTGCTATCTGGCCTGGCAATCGCTACTGGTCTTCGGCCGAGATAAGGGTGAACCAGTAACCTCGCGTCCCGTGGTGTCGTTGTTACAAGAGAAGTATCGACTCTATGTGCTGCCGGCAACCAGGAAACCAGATGATGCCCTTTATCCCATCGAACTTAGGCGCTGTTCCGTCAAGGATGGCAATAACAAATTCCGTTACAGCTATCTGAGTCCCCATCCGGAGGTGGTTACCGCCAGCAAGCTGAAGGAAATAGGCATACTGCCCGAAGACCTGCGTCAGAATATTGCCACTTGGCTGCGTAATCGCCACCTGGGGGCTGCGCTATGAACGGCCAGGAAGCGGAAGCGACTTTGCGCGATCTCTGGTCCCGGCGTCCCAATCTGACCAAAGCCGAATGGACCCGGTTGTATCAATTGATCCATGGTTTCCTGCAGTATCGCCACTGGCCGGAACTCCAGTCATTGCGCGGAACACGCGAAGAATTCATACACGATTTCTTCATGGACAGGGTCTTCCTGGGAGGTGCTCAAGGAGGCGAAATTCATCACTCGGGTGCTTTGGCCGTTTTCTTTCGCCGCTATCTCATTAGCTTGCTCAGAGCCCCTCATGTGCGCCACCGCCAGGATGAGGACGGCCGGGATAGCGGGGAAGTACCCCCGTCAGACCCGGCAGATGCCCCGCCTGCTCTCGGGGGGGCGGAGGAGAAGCCACTGCACGTGAGTAGCCGGGACCCTGCCAGGGACCTCCTCGACCTGGTGGCCGAAGAGGTGCGGGGGATATTGACCGGTAAGCGCCAGAACCCCCAGGAGAATGAAACCTTCACCTCCTTGCGTGAACATTACGGCCTGTGGGTCCCGGAGATCCTGGCCTCCGCCCGCGGTTTCCTCACGGGCCAGGGCCTTTGGGAACAGCTCAGGTCTGAGAGCGGCTGGATCTTGCTCTATTTACGCGAGCATTTTTGCCCGGAAAACGGGATCGCCTTGGATGCCCTCCGGCGCCGGCACCAGCTTGCGTCACACCATTACAAGGCACTCAAACTGGGCATCACGGTACCCAAGGGCGAGCAGGCGGCCCTCGCCGTTTTCCGCGGCAGTTACCGGGGGCAATGGCTGGATAGCCTGGGAATCCCGGTGGATCAGGATCATCGGGTGGAGATGGCCCTGGCGTTACAAATGCTCTGCCTGGTCGCGTTACATGATCAGGCCGCACAGGTGCCCGCATGAGTCCCGACAGCGTGAACCGTGATCCCCCGGCGGGGGGCTTGGCCAGCGTCAGGGTTCCCAGAACCTGTCTTTGGGCGTATCCGCCACCAGCCGCCGCGCGTGCTGGCAGCGAGGAGAATTGATCATGCGACGACTTGCCCCACCCTTGAGCGTCATTGAAGACGCCTTGTTCGACCCCTCACCGCCTTTGCTGCAGCGGTGGCTGGAGGGTGACCCCACCCTGTCCGCGGAGCGCCGGGCCGCACTCGCTGCGGACCCCGCGGCACAGGCCTACGCCGCCGCCTGGCGGCAGGAGCCCCCCGCCCCCCGCGATCAGCCCCCGGATTTCGCGGTGGCGTTACCCGCCCATCTTGCCGAGCAGATCGAGGCCCGCGTGGCCGCCAATGCCCTCAACCTCTCGCCGGAACCCCGCCCGGGCCTGATCCTGCAGATCGACAGCGCCCGCACCCCCAGCGGGCCTCTGGACTGGGACCTGGCCCGGCCGCTGGCCGTGCTTCTGTCGGAACCGGCGGAACATCCCAGCGTCTGGTACGGCTGGCTGATGAGCCCGGAGACCGATTACGCCAGCTATTGGGATCTGCTCCTGGAAGAGGAGGATGCCCCGGTCGATCCCAGCGTGGCCATGGTCCAGGTTTACAATCCGGTATATATCTACTGCCCCGCGGCCAGCAGGGCGCTGGGACAGCTTGCCCCCACCCGCCTGGCCGCCGTGCGGACCCTGGCGGCGGATTTTCTGCTCGGGGACACCAGCGCGCTGCCGGAAGCGGATCCCGGCGTGCTGCTCCAGCGCACCACCTCAGAGGGGCACCTGATCGTGACCGGTACCCCCCTGGGGGATGAACAAGATCCCCGGCACGCCTATCAGGAACTCTACATCACGGTGGCGGATTATATCCGCGCCATGGCGGGGCAAGCGCTGGCCGAGCTGGCCGAACCCACACCGGCCCCCTGGTGGCAACGAGCTCTGGCGGCCCTGCGCGACGCGGCGGACCAGTGGCAGGTGACCCTGACCCCGGTGCCGGTGTTGGCCATGGGGCCGGGAACATCCGGCGTCAGCGAAACTGACTCTTCCGTCGCGACCTGGCGACTGGGGGAGACCCTGGACCTGCAACTGATCCCCGAGCCGGATGGGCAATCGGTCCAGATTCACGCCACCCTCGCCCCCGGCCAGGCCCCGGTGACCCTCGCCCTGGTGGAAGCGGACGGTCTGGTGACCCAGCAGCGGCGGCTGGACGCCCTACAGCCCGACGGCGATCTCTGGGCCGAGGCGGGTCTCACCCTGTCCGTGCGGGATGAGGCTGGCGGGCGCCTGTTCGAGGCCCGTTTGCCCGACCCGCTGGCCGGCCAGTCGTGACGCTGCCCGCCCAGGCCGTGGCGGACGTCTGGCTGCTGGCCGACGGAGCCGATGCCGTGCTCTGGGTGGCAGACGATCGGCGTGTCGACGGGCGTGTCCCCCTGTCCCTCACTCAACCCAGTCTTCTGGCTATCCCGCCCACCCTGAGGGAACTGCGGGATCAGGGGGCACGGTGGGGCCTGGACCAGGTCCTCGTACCGGCGCTGGCCGGGCTGCTTGGCGCGGCGCTGGCGTCGGCGGCGCGGGTGCGGCTCCACCTCGACGCGGCCCTGCCGGAGGCCTGGCACCGCTGCCCGTATGAATACCTGCGCCGGGAGGGTCAGACCCTCCATGGTCGGCTCACCGTCAGCCGTTATGACCCGCCGGCGCCTGGTCCCACCCCCCTGATCGCCCCCGGGCGGGAGATCGTCGTCCTCAATCATCTGCCGCGCACCGACCCGGAACAACCCTGGCGGCGGGCCCTGGGCCTGGCCCAGGTCATCGGACCGGCGGCGGTTGGGCAGTATCTGCGCCAGGCGGACCTGCCCCACCTCGCTGCCCTGATCGTGGTGGCGCATGGGACGGAAGACCGGGATGACCACCCGTTCCGGGCGGCCGATGGCCGTTCCTGGGCCTTGCCCACGGCCCGCGGGCTGCCGCCCCTGGTCATCCTTTTGGCCTGCGGCGATGAGGACGGCAACCTGATCGACCTGGGCCGCCAGTTGCTGGCGGCCGGGGCGCGGACGGTAATCGCGCCCCTGGGCCGCCCGACGCTGACGGGGGCCGGGGAATTCCTCGCCGACTTCCTGCCGGCGTGGGTCGCCGGCGCGCGGGTGGACGATGCCCTGGGCGCGGCCGCCAGTCCACCCGCGGCCGCGGGGGGCGCCCGGCGCTTGCTGTTGCTGGGCGCGCCTGACCTGCGCCGCCAGGGGGCGGAGGTCCCCCACGACGCCTGGAGCGATGAGCGCCTGGTCAGCGCGGTGCAGCAGAACGATATCCGTGCCCTGGTGACCCTGCTGGAGCGCCTCACCCGGCGCCACCTGCTGGCCGGTGAGAGTCTGGACGGGGCGGAGACAACCCTGCGCCGCTGGCTGGGCGTGACCCCGGCCAACGAGCCCCGCGAGCAGTGGCTCCTGGGTCTGCTCAGCGCGGTGGAACCCGGTCTGACGGGTAATCAGACGCGGGCCTGGGTCGGTTCGCTCCTCGCGCTGCTGGCCGAGGCCTATGCGCAGGACCTGATTCCGCGCTGCGAAGCCCTGCGGGAGGCCCTGAACACAGCGGGCGTGACGCTCACGCCGCGCATGCTCCACTGCTGGAGTCGTATTTATTACCGGCGGGGACGCTACGGACTGGCCCTGCGGGATGTCGCCCGGGGCATCCGGGGCATGGCACGCACCGATCCCGACCTGCAGACGACCGATTTCCTCGGTCACGTCCTGGATCTGGCGATTGATCTGAATCTGCCGGCAGCGGCCCGGACCCTGGCGATCGAACTGGAGGAGATCCTGGCTCAGCGGCAACAGGCCGGCGCCGATTGGCAGCGCCACAAGCTCCGGGATCGCCAGGCCCGCATCGCCCTGCGTGCCGGTGAGTTGCGTCAGGCGCTGACCCATTTCCGCATCAAGCGTGATGAGGCCATCAACCACTTTAACCGCGACGGGGTCCGGGAACTGGCGTGGCTGCTTTACGTGGCTGCCTGGCTGCCTGATGCGGGGGCCGGGGAGCGCGAGGAAATGGGCGTCTGGTTGGGCGAGGCCCGTGCCGCACTGGCGCACCAGCCGGACCTGGGCGCGGTGGGCGCGGGAAATTTCGATGCGCTCTACCTGTTGCGCGCCTGCGCCGCCTATGGCTGGCGGCATGCCGACCGGGGGGCGCTCGACCTGGTCCTGTCCTGCCAGGAACCCCTGCGCCAGCGCCTATTCGCCGCGCATCAGGACCCGGCGCCCCCGGGATTCTGTTTTGTGTTTCTGCATCTCGCCGCGCGGGCGGGCAGCCTGCCCGCTCCCTTGACTCTACCCACCTGGGAGGAAATCAGGACGGCCATGGCGGACCACCGATATTTTTCCAAGCTGGCCAGCCTGGCTTATCTGCTCGGACGGTCAGCGGACGTACAAGAGTATCTTGACCGTTTTGATTCCCAGCGCCGGTTGCCGGCGGGCATTGGTTTTCCGGACTGGTTTCTGGAGGGGCGGCTGAGCCAGTGGGCTCAGCTCTGCGCCGACCGCGCTGCCTATGAGCGGCAGGTGCTGGGGGGAAGTGGCGGGGTGGATGTGGATAGGTTGGCGGTGAGTGGATTGTTGCCGTTGTAGAGGGATCGAAGCTAAGGTAGCACCAAGCGCGGGCAACTAAGTGCGGCGCGACGGCGGCTGAGTCGTTCGAGTCGGTCCATAGTACCCCTGAGCATGGGAAACTCGTTCGAGAGGATACCTGGCAGCAGAGCAGCCGACCGGTCTAGTCGCCTTCTGGAGGGAATACCTGATTTGCGTAACTTCACAGCAGCATTTATCCGCATTGGACCTCAGTCCGAACGCGCTTATTGACCACACAACCTGATCGAGGATGCGACTATGCCGATTGAAGCAGCACGGAATTGGATCAACGAACTACTGAATCGGCATGGTCTACGCCATCCAGATAAACGACCACTTTACGCCTATCGCTGCACCGCGGACGACCTTGAAACGCTGAAAGCGCGAACAAGCGCGATCCTGAGGGCTACCGTCCACCTAGACAGACCGCACCAACTGGCTGGTGCCTTATTCTGCCTGTTTACCGCCGAATGGATCAGGCGCCACTACACCGGTGGAAAGTTGCGTTATAAAGATATTCTCGACGCCCTGAATCCACCCATTCCCACTCCACCATATCTTGTGCTTCGTGGCTGGGTGAGAGTCGGTCTGACCTATTGGCATCGACCACTTTTGCTGGCTACCCAAAGGCGAATCTATCTGCGCACGCTCGCCTGCGAAGGGGGGCTACCGCTGCAGTTCCTGCAAAAAGAAGGAGCAGCGCTGAGCCGTTACTTTCGCTCCCTGCTGGCAAACCTGCGGACCTACGAAAACGCGAACATCCCCGTCGAGACGCTGGCCGCAGAGGCCGCGCAACAATACTTGCCGCAGTATCTGCGGCAAGACATTGTCTACCCCCTGTCCGCACAGATCGCGCTGGCGGTGAGGGATTTACGGCAAGAGGTAGCCGGCGCCGCCGACCCCATCGCGACCCTGGATGCACAGCACCCAAACTGGCGGGATCAGTTCCCACTGGACCTTGGCGACCAGAACGCCCTAGGATTCCTGGCAGGCCTGATCAAACCATCACCTGAGCCACCTCAAGGGCAACCAAAGGCGGCTGTCGCAGTCAACCGTTCCTTACACTGTCTCCCAGGCGCGTCTGAGATATGGCAGCTCCAGGCTGAGATTGAACTCACCGGGTCGGTGCCCGTAGAGCATGCCGTGGCGGCATTCGGGGGTGAGCCAGCCGGACGCCTGCAACTACTCCTCCAGGTCGGTCAGTCCGCGGCATCGCCGCTTGCCTGGGCGACACGCAGCGGACCTCGGGTTCGCCTTGAACGCGCACGCGCCGTACCGCGTTACTTCGGTGCAGGGGCAGCGAAAGCCTTCCAACTCACGACGCGACCGCAGCTCGCAGACCAGCCCTCGGTCACCGGAGGCGAGGCCTTGGAAGACCTCCCTTGGGTCTTCATTAGCAACGATGAATCCGATACAAGCCTGTCCTTTCGCGGGCAAGGCTCGATCAAGACACGCCATGAGACCGTTTGGATCGCTGTGCCTGGTGATTGGACGGTGGTTGCGGACGGATTCGCCGAGATCACGGCGGTTGGCACGCTGGATGAGCTTGAGCGCCCTCTCTTTCGCGTTGCTGGTCAGGTGCGTGTCCAGAGTCGTGATGGCAGCTACTGCCGTATCCAGACTGGTGCCGAACAGCCGGACGAGACTATGTATTACCTGCTAGGGACAAGGGTATACAACGTTGAGGCTCTCATACCACAGTACCGTGATTCACCGACGGTTCACCAGATCGCTCAAGGTAATAACCAGCAGATCCCTCCCGCGCAGCTCCGCTGGCGTCCCCTGAATGGGACACGCGGTTGGCGTCAATTGACGAATCAATGTCATGGCGATGGTGAACTGCGTGTCATTGACACTGACGGTGTGGTGCGCTTTCGCACCCGGCTCGGCATCCTGCCCGCCGGATTTCAGGTTAGTTAGTGCCTGACCGAAAACCCATTGAATTCGCCAAAACCACCCTGGCCG
>CALMDH010000232.1:0-3621 GCA_937862735.1 uncultured Gammaproteobacteria bacterium
GTTAGCGAAGTTATCCAAAGAGGTAATTTCACAGAGAAACAGTTTAGAGGGTAATCCTGTCACAAAACCATGATTCGTAAAGCATATCTCTAAACTGATATAGTAAGTTGCAGACGCGGAGAAACCTGTCGTAACATAGGTTCCAGTTACCCATTCGTTACCCCAAAACCTGGGTAACCCCGCAAGACAGGCCCCGAGTCGGCTGTTCCCCGACCCGAGGCCCTGACCATCCACCCAACCTGTAAACGAGGTTCGGTCATGGCTACCTGCAATTTTACCGTCAAGTAGCTGGAGAGCGCTAAGCCGGGTCCCTCCGGCCGGGATGAGTATTACGACGAACACACGCCGGTCTCGGCGTGCGGATCGGCAGCCGCTCCAAAACCTTTTTTTGCATGCCCCGCGTCCTGCGACAGGGCCAGTGGAAACAGGAGCGCATCAGCCTGGGCAAGGTCGGCGAAACCAGCCTGGCCGAGGCCCGGGAAAACGCCAAGCGTGTCCTGGCCGCCGCCAGCGCCGGACAGATCCCCGACGATGTGGCCAAGGTGCGCCGGGAAACCCTGGTCAAAGAATCGGCCAACTCCTTCGGCAAGGTTCGGGCCGACTTCCTCCCCCTCTATCGGGTCAAGCGCGGCGGCCGCCTGCATCCCCCCGCGGCCCGGACCCTGAAATCCATGACCGGTGCCCTGGAGTTGCTCAAGGCGTGGGACGACCGCCCCATGACCAGCATCACCACGAGCGATCTGCAAGCCTGGCACGATGGCTATGTGAAGGCGGGGAAGGAATGCGCCGCCAATGTCTACCTGGCCCTGGTGCGCAAATTCTTCGGCTGGGCCAAGGAGCGCGGCATCATTCAACGTAACCCCGCCGCCGACGTGGTGAAGGGCGGGGCCAGCCAGGCCCGGGAGCGGGTTCTCACGAATGATGAGCTGGTCGCCGTCTGGCAGGCCACCGGCGAGGATCACCCTTTCCACCGCATCGTCAGATTGTTGCTCCTGACCGGGCAGCGGCGCACCGAAGTGGGGGCGATGGACTGGAGCGAGGTGGACCTGGAGGCCGGGATCTGGAACCTCCCCGCCGCCCGGGCCAAGAATCGCCGCCAACACCTGATCCCGCTCGCCGCCCCGGCCCGGGAACTCCTCACCGCGCAAGCCGGCTACGGACGCACGGGCCTGGTCTTCCCCAATCGCCGGGGCGGCCCCTATAGCGATTGGGGGGCCCAAAAGGCCCGGCTGGACCAGCGCACCCGCCTCGCCCCCTGGCAATTGCACGATCTGCGCCGCTCCATGGTGACGCACCTGGCCGAGGACCTGGCCATCCCGCCCCACATCATCGAAGTGACCGTCAATCACGTGTCCGGCTTTCGCGCCGGCGTGGCCGGGGTCTATAACCGCGCCCTGTATCTGGAGGAACGGCGTCAGGCCCTCGACGCCTGGGCGCAGCACCTCCTCGCCCTGGTTGCGGCCAAACCGGGCGCCTGAGGGACCTCTCCCGCACTCTCCACCCTCACGATGTTGGCGGATGCCTTGGGGACGCGGTGGCCATCTGGTTGTATCCACCGCGCAGACCCTGACACCCCCGAGCTTAGCCGTTGGCGTTTTCAGGCCCGCTGCGAAGTAGCGACCCTGGCCAGCGCCGTCCCGAAACACCACTAGACCCCGCTCGTCCAAGTGCACCGCGTCCACCGTGAGTGGGGCGGCGCTTCAGACCCCTGGCCCCGGCAGACCCGCGATCGCCCCCCGGACCTGGGTAACCACCGACGTCCTCGCCGGGCTCTGTCGTCAGCCTGGCCACCGCCTGCCCGGGGAGTTCCGGGGACCCCAGACCACCCCAGCCGGCGCGAGGGGCTGACGAGCCACACCCGGCGACGGGCGTCCGACCCGCGACCCATGCCGATGCCTACCGCGACGCACTGGTGGCCAAGGGCATCGGGAAAGCCGCCATCAAGTTCCCGCTCCCGGCATCGATAACGAAACCAGGGCCAAACCGCGCGCGTCTGGAGACCGCCAACGCAACCGGAATAACCGGGATAAAGCGCATAAATCCGGCTAGGCATCCTCAGCCACGATCAGCAAGCCGCCCTTCTGGCGGTTTTTTTATGTCCCCTGAAAGAAATAATTTGTCAAAAGACTAATTACACACTGTCTTTTTGTCAAAAGACTAATTACACACTTTTATTAGCAAATTGCTTTGTTATAACGTGTGCTCCATCAGCAACGATGGAGTCTCTCAAATGAACATTAGCGACAACCCGCTCATTACCGATTCCGAACTGCGGCGCCTTGCCGGCGGGGTCACCCCGATGACGATTTGGCGGTGGAGAAAGGCGGGAATCTTACCTCCCGCCCTCGTCCTCAACGGCAGGAATTACTCGCGGCAAAGCGATATCGACGCAGCCCTGTCGCGCGCCTTCGGTCTCGACGCTTCCCGGCCCGCTTAACCCGCGGCGGACACCCCATGCGCAATAAAAAAAAGCCCCTGGGGTGAACAGGGGCTAAAAGAGGTAAATCAAATGCAGCAAAACAATCCGATTGTTGCGCTCGCCGTGCGGTCAATCAAGACCGATCACGCCATCCAGCAACGAGCGACGTTGATTGACGGTGCCGTCCTCAACGACTACGCCGCGGCGATGACCGCCGGCAGCGTATTCCCCCCCATCGTGGTCTTCCATGATGGCACCACCTATTGGCTGTCCGATGGCTACCATCGCCTGGAGGCCGCGGGCGAGGCCAAGATCAAGACCATCGCCGCCGAGATCCGGCCAGGCTGCAAGCGGGACGCGACCCTCTACGCCTGCGGGGCGAATCGGGATCACGGCCTGCGCCGCACCCGGGCGGATATTCGCCGGGCGATTGAGACCCTTCTCAAGGATGAAGAGTGGGCGGAGTGGGGCGACCGGAGAATTGCCGAGCATGTCGGCGTAAGTCATCCGACCGTGGCCAGTGTGCGCCGAGAACTGGAATGTCAGGTGGTAAATTTTACCACCTGCGGCGCTGGCCCTGACCCGGCCGACCTGGGAGATCAACGGGTAAATCTTACCCGTTGCGCCGACGAGCCCGACCTTGCGGAGCAGGGGGCCGCGACCCAGCCACTGAAGGCACCCCCAGCCAAGCGCACCGGCCGCGACGGCAAATCCTACCCCACCACCCAGCCCACACCGCCCCCCCAGCCCGCCTCGGCGGTCAACAAGGCCCGGCTCGCCATGCAAGCCGCCCATGGCCTAGCGGCCGCCCTGACGGCCCTGGAGCCCCTGGAGGTCGACCTCCTCCCCGAGGATGCCGTGACCGTGTTGTCGAACCTGCGCGCCACGCTGGCCCGCCTGGAGCTGCGATTCGGTTTGGAGGTGCAGGGCCATGCGTAACCATCCACCCTCCGCCATCGCCGCCGCCTGGACGGCCATCCTGGTCGCCAACCCCCTGGCCAACGATGTCGTCCGCCCCTGGCTGGAGACCATCGCCACCACGACCGACCCCCGGAAAAAACGCGAGGTGATGGCATGGTGCCATGGCGCGGCGCAACTGGCCATGATCATCGCCAAGGAAGGTGAAGAGCCCTCGGCGGCATCGATCGCGCAACTGGGGCGGAGTTGGATTGAGCGGGTAAAAACTGACCCTGATCCATTCA
>CALMDH010000233.1:0-1344 GCA_937862735.1 uncultured Gammaproteobacteria bacterium
GCCTATGATGCCTATCAGGCGCGGCAGAACTATCTGCGCATGCAGGGCTCCATCTACCGCCACCAGCAGGAGCTGGAGGAGGCCCTCGCCCAAGCGCGGGCGGGGCGGGAGGCCGCCGTGCGCCAAATGGAGGCGGAACGGTTGGCGAAGGACACTGAGCGACAGGCGAGGGAGTTTGAGCGGCAGGCAAAGGAAGCCGAGCGGCAGGCGAGGGAGGTTGAGCGGCAGGCAAAGGAAGCCGAGCGGCAGGCGAGGGAGGTTGAGCGGCAGGCAAAAGAAGCTGAGCGGCAAGCGAAAGAGGCTGCACTTCAGGAAAAGGACGCCGCCTTAGCCGAGATCGCCCGTCTCCAGGCGTTGTTGCGCTCCGAGCGCCCGGAGGGAGATGACTGAGTGGCAGCCACCCCCCCCGATGGCAAGCAAGCGGACGCCCATCACGGCTTCGCCCGGTGGGGAGTTGCCGGATGCTGGAGTGGTCGTTGCTCCCCATGAGGTTATTTCGCTCAAAGGTTGTCACCGTAGAACAGCCTGGCCATGCCTGCTGATGAAACCTTCCGATTGGTCAAGGTGGCATTCACAGTGTCCGTCCAGACTTCATTTGACGGATGCACATAACTCTAAAAGGATTTCTCGAGACGACTTATCGGCAAGCCATAGTAAAGGGCTCGCGCTTGGTTTCAGCGACCACGTCAGTAGGCTGTGTGCGAACGGCCGGGAGGCTCCCTCCTCGGCACGGGTTGGTCCAAGCGCCCCGAAACCGACGAGCAAAAGCAGGTCGATCCCTTTGCCCTCTGCGCCGACTGCGGGGCCGTCTTCCGCTTCGACGTTGGCGATGACTACCTGAGTCTGTGCCTGCGCACCCGACCGGACCACACCACCGTGATCCGCGAGGTACTCGCCCGCTCCCCCGCCGGGCCGTCCTTTGCCTTCATCGACGCCATCGCCGGGGGCGTGCGGTGGCCCAAGCTCCGGGCGACGCTGGGGGTGGAATCGGGCCGGGAGATCCTAGCCGTGTTGCTGGCGCCCAATACCATCCAGACCAAGGCGCGCGATCCGGACACCATCCAGATCATGAAGGACTTCATGGCCTGAAGCACACCAGCCGCTCCGAGGAGGTGAGCAAGCGCCTGCGGCTCAACATGGCCGTCGAGGGCCGGGATGATAAGGGCATCAAGAAGACCGTCTGCGCCTTCCTCAAGATCCTCCACCCCCAGGGACCGCCCAGCGGGTCCCAAGCCGCGGCCCGCAATTCCTGTTTACCTCCGCCTGGGGGTCCGACGCGCAGCGTGTGAATACCCGTTGGTCAGCCATGGTCCATCCAGCCGGGGTGGTGAGTGACATTTTTGA
>CALMDH010000234.1:0-5244 GCA_937862735.1 uncultured Gammaproteobacteria bacterium
CCCCGATGGCGGTCGTGGCTTGAGAAGGGAAGGGCGCCAAAGGGCACCCTTTTTGCTGGGACGGGCGCCGGCTGAGGCGGTGGTGGGGCGAGGTCCCCCTCCGGCGCCGCGACAGCGGGGCCGGTCTTCATCAGGCGCTGATGACGGAGTGTGAGTGTCAGAGCCAGGTGGCGTGCGTTGTTTGCACGCGACCTGGCGACTACGGGGAGGTGGGGGTTACAACCCTTGGCGGTGAGGACAAGGGGTGGCCTGGTTAGGCGATGGCGCTGAGTTCGCTTGAGCCGGCGCGATAGCGCGGGCTGGCATCCGGCGGAGCAGATAGCGATATGGTCGACGAGCCAGGTGGCGTGCGTTGTTTGCACGCGACCTGGCGACGAGGGGGCTGGGAGGCCAGCTTAGGTGTTGGGCTGGATGTATTGGGCATCCAGGCGGTCGAGGATGACCAAGGCTTGCCGGACATCACCCGTGGCGGCCAGTGCGCGGAAGTGGTTTTCCGTGTCCCAGGCGGTCAGGGCCTGGGCGGTCAATTCCTCGATCAGCTTGTTCATGCTCAGCCCACGACTGCGGGCCAGGGTCTTGAGCCGGGCGGCGGTATCGTCCGGCAGGCGGATGGTCAGGGTGCTCATGGGTACTCCTGGAGAAGTTGCGCGGGGGTGAGGATACCAAGGCGACCCAGGCGCAGTTCGCCCCCACGCAGATCCCCAACGTTGTGGGTGACGATGGCCGTGGCGCCCCCGGCGATCGCGAGTTCGATCAGGTGGTTGTCCCCCTCATCGGGCAGGTTGGGTCGCCAGGCGTAATAGATCCTGACCCACCGGGCGCGGCTGGCGAGGGCGGCTAGTACCTGCAACCGCTCCGTGGCAGTCGTCTGGTCACCCCAGACCGGACGGTTGAGCAGATCCTGGTACTCCAACCAGAGCGCATTGCCAAAGAGCGGTTCGTAACGCCCCACCAGGGCGCCCCGGAGGATGGCTCGCGAGGCCCCACCCGCGGAGCGCAAGGCGGCGACAAAGACGTTGGTGTCGATCACGATCGGGATCATGGTGAGAGCATATATGCCGTCACCATGAACGGCAAGACTTGGGTAGCCTGAGGCGGGGAGGGGCGGGGTTGGTGGACTGCGTTGGTCACCACGAGTCTCAGGTCCATCAGGGTCCCTGATGGCTTGGGACTCCTACCTCCTTAGGGGGCCAGGGGTACATCCGAACGCCCCCCGCCTCCTGGCGAAAGGGGTATGAGTAGCTGGCGCGACCGGGGTGAGGGGAGATGATTGCAAATCCCTTGGCGGTGGGCTAGGCTTGAACCCGTAACGGTTGATTGCGAGGTCGGGACGTGGCTCACCAGCAATCACCCTGGATAGGGGCGACGCCCCGCCCCTACTCCCGCCTTCTATGCCGCAACTGGCCGGCGATGATTTCCCGGTTACGTTTACGCTCAACGTATCCCACTTGCGTGGTCGCGTAATTCGTCCTGCCCAGCCAGTAGCCCTCAGCGCCTTGTTCCCGCCCAAAGACGGCGATGCAGGACAAGAGACCCCGGCGTGATACCTCAAACCGGCTGAAGTAATAGAGCTTGTCCTGCCCGCCGCGACGGCCGGGCTCAAACCAGATTTCATCGGGTTGACGGATGTTGGTTGCCGTGTAGAGCAGCCAGGCCGCGCGCTCACCCTTCTGGATTTTCCAGGCGCCTTTCAGATCAAGGAACAGGTGGCGGTCGATGATCAGGGGGTTGCCAGCCAGGTCCGTGAAATCAACCCGCTCCGCGGCGGCGAACTCCCGCATGAAACGCCGGAACAGTCCCTCTTGGTCGAGGGTGGGGGGCAACAGCTCCATTCCCGGCAGGCGCCGGGGTGGCGGCAGGGGTTGATGGTGATCGAGCACGGTTTCCAGCACATCTCACTCAAGATTCAGTGGGCTCTGGCCCCAAAGTTTACGCCGGTCGCCACATCGCTGGTGACGCGATACGGGGAGAAAAAATCCCGGCGGTCGGTGGTGGGGTGTGCCTTTGGCGGACTGAATCCGCTACACTCCTCCCCGAGCCCGGTGGCTCGTTAATTTATCCACCCAGCCAGGAAGCGTCATGACCCCGGACGACTTTATCCGTAAATGGGACGGCGTAAAGCTCAAGGAAAAACAGGCATCCCAGGAGCACTTCCTCGACCTCTGCGCCCTGGTCGGCGTCAACAGCCCGGCCCAGGATGATCCGGAGGGGAAGTGGTTCTGCTTCGAGAAGGGCGCCAGCAAGGCGGGCGGGGGCGAGGGGTGGGCCGATGTGTGGCGGAAGGACCATTTCGCCTGGGAGTATAAAAGCCCGGGCAAGGACCTGGACAAGGCATTCGGGCAACTCCAGAAATACACCCCGGCCTTGCTATATCCGCCGCTCCTCATCGTGTCGGATATCGACATCATCCGCATCCATACCGCCTTTCCCGGCCTGGTGCCCCAGGTCCACGAGATCAAACTCCACGATCTCCGGGACCGTGCGACCTTCAACCGCCTGAAGTGGGCCTTCACCAAGCCCGATCAGCTCCGCCCGTCTCAGACCCGGGCGCAACTCACCGAACAAGCGGCGGCCCAGCTTGGCGCTCTGGCCCTAACCTGGCGGGAACGTGGGCATGATCCTTTGCGGGTGGCCCACTTCACGCAGCAGATTTTGTTCTGCCTGTTTGCCGAGGATATCGACCTCCTGCCCAACAAGCTGTTCACCGAACTTCTGGAAGCGGTCAAGGATGAGCCGGCCATGGCACAACAGCAGTTCGCGACCCTGCTCGGGGCCATGGCTACGGGCGGCCTGGTCGGGTTCAAGCGGGTAGCCTTTTTCAACGGCGGCCTGTTCACGGATGCCCAGGCCCTGCCGCTCGAACTGGCCGATATCAAGGCGCTGCTGACCCTGGCGGCTCTGGACTGGTCCGCCATCGACCCAACCATTGCCGGCACCCTGTTCGTGCGCAGTCTGGACCCGGCCTTGCGGGCGCAGTTAGGCGCCGAATACACCGACCCCGCGACCATCATGCGCCTGGTCAATCCAGTGGTGCTGGACCCGCTGCGGGCGGAATGGGCGGCGGTCAGGGCGCAGATGCAGACCCTGATGGACAAGGTCCATGCCACCAAGTCACCTGGCACCGCGACCAAGGCCAAGAATGCCGCGATGGAGTTGTATCAGGGGTTTCTCCATCGGTTGCAGCAATTCCGCGTCCTCGACCCGGCCTGTGGGTCGGGTAACTTCCTCCTGCTCACCCTGCTGGGCCTGAAGGATTTGGAGCATCAGGTCATCACCGAAGCGGAGTCGATGGGCCTATCCCGCCAGTTTCCCAACATCGGGCCGGAAAACCTGCTGGGTATCGAGATCAATCCCTTCGCGGCGGAACTGGCGCGGGTGTCCCTGTGGATTGGCGAGATTCAGTGGATGCTGAATCACGGCTTTTCCCTGTCCCGATCACCGATCTTGCGCAACCTCGACAATATCCAGTTGCGGGATGCCATTCTGAACCCGGATGGGACTGAGCCCGAGTGGCCAGAGGCGGATGCTATTGTGGGCAATCCGCCGTTCCTGGGCGACAAGAAAATGCTGGCGGCCTTGGGCGAGGCGTATGTGACTCGTCTCCGCTCGCTGTACCAAGGGCGGGTGCCGGGTGGCGCGGACCTCGTGACCTACTGGTTCGAGAAGGCGCGGGCGATGATCGAAGCGGGGAAGATTCAGCGGGCGGGATTAATAGCAACCAATTCAATACGGCAGCGTGCGAATCGAGTAGTTTTGGAACGTGTAAAAGATACAGGGAATATATTTAATGTCTGGCCAGACTGTCCATGGGTATTAGAAGGTGCCGCTGTACGTGTTTCGTTAGTTGCCTTTGACTCTGGTCGAGAACAAACTAAATCAATAAATGGAATTCCGGTATCGGGAATAAATGCTGACCTTACTGGAACTGTTGATATAACAAAAGCCAAGCGATTAAGAGAGAATGCTGGATTAGCGTATGTTGGCGTTACGAAGAAGGGGAAGTTTGATGTTTCAACGGAAATAGCGCAGAAAATACTATCTCTTCCGTTAAATCCTAATGGTAGATCAAATGGTGATGTTCTCAAGTTCTATGCAAATGCATACGATATTACTCAGGGATCTCGCGGCATGTGGATAATAGATTTTGGAGTCGATATGCCAGAAAATGAGGCGGCATTTTATGAAGCCCCATACGCACATGTACGAGAGCATGTAAAACCGTTTCGTGATTTAGTACGCAATAACCTGGAGCGAAGCCGATGGTGGTTGCATGCACGTCCCGCCGCTGATTTAAGAAATGCTATAGGTAAATTGCAGCGCTATATTGTCACCCCCCAAGTCTCGAAATATCGTATATTCAATTGGCTTGATCACAGGACTTTGCCAGCACATAAGCTTATTGCTATAGCACGGATGGATGATTATTTTCTTGGTGTGTTACATGCGCGCCCCCATGAAATATGGTCACTAAGACAAGGTAGTTGGCAGGGTAAAGGCAATGATCCAGTTTATACGCATACTACCTGTTTTGAGACTTATCCGTTTCCTTGGCCACCAGGCTTAGAGCTATTAGACAATAAATTCAATGCCATTAGTGAAACAGCAAAACTACTTATCCAATTGCGAAACAATTGGCTGAAACCAGATGGTGCATCGACGGAGGATTTAAAAGGCAGAAACTTGACCAACCTCTACAACCTGCGCCCGCATTGGCTGGTCATGGCCCATCAGGCCCTGGATGCGGCGGTTGCTGCGGCCTATGGCTGGGACGACTACAGCCCGGAGATGTCCGACGAGGAGATTCTCTCACGGTTGCTGGCGCTTAATCTGGAGCGGGCGGGGTGATTCGCTACCGGCGGGATGGATAACCAAAGGAGGGGAGGATTAATCTTAATACCATATGTGTATTTAGGGTGGACAAATTAAAGCGAACTGATTACTTACTAATAAACAAATCAAGGTTAAGGCTGATGAACACATTAAAAACACACTATTCGCATCTTCAAGTAGTCGAAGATGCCAGCCCTGAAGTAATTAAGGCTGCGTATAAGTACTTATCCCAAAAATATCACCCTGATAGGAATCCTAATGATAGAGTGCGATGTGAATCCATCATGCAGGTGCTTAATGAGGCGTATAGGATTTTAATCGACCCCGAACTGCGTAAAGAATACGATGAATGGATTGCCAGGCTGACCTTTACACATACTTACGTCCACAACCGGCCATGTTTAGGAAGCGCAG
>CALMDH010000235.1:0-5557 GCA_937862735.1 uncultured Gammaproteobacteria bacterium
TCGGCCTGGCTTGCCAGTAGCGCCAACTGCTGACCGACATGGCCGGCACCGCAAATGGTCAGCGTCGCCGGGGGGGATAGAGGTTCGCACAATAAACGGCTTGCGCCGGTGGTGAGGTAAAGGGGGCGATGTCGCCGTGAGGAGGGGTCCAGGTGGCTGTCTGGTATTCGTTCAGACCCCTGGCGCGCTAGGAGGGCTTCGAAAGCGTTGGTTGGAGGGTTGGGTGGTGATGAAGTCAGGAGCCTCCTTTCCTCCGCCGTCAGGTGGCCCACCCCGGGGAGCGAGGCGTCTTCCCGCAGCAACCATTGGCCGCCGACAGGGCCCAGCCGGGTGATCAGCCAGCCCTGTTGGCGACTGGCGAACAATTCGGCCAGGGCGCCATAGAGTTGGGACCAGCCAGCGACGGCCGGGTCCAGCGGCTGGACCAGGACTTCCACCTCGCCCCCGCAGAGCATGCCGAGGGGCGGTTGCGCCCCTTTCAGGACGAAGCGCCGCGTCAGGGTCTCGCCACTGGCCAGGGCTCGCCGGGCCAGGTGGATTGTCTCGACCTCCAGGGCGCCGCCCCCGAGGCTGTGACAGATCTCGCCCCGCTGGTTCACCAGCATCCGGCTGCCGCGATGACGCGGTGCCGAACCCTGGTGATCGACGATCATCGCCAGGGCGAAGGGTTCACCGGCGGCCAGCCATTGCAGAATGTCCCGACCCAGGGCGGCGGTGAATCTCGACATTTTCATCCTCGGTGCGAGTTAGTCGGCAACCTGAAAGTTACTCGTCACAATCATCGTAACTGCCGGCGGGACTCGCTCCCACCTCCTGGCCTTACGAAAGTCATCTTGCCCCTCTCGGCGGGCGTGGCAAATTGGGTTCGTTTCGCAATTTGGCCATTTTGGCGGGTCCTACGCTTCCACGCACCACACAGCAGTATGAGCGCGGGATCCCCGGGGCCTGGGAGCAGGCTTCCATGTCAGGAATCCGCTTGGCAAATTCCAGATAAGTCCACGGGTCGTCACGTCCTACCATGAGGGTAGCGGGTGGAGGCGTAAGTTGGTCATTGGGGTCCAGCACTAATATATTGTGTCAGGCGGAGCTAACCGCCCACCCCTTTTGCTCATTAAGTGTGACTCCTCAGGCTAAGGTTCTTTGGGTTTCAGTCATCAACCTCCGCCGAGCAGGTGCGATGGTTCCGGCCGTCCGACCGCCACCAGCGTTGCCTCGGGTCCAGCCTCCTCTTCCACCCAGTATGCCTAGTAATCTTCAGCTTGCCCTAGAGCAACTTGCCCGGGAATCGCGATCGGTAGCGCCGGGAAGGCCCTTCGAGGTCCACCATTACCGGCCCGAGGATGGCCCGGGACTGGCGCGGCTGTTTTACGCGGTCTATGGGCCAGACTACCCCGTCGATACCTTCTACCTCCCCGAGGCGATCACCCAGGCCAACCAGAGCGGTGCCGTTCGCAGCGTGGTGGCCGTGACGGATCACGGCGACGTGGTGTCCCATGAAGCACTCCTGGGTAACTCCTCCCCCAACCCCGCCTTGTACGAAATCGGCCTGGGCCTGACCCTGCCAGCCTACCGGGCCACCCTGGCTTATGGCCGCTGCCATCGGTTGCTGATGAGCCTGGCTGGCACCCCGGGCATCGACGCCATCTTTGGTGAGCCGGTGTGCAACCAACTCGTCACCCAGAAGATTTGCGAGATGACGGCCTCGGTGGAAACCGGGCTGGAGCCGGCCCTCATGCCGGCCAGCCTCTATGGACCGGAGGGGGACCAGGCGGGACGCGTTGGTTGCATGATGTTCTTCCGGGTCTTCCGCGATCGGCCCCGCCGGCTGTGCCTGCCCGCCGCCTATGGCGCGGAGCTGGAGTATCTGATGGCGGGATTGAACCTGGAGCGGGAACGGATTCCCGCCTGGGCCCGGGAAAGGCTCCCAGCCACGGGCGCGCGCATCGAGGAGGCCTATTTCACCGCCTCAGGGGTGGCAAGATGCAGCGTCCAGGCCCCGGGCCAGGACCTGGTCGCGCGGTTGCGGCAGATGGAGGACCGGCTCCTGCCGCAAGGCTGTGTCTTGATCCAGTGCTTCGTTCCCTTGGGCGAAGGCTGGGCCGGGCCGGTCGTCGATGATCTGCGCCGGGAGGGCTACTTTCTGGGCGGCTTTCTGCCCCTCTGGTTCCAGGAGGACGGCTTGTTGATGCAGAGAGTGTTCATCGATCCGGATTTTGACGGGCTACAGCTCCGGTCGGAGCGCGCTGGGCGGATTCGGGAACTGGTCCAGACGGATTTCCAGCGGGCCCAGGCCCAACGGAAGGACCAGGGACCCGTTCCAACTGGCCATCCCTGGCCAGGATAGCCCTGCCAAAAATCAGCCTTTCCTCAAATGATGTTGGCCTTGTGGAAATGCTCGATGTCCTCTAGCGAGTAGCCCAGGCGCTGGTAAATCTCCGCGTTGTGCTGACCCAGTTCTGGCGGTGGCAGCCTGGCCGCTGGCGGGGCGGCGGAGGCTTGCCAGGGCAATCCCAATTGGGGGATGTCGCCGAAGCGGGGATGCTGCAAATGAAAGAGCAGGCCCCGCTCTTGGAGGTAGGGGTCAGCCATGACCTCGTCGAGGTCGCGAATCAGGGTCAGACAGGCATCCTTGTTATTGAACAGGGCCTCCAGGTCCTGCTGGGTCCGGGCGAGAAAGAAGTCACTGAGGATGGCTTTGATCGCCGCATCGTTTTCGGGTTTTAGCGCGAGCTGACCCAGTTCCCCGTCCAGGCCCGCCTGGCGACAGAAGGCGCGGAAAAAGGGTTCCTCCAGCGCCGCCAGTACCACGTGGCGGCCATCCCGCAAGGGGTAGATGGCGTACTGGGGTCTTCCGCCGGTCAATAGGGCTTGCCCTTGCCGGGGTGACTGGCCGCTGGCCCAGTGGGAAGCGAGCGACACGCAGGCAAACTGGAGACTGGCTGCCATCATGGAGATGTCGATTCGCTGACCCAGGCCGGTCTTCTCCCGCTGGAGGAGGGCGGCGAGGATGGCGGAGAGGGCCACCAGGGAGCCGCCTCCGACATCGGCGAGCTGGAAGCCAGGCAGGGCGGGCGCCGCGGCGTCGGTCAGCGGCCCGGACTTGGTTACGGGTCCGACCCCAACTCCGGCTACCGTCCCGGTTCCGGTTTCGGTTCCGACTCCCGCACCGGCCCCAGATCCCGCTTCTGCTTGAGCTCCAGCTTCGTTGCCGGTCAACCCCAGGATACCCGCCATGGCCAGGAAGTTGGCGTCGTGCCCCGCGTGGGGGCCGTTTAGCGCCCCCCTGCCATAACCGTAGAGGCCGCAATAGATCAGGCGCGGAAACCGCTCATGCAGTTCTTCGTAACCCAGGCCCATGGTCGCCATGGCATCGGGGCGGAAGCCCTCCATGAGGATATCCGTGTCCGCCAGCAACCGGAACAGCAGCTCCCGCGCCGCCGCTTTTTTCACGTTCAGGGTGATGGACTTCTTGTTGGCATTCAGCAGCAGGTAAAGGAACGGCAGGCCGGCGGCGTTTTGGATCAGGGTTCGTGATCCGTCCTGAAAGCGGGGATGTTCCAGTTTGATGACCTCGGCCCCCAGGTCGGCCAGATAGAGGCTGCACAGGGGACCGGGCAGGAGCATGCTCAAATCCAGGACCTTGATGCCCTGGAGCGGTAGCGGTTGCGCGTTCATGGGTTACCCTGCATATTGTCTGGTGGCAATGGGTTTCAATCAGGGATCAATCGTAGCTGTTCCGACCCCCTCTCCCCAACCCTCCCCCACCAGGGGGGGAGGGAGTAAAGAGTCAGCACCTTGTGCCCAAAGTCCTCCGCGTGCGCGAGGGGTCTGAACAAATACGATCAATCAAGGATCAATCGGTAACCAATCAGCAGCGATGAGGATGAATGGCGGATGAATCTGGCGGGTCGTTTTCTCCCTTGCACCGAATTTCAGTCCTATGAGGATTTTCGGGATCATTTCCGCCTGGTCGCGCCCGAAGACTTCAATTTCGCTTATGACGTGGTCGATGTCTATGCCCGGGAGGCGCCGGGCAAACGCGCCCTGGTGTGGTACGATGATCATGGCCACCACCTCAGCCTGACCTTCGCCGACCTCTCCGACCTCAGCCAGCGGGCGGCGCGGGCCCTGGAAGCCCTCGGCATCCGCAAGGGCGACAAGGTGTTGATCATCCTCAAGGGCCATTATCACTTCTGGACCATCCTCCTGGCCTTGCATCGCCTGGGCGCGGTCGCCGTACCCGCCTCCCATCTGCTCTCCTGCCGGGATCTGGTCTATCGGGTCGAGAGCGCGGCGGTGAAGATGGTGATCTGTCGGGACGATGGTCAGCTCATCCCGGAACTGGACCAGGCCCAGGCGGAAGTCAGCCATCACTTTGCCCTCAAGGTCAGCGTCGGGGGAGAGGTGAGCGGCTGGCACGCCTTCGACCAGCTCCTCGCCGCGGCGGAGCCGGCTTTTCCCCGTCCGACGGGGGAGGCGGCCGTCCGCGCCGCGGACCTGGCCTTGCTCTATTTTTCCTCGGGGACCAGCGGTTTGCCCAAGATGGTCGCCCTCAGCCAGGCCTATCCCCTGGGGCATATCCTGACCGCCGGCTATTGGCAGTGCGTCCAGGATGAGGGCCTGCATTACACCCTCGCGGACACCGGCTGGGCCAAGTGCCTCTGGGGCAAGATCTACGGTCAGTGGATCTGGGGCAGCGCCGTGCTGGTATACGATTTCGACCAGTTCGACGTCGAGCGCATGCTACGCCACCTGGCCGATCAGGGCGTGACCACCTTCTGCGCCCCACCCACCGTGTATCGGCTGATAGTCAAAAAGGACCTGTCGCGCTTCGACCTGAGCCGGCTACGCCATGCCGTCACCGCGGGCGAGCCCCTGCACCCCGCCACCTACGAGCGGTTTTTTCAGCTTACCGGCCTGCGACTCAGGGAGGGTTATGGCCAGACGGAACTGGTCATCACCATCGCCACCTGGCCCTGGCTGGAGCCCAAACCGGGCAGCGTCGGTCGGCCCGCACCCCTGTTCGATCTTCGGCTGCTCCGGTTGGATGGCGAGGAGTGCTCGGAGGGTGAGGAGGGGGAGATCTGTATCCGCGCCACCCCCGGCGCCGGCCCCCCGGGGATGTTCCTGGGCTATCACCACGACCCCCGGCGCACGCGGGAGGTCTGGTATGACGATCTTTATCACACCGGCGACATCGCCCGACGGGACGCGGACGGCTATTTCTGGTTCGCCGGTCGGGGCGATGACATCATCAAGACCGCGGGCTACAAGGTCGGCCCCTATGAGGTGGAGAGCCTGCTGCTGGAACACCCGGCGGTCGCGGAATGCGCCGTGACGGGGGTCCCGGACCCGGTGCGCGGCGCCGCCGTCAAGGCCAGCATCGTCCTCGCTCCCGGCGTTGCCCCCACCGAGGAGCTGAAAAGCGAACTGCGCCACCAGGTGAAGCAGGCGACCGCGGCCTACAAGGTCCCGCGCGTCATCGGCTTCGTGGACATGCTGCCCAAGACCATCAGCGGCAAGGTTCGCCGGGCGGCGATCCGTGGGGGCGGGTAAC
>CALMDH010000236.1:0-2041 GCA_937862735.1 uncultured Gammaproteobacteria bacterium
GCCGTGGTCGCCCAGGGAGTCTGACCCCTTGCCCACACCAATCGTAAGAGAGCCGGATGAGCGCTATTCCGCCATTTGTGGCTACACCGAGGCTGATCTCGACGCCATCTTCGCCCCCGAACTCGCGGACCTGGACCGCGAGCAGATCCGGACCTGGTACCACGGCTACAACTGGACCGGCGAGTCGGTCTACAACCCCTTCGACCTGCTGCTGTTATTTCAGAAACGCCGCTTCCGCCCCTGGTGGTTCGATACCACCACGCCTACCTTCCTGGTGGACCTGCTGACCGAACGCCAGACCTTCATCCCCCGGCTGGAGCACCTGATCACCAGCGAGCGTCTGCTCTCGGCCTTCGACGTCGATCACATCGCCACCGAGGCCCTGCTGTTTCAGACCGGTTATCTCACCATCGCCGCCGTCCGCCAGCTTGGCGCCTTCGTCCAGTATCAGTTGCGCTACCCCAACCTGGCGGTGCGCGCCAGCCTCACCGGCGCCCTGCTCGACCAGCTCAGCGCCGGCTCCCCGGCCGTGGCGGAGCGCACGACGCGCCTCTATGAACTGTTGCTGGCCAACGACTTCGCTGGCTTACCGGCGCTCTTCACCGCCTTCTTTGCCAGCATCCCCAGTGACGGGTTCCGCAACAACCCCATCGCCCGCTTCGAGGGTTACTACGCCAACGTCTTCTACGCCTACTTCGCCAGCCTGGGGCTAGACCTGACCCCCGAGGCGAGCAGCAATGCCGGCCGGCTTGACCTGGCGCTACGCTTCAACGGCCAGATCTATCTGTTCGAGTTCAAGGTCGTGGAGCTGGAGCCAGAAGGCAGGGCCTTGCAGCAGATCAAGGACCGGGGCTATGCCGACCCACATCGCGCCGCTGGCCAGCCGATCCACCTGATCGGCGTCGAATTTAGCCGGGAGCAGCGGTGCGTGGTGGGGTTTGAGGTGGAGACCCTGGAACCGCAGCCAAAAAAATTGAAACGGAAATAATGGCGTGGGGACAAGTAGTTTCCGCCAACTCCATGATCCTGGAGCACGGATCCTCAGGCGCTGAATGACAACTCTTTGACACCGCTATCCGCGCTGTCGCACAGCGACTGAAGCAGGCGGATGTTTTCAGCCAGCCGGGCGGTAGGCTTGGTTGGTTTTACACGGCTTCGAACCTGATTTACAGATTCGAAGTCACCCTCTTCGCGCAGAAGTTTGCGTAGCTCTTCGACCTTCAACAGGCGGATGAATTCAGCCACCTTTTCGGTCTTCTCAAGATCGATGCGATTCAGAACCTGCTTAGCCGCTTCAAAGTCTCCAAGTTCGCGCAGTACTTCCGCCTTCATGAGGCAGTCGTTGTTATTGCCTTCATCCAACAGCGGCAGCAGCGCTGCGAGGTTCTCTCTCCAGGGTAGGGGTGGACTTGGCTTGCATTGGGCCGGTGCTCTAGCGGCTTTTTTTAGCTTGCCGAGGAAGCGGAAGGCATCGTTTCTTCGCCACCAGGCCAAGATCCGCAGGCTTCTCTCCTGCATCAGATCGGTTGCCAAACCCTTTGCGATAGCTTGGTAGTATTCCTCTTCAGTTGGCTCACACACATCTTTGGCTGCCCTCCAAGCCGGATCGATCCGTTGTCCGTCGCAATCGTACCAATTGATGGTCACGACCCGCTTGGCAGCGGCCCGCCAATAGCATTCCCCGCAGTGAACACAGCTCACGACAGCCGGAGGACGCGGGTTCATTGGGGCGAAAACCCTACCATCGGTCCAAGCCCAAGCGCCCAAACTATTGCCGGATAGCAGAGTCACATACGATGCCAGACCCCGGCACTTTGGGCATGCGATAATCTGACTGGGACCTATGATCATCTGAATACCTCCTCTTTTTTGGGGCGGTTTATGAAACACCGCTGGCGGACCTGGAAGATCCACTCTGGTGCCAACCCCAGGAAACGGCGCGTGAAGCCATGCTTGCGGGATTCCTGAATCCAGGGCGGATATCGGAGGTTGTCTGGGCATGAGCGGCCTCCGATGCGGTGTGGACCCGCACATAAGACCA
>CALMDH010000237.1:0-2988 GCA_937862735.1 uncultured Gammaproteobacteria bacterium
CTCATTGTGCCCGCTCTGGGCTCGTGGGAGGAGCGGGGCGGACCATTCCATTATTCTCGGCGGTCGGCATGGATGGTTGATTTATGACATGCCGTGACCTAAGGCCTAATCAGATCAGGTCCTTAGGCACTGGCCATCAGGCCGTAGACCGGCAGATTGGCGATGGCTTCCTCCGCCGCGGCGAAGGCCTGTTCCACGCTCTCGGGCCCTAAGGCCATACCTTCGGCATAGATGAACTCGACGTCGGTCATGCCGAGGAAGCCGAGGACCTGCCGCAGGTAAGGGGTCTGGGAGTCGGCCGGGGTGTCGCGATAGACGCCGCCCCGGGCGCAGGCCACGTAATGGGACTACCGTAACGGCGCAATAGCGTGCGAAATAGGTGGCGGCAAGCAATTGTGTATTCGTTGGTGCGCGGCGTGGGATGGCATCACCCCGCTGTGCAGCGGGTTGGAGGCCTGCACAGAGCCCATGCGGCATGGTCTGGCCGGTGTATGGGTAGTCGCCAATAGATTGTTGCTGATTTAGCAATACACAATTGCTTCCCGCCTACTATTTCGCACCCCAGCGCGTCAGTAGAGTGCTTCCATCGTCAACTGCCCCCTCATCCAAATCCCTTCGGAGACCGATCATGAACAGGCTCACCAAGTTGTCCGCCGCCATCCTCCTCGCCACCACCTCCGCCGCCTGGGCGGCGCCGGAGATCTACCAGGTGGACGGCACTCACACCTTTCCGCGCTTCTCCTACAACCACCACGGCCTGTCGATCCAAACCAGCCAGTTCAACATCACCACCGGCACGGTGACCCTGGACAAGGAGGCCAGGACCGGCGCCGTGGACATTACGATCGACACCCGCGCGATCGATACTGGCTCGGCGGTGTTCAACGAGCACATCCAGGCCGAGGACTTCCTGGACACCGCCAAATACCCCACGGCCACCTTCAAGTCCACGCGGGTGGTCTTCGAGGGCGACCAGCCGCAGGCCATCGAGGGCGACCTGACCATCAAGGGCGTGACCAAGCCGGTGACCCTCAAGGTGACCCACTTCGCTGCCATGACCCACCCCATGCTGAAGAAGGACGCTATTGGCGCCAACGCCAGCACCCAGATCAAGCGCAGCGAATTTAACGCTGGCAAGTATGCCCCTTACGTCGGCGACGAGGTGACCATTACGGTCGCCATCGAGGCGGTCAAGGACTAACCCAGGGTCATAGGGTCGGAGGACTCCCCAGACGTCATCCGACCCGGAAATACCGATACCGATAATTCAATGAGGGTGAGCACCTCAGCCACGGATTGGCAGCCAGCCGGAAGGATTGGATCTGTGTTGCGTGAGGCAATGTCATCCTCAACGGCACCCAGCTCCTAACCGGATACGGTGTCGCACTTGAGGGTTTTTAAATCGTCAGCCTGCCCGGCGCTTCGGAGGACGAAATCTTGCTGTTCGATCTGCGTTGATCACTGATTCGGACGATCCCCTCTTGAGGCCCTTAATACATGACAACAATCACCCCCATCGTGTCCGGCCAGGAACCAGTAAGCACCTGGTCACCATTGCGCCTTTCGGTCTTTCGCTGGCTCTGGATCGCGACACTGGCATCCAACACCGGTACCTGGATGCACGACGTAGGCGCCGGCTGGCTGATGACCTCGCTATCGCCCTCAGCCGTAATGGTGGCGTTGGTGCAAACTGCGACCTCGTTGCCAGTCTTCCTCTTGGCCCTGCCCGCCGGTGCGCTTTCCGACATCGTCGACCGGCGCCGGTATTTGATCGTCGTGCAGGTCTGGATGGCCATGATGGCCGCGTTGCTGGCCATCATCAGCTTCTTCGACGCAATTTCGGCCTGGATGCTGGTCGCTCTGACCTTCGCCATGGGCATCGGCACGGCGATGACGATGCCGGCCTGGGCCGCTATCACGCCCGAGCTGGTGCCACGCATACAGTTGCAATCGGCAATCGCGCTCAACAGCCTTGGGGTAAACGTCGCACGCGCCATCGGCCCGGCATTAGCTGGCGTGATCGTCTCGCTCTGGGGTACAGGCGCCGTATTCGCGCTGAACGCGCTGTCCTACCTGGGCGTGATCTGGGTGCTGGTCCGGTGGCGACGTCAGGCTCCACCGAGTGCGCTACCCAGCGAACGTTTCCTCGGGGCGTTGCGCGGGGGCTTACGCTTTGCTCGCCATGCGCCCGAGCTGCAGGCGGCGGTGATCCGCGGTCTGGGGTTCTTCCTATTCGCCAGCGCAAGTTGGGCTCTACTGCCATTGGTCGCCCGCAGTTTGGTCAACGGTGGCCCACAGGCCGGCCTTTGGCGTTCTGGTGGCGTCGGTCGGAGTCGGTGCAGTTGCTGGTGCCTTGTTGCTTCCGAAACTGCGCGAGGGCGTTTCGCGCGATGCCCTCGTGGCCGGTGCCACCGTACTCTATGCGTTTTCGATGCTGGTATTGTCTTTCCTCCATGGGTTATGGCCGGTAGCGCTCGCCATGCTCACGGCCGGCGTTGCCTGGATTACGACCCAGTCCTCGCTGCAAGTGGCGGCGCAAATGGCATTGCCTAGTTGGGTTCGTTCACGCGGATTGGCCGTTTTCATGGCCGCGTTCATGGGCTCCATGGCGCTCGGCAGCCTTTTGTGGGGCAAGGTCGCCGATCTCACCGGGATCTCAACATCGTTGCAGATTGCCGCTGTCGGGATGGTCATAACTGTCGGACTGACCTGGCGCTGGCGCATCAGCGGATTCGAAAAATTCAACCTGGCCCCCTCTATGCACTGGCCAGCGCCGATGGTGCACGCCAGCGTGACTCACGATCGCGGTCCGGTCCTGGTCACCATTTACTACCAGGCGGCGCCGGAGCATATCGACGCCTTCCTACGCTTGCTGCGCACGCTGGGACAGCGCCGCCGCCGCGATGGCGCTTTTGCCTGGGGCATCTATGAAGACTGAAGTTTTGTAGTTTTGAGGTAACTACTCGCCCGGATCGCAGGCTTTTCGCT
>CALMDH010000238.1:0-7125 GCA_937862735.1 uncultured Gammaproteobacteria bacterium
AAGGTCAGGATCGGCGGTCGGGAGACGGGTTCGGGGTCGAAGCGGTAGAAGTGTCGGGCCGCCAGGGGGGCGGCCGGGGGAGGCGGAATGAGGAAGGTCGGCATGGGTCCGACTTCACCCTGCAGGGAGACCCCGAGGCTGAGTTGCAGACTGCACTTGTGACAGTCGAGCCAGGAAGCGGGCGGCGTCGGCGAGGGCACCCCCGCGGCGGCCGACCGCGCATCCGCCAGACTTTGCCCAACCCCAGGGCCCTGGGGGTCCGCGGCGGAAAGGTGACAGCCGGCATGCGCGGTCGGCATCCGCTCCAGTGGGCTGGCGTGACGGCAACCCAACAATGACGAGGCCAGGATCTGTCCCTGCAAGAGCAGGAGGCAAAGGGCCAAGATCGTCCTGACGGTCGCGCGGGGAAGGTTCATACTCCATCATAGTGACATCTATTTGCGTTTTATCAAGCCAGGCCCCTGGTAACCGGGCTTATCATGCCCTAGGATCATCCATCCCTCGCGGTCTGGCAGCGAACAGGCGGCCATCCGCGCCCAAAACGGCCCTATCCCCCTTGTATCGGGACGGATGGACCAGCCCCCCCACGCCCTACCTTCAGCCGGCATGACTCCTCCCCTCACCCAGCCCCCACGCGCACCTGACCAGGCTCGAACCCTCGCGGGCTGGCGGGAATGGCTGGCCTTGCCGGCACTGGGGATCCCGGCGATCAAGGCGAAACTGGATACCGGCGCCCGGACCTCGACCCTGCACGCCTTCTTCACCGAGCCCTTTCGGCAGGACGGCCAGGACTGGCTGCGCTTTGGCGTCCATCCCCTCCAGCATCGTCTGGGCCTGGTGACGCTCTGCACCGCCCAGGTCCTGGACCGGCGGATCGTCAGCGACTCTGGCGGGCATCGGGAGAGCCGCTGGGTCATCGCCACGCCGCTGCGGCTGGGCACGGCGGAATGGACCATCGAATTGACCCTCACGGATCGGGATTCCATGCTCTTTCGCATGCTGCTGGGACGCAGCGCCATGAGCGGACGGCTGCTGGTGGACCCCCAGGGCTCCTATCTCGCCAGCCGCAAGCCACGTCTGAAACGCCTTTATCCGGCCCTGGCCGCTGGGGACCCCCCACCGAGATGAAAATCGCCATCCTGTCGCGCAATCCCCGCCTCTATTCGACCCGGCGGCTGGTGGAGGCCGCCACCCAGCGGGGCCACGAGGCGCGGGTCATCGATGTCCTGCGCTGTTACATGAACATCGCCTCCCACCGCCCCACCATCCATTACAAGGGCGCGGAACTGGGCCCCTACGATGCCGTCATCCCGCGCATCGGCGCCTCGGTCACCTTCTACGGGACCGCCGTGCTGCGCCAGTTCGAGATGATGAACACCTACACCCTCAACGAGTCCGTCGCCATCACCCGCGCCCGGGACAAGCTGCGCTGCCTGCAACTCCTGGCGCGCAAGGGGATCGGCCTGCCGGTGACCGGCTTCGCCCATTCCCCGGACGACGTGCAGGACCTGATCAAGATGCTCGGCGGGGCGCCCCTGGTCATCAAGCTGCTGGAAGGTACCCAGGGCATCGGCGTGGTCCTGACCGAGACCGACCAGGCGGCGGAGAGCGTCATCGAGGCCTTCATGGGGCTCAAGGCCAACATCCTGGCCCAGGAGTACATCCGTGAGGCTGGCGGCGCCGATATCCGCTGCTTCGTCATTGGCGACAAGGTGGTGGCGGCCATGAAGCGCCAGGCCAAGCCCGGGGAGTTCCGCTCCAACCTCCACCGCGGGGGCTCCGCCAGCCTGGTGCGCATCACGCCGGAGGAGCGCTCCACGGCGGTGCGCGCCGCCGGCATTCTGGGCCTCAATGTCGCCGGGGTGGACATCCTGCGCTCCAACCACGGCCCGGTGGTCATGGAGGTCAACTCCTCTCCCGGCCTGGAGGGCATCGAGACCGCCACCGGCAAGGATATCGCCGGACTCATGGTCCAGTTCATCGAGCGCAACGCGGGGGCGCGCAGTTCCCGCACCCGGGGCCAGGGATGAGCGCCAAACCGCCACCGGCAAGTACATCGCTACCTAGCCTCATGATCCCAGTTCATCAAGCGCAACGCGGGATCACACGGTTCCCTCGCCAGGGCCAGGGATGAACGTCAAACCGCCATCGGTCACTACATCAATGTCCTCATGATCCAGCTCATCGAGCGCAACGCACGATTGCTCAACCTCCACACCCGGGAGGGCCAAGGATGAGCACCAAGGTACAAATCGGCGGCAGCGACATCCCCCCCGGCGAGCGCCGGCTGGTCGAGCTGCGCCTGCCCCTGCTCTACACCCATACCCCGGTAGTGCTCACCGCCCAGGTCATCCGCGGCCGGCGCGACGGCCCCCGGCTCTTCGTTTGCGCCGCCATCCACGGCGACGAGATCAATGGCGTCGAGATCATCCGCCGGCTGCGCCAGTGCCCGGGCCTGGAGCGCCTGCGCGGCACCCTGATCCTGGTGCCGGTGGTCAACGTCTACGGCTTCGTCCGCCAATCCCGCTACCTGCCCGACCGGCGGGACCTCAACCGCTGCTTCCCCGGCTCCGACAAGGGCTCCCTGGCCGCCCGCCTGGCCAACGCCTTCCTGGAGGAGATCGTCGCCAAGACCGACTTCGGCGTCGACCTGCACACCGGCGCCGTCCATCGGGAGAACCTGCCCCAGATCCGCGCCACCTTCGAGGAGAGTGGCCGGGTGGAGGCCCTGGCCAAGGCCTTCGGCAGCCCCGTCATCCTCAACGCCGACCTGCGCGACGGCTCCCTGCGCGAGGCCGCCGCCCGCCTGGGCGTGCCGGTGCTGGTCTACGAGGCCGGCGAGGCCCTGCGCTTCGACGAACTGGCGATCCGCGCCGGGGCGCGCGGCGTGCTGGGGGTCATGCGCGAGTTGGGGATGCTGGGCAAGGCCAAGCGCGCCAAGGAGGCGCGCCACACCCATCCGGAGGCCGTCATCGCCACCTCCAGTCAGTGGGTCCGCGCCCCCCAGAGCGGCATCCTGCGCGCCACCAAACCCCTGGGGACGCGGGTGGAAAAGGGGGAGGCCCTGGGCTGGATCGCCGACCCCCTGGGTGAGAACGAGGTCGTGGTGGAGGCCCCCACCGCCGGGGTGGTCATCGGCAAGGTCAAGCTCCCCCTGGTCAACGAGGGCGAGGCCCTCTACCACATCGCCCGCTTCGGCGCCCCGGACATGGCGGCCGAGGCGGTGGAGCGCTTCCAGAACGCCGTCGGCCCCGAGTCCGACGCCGTGCCGCCGCTGGAGCCGCCGCTTAACTAATGTATTTATTGAAGTTTATGAGCTCGTACCCCTCGCGCGCCAGGAGGGCTTTGGTGGTACAAGGTGCTGACTCTCTTGCTCCCTCCCCCCTGGTGGGGGAGGGTTGGGGAGAGGGGGTCTGAACGGGTACATGGAAGACAGCTACCCCTTTCGCCCCCTTGGCCTGGTCCGCTCCTGCTACACCGGCAAATTCGGCATCCCCCGGCAGCCGGGGCTGGTGACGGCAGCGGAGGCGCGGCTGGAACTCTTCGCCGAGTTTGCCCGGGAGGAGGTCTTCGCCGGGTTGGAGGGCTTCAGCCACCTCTGGCTGCTGTTCGTCTTCCACGACGCCATCGCCGAGGGCTGGCGGCCCACCGTGCGCCCGCCCCGGCTGGGGGGGCGGCGCAAGGTGGGGGTCTTCGCCAGCCGTTCGCCCCACAGGCCCAACCCCATCGGTCTGTCGGCGGTGGAATTCCGCGGCTTCGTCCGTGGCTTCGATCGGGAGGGCGGCGGCAAGGGCGGCCTGGCCCTGCGGCTGGGTGGCGTGGATCTGCTGGATGGCACGCCGGTGCTGGACATCAAGCCCTATGTCCCCTACGCCGACTGCCTGCCCCAGGCCAGTTCCGGCTTCGTCCCCCCGCCCACTGACCAGGAGCGGGAGGTGGTCTTCAGCCCCCAGGCCCTGGCCCAGGCGCATCAACTGTCCCAGGCACGAGCCCCGTTCCAGAGGCGAGTCCCGGCCCAAAGGCAAGTCTCGACCCAGCCGCAAGTCCTAGCCCAGACGCAAGCCCTGGCCCAGACCCAAACTGAGGAGCTGGAGCAGGCGGCGGCCCCCGACGACGAGCGCCATCTGGTGGATCTCGTCACCCAGGTCCTGCGCCAGGACCCGCGCCCGGGCTACATGGACCGTTACCCCGAACGCCAGGACTTCGCCCTGCGGCTCTACGATCTGGAAGTCCGCTGGCGCGAGAACCAGGGCCGGATCCTGGTCACCGCCGTGGACCCGGTGGGGGACTGATCGATCCGACAGTACCGAGTTAGCGGAGGACTGATCGATCCGACACTGCCAAGCTGGCGGAGGACTGCTTGGTTTGGCATTGCCGAGTTTGAACGCGAAATCCCGTTCGGCCTGGCGGGCGGCGACCCTCTGGGAGGTCCGACCAAGGTCAGCGATCCCCTCCCCCACCCTGGGGGGCGCCTGACGCCAAGTCCTCCCGCCCGGCAAGACAAACCCGATTCCGCCCCGAGGCCTTGGCCTGGTAGAGGGCGTCGTCCACCCGCTTCAGCCAGTGCGCGAAGTGCTCCTCTGGCATCAGCTCCCCCACCCCAAAGCTGGCCGTAACGACGCCGATCTCCGGGATCGGCGGATCGGCGAGCAGGGCACGGAGTTTCTCGGCCACCTGGAAAACATCCCCCCCACCGCAGCGGGGCAGCAGCACGATGAATTCCTCGCCGCCCCAGCGCCCCAGCACGTCCACCGCGCGCAAATGGCCCTGTATCCGGCGCGCCACCTCCACCAGCACCCGGTCACCCGCCTGATGGCCCAGGTTATCGTTGATAGCCTTGAAGTGGTCGATGTCGAACATCAACAGCGTCAGGGGCTCGTCATCGCGCCGGGCGCGGGCGATCTCTACTTCCGCGGCCTCTTCGAAATAGCGTCGGTTCCAGACCCCCGTCAGGTCGTCGGTGGTGGCCAGTTGGTTGAGTTTCGCGTTCAGGCTGAGCAATTCGGCGGTGCGCGCTTCCACCTTGAGTTCCAACTCGGCGCTCAGCTCCCGGTAACGCCGCTCGCTCTCCCGCAGATGGCGCTCGGCGCGCTTGAGATCGGTGATGTCCTCCGCCGTGCCGTTGAGACCGATGATGTCGCCGGCCGGGTTGCGCAAGGGGTAATAATGCGCCCGCCACACCCTTTGGCCCCCCGGCTGGCTCGCGGAAGCCTCGTTGGTTTCGACGTTCAGCAAGGGCTCGCCCGTGGCGATGATGTTGCGAAAGATGGGTTCGACGCTGTCTGCCAGGTCCGGCAGGATCTCCCGGACGGTGCGGCCGAGATGGGCGGCGACGGGCTGGCCGTTGATCGCGGCCAGGCGTTCGTTGATGCGCAGGTAGCGCAATTCGGTATCCAGGACGAAGAGGCCGACCGGGGCGGTGTCATAGTAGGCCTGGATTTCCGTCAACTGGCGCCGCGCCAGTTCCTCGCTTTGCCGGAGCCGCTCCTCGACCTCCTTGCGTTGGCTGATGTCGGTCACCAGGCCCATGAAACCCGTGGGTTGGCCCTCGACATCCCGCACCAGGGCGAGGGTGACCAGGGCATGGGCGAGACCCCCATCCCGCCGCCGGTAGCACTTTTCGATGATCCCCGAACCCTCGCCGCGCAGCAGCGCTTCGAGCAGGGTCCGTTCCCGCGCCCAATCCTCCGCTGAGATGAAATCGCTCAGGTGCCGGCCGATGAGATCCTCGCGGGCCTGGCCGACGATCGCGCAATAGCGATCATTCACGTGCAGCAGGCGGCCCTGGAGGTCGATCTCAGAGATGCCGGCCAGCCCCTGGTCGACGAAGGCCCCCAGGCGTTGTTCGCTCTCGTGACGGATCATGGCCTCCCGCGCCGCCCTCAGGGCCGCCTCCTGGCGCTGGCGCGGGCCGAGGTCGCGCGCCGTGGACAGCAGCACCCGCTCGCCTTCCAGATCGATGGCGCTCAGCGTGACCTCGCAGGGGAAATCCTGGCCAGTGTCGGCGCGCCGATGGATCCAATCGAAGGTCAGGCTGCCGGTGCGCAGGGCGCTGGCAATTTGTGCGGCGGCGGCCGCCACCGAGGGGACGCCGTCGGGCTGGCGGGGTGGCGACAGTTCCCAAGGGTGGATACCGATGAAGGCCTCGCGCGAAGGGAGGCCAAAGAGACGCAGGGCGGCCGGGTTGCAGTCGATGAAGTGGTCAGGGCTGAGCACCATCACGGCCTCGCTGGAGGCCTCGAAGAGGGCGCGGAAGCGCGCCTCCGACCGCGCCATGGCCGCTTGGGCCTCCTTGAGCTCGCTGATTTCGGTGGAGAATCCGATCAGGCAATCCCCCTGGCCGGGCCGCCGCAGGGGCAGCTTCACGGACCAGAAGTGATGCGGCCGGCCATCGGGATCGATCAGGCACTCCTCGTTGGCCTGGCGCGTGCCGGCGGCGAAGACCAGGTCGTCGAGCCCTTTGAACGCGCCAGCGAGTTCGGGAGGAAAGAGTTCGGCGTCGTTGTGCCCAAGAATCTCCACCTCGGGCCGACGGAAGAGTTCCGTCACCTTGGGGTTGACGTAGAGGTAACGCCCCTCCCGGTCCTTCATGTAGATGTGGGCATCGACGTTGTCGAGGACGATATCGATGAGCTGCCGGTATTCCGCCAGCTTGTCCTCGTCGGCGCGCCGATCGGTGATGTCGAGGGAGAGGCCGCACAGGCCTACGATCCGGCCCAGGTCATCCCGCAAGGGGGCCTTGACGCTCCAGTAGCTGCGGACCTCGCCCGTCGCTTTGATGACGTTGCGTTCCTCGCGCTCCAGGGTCTCTCCGGCCTCCAGCACTCGCCGGTCATTCTCCCGGATGACGGCGGATTGGCTGAAATCGAAAAAGTCACCATCGTCGCGACCCTGGACCATCGCCAGAGGGGCCCCGAACAGCTCGCAGACCAGGCGGTTGGCATAGGTGTAGCGTCCAGCCTGATCTTTGGTGTAGATGTAGACCCCCAGGGCATCGAGGGCCAGGCGCAGGCCCCCCAGCTCGGCCTGGAGCCGTCTGACTTCCTGATTCAATGACTGGCCATCCTGGTCATGGTCGTCGGGCATAGGGGGGCGGATTTCGGGCATGGTGAACAATCATGTAGC
>CALMDH010000239.1:0-20198 GCA_937862735.1 uncultured Gammaproteobacteria bacterium
CCAGCAATTGATTGGATTAGGAAGAACATCCCGATGAAACGCCTCCTGTGCCTCCTCACCCTCGGCCTGCTCGCCGGCTGCCAGTCCGCCTCCCTGCCGCCTCTGACCACCGTGCCCCAGGTCGATCTCGAGCGCTTCATGGGCGACTGGTACGTCATCGCCCACATTCCCACCTGGCCGGAACGTAACGCCTGGAATGCCATCGAGTCCTACGCCCTGAACCCCGATGGCACCATCGCCACCACCTTCACCTTCCGCGAGGGTGGTTTCGATGGCGAGCTTAAGACCATGACCCCCACCGGCTTCGTCACCGACACCCAGAGCAACGCCATCTGGGGCATGCAGTTTCTCTGGCCCTTCAAGGCCGATTTCCGCATCAGTTACCTGACCCCGGACTATGGCCTTACCGTCATCTCCCGCGAGCGGCGCGACTATGTCTGGGTCATGGCGCGCAGCCCCGAGATCCCGGAAACCGAGCGTCAGGCGGTGGAGGAACACCTGAAGGCCAGCGGTTATGACCTGGCGGAACTACGTTACGTGCCCCAGCGCTGGGAGGCCAAGCCGTGAACATCGCCATCGTCGGCAGCGGTATCGCCGGTCTGGGCGCAGCCCATCACCTGCATCGTGAAGGGCATGAGATCACCCTCTTCGAGGCCGGTGGCCACGTCGGCGGCCACGTCAACACCCACCCGATCAGCCTGGGCGGGCGCGACTACGCCGTGGACTCCGGCTTCATCGTCTTCAACGACTGGACCTATCCCAACTTCATCGCCCTGCTGGACGAGTTGGGGGCGGAGAGCCAGGCCAGCGACATGAGCTTCAGCGTCTCCTGCGGCCGCACCGGCCTGGAGTACAACGGCGCCACCTTCAACAGCCTCTTCGCCCAGCGCGCCAACCTGGTGAACCCCCGGTTCTGGGGCATGCTGTGGGACATCCTGCGCTTCAATCGCGAGGCCCCCAAGCTGCTGGCGGAAGAGGGCAACGAGGTCGGCCTCGGCGACTTCCTCACCGCCGGGGGCTATGGTCGCCTCTTACGCGACTATTACATCCTGCCCATGGGCGCCGCCATCTGGTCCACCGACCCGGAGCGGATGCTCGGCTTCCCGGCGCGCTTCTTCGTCCGCTTCTTTCTGAATCACGGCCTGTTGGCCGTCAAAGACCGCCCCGTCTGGCGGGTGATCAAGGGCGGCTCCCGGGCCTACGTGGACAAGCTCATCGCCCCCTTCCGCGAGCGGGTGCGTCTGAACTGCCCGGTGACGCGGATCGAGCGTCGGGACGAAGGGGTGATCCTGCACAGTGCGGCGGGCGGACGGGAGGACTTCGACGCCGTCTTCCTCGCTTGCCACAGCGACCAGGCCCTGGCCCTGCTGGCGGACCCCAGCCCAGCGGAGACCCAGGTCCTGGGCGCCATCCCCTACCATCTCAACGAGGCGGTGCTGCACACCGACACCCGCCTGCTGCCGCGGCGACCCCTGGCCTGGGCCTCCTGGAATTACCTCATGCCCGAAGGCCCCGGCGGCCGCCTGGCCCTGACCTACGACATGACCCATCTCCAGCGCCTGGACGCCCCGGAGACCCTCTGCGTCACCCTCAATGCCAGTGAGCGCGTCGACCCGGCCCGGGTGCTGGCCCGCGTGACCTACCATCACCCCCTCTTCACCCTGGAGGGCGCCGCCGCCCAGACCCGCCAGCGGGAGATCAACGGCCCCCGCCGCACCTACTACTGCGGCGCCTACTGGCGCAATGGCTTCCACGAGGACGGCCTGGTCAGCGCCCTGGAGGCCCTGGGCCATTTCCGCGCCGATTTCGGCCTGCCGCCGGGACCCGTGCCGCTGACCAGCGGCCAAGGCCCCTCCGGGCACCCGCTGCCGGCGGCGCGCTGAAGACCGCGGACCGAAAAGCGTAAATCAAAGATAGCGACACGGAGCCGATGACCCGCCCGCCTGACCAGCCCTTGCAAAGCTGCCTTTACGAAGGCTGGCTGCGGCACCGCCGTTACACCCCCAAACGGCACGAGTTCCGCTATCCGCTCTTCATGCTCTGGCTAGACCTGGGCGAACTGGACCGGGTCTTCGCCGAGCGCTGGTTCTGGTCCACCCGCAGCCCGAATCTGGTGTGGTTCCGCCGCGCCGACTATGGCGGTGACCCGACCCTGCCCCTGGACGAGGCCATGCGCCGCATCGTGGCGGCGAAAACCGGCCGACGCCCGGCGGGGCCGGTGCGGATGCTCACCAATCCCCGCTACTTTGGCTATTGCTTCAACTCCATCAGCCTCTATTACTGTTATGGCGCGGATGGCCGGACCCTGGAGGGGGTAGTCGGCGAGGTGACCAATACCCCCTGGGGCGAGCGCATCCACTATGTCCTGCCCCTGGAGGCCAACCTGGGGCGACCGGAGAAGCCCCAGTTCCGCTTCCCCAAGGCCATGCACGTCTCGCCCTTCCTGCCCATGGACATGGAGTACCACTGGCGCCTGAACCTGCCCGGGGAGCGCCTGACCGTGCACATGGACGACCTGCGCGGCGGCGAGAACATCCTCGATGCCACCCTGGTCCTGGAGCGACGGGAGATCGACGGCCCCAGCCTGGCCCGGGTCCTGTGGCGCTACCCGGCCATGACCCTCCAGGTCATCTTCAGCATTCACTGGCAGGCCCTCAAGCTCTGGCTCAAGGGTGTGCCCTTTATCGACCACCCGCCCCCCGACCCCCCGAAGGAGGCGCCTGGCCAGGCGTAAGCCCATGAGCGACGAGACCCTCACCGCCACCCTGCCCCTGAGCCTGGCCACCCCGCGCCGGGCCAGGCCCCTGCAAACGCTGGCCCGCAAGCTGGTGCTCGCCAAGCTCGCCCGCCTGGGTACTGGCGTGGCGCAGGATGCCGCGCCAGCCAATCATTTAGACGCCCCTATGGGTGCCGAGCCTGGTGCCGGCACGGGTAGCGATCAGGCTGATAGCCAGCTCCCCGCTGCCGTTGTCATCGGATCGCACCCAGATCGGCCCGGCGCCAGCACCGGCGGCGGTGCTGTCGGTAGCGGACGGTTGCTGGTTCGCGAAGGCGACCGCCACTGGTGCTTTGGCCAGGGCGAGCCCCAGATCGAGGTGGAGGTCCGGGACCCGGCCTTCTGGCCGGCCATGGCCTTCGGCGGTACCGTCGGCGCCGGGGAGGCCTTCATGGACGGCCACTGGGAGTGCGAGGACCTCACCGGCCTGGTCCAGTTGCTGCTGCGCAACCGCCCGGCGCTCATGGACATGGAGGAGGGCTTCGCCCGCCTCTCCGCCCCCCTGCGGGCCCTGCTGCACCGCGCCCGGGACAACAACCGCCGCGGCAGCCGCCGCAACATTGCCGCCCACTACGACCTGGGCAACGACTTCTACCGTCTCTGGCTGGACGAGACCCTGATGTACTCCAGCGCCCTCTTCACCCGCCCGGAGATGAGCCTGGCCGAGGCCTCCACCGCCAAGCTGGAGCATATCTGCCAGAAGCTGGACCTCCGGCCCGGCGACCAGGTCCTGGAGATTGGCACCGGCTGGGGGGGCTTCGCCCTCCATGCCGCCGGCCGCTACGACTGCCAGGTCACCACCCTGACCCTGTCGCGGGAGCAGGCCGAGCTGGCGCGGCAGCGCGCCGCCGCCGCCGGTCTGGCGGACCGGGTGGAGGTCCAGTTGCGCGACTACCGCGACCAGCGGGGCCAGTTCGACAAGCTGGTATCCATTGAGATGATCGAGGCCGTTGGCGCCCGTCACCTGGAGACCTACTTCCGCCAGTGCGGGCGCCTGCTCAAACCCACCGGGGCCATGCTGCTCCAGGCCATCACCATCGCCGACCAGCGCTACCAGGCCGCCCTCAAGGAGGTGGATTTCATCCAGAAGCACATCTTCCCCGGCGGTTTCCTGCCCAGCGTCACCGCCATGGCCAGCGCCATGACCAAGGCCTGTGATCTCAAGACCGTCCACCTGGAGGACATCGGCCCCCATTACGCCGAGACCCTGGCCCGCTGGCGGGACAACTTCGTCCGCCGTCTGGACGCCGTGCGCGCCCTGGGCTTCGACGAGCGCTTCACCCGCATGTGGCGCTTCTATTTGAGTTACTGCGAGGGCGGCTTTCGCGAGCGTGACCTGGGCACAGTGCAGATGCTCCTGGCCAAGCCCGGCTGGCGCGGTCCCCTGCCACTGGGTGCCTGGTAGGCCTCGTCCCTGCTTGGATGACCCCGCATCGACCTCCCGCAATGACGCTCAGGACCCCGACCCCATGAACCACCGCCGCCATTCAGCCGCCGCCCTCCTCCCCCTGCTCCTGGTCGCGCTCACCCTCCCGCTGCTGGGCGGTTGTACCGGCGTGCCCGAGGGCATCCAGCCGGTATCCGGCTTCACGGTGGAGCGCTATCTCGGCACCTGGCACGAGATCGCCCGTCTGGATCATTCCTTCGAGCGTGGCCTGGAGCAGGTCACCGCCCGCTACGACCAGCGGGGGGACGGCGGCATCAGCGTCCTGAATCGGGGGTTCGACCCCGGCAAGGGTCAATGGAAGGAGGCCGAGGGTCGCGCCTATTTCATCGGCGAACCCGACATCGCGAGCCTCAAGGTCAGCTTTTTTGGCCCCTTTTATGGCGGCTACCACGTCTTTGCCCTGGACCCGGACTACCGCTGGGTGATGATCTCGGGTCCCAGCCGGGACTATTTGTGGATCCTGGCCCGAGAGCCGCAATTGCCCTCCCCGCTGCTGGAGGAGTTGATCGCGCGGGCGCGACAGGCTGGCTTCGCCACCGACAGCCTCATCTTTCCCCCACCCAGCGTCCCGCCCCGGACGAGATCCTGACCCCTGACAACCACCGCATCGCCATCCCTCGTCAGTAGGCGGCGCGCCACATCCCCGACAGTGACAGCTTGCATCTCATCATCACGTCAATTGTCATCCGGCGGCGCGACCAATAGCCGATGATCAATTTTCCCGTGAGTCGCACACCAACCCTCATGAGATAGCGCGCTATCAAATTGATAATGATGTAGTTTCCCGCGACATTCGCACTAACGACCGACTAAAGAGAGAGACCCCATGATCACCTCGACCCGCGATCCCATCACCCTCAACGACGTGACCGATCTGGACAACGCCCCCTTCATCATCGAGGGCAGCGGCGATAGCGCCCTCAAGATCTACTTCGAATCCGAGGCCAACAAGCAGGAGTATCTGGCGACCGAGGTGCATGGGGCCCTGAATACCGCCGGCCTCAAGTCCATCTTTGATGACGTCGCCGACAACCCCATCACCGGCACCATCAACTGAGGTTCAGTACTCCTCGGAGCCCGTCAGCGAAGATCAGTTTCTTCGCTCCCAGGCGCATTTTCCGTCGAGCCGGGACAGTCCGTTCGCTCAGGCCTTGATCAGGTATTTTTCCAGGCGGTAGAGCAGGGTATCCCGGGTGAGGCCGAGGAGTCGCGCGGCTCGGCTCTTATTGCCGCCGGCCAGGGCCAGGGCCTGACGGATGCAGTCGATCTCCAGCTCCTGGAGATTAATGCCGCCGGCGGGCAACTTGAAACTCAAACCCTCCGTCATTTCCCATTGACCGCGGCGGATCTCCCAAGGCAGGTTCTCCGGGCCCAGGTCCTCGCCGGGACAGAGGATGACCATCCGCTCACAGAAATTCCGCGCCTCCCGGGCATTGCCCGGCCAGGGGTAGCGGCGCAACTGGCGCTGGGCGGTGAGGGAGAAGCGCGGGGCGGCCAGGCCATGGGTGGCGGCCGCCAGGGCCAGGAAGTGCTCCAGCAACAGGGGGATGTCCTGGACCCGCTCCCGGAGGGGGGGCAGTTCCAGGGGCACCACCGCCAGCCGGTAGTAGAGGTCCTCGCGGAAACTACCCGCGCGCACCCGCTCCCAGAGATCCTGCCGGGTGGCGGCCATGAGCCGTACCGCGCCGCCCGGGCCGGCCAGCCAATAGAGGAGCCGGGCCTGCGCCAGGGACGGCAGTTCCGCCACCTCGTCGAGGAAGAGGCTGCCGCCGCGGGCGCCGCTCCAGGCCTGGTCCAGCGCTGCCACCAGGTCATCGGCCGTCATGCCGGTCACCGGGAGCACCTGGAAGGGTTGGTCGCGGCGGTCACCCAGGCGGTGGATCTCACGCGCCAGACTTTCCTTGCCGGTGCCGGCCTCGCCGATGATCAGCACGCTGGCGTCGGTCGCGGCCACGAGTCGGGCGGCGTTAAGGAGGCGGCGGAAGGACGGGGCCTCGCCGATCAGGCCCTGGAACTCGCACATGCTCATGGACGTCTCCCCTGGTACCTGGACCACTGCCATGATCGGCGCGACCGGGGATGAGCACCCCAGGGTCACGCTCTTCCAGTCAATAAGTTACCTACCGAAGTGCCTTTTGCGCCCCGTGGGTCGGGTCTGACCGCATCTGACCGGGTCTGGCCAGGGCGGCATCCGTTGGGTAGGCGTCATCCGCGGATGGGCGGTCGCCAGGTCTCCCTGGACCCCCGCGGGCGTCCCCCAAAGGCCGTTACCCTTACCCTGGTTGCGTTCAAACATTGTAGCCCTGGAAAGTGAGGGTATAAAGGCCGAGACTGGTCACGGCCAACCCTGCCAGGCGCCGGAGCCGGGTATCCCCCGCATAGCGATGCAGACGCCCGGCGAAGAGACCGGTGGCGATCAGCACCGGCCAGGTGCCAAGGCCGAACAGGGCCATGTAGAGGGCACCGGCCAGGGGTCCGCCTTGGGCGGGGGCGCCAAGCAGGAGGGTATAAACCAGTCCGCAGGGCAGCCAGCCCCAGACGGCACCGTACAGGGCCGCCTTGGGCAGGGAATCGACGGGGACGAGCCGCCGCCCCCAGGGCTCCAACCGCCGCCAGATGGGGGTGCCCAGCCTTTCCAGCCCTTCGAGCCGAGGCAGCCAGCCGGCGATGGCGAGACCGGCCCCGACCATGACCAGGGCGGCCAGCCAGCGCAGGGCATCGTGCAGCCAGAGATGGCCGGACACCAGCAGGACGCCGCCCAGGGAGCCAAAGGCCGCCCCCGCCAGGGCGTAACTCAGCACCCGCCCCAGATTGAAGGCCAGCAGGTAGGTCACCAGCCCCCGCCAATGGGCGCGCCGCTCCGCCGGCAGGGACAGGCTGAGGGCCCCGGCAATGCTCCCGCACATGCCGATACAGTGCAGGGCGCTGAGCAGACCGATGGCGAAGGCGAGGGGATAGGCCGGATTCACGCGTCCAAGTATATTTGCAATTGCTTATGATCGCGGACAAACTTGCTCCCTGACCCCGGTCGCGACGGCAGGCACTGGCCGATCCCAGCGGCGGGCGGTCGCCGGCGCACTTCGGAGGACCACACCTTGGCGAAACTCTCTCTCGACCACCTGACCCCGATGCGGGAGCGGCTGGCCAGTCACCCCATTTACGCCTCCCTGCGGTCGCTGGACGACCTGCGGGTCTTCATGCACCACCACCTCTTCGCGGTCTGGGACTTCATGTCCCTGGTCAAGTATCTGCAAGGGCACCTCGCTCCCGCCCGGGTACCCTGGATGCCCGGGGGCGCCCCCGCCCTCAGGCGCTTCATCAACCAACTGGTGCTGGAAGAGGAATCGGACCTGGCCCCCGGCGGCGAGGGCGCGGGCTATCTCAGCCATTTCGAGCTCTACGTCCGGGCCTGGACCGAGATCGGCGGCGACGGCGGCCTGGCGGAACGCTTCCTCGCCCAGGTGCGGGACCAGGGCCTGGACGCGGCCCTCTATTCGGATCTGGTGCCCCTGCCCGCCCGTTACTTCGTCGAGACCAGCTTCGCCTTCATCAACGAGGACAAGCCCCACGAGGTCGCCGCCGCCCTGGCCCTGGGTCGGGAGCAGGTGATCCCGGACATGTTCCGCCGCTTCATCACCCAGAGTGGCCTGACCATCGACCAGGCCCCCAGCTTCCACTACTACCTGGAGCGGCACATCCACCTCGATGGCGAGCTACATGGCCCCTTGTCCCTGCGGCTGCTCGACGAACTCTGCGCCGGGGACCCGCAGCGGATCGAGGCGGCCGAAACCGCCGCCGAGGAGGCCCTCTGCGCCCGCATCCGCTTCTGGGACGGGGTCCTGGAAGCCATCGAAGCCGCCCGGGCCTCCCGTAGCGCCTGAGGCCAGCCCCCCACTCCTAGCGACGCCAGCGGGATGGGTATCCCGCTGGCAGGACCATTGGCGTAACCCTACAGACCCCCTCTCCCCAGCCCTCCCCCTCCCTGAAACCCATCGCCGGGTGGCAAGGCCCTTGGAATCCTGGGGCAAGGTCCCAATCTCCACCTCCAGTTTCAGAGTAAATTAGTCAGAAATCCAACCGGAGTTAGACCATGTCAATCAGCGTTCCCGTGGACGGCGAGGGGTTCCTCATCAATCGTGACGACTGGAGCGAGGAGATCGCCCTCCAACTCGCCAAGGCCGACGATTTCGAGATCGACGAGCAGATCATGCACTACATCCGCGAGGCCCGGGCCATGTATGAAAACGACGGCGTCGTGCCTCCCATCCGTAAGTTCGCCAAGGAGCTGAAGATCTCCACCAAGGAGCTTTACGACGTCTTCAAGAAGGGCCCCATGAAGCTGATCTGCAAATGGGGTGGGCTGCCCAAACCGACCGGTTGCGTCTGATTTCCTCCGCTTCCGCCCCCTACAACGGGGACATACCCGTCCGCGGGTTCTGACCCGCCGGTTACATCATCTTTCCTCCGCTTCCGCCTGGCCATCAGCCAGGCTTTTTTTCTTCCGCCCGCCTGGTCACGCCTTCCGCCTGGTCAGAACCAGTGTTCAGGGTATTGGCGTTGGGAGGAGAGGTTATTGACCAGGAGGGCAACCACCAGGAGTACCAGCACCCCGAGGCCGACCGGCATGAGGACGAACATCAGCCCCTGGGCATGGACTTGATCGGAACCGGCCACGGCGATGAGGGCCGTGGCCCCCCCCGGGGGGTGCAGGGTGCGGGTCAGGTGCATGAGGGCGATGGCCGTGGCCACGGCCAGGGGAGCGGCCAGCCACGGCCAGGGGCTCAAGAGCAGATAACAGAGGACGCCGACGGTGGCGGAGAGGAGATGGCCGCCGACCAGATTGCGGGGCTGGGCCAGGGGGCTGCGGGGGGCGCCGTAGATGAGGACCGCCGAGGCGCCGAATGAGCCGATGAGGAGCAGATTGTCCGCGGGCGTCAGGAGGGTGAGGTTGAGCAGGCTCAGGGCACCGATCCCGAGGAAGGCCCCGACCCAGGACCAGATGACCTCGCCCAAGGCGACGGAGGAGGGCCCGGTCGAGGCGCGGCCCCGCAGTTTGGCCAGGTACTGTTTCCGCCAGGCGCTCAGGTGATTGCCCCCGGAGGCCGGCACCCGCTTATCTTCGCCGTTCATCCCCTGTTCTCATCCCCCCTTTCTGATTCCCGGGTCTCACCCGGGTCGCACCACCCACTATGACACACCCCCCCGCGCCGGCATGCCTTGAGCTGGGTCAAGTCCGGCGACGCGGGTTTATGTCAGACCGATGGCAAGGCCCTGGCGGCTGGGCTAAACTCCGCACGTTCGTTCCGGGGTCATGAACCGACTTGCCACCCTGCCCTCCGCGCCTGACTCATTCCGCGCTGTCAACGTTTTTCCGCATCACAACCTGGCCGAGCGGCGCGATGGCCGCGGCCCACCCATGGAGTCTGCCTTATGGCCACCTTTACCACCCTGCACCAAGAAATCCATGAGATCACGGAAAAAAACAATGTCTTCCGTTATCTCATCCAGGACCGCTTCATGTGTGACACCAAGATTGCCGAGGGCATCTTTTTCGACTACGTCCAGTTGGTGAAAAAACACATGGAAAAGGTCGACCGGGAATTCTGCCGGCAACTGCTGTCCCACGAGGCCCAGACCGTGCGCAACACCGCCGACCGGTTTCTCTCCGGTTCTTCCGAGTTCAAGCGCCTCTTCGCCGACTACCTCAAACGCTACTGCTCCCCGCCCCATCAGTGCCTGCACATCAAGGACCACGCCCGCTTCGTCGAGGAAACCAATCAGATCTTTGACATGGTCCTGGAGCGTATCGATCGCGAGACCGAACACCTCTATCCCCTGATCCGGAGCATCGAGGCCCGGGCGGAGCAGAAGCAGGCGGCCTGAGGGCCTCCCTGCCAGCCCTGGACCTTCCCTGGCAGCCCTTCAGTTCAGCGCCGCTGACTGCCGTCCTTCGCCCGGGAGAAGGCCTTGGCCATGGCGCCGCCGGTGGGCGCGGGCCCGTTCCCCGGCTGTGGTCTGATCTGGGGTCTGGTCGGGGTCCCGGAGCCTGACGCCTCCCGCTCGCGGCGTTGCGCACCGCTGGACCCGGTCACCGGCCGATCTCCCAAGCGCATGCTCAGGGCGATGCGCTTGCGGGGTTTGTCCACCTCCAGCACCTTGACCTTGACCAGGTCGCCGGTCTTGACCACCTCGTGGGGGTCCTTGACGAAGCGGTCCGCCAGGACCGAGATGTGCACCAGGCCATCCTGGTGGACGCCGATATCGACGAAGGCGCCGAAGTTGGTGACGTTGGTCACCGTGCCCTCCAGCACCATGCCCTCCCGCAGGTCGTCGAGGGTCTCCACCCCTTCCAGGAATTCCGCCGCCTTGAACTCCGGGCGCGGGTCCCGCCCCGGTTTTTCCAGCTCCGCCAGGATGTCCTTAACCGTGGGCAGGCCAAACTGGTCGTCGGTGAACTGGGCCGGGTCCAGGCGGCGCAGGGTGGCGACGTCGCCGATCAGTTCGCGGATGCCCTTGCCGGCCCGGGTGAGGATGCGCCGCACCACCGGGTAGGCCTCGGGGTGGACGGCGGAGGCATCCAGGGGCTCGTCGCCATCCGGGACGCGCAGGAAGCCGGCGCAGAGCTGGAAGGTCTTGTCCCCCAGGCGGGGCACGGCCTTGAGGGCGGCGCGGTTGGGGAAGGCGCCGTGCTGCTCGCGGTGGCGGACGATGTTCTCCGCCAGGCCGCGGCTGAGGCCGGAGACCTGGGTCAGCAGGGGTACCGAGGCGGTATTGAGGTCCACGCCCACGGCGTTGACGCAGTCCTCCACCACCTTTTCCAGGGTGCGGGCGAGCTGGGACTGGTTGACGTCATGCTGGTACTGACCGACGCCGATGGCCTTGGGCTCGATCTTGACCAGCTCCGCCAACGGGTCCTGTAGCCGGCGGGCGATGGACACGGCCCCGCGCAGGGAGACGTCCAGCTTCGGCAGTTCCTGGGAGGCGTACTCGGAGGCGGAATAGACCGAGGCCCCGGCCTCGCTGACCACCAGGGAGCGCAGGCCCAGCTCCGGATGGCGCTTGATCAGGTCCCGCGCCAGGCGGTCCGTCTCCCGGGAGGCGGTGCCGTTGCCGATGCTGATCAGCTTGACGCCATGGTCCCGGGCCAGGGCGGCAAGGCGGGCGATGCTGGCATCCCACTGGTTGCGGGGGACATGGGGATAGATGGTGTCCGTGGCGACGACCCGGCCGGTGCCATCCACCACCGCCACCTTGACGCCGGTGCGCAGGCCCGGGTCCAGGCCCAGGGTGGGCAGCCGGCCGGCGGGGGCGGCCAGGAGCAGGGCCGAGAGATTGCGGGCGAAGACGCGGATCGCCTCCTCCTCCGCCGCCGCCAGCAGGCGCGACTTGAGGTCCAGGTCCAGGCGGGTGAAGAGCTTGACGCGCCAGGCCTTGCGCGCCGTCTCCCGCAGCCAGGCATCCGCCGGCCGGCCACGATCCTGGATGCCGAAGTGGGCGGCCAGGGTCTGGATCCAGACCGCGTCCAGGTCCGCCCCCGCGTCCCCGGGCGCGCCCGGGATCAGATCCAGGGCTAGCACCCCCTGGTTACGGCCACGGAACAGGGCCAGGGCGCGGTGGGAAGGGATCCTGGCCAGGGCCTCGCTGAAATCGAAGTAATCCGAAAACTTGGTGCCTTCCTGCTCCTTGCCGGGGATGAGGCTGGATCGCAACCAGCCCTGTTCCCAGAGGCCCTCCCGCAGCCGGCCGGTCAGCTCCGGGTCCTCGGCGAAGCGCTCCATGAGGATCTGCCGCGCCCCCTCCAGGGCCGCGGCGACATCGGCCACCCCTTTGGCGGCAGCGACAAACTGGGCCGCCAGGGCCTCCGGCGCCTGGCTGGGGTCCTCCAGCAGACCCAGGGCCAGGGGCTCCAGCCCGGCCTCCCGGGCGATTTGGGCCTTGGTGCGGCGCTTGGGCTTGTAGGGCAGATAGAGGTCCTCCAGGCGCTGCTTGGTGTCGGCGGCAAGGATCTCGCCCTTGAGCTCAGCGGTCAGCTTGCCCTGCTCCTCGATGCCGCGCAGGATCAGGTCGCGGCGCTCCTCCAGTTCCCGCAGGTAGCCCAGCCGCTCCTCCAACTGGCGTAACTGGACGTCGTCCAGGCCGCCGGTCACCTCCTTGCGGTAGCGGGCGATGAAGGGCACCGTGGCGCCTTCATCGAGGAGTTGGACGGCGGCGGCCACCTGGGCGGGACGGGCCGCGAGTTCCTGGCTGATCTGGTCAATGATGTTCCGCATGACGTTCCATGAGTAATGGAGTTGAAGGTTGGACGCCAATCACTGCACCTGGGAACCCTCAGCAGGGCCAATATCCGGCTGACAACTATCGTAAACGGCCATGATTGCCTTCAGTTCAGCCAGCACCCGCGCTAGGTCGGCATCGCCGAGCCCCCTGGCCTCAACCGGGAGTTCCCCCCTTTCCCAGGCCGCCAGATCCCGCCAGACCTGACGACAGCCTTTGGCGCAGATCGCTTCCACGATCCCCTGTAAGGTCGGGTCGGTGAGAGGGTGAACCATACTGGCCTCCGAAGTGCGGGGGGAGGCATTATAAGGGGAAAGCAGGGGCACTCGGGCGCAGTGCCTCCTGACTTCGGCAGGATCGCTCCACCGAACTGATTTACTGAGAATTTTGCGTGAAAAGATTGATTGGCGATGGATATCCAGTGGCACACCACTCCCTTCCCCGCGACCTTGGGACCGGCCGACCTCCATCTCTGGCTCATCTCTGGTGGCCCCGGGGACGACCGCGGCGGAGGTGAGGATGACGATAGCCCCGAGGCGCGTGCAAGGCTCGTTGCGCTGTGGCCGCTGCTTTCCCCCCCGGAACAGGAGCGGGCCACCCGCCTCAGGCTGGCCCGCCACCGCCACGCCTATCTGCGCGCTCATGCCGGTCTGCGGCTGATCCTGGCCAGGTATCTGGGACAAGCACCTGAGAGAATCCGCCTCACCCCGGGACCCCAAGGTAAACCAGCCGTGACGGGTGACCTTGAATTCAACCTGACCACCAGCGGTGACCTGGCCTTGGTCGCCGTGCGCCGGGATCAACCGGTCGGCGTCGACTGTGAACTGATCACTCCCCACCGCGACATGATCGCCATTGCCCAGCGCCTCTTCGCCGCCGGGGAGATTGAGCAATTGCAGGCCTGTGATCTGGAGGAACGTCCGCAACTCTTCACGCGTTTCTGGACCGGTCTCGAAGCCCGGGTCAAATTCACCGGTCGCGGGCTATTCCATCCCCCCCTGACCAGGCCGGTGGAACCTGACATTCAGCATTTCATTCCCCAGCCTGGTTATCTCGCCGCCATTGCCAGCCCTGACCTCCCTCCCCTCCCTGCTTGGCGGACGCACCGCCTTTCCCTGCCTGGCCCGGCCAGCGGTTGAATGATTTCACGACCCCTTTTTTGGCCAGGTTGCCATTTCTGGATGCCCATCCAGGAAGTCATTATTGGGTGCCATGAAAGGGGTAAGCCCCATTTTGGCCCTTTGCCGACATCTAGGAGTAAACTGGAAGGGACAAAAAAGCCAGCTTTTTTGGCTGGCTTTTTTGCGCGGGAAGGTGAGGACTAATCTGGGTTCCGATAATCTGGGTTCCGATATTCCTCGATATCCCCCCCCGATTCGATAATCTGTTGCACCCAGGCCGGTTTTCTGCCGCGCCCTCCTGACCATTCCCGGCCATATTCGTCCCGATATTTGGGCACTGGCTTTTCGGTTCGCGCCACCGCTCGACCACGCTCCCTGAGGGGTGGCGCCAGGACATCCAGCCCCAGATCGCGGGCGGTCAGGTTGTAATCCTGAATTTTTCTTTTGACCTCTTCGATAACGGAAGCCTTTTCCTGTCTTACCAGTTCTTCCGCCTGTCGGGTCAGTTCAGCAATTTGAGCTTTGAGCTCGGCCAGCGCATCCATGGGAGTTACCTCGGTTAGAAAAAATTACAGCATGCAAATAATCGTAAAATTAGGAATCCAAAAAGTCAATGAAAAATTTGCCTCCCCTCCTGAACCGCGAGGGAGGAATCCCCAGAGAGATGAATAGACCCTTTCCGGTGATGGATCTTTCCCGTTTTAACCGTAACAAATCAATTTCCGGCTTTAACGGGCCTGATGAGCGCAAACGGCCATGCCATAAGCCCCCGCACCAGCGAGAGCACTCGCCCCAGCGTCGAAGGCTTATTTGACCGCAGACATGTCCCGGCGGGACTTGGTCCCGGCACGGGAAAAGCGCTCCTTCCTCAACCGGATAGCCGAAAAGATCCGCAAGACCCATCCGGCGCCGGATGCCCCAACCGTCAGCCGGACTGATTTCGGACCGCGCTCAGGTCACTGCTGGTAAAATCCCGCCCCCGCCACCGTGGAGCCTCCAGCCTTGGAAACCATCCAGATCGTCTTGCTTGCCATCGTCCAGGGGTTGTCGGAGCTCCTGCCCATCTCCAGTTCGGGCCACCTGGTGCTCACCCCCCTGGTGCTCGGTTACGAGTTACAGAGCCTGGCCTTCGACGTCGCCCTCCATCTTGGCACCCTGGCGGCGGTGATGGCCTATTTTTACCGGGACATCCTGGCCATGCTGGGGGCCTTTGGTAACTCCCTGGTCCAGCGCTGCATCACCTCGCCCGAGGCGGGACTGGCGTGGATGATCGTCATCGCCACCCTGCCCGTGGTCATCCTCGGCCTGCCCTTCAAGGCCCTTCTGGAATGGTTGCGCGCCGACGCCGCGCTCATCACCCTGATCATCGCCGGCAACATCATCGGCTACGGCCTGCTGCTGGGGATCGCCGACCGCCTGGGCCGCCGGAACCGGGATGAATTCAGCCTTGGCTGGCGCCAGGCCCTGATCATCGGCACCTGCCAGGCCCTGGCCATCATTCCCGGCACCTCCCGTTCCGGCATCACCATGACCGCCGCCCTCTTCCTGGGCCTGACCCGCAAGGCGGCGGCACGCTTTTCCTTCCTGCTCTCCATTCCGGCCATCCTCATGGCGGGGGGACTGGAGGGCCTGGAACTTATCCAGTCCACTGAGCCGGTGGACTGGCAGCCCTTCTGGCTAGGCGGACTGATCGCCTTCGGGGTCGCCTACCTGACGATCCACTTCTTCCTCCGCTTCATCGAGCGGATCGGCATGCTGCCCTTCGTCATCTACCGGCTGATGGTGGGCGGGCTCATCATCGCCCTGCTGCTCTGAGAGGTCGTCGTCGCTCGGGCCACTAGCCGGGACCGAGCCCCCGCGCCAGATCGGCCTGAATGTCGTTCAGGTCTTCCAGCCCCACCGCGACCCGGATCAGACCCTCGCCGATGCCGGTGGCGGCCCGCTCCTGGGGACTGAGACGGCCGTGGGTGGTGGAGGCGGGGTGGGTGATGGTGGTCTTGGTATCGCCCAGGTTGGCGGTAATCGACAGGAGACGGGTGGCGTCGATGACCCGCCAGGCCGCCTCGCGGCCGCCCTCGACCTCGAAGGCGACGATGCCGCCGCCGGTGCGCTGCTGGGGACCGACCAGGGCATGCTGTGGGTGGGAGGCCAGGCCGGGGTAATGCACCCGCGTCACGGCGGGTTGCCCGACCAGCCATTCGGCCAGGGCCAGGGCGGCGCGGGCATGGGCGAGCATGCGCAGTTCCAGGGTCTCCAGGCCCTTGAGAAAGACCCAGGCATTGAAGGGGCTCATGCTCGGCCCGGCGGTGCGGATGACGCCAAAGACCTCCTCCCCGACGCGCTGTGCATCGCCGACCACGGCCCCGCCCAGGCAACGCCCCTGGCCATCCAGGTACTTGGTGGCGGAATGGATGACCAGGTCCGCCCCCAGGGCCAGGGGCCGTTGCAAGGCCGGGGTGCAGAAGCAGTTGTCCACCGCCAGGAGACAGCCATGGTCATGGGCCAGGTCCGCCAGGGCGCGGATGTCGGCCATTTCCGTCAGGGGATTGGAGGGGGTCTCCAGGAACAGCAGGCGGGTGTTCGGGCGCATGGCGGCCGCCCAGGCATCCAGGTCCGCCAGGTCCACGTAACTGGTCTCGACGCCGAAGCGGGTCAGATACTTGTTGAACAGGACCGTGGTGCTGCCAAAGATGGCCCGCGACGAGAGGATGTGATCCCCGGTCTTCAGCAACCCTAGACAGGTGGCGAGGATGGCCGCCATGCCCGAGGCGGTGGCCACGCAGCGTTCCCCACCTTCCAGGGCCGCCAGCCGCTCCTCGAAGGCCTGGACCGTGGGGTTGGTGAAGCGGGAATAGATGTTGCCGGCCTGGTCCCCGCCGAAGCGCGCCGCCGCCTCGGCGGCGCTGGCGAAGACGAAACTGGAGGTGGTGAAGATGGGCTCGCAATGCTCGCCCTCGGCGGTACGGTGATGGCCGGTGCGGATGGCCAGGGTGGCGAAGCCCGGGGTCTCCCCTCTGCGCATGGTGGCGACTCCTTATTTTTTATGGCCAGGCCGGATCGACGGTCGGCGGGTGATTCCTGAAGGCTTGCGGTCCTTCGTCGGGTAAAGGTGAATCAGGCGTTGTTGTGCAGCTCGATGATGGACTCGCCGAGATTGCGCCGGGCCTCCTTGGCGGCATCGTTGCGCATGACCTCCAGATGCTGGAGGTAGGCCTCGGTGACATCGCCGGTGACATAGTCGCTATCGAAGACCGAGGTGTCGAAGCGATCCACGTCGCTCTTGCCCTGCTTCTGCACGGCGTCGATGAGGTCCTCCAGGTCCTGGAAGATCAGGCGATCGGCCCCCAGGACCTCGCGGATCTGTTCCTCGCCGCGGCCGTGGGCCACCAGTTCGCTGGCGGCGGGCATGTCGATGCCATAGACGTTCGGGTAGCGCACCGGCGGTGAGGCCGAGGCGAAATAGACCCGGTGGGCGCCGGCATCCCGGGCCATCTGGATGATCTGCTGGGAGGTGGTGCCGCGGACGATGGAGTCGTCCACCAGCAGGACATTTTTGCGCCGGAACTCCAGATCGATGGCGTTGAGCTTCTGGCGCACCGATTTCTTGCGGATCTGCTGGCCCGGCATGATGAAGGTGCGTCCGATGTAGCGGTTCTTGATGAAGCCCTCGGCGTAGTTCACCCCCAGGGCCTGGGCGAGCTGGAGGGCGGCGGTGCGGCTGGTGTCGGGGATGGGGATGACGACGTCGATGTCGTGATCCTGCCACTCGTGGCGGATCTTGGCCGCCAGCTTGCGCCCCATGCGGGAACGGGCCTTGTGGACCGAGATGTTGTCGATGATCGAGTCCGGCCGGGCGAAATAGACGAACTCGAAGATACAGGGGGAAAGGATGGGCCGGGGGGCGCACTGACGCCGGTGGAGGTTGCCCTTGACGTCGATGAAGACCGCCTCGCCCGGGGCAATGTCGGCGATAAGCTCAAAGCCCAGGGTATCCAGGGCCACGCTCTCGGAGGCGATCATGTACTCGTCCCCGTCCGCCGTCTGGCGCTTGCCGTAGACCACGGGGCGAATGCCATGGGGGTCCCGGAAGCCAAGGACGCCAAAGCCGGGGATCATGGCCACCGCAGCATAGCCACCCCGGCAGCGGCGATGGACGCCCTCGATGGCGCGAAACACGTCCTCCTCGTCGATGCGCAGCTTGCCCTCGATCTGCAACTCATGGGCGAGGACGTTGAGCAGGATCTCCGAGTCGGACTCGGTATTGATGTGCCGCAGGTCCTCGGCGAAGAGGTCGTGCTTGAGGGCCTCAGCATTGGTCAGGTTGCCGTTATGGGCGAGGACGATGCCATAGGGCGAATTGACGTAGAAGGGCTGGGCCTCGGCGGAACAGGTGGCCCCGGCGGTGGGATAGCGGACGTGCCCCAGGCCCATGTTGCCGCGCAACTGGATCATGTGGCGGGTGTGGAAGACGTCCCGGGCCAGCCCCGTGTCCTTGCGCAGGTAGAGTTTGTCGCCCTCGCAGGTGACGATGCCCGCCGCGTCCTGGCCCCGGTGCTGGAGGACCAGCAGGGCGTCGTAAAGGGCTTGGTTGACCGGACTCTTACCGACGATACCGACGATACCGCACATGAACCACCTCGTGGTTAGGGCAAGGAGGCGCCCAGGGCCGGGGCGGGGAAACCTCGGCCAGGGGCATGACAGGGGTAAGGCAGAAAGGGGTCACAGGGTCCGGACCCGGTCCTCGATCTCCGGCGGCACCGCGGCCAGGAGCCGCTGCGCAAGGACCTGAAAGCGGCCGACCCATTGGGAATCCTGCCAGGCCGGTTGCTCGGCGAGGGGGGTCAGGGCGGCGAGAAAGGCCACCATGGTGACAATGAGCGCGCCCCGGGCCAGGCCGAAGAGGCCGCCCAGGAGACGGGTGGTTCCCCGTAAGCCGGCCAGTTCGATCAGGGAGGTCAAGAGGTAGCCGATCAGGCCACCGGCGAGGACCGCGCCCAGGGTCAGGAGGGCGAAGCTCGCGGCCTGGCGGCTGGTCTCCCCCGGCAACCAGGGGGCCAGTTCGGGTGCCAGGCGGGGGTAATAGCGCCAGGCCAGCAGCAGGGCCAGGGCCCAGATGGCCAGGGACAAGACCTCACGAATCAGGCCGCGCGCCAGCCCGATCAGGGCCGACAAGCCGATCAGGCCCAGGATGAGGGTATCGATCCAGTTGACCGCCATAGGTAAATCAGCACCGCGCCGGCGCGGATCGGCCCGCGGACCGGGGCACGCGGCTCCGCTCAGTAACGCTGGATCTGACCGGACTGACCGGTCTTGTCACGCACCGCGGCGGCCAGGGCGTCGATATCCTTACGTTCCTTCCGCGGCCCCACCCGCACCCGGTAATAGGTGCGGCCGTTGACCTCGGCCTCCTCGACGAAGGCGGGGAAGCCCTTGGACTTCAGATTGCTCGCCATCGCCGCGGCCTTTTCGCGCTCCGTCAGGCTCGCCACCTGGAAGATCCAGCCACTCCCCGTCTTTTTGGGCGGCGGCTCGGCAGGCTTGCCGGCGGTCTCGCCAGGCTGCTCCTTGGGAGCGGTCTTGGGGGTCTCCTTCGCGGTTTCCTTCCTGGGTTCCTTGGTGGCCTCCTTGGCGAGGGGCTTCCCGGTCTCCTTGGGCGGCTGAGCCCCAGACGCCGGGGCGACGCCGGGCTTGGTGTCAGCGGTGGGTTTCCTCACCCCCGGCTCGCCGCCGGCATGACGGCCTTCGGCCATGTCCCGTTCGGCATCGGTCAAGAGGTCGGGTGGCGGGAGTTCGGTGATGGTGGCCAGGGGGGAGGGTTGGGCTGGCTGGCGAAACTCGGCATCCATCTCCGGGCGGGGCTGGCTACCGGGCTTGGTTTCCACCATGGGTGGCGTGGTCGGGGGCCCGGGCTCCTCCTCGATGAGCATGGGGACGAAGATGACGAGCAGGACCACCACGACCGTGGCGCCGATCAAACGTCGCTTGGAGCCTTCCTGCATCGCGTTCTCCCAGGGGCGTCAAGGCCCTTGCGCTGACAAATGAGGGGATATGCGTCCGACCGGGCACTCTTGTCCCCCGGATCGCGTTCATGTCGAGGATTATAGCAACAGCCCGACGGGGACGATGCGGTTCCCGTCGCGCCCGGATCAGAGGCGATTTCAGGGCTGTCAGGCCGCTAGGCGTAACACCTGTCAGTTTTCAGACGGGCAAGGAAGGGGTGGAGGGGCTGGTGGGGGTGTCAACCGCGGGGAGGCGGCGGTCAGGCCGACACGCCTGGTTGGCCGGTAGGCACGAGTGCCCCGCCAGACGCAACCCCCTCCGGAAATACCGCGCAATGGGTCGTGGGGGCTATCAAGACCGCTCCCGCAGCACCGCTTCCACGGTGGTGAATGAACCGTAGGCGAGAATGCAGTCACCCGACAGCGCGGAGGCCCGGGCACCGGCGATGGCGGCGGAGAGGCTGGGGTAGGTGCGCAGGCTCAAGGCCCGACCACTCTCCCTGCCCAGAGCCTCGAGCGCGGCGGCCAGGGCGGTCACATCGAGGGCGCGGGGGTTGTCCGCCGCCCCCAGGTGCCAGCAA
>CALMDH010000240.1:0-4248 GCA_937862735.1 uncultured Gammaproteobacteria bacterium
GGCTGGCTGGGCAGCCAGGCACGCCAGCTCGTGATGGATCGCGTCTTACGGCGGAATCTCGGCAGCAGTACCGAGAGCTGGAACGCATAGGTTTCCAATGCGGCTGGAATCTGATCATCAAGGCCGTCCAGTAGCCAAGGCACCCAGCCAGCGAAACTCATGCAGCGCAGCCGATCCAGCTCGATACCGCTCCGCTGGGAGAGCATCGCCAGCAGCGCCAGTGGTGGCGCGGTGTCCAGGTCATCAACCTGGCCGTAACCAAGATCGTGCTCCAGCAGCTCGGACACTTCCATGTGATAGCAAAGGGCCACGCGGTTGAGCCATGAGGACAGCGCCTCGCCTTCTTTCGGGGCGGGATGCAGCGGCCAGCGCGGCGCAGGCTTCACATCAGTTCCCGCTCGAATTGCCGCCGCCGCTCGCTGGGTCCGGTGTAAACGGCCATGCTGAGTGTGCGATGGTTGATCGCTTCCTCGCCGCTCTCCACGGCGACGATGGCCGCCGCCATCAGCAAGTGCGCCAGTTCCCCTATGGTGCCCTCGCTGCGTGTGAGCAGGTAGCGAGCCATGTCCAGCGTGGCAATCGACGAGGGTCGCCGCAATGGAAGCGAAGCGGCGAAGCTGGCCAGCAGTGAGCAGCAATCGTCGTTGGCCTCCCACACCGGCAGCATCATCGGCTCGAACCGATTTTCCAACTGGTCATCCGAGCGGATCGCCAGGTAGGCGTCGCGCGTGCCGACCCCAACCAGCGGGATGCGCAGCTCGTTGCCGAGAAAGCGCAGCAGGTTGAGGAATTCCCGGCGGTTGACGCTGTTGCCGGCCAGGACGTTGTGCAGCTCGTCGATCACCAGCATGCGCACACCGACCTTTCGCAGCAGTGCCAGCGCCAGTTGCTCCATTTCCGGCAGCCGTGGGCGCGGTCGCAATGGTGCACCCATCGCCGCGAGCAGCGCGACGTAGAAGCGGATCACCGACGGCTCGGACGGCATCTGCACGACCAATACCGGGATGTGCTCCTGGTCGGCGTCGGAGCTGGCCGGGTGGGCGCGGCGGAACTTCTCGACGATCATCGACTTGCCGTTGTTGGTTGGACCGACCAGCAGCAAGTTGGGCATGCGTTGCTTGTTCGGCCACGTATACAGGGCTTCCAGCCGGTTCAACGCCTCGACTGCTCGCGGATAGCCGATCCAGCGGTCGGCGCGCAGGCGATGGATGCGCTCGTCCGCCGGGAGACGGGCCAGGCCCTGGGCCGCCGGCAGCAGGTGGGACAGGTCGATGATGGGATATTCGTCCACGGCTACCACTCCTCAATCTGGTCGAACGGTTTGGCAGGTGGCTGGTTGTCCGCCTGCGCGTCTGCCATGTCCGTGTCCGCTGGTGGCGTGGCTTTGATAGGTTGTTCCGTTGACTTGAGATGCTGGCGTCGATCCGCGTCGCGCCGCGCCTTGCGCGTGGCTTTCTGCGCAGTGGTCACGATTTCGCGCATCTGCCCTATCATGCGGAACAGCGCCGACTCATCCACCTGTTCGCGCCCTTGTTGCCGCAATTTCGCCAGTGCCTGCCGTTGCTCCCAGAGGGTGACAGCCGGGTGCGACAAGGTACGGTAGGGGATTTCCAGATAGTGCGGCCCCTCCGGCTCCAGCACCCAAATGCGGCTAATGTCGCGTGGGTCGCGCCGGATCAGGAACGCAGGCAGGCGGTCGCGCCGAGCTATCCACGGCTTGAGCGCATCGGCGTAGTAGTGGATGTGGTCGATGACGAAGCCAGTGCGGGTCAGGGTGCGGCGGAGGACGGGCAGGAAATCGACCAGAAAGGCAGTGGCGCGGGTGACGACGGTCGGCACGCCGACGCGCGCCACGGCCTCGGCCCAGCGCGCCGCCGGTGGCTGAAGCAGACCGTTGTGCACCGAGCCGTGGTAGGTGCCGACCGCCAATGTGAGCCAGCGCTCCAGCTCGCGCAGCGTCAGGGCGGCCTTATTTTCGGAATCGTAGTCGCCGCGCTGGTCCGGGTTGGAGAAGGTTGTTCCCGGTAGATCGTCGTGGATCATCTGCATCGCCGTGCCGATGATTCGCTCCACGATGCCACCATAGTGCGGCTGCCCGAGCGGCCGATAGTCCAACCGGATGCCATGCTGCTCGCAGCCCCGGCGCAGGGCCTCGCTCTTGAACTCGGCCGCGTTGTCCAGGTAGAGCAGCATGGGCTTGCCGCTCATTGGCCAGTTCATTTCCACGGCCAAGCCCTCCAGCCAAGGGCGCTTGTCGCAGGCGACATGCGCGAGGCACAGGCCGACAGAAACAGCGGAAGGCGCTTCCAACGTGACCACCATGCCGACCACGCAGCGGGTGAACACGTCGATGGCAATGGTGAGGTACGGACGGCCAATCGGTTGCCGGTCGCGCTCGTCCACCACGATCAGGTCGATGACCGTGTGGTCGATCTGCACCTGTTCCAGTGGCGCGGCAACGGCGGGAGGCTCACCGCCGACACCTTGCAGGTTGCGGGCCGCATCCTTGCCTTCTCGGCGGCGAACGGCCTCACGCGGATCGCGGCCGGCGATTCGCAACGCCACGGTGTTGCGCGCCGGCACCCGCAGCTTTTGCGCTTTGCAAGCCTGCGCGACCTCACGGTAGAACGCCGCTAGGCTGCGCTTCTGCTTGGTCAGGAAGCGCTTTTGCAGCAGCTCGCGGATGATGCGTTCGACCGACTCCGGCAAGCGGCCTTTACCTTTGCCACCGCTCGACTGCCCAAGAGCCAAGTCAGTGACCAGTCCCGAACCTTGCCGGGCACGGCGGATCAGGACGTAGACCTGCCGCCGGGACAAACCCAGTGCCTGGGCTGCCGCGTCGGCCGCTTCATGCCCGACCGTCTCCGACTGCGCCAGCGGCCCAATGATCTCCGCACGACGACGCGCTCGCTCCCATGCCTGTTCTGGCAGGGTGGCTACGCCGTGCTCGGCAATCGGTACGGTATCGGTCGCCATGCTCACCTCGCTTTGGTGCACACGAGTATTAAGCATAGACGAGATTGGTGCAGCCGACTGCTGATATCGGTCTGTCAGGAGTGGGCTGCACAACAGCCGTTATGCCCATTCAATTGGTGCAGTCGTGTTCTGAAAATGACACGGCCGATCTGTCGCGGGTTTTAGGATTTCCGCGACATCAGCCCCACGTCAGCGGGTCGAGGCGCAGATAGAAGGCAAGGCGCTCCCGATCTGGCGCGCTGATGCCCAATATGTCGAACAGGATGGTGAAACCGCGCTCCGCTTCATGCGGGGTTGTCCAGCTCTCCCCGGCGTTGGCAACCATAAGTGCCAAATCAGCGTAGCGGTCTGCGGTTCCGAGCCGCCCCAAGTCGATCACCCCGGCACATTGCAGGCTACGAGGGTCCACTATAAAATTGGGCATACAAGGATCGCCGTGACAGACGACCATATCGGCGCGCTCTTGGTCGAGCCGAACCGGCAGCTCTCGCTCCACCCGTGCCAAGAGTTCCTGCTGTGGTCTGTTCTTGTCCTCGTCAGGCAAGAAGTCGGGATTGACGGCGTTGCGGGACACTACATCCACGGCGCTAGCGAACATCCGCGACAAACTGCGCTCGAACGGGCATTGGACAACCGGCAGGCTGTGCAGAACACCAAGCTGCTGCGCCATTGAAGGCCACGCTTTGAGTAGGTCGGCCCCCGACAGATCGACCGCCGCCACTCCGGGGATTGCCGTCATCGTCAGGCAAGCCCCTTTCTCCGTCGCTCGCCAGTCGATGACCTCGGGGCAGGCGACACCTCGGCCGTGCAGCCAAGTGAGACGGTCCCGTTCGTCGGCAAGATCAGCCACTCGCGCGGGCGATGCAATCTTTGCATAGGCAAGCCCATCGTCGCGGTGATAGATGAAATCGCCAGACTCCCCGCTTCGGACGGGAACCCACGCGCGCGAATCTTCAAGTAACTCGTATGCCAAATTCAAATACGCTCCTTCGTCGCAGAAATCCCGAAACCCGCGACAACTCTACACTACTGCGCCGGCGCTGTTGGCGCTGCCACGGTGATCGTGCAACGCTGATCCGCGCCGGCCGTGCGCGCGGCCTCCCAACAAGCCGCTACCGCGTCCCTGTTCGCCTCAATGAGCTGATCGGCCGAGGCCACGCGCTGCCATGCTTCCGGGCTGCCGAACGCCATAAGGCTCATGCCGGCCTGCCACGGCCTTTCGCCCATGACGACGCTGGCGACACGCGGCGCGGCCGAGAACGGCAACAGGCG
>CALMDH010000241.1:0-5667 GCA_937862735.1 uncultured Gammaproteobacteria bacterium
GAAAGACCCCAGGTTAGCGCCCTGAGACGCGCCAGGGTGAATTTGAACGCCCCATGCTGACCCTGCACCTCTCCAGTCTGATCAAGTTCTTGATCGGCATCGTGTTCCTGCAAGATTCCACCGGCCTGCTGGTTCACACCGCCCTGCGCACCGACCTGACCCAGACCTGGCCCCTCATTTGTACCCTGGGGGTCACCCTGGCGGCCGCCGCCCTGGGACGGGCGGGGCCCTCACGCCCCGTCAGCCCCGCGGTTATGCCTCCCGCAGCTTGGCCAGTCGCTCGGCGATCAGGGCGGACCACTTGTCGAAGGCGTTTTTGGCATAGGCCCACTGCTGGAAGGAATTGACGTAGCCGCTGGCCCAGGTCTGGACCGCCCCGCCGATGCCATTCTTATCGTCCGCTGCGTACTTCCGGCCGATCTCGGTGTCCCGGCACTCGGCGAGGATCCGTTGATTGCCGCCGTCGATGAGTTGTAATTCGATCCCCGTCTCGCCGAGATAGGGCGTGGAACCGGCGGGCCGGCCGGTGGCGGCGCCGGAGCCTATCTCCGCCACGAAGCCATAAGGCACCAGGGTACCCAGGGCGCTCTCCCCGACCTGGGTCGGTACCAGATTGGTGAGGGCGATGCGCAGGGCCAGGACGCCGGCTCCGGGTTTCTTGACCAGCCGATACTCCGGGGAAAGGGCCTTGACCAGGGACTGGTGGAAGTAGTCCGTCAGGGCCTTGAGATCGCTGGGGTCGATCCCCTGCTGCTGACCGTCCTTGAGTTTAACGGTCATGTGGGTGATCAGGAGCTTATCGTAGGCCGCCGTCTGGAGTTGGGGCTGACTCCAGCACTGGACGCCATCGCCCCAGGGTACGGTCTTGAGGCGCGCGTAGTCACTGAGGAAGCCGCTCTGGGTGAAGCGGGTTGGGTCGCTGACGGTAACCTCGGTGCCGCCGCCGAGCGGGTTCTGGGTTCCGGCGTCCGGGCCGCTGGCGCAGCCGCCAGCAAGCAGGAGCCCCCCGCTGAGCCCGAGGGCCAGGGCCAGGGCGAATGGCCGTTCAGTCAGGGTGGTGGGGGCGGTAGCGGGTCGGACCAGGCGGTCAAGGTGGCAAGGCATGAAAGGATCTCCGCGGTGGCTCAGGGGGCGAGAAGGCTGGACAGGACCAGCACGTAGCCCGCGCCCAAAGCCAATTGCAACAGGGTGATGGGGACGCCGTAACGGGCGAAGCGCAGGAAGGTCAGGTGTCCCCCCTGGCTGTTGCAGATACCGGCGCTAACGATATTGGCCGAGGCGCCGATCAGGGTGGCGTTGCCGCCCAGGGTGGCGCCGAACATCATGGCGATGAAAAAGGGCAGGGTCGCCTCCGGCCAGTCGGTGAAGCTTGGGGCCAGGGCAAACTCCGGTACGGCGTCCGCCGCCACCAGGTAGCCCTTGGCCATGATCAGGGCGGCGGCGACGACCGGGATATTGGCGAGAAGACTGGAGAGGACGCCGATCCCCGCCAACAGGAGCAGGGCCACCAGGGTGATGTCGGCCCCGAACCAGTCGTAGAGATAGAGGGACATGCCCTGCAGCAGCCCGGTCTTGGTAAAGGCCTGCACCAGGGCGAAGATGGCGGCCAGAAAGATCAGGGTCTTCCAGTCCACATCCCGCAGGACCTCATCGACCGGCTCCACTTGCAGCCCATGGATGACCAGCAGGGCCAGGCTGGCGGCGATGATGGCCACGGCGGGCGGCGTAACCATGTTCGGTAACTGTTCCCCGAACAGAAAGAGCAGGACCATGACCAGCAGCACGCCCAGCGCCAGCAGGACGAAACCCGGGCGCTCGATGGGAGGCGGGGGCGCTGGCTCCGGCAGGTCCAGGCGGAGGCGCCAGGTGTCCCGCAGCAGCCAGGGCAGGAGGGGGAGGATGGCCAGGACCGCCATCAGGCCACCCAGGCTGACTTGTCGCAGGTACTCGCCAAAACTCAGGCCGATGGAACTGCCCACCAGGAAGGTGGCCGGGTCACCGACCAGGGTGAGCAGGCCGGCGGAGTTGCTGATGATGGCCGTCAGCACCAGGGGGCCCACGAAATCGATCTTGAGCGCCCGGCAGACCCCCAGGATCACCGGGGCCACCAGAATGACCGTGGTAGCGTTGGGCAGCAGGGCGCAGATGGGCGCCACCAGGGCCACCAGCAATAGCAGGAACCGCCGCCCGCTGCCGCCGGTGGCGCGTAGCATGAGGGCGCCAATGCGCTCGAAGAGCCCGGTCTTCGCCAGGACCCGGGCCACCACCATGCCGCCGAACAAGAGGGCGATGGGTCCGCTGGCGACCCGCACCGTATCCAGCATGTCGTTCCGGTCGAAGACCCCCGTCAGCACCAGGACCGACAGGCCGAGCAGGGCGGCGACGGTCATGTCGATGAGGTCCAGGGCAATCAGCAGGATGACCGTGCCAAAGACCCCGATGGTGAGAAGAATCTGCAAATCGGTCATGTAGATGCCCGGTCAGGGTTCAAGGAGGCGCGGGGGTCCGGGTGGACGCGCCGGGAAGGGGGAGCGAATCAGGGGCGCGCCACGTCCCTGAAAATGAAAGACCTTGCTGTGACGTAGACGCTAACTGTCATCTGGTCAATCCGCATCCCGGACGCGGGGAGACCCCTCTGGTGACTTCCCAGCTAACGGTAGGGCGGGGCATACATGAGCCCACCGTCCTTCCACGGACGATTGAGACCCCGCTCCAGGCCCAACTCGCTGGCGGCGCCCAGGTTGCGCTCAAACAGTTCGCCATAATTGCCGACGGTCGCCACGGCCCGCTGGGCCCAGCCCGGGGCCACGCCCATGGCCTTGCTGAGGGCGTCCGCCTCCTCCTGATCCCAACTCAGCAGGGAGGCGACGAAGTCGGGCGGGGGCTCGTTGGCCAGGGCACGGGTGATGCCCAGCTCCTCGGCGTGGATCAGGGCGAAGAGTACCCAGCGGACCATGGTGGTCCATTGCTGATCGCCCCCCCAGACAGCGGGGGCCAGGGGCTCGCTGGAAATCAGCTCCGGCAGGATGCGATAGGCCTGACGGCCGGCGGGGGCGAGGACTCTCGCGCCGGCGAGTTGGGCGCTGTCCGAGGTATAGGCCTGGCAGCGGCCGGCAAAGAGGGCCTCGGCGGCCTTGAGCGCGGAATCCAGCACCAGGGGCGTGACGCTGAGCTGGCGTTGAGCGAAATAGCGCGTGAGATTGCGCTCGCTGGTGGTGCCCTTCTGCACGCAGACGGTGGCGCCCGCCAGGTCGGTGGGTCGTCTGACCGGGCTTTCGGCCGGGACCATGAAGGACTGGCCATCGTAGAAGAGGGTCGCGGCGAACTGGACCCCCATCACCGCCTCCCGCACCAGGGTCCAGGTGGTGTTGCGCGCCAGCAGGTCGATCTTGCGTGCCTGCAGGGCGGGAAAGCGGGCGGCGGCGGAGAGGGGGACGAATTTGACCTTCTCCCCATTCCCGACGACGGCGGCAGCGACCGCGCGGCAAAAATCCGCGTCCAGGCCTACCCAACGGCCACTGGGGTCTTTCTCGGAGAAACCCGGTATCCCCTCGCTCACCCCGCAGCGCAACTCGCCCCGGGCCTTGACGCCATCCAGGACCTCGCCCCCCTGGGCCAGGGGAAGCCAAAGGATCAGGGCGAGGAGGCCGAGGCGCCTGGTCAGGGGGAGGATTGACACGAGGGTGCGCAAGGGCACGGCAAGGCGGCGGTTGCCGATCGCTTAGCTGGCTTGCTCGTTGGCCAACGCCTTGGAAGTGATGTCCTTGTACAGGGCAAAGAGACGGGTGGAAAACTCCTGCCACTCGGGGTGCTGATCGATGAAGGGCTTGACATCCATGGCATCCTGCATGGCCTCTTCCAGGAAACTGATGTCGAATTCGTTGAGGCGCTCACCATTCTCGACCCGGGCCAGGATGTCCAGGGCACGCGGGATACGCTGCTGTTCTAGGCGTTGCACGATGACTTCGACCAGGCCGGCTTCTTTTTCTGACAGCGACATTGAGGTTTCCGTGGGGGCTGATTAGGGGGATTCGGCTACTGGGTGGAGGAAGGCGGAAAGAAGCGCGCTGATCGCGGAAGATCGCCCCAGCCAGGTAGGATTTGTAGTTTGATGAAAAATGGCACAGATCCAGACGGCATGCAACAATCAAAAAAAGTCTCTGCCCCTGCCCCTGTCCATGTCGGAGCCGCGCATGCCCTTCCCCTCCCATCGCCCCCCGTTCCGCTGGCTGCACCTTGCCGCCCTGTCTACGATCCTGGTTGCCTGCGGCGACCCGGATCAGCCCCCAGCCACGGGCAGCCAGGCCATCACCCCCAGCGTTGAGGTGGTCGCTGCGTCCCTTCAGCCCGTCGAGCAAGAGGTCACCTTCGTCGGCCGGGTGGCGGCGGTGGACAAGGTGGAACTGCGCGCCCGCGTCGAGGGCTTCCTCAAGGAGCGGCGCTACACGGAGGGTGATGAGGTGGCGGCGGGAGAGGTCCTGTTCGTCATCGAGCCGGATCAGTACGAGGCCATCGTCGCTCAGCGTCAGGCGGATCTCAGCAAGGCCCTGGCCGAGGTGGAGAATACCCAGGCACAGTATGCCCGCGGCGAGGAACTGCTGCGGCAAAAGAACATGTCCGCCGCGGAGGTAGACAAGTTGCGGGCCGCCCACCGGGTGGCGGAGGCCAGCGTCGAACAGGCCAAGGCCGCCCTGGCCGCGGCCCAGCTTGACCTGGACTATACCCAGATCAAGGCCCCGGTAGCCGGACGGATCGGCCGGGCAAGCCTGACCGTCGGCAATCTCGTTGGTCCCACCTCCGGCGTTCTGGCCACCCTGGTGAGCCAGGACCCCGCCTATGTCCTCTTTCCCATCAGCCAACGGGAATTCCTCGAGGAAAAGCGGCGGGTCGCGGCCGAAGGAAGCGATCCCCATGCCATTATCGCTCGGGCCAAGCTGCCGGATGGCACGCGCTATGACCAACTCGGACGGCTGGATTACGTGGACGTGACCACGGACCCGGGCACCGACACCCTGCTGGTGCGGGCGGTGTTCCCCAATCCCGATGGTCTGCTGGTCGATGGCCAATACCTGGGTGTCATGTTGGCGGAGGAGCAGCCCAAGGATGCCCTGGTCATCCCCCAGGGCGCCCTGCAGATCGACCAGCAGGGGACCTCGGTCCTGGTCCTGGATAGCGAAAACCGGGTCCAGACGCGGCGCATCCAGACGGGCACCATCCAGGGCGCCAACGTCATCGTCCTTGGCGGGCTCAAGGCCGGGGAACTGGTGGTCACTCAGGGCCTGCAGAAGGTCAGGCCGGGTCAGGTCGTCACGGCAACCCCCGCCGATCTGCCGCCCGCCGCCCCGACCGGGAATTCCCCGGCCGGCACGAGCGCCAGCCCCGCGGCGGGCGCGGGTGACGCCCGATGATCTCGGACATCTTCATCGACCGGCCGCGGCTGGCCATCGTCATCTCGGTCGTCATCACCCTGGCGGGGCTCATCTCCATTCTTGGCATCCCCGTCGCCCAGTTACCGGACATCGTCCCGCCCTCGGTCCAGGTGACCACCAACTACCCGGGCGCCAATGCCGCCGTGGTCGAGGCCACCGTGGCCCAGCCCCTGGAGGCCCAGGTCAACGGCGTCGACAAGATGCTCTACATGCGCTCCAACAGCGCCAACGACGGCAG
>CALMDH010000242.1:0-2884 GCA_937862735.1 uncultured Gammaproteobacteria bacterium
CCCCCGAGAGCCTGCGGGAGGAACTGCGTCAGGGCTTGACGCAAGCGGCCGCCCAGTACGCGATCCAGGATTGAGGCGCCGGACCCCGTCTTCGGCCAAGTCATTCCCGGCGGTCAACCAGGTGGCCTGCTCCCCGGCCGCAGGCCTGGCATAACGACCCGTTTCGTCGCGTCCCTGGAGCACAATGCCGCTCTCGATCAGCATGACCAGCGGAGAAGCCTGTGCAGCACATACCCACGATTGAAGAGCAATTCAACCAACGCTTCGGCTCCCGGAGAATCCCCCTGCCGCCGGAGGATCTCGCGCTGCGCCGCCGGGGTCGCCTGCGCGGGTTTGGCCAGATCGTCTGGTACCTGTTCGGTGCGGATAAGCAGGGCGAGTACCTGGACTATTACACCGTCGGCAGTTGGGGGGGCGACGAGCACGTCCGGTTGCGGGACCACCGCCGGCCCAAAACCTTGCCGTCCCTTAAATGGGCCTATTCCCACTCAGACGATCCGGAGGAGGCCGCGCGCATCGCGGCGGAGTTCTACGCCGAGAATCAGCGCGTCAGAGACATGCTGACGGCCAAGGGCTTCGGCTTGGAGGGCGACGAGTCGGGGGGGACCTTGGTCAACCACTATCTCCTCACTCATCCCACCCCGGTTAGCGGCGGTAACTGAAGGTCAGTTTGGCCGTGGGGGATTCACCGTTTTAGCCTGAATCATGAGTTCGGCCAAAACCCAGGGCCTGGAGTGGGATTAGATGCTACCATCCAAACCTAACGCATCAATCGGTGATCCAGGTAAAAAATGCAAGATGCTAAACTCGATATTTCCCTTGTGCATGCCGTGAGTGCTGCCCCTCATGGCTCCACCAGTTACAGGAATCTATCCCTCGGGCTGGAACAAATTGATCCGCACTATTGAACACGCGGAATCAGATCATCGTCACCGACACATCGGCACATTTAAAGAGTTCGTGCCTCGTCTGCTCGCTCAGCACGCGGGAGGCGCGGGTAAACGGTTTCTACACGCACCCCGGCATCGGCACCCCCCAATTTTGCTGCCGCTGGCTGTCTCACGCAATGACCTGGTGGTGTTTGAAATCAACATATTACCTTTTCAGCCAATCTCAGTCCAAGTAGTAAACTAACCATATGGGTATTTGAACATGTCAAAAGCCTTAGAGGATTTCAGAGTTGTAAGCAATTTTGTTGAGAAGATCGCGAAGGGAGAAATAGAAATATATAATGAGTTCAGCCTGCAGCATGAAATGGGAATCTTCCTTCGTTCGACATTTCCAGATTACAAGGTTCAGTTTGAGCGCAATGTCTCGTTCTATTTCTCTACAGGTGAATTCATAAAGAGAGAAATTGATATCGCAATTTATAGTCCAAATAAGCAAGAACCGCCAACACCTCACTACGCCATTGAGCTTAAGTTTCCGCGTAACGGACAGTATCCGGAGCAGATGTTCAGTTGTTGCAAGGACATCCTTTTCGCCGAGCAACTAAAGAAAAGAGAATCCAAAAGGGGATTCGAGCGAACCTTTCTCATCATACTTGCCGACAATCACTTGTTTTATGAGAGCAAAAATTGCGATGGCATATATGGCTATTTTAGGGCCGGGAAAGAACTCAGTGGTTTCATTAAAAAGCCAACCGGACCGGAGGAGGAGAAGGAGAAAAGGGGAATTAAGTTGGGTGGAAAATATAACATCGAATGGTTGCCTGTAGTTCAAAATGATGTACTTAAATATAAATACGCAGTCATTGAAGCACTATAGCCAAGGTTGAAAGCATCGGCTAATTGCCCCCCCTTGGTCTGTGTTCCCAGCGAGGGTGCCAAGTGCCATTCTCTACTTAGCGTTCAAGCTCGTTCGGAACGGCCCCTTTCGACATGACCGGGACCAGCAGGGTATGGTTGTGGTTGCACAGCTATGCCCGGACTCCCAAAACACATTCGTTGCCTCCGGCGCACCCAGGGGTCCAGTGCGAGGACTGGCCGGTGGTTGCACGAGCAGTCGAAAAAGCTCATCCATCCGCGAACGTATTCGACGGGCTTCCGACCTCCGTGGCCTCTGAAGGTGCCCCTAATCCGCTCGCTGAGCTTGCGAATCCGATGGGGGGATACCGTTTCATGCCCGTTTTTACCAGCGCATTTTTCACCGGAACGTGTGTCTGGTGAATTCCAAGGGGTAGACAGTCATCCATCCAGCCTCAGATAGCCTCGTCGACGCCCTTTCCTCCCCCCCGGTAGGGGCAACCTTTCCCGGGGCCGGCCATCGCCAAAGGCCACGGCCTCAGTGACCTGATCCGCGGTCAGCTCCCAAAAGGTGGCCTGGATGGATTGATTGCCCTTCGAGGTGCGGTTTTGCTTTCTGACCGCGGCGAGGTCGAGCACCAGCCGCCAACTGTCGAGCAATTCCTGATGGAAGGGCTCGGGGTAAGGCTGGTCATGAGGACGCGGGCCAAGCTTCTCGCTCCGCCGCCAAAAGCTTTCCGCGTCCCGGAACGAGCCGGCTGGGGTATAGCACAGACAACAGAACCACTGATCAAAGTCACTGAGCAGCACCCGGTGCTCCGGGATATTCAGGGTCAATAGCACCTGCCGCCCACTGTTTCCCCAGCGCTTGAGCGCGGTATACCTCAAGTCAGGTTTTGGCTTGGCACGGTTAATCCAATACATATAGGCCCAGACCGGAAAGACTTCGGGATGAGGTCTAGCCAGACCAAGCTCGATCAATCGCTCGATCAGCCACTGGTAGGCCACCGCGAACTCAAAATCGTCGTTAAAGAGGCTCAGCGTGGAATCCGGATACATGCCTATCCGGTTAACTCAGGAAGTCCCTATGGTTGGCGCTACCGATATCTCAGCGTCTGGCTTGACCTGCGAGAATGCGT
>CALMDH010000243.1:0-79759 GCA_937862735.1 uncultured Gammaproteobacteria bacterium
ATCCAGATGGCACTCTCCGGGCAGATTTATGCGGAGGGGAGCGAGTAGTTACGCTCGCCAGACGATCACCCTCGAAAAACGCCGGGTTGCGCAGGGTATCGCCGCGCACGATCTGAAAATCCTCGATGCCGTGCAGAAACAAGTTCATGCGGGCAATGGACGAGGTGGTGAGGTTTTTTTCCTGCCCATAGAGCTTGCCCCACAGACGCTTCACATCGCCGTGTTGTTCTTGAACGTGCTGAACGGCTGCCAGCAGCATGCCGCCGGTGCCACAGGCCGGGTCATAGATGGTTTCGCCCTCTTTGGGGTCGAGCATTTCGATCATCAGCCGCACGACACTGCGCGGGGTATAGAACTCGCCGGCCTTCTTGTTGGTGGCATCGGCAAATTTCTTGATCAGGTACTCGTAGGCATCGCCCAGCACATCGGAGGCGATGTTTTTGTTGCCGAAGGAGATGCGCGAGAAATGCTCGATCAGATCCTTGAGCAGCGCGTCGGAGAGCCGATCCTTGTTGGTCCATTGGGCGTCCCCGAAGACCCCATACAGGGTGTCCGGGTTGGCCTTCTCGATCTCGCGCATGGCCCGTTGCAGAGCGTTGCCAACATTGGTCGCCACCGCGCGGACATCATTCCAGTGACAGTCGTCAGGGATCTGGAAACGATGCGATTCGGGGAACAGGGCCAATTCGGCATCACCCGTCTCGGCGACGATCTCGGCGTATTCCTCGTCCCAGACATCGCAGATCCGCTTGAAGAAGAGCAGCGGAAAGATGTACGTCTTGAAGTCAGCCGCATCCACCGGGCCACGCAGAATATTGGCGGATTCCCAGAGGTGACTTTCGAGCTGACTGAGGTTGATTGGAGCTTCTTGCATCAAGTCGTTCTCTTCATGCTTGGTCCGGCGATCGGTAGCCAGGCGCGAGCACCGCGTTCCTGACGCCATAAAGGGCCAAGGGGTTCTTTAGCCAGAGCCGGTACTCCGGCCCTCTCAGGCTGTGATCGGGCGAGCTGTCCACACTCCACTTGCGCAGAATGTATCCAGCCGTGGCAGCGCGGAGCTTCATGCGCAGCACGCCATCCCGCATGCCGTAGTCCATCTCCGTAACCTCAGAACGTGGCTGGTCCGGATGGGGAATCAGTTCCAGTTCGACGATTCGCGTCCATTGGATGTCCTGGTCGCCGCGCTCATGGGCCTGCACTTCTTCATCTCGCAACAAGACTGGTCCCTTGATCCGGGTGATCACGAAATCCCTAAACTCCTGAGACTTGCGATCGAAGGCCCGCACATGCCAGCGCAGGCCGTTGTCGATCAGCGCAAAGGGAACGATCTGGCGCTCGGTCTGGCCGCTTGAGATCGAGTGGTACTCCACCCGAATAGGACACTCCTGATGGATCGCCCGGGTCACACAGGCCAGCACATCCAGATCGGGATGCGTGAGCCTTGACGGGATTTCACTTGCCACCCACGCCTTGAGCTGGGATGGCTCTCCGTCTCCGAAGCCTTGCGTCAGCCAGGACAGAACCCGTTCAGGCGGAAAGTCAAAGAGCGGCTTGAAGTCTCCACCAAGGACATAGCACTTGGCCTTGGTGTCGTAATCGATGTTGCCAGGTGCCAGCTCCTTGTAGATCGCCAGGTCACGCGTGGCGGCGGCCGACTGGATTCCAAACCGCGACACTAGGTCCTGGCGGCGGATATCTCCGATGAAGCGCACGCGCAGCTCCACGAAGGCAAGGCGATCGCGCTGCGGCTGGGTAAGGTCGTCAAGCTGTTCGTCAGACATCCTTGGGGCTCATGCGGGTTAACGGATGCTTGTGATGATAGTTGCGGGTAGTATATGGCACGCACTACAATCCGTCTATGCGATTCCCAGAGCGCCCATGTCAGCATTCTTATGATTATGACTACGCAGCAGCAGGCGGATCGCTCTCTATAGAAAAGGAGCGAACCTGCATGAGCGGGAACCTTAGGGCCCAGCCAGGACTCCCCGACAAGGACTGGCATCGCGTTGAATCAGCGAAAAGTCAGGAGGGAGCATGATTGACCCGGCAAGCCAGGCCCAACTGAAAGAGGCCATCGCAGACTGCATCGGAACCGATCAAGGGGTGCTGGATGCTCTGCGAGAAGAAATTCAGCCGTTGAAGAGTGCCACGCGTCGAATCCAGCCGCGCGCCACGACGTCGATCTCACTGGTCGGCACAGATGGGGGAAACAACCAGCTTCAGTTCGACCCCTTCCTGATTCAGTTGGTCCGAGTCGTAGATAGCAGCAACAACGAGTACTGCCTTGAAGCAGTTTCGCCCACGACACCGGTGCAGAAACTCAACCAACGCCAGTTCGATGAGGACGGGACGCCCAAAACAGCACTGGGTGAAATGATGTTTTTCCTGGGAGTAGACAGCCTGCAGGCGCTCTCCCACATGATCCGACCGACGGACAGCGGAAAGCCGGTTTCTCCCAGCTGGGTTCAGGTTTATCGGGAGCTGGTCGAGTGGGCGATCCTATTTAAGATCCTCGATAAAGATTACGGCACTGACACGTTGATCATCTGCGACGGCCTTCTCCGAAGCAAGGTGTTCGCCAAAGACCTATTCCAGCGTCTGCTCCAAGGAATGAAGGAGCGTATCGACAAACAATGGAGCAACAGCCGGCGGCGGGTTTATCTCGCGGGTGTAGCCAAGCACAGCAAGGTGCTTTCTCGGTATCGCTTGGCCATGGCGCTGGAAGGCGTCCTTCAGACTGATTACCCCGCCTACGTCGAGGTACCCCGCGAAGTGGAGGAAAAGGCATACGTCTGGTCGGAGTTCGCACGAGGCGATGACCGAACTGGCGAGGGCGGCGAAATCAACAAGTTTGTCGGCGGCAAGATGTTCCTGGTGAAGTTTGGCTCCCACCGCCGCGATCCCGTATGGCCAATCGACATCTTTGTTCCACAAGTCAGCGAGTCCCAGGCAATTCTCGGGTCAATGCTTGCGGATGCGATCAACGGTTTTCCCGTTCCCCATTACCCACGCTGCCTGCAAAAGGCGCATGAAAATGCGGCGTTGGTCGATTTCGACTTCGATATTTTGCAGGACTTCATCTACGAGGGTGTGCGTTCGAGTCTCGGTGGCGACGCGGGCACATTGGATGCGTTTCAGCTGCAGGACGCCGATCCTGCGCAGCGTCGGTACGGATAAGGGAGAACAACATGGCAGAAATCCAACTCTTTCCCAGAGAACAGGTCGTCGGGATCTTTCGTGGTTTCCAGCAGGGAGGCATGGAATTCCACGCCGACCTCGTTTTGCCGTACCGAAACGAGTTCCAGAACATCCCGATGCACGGGCAATTTCTCATCGTCCAACTGGAGACACCCGATGAGGCGGTGTTGGGCCGCATTGCCTCCTTTTCCTCTGAGGGCAAGCTGTCGTTCGGCTCCGGCGAGGAATTCAACATCCGTGCAGTTCGCGAGGAAAGGCCTATTCCGGAGGATTTGCGTGAGCAGTATCTCAAGTATCGGATCAACATCCGCGTGCTCGGTGTTCTACGCAAGAACGGCAACGGGCTGACATTCGTTCCCTCCCATCGTCGACTTCCCCATGTTGGCAGCAAGGTTGCCTTTCCAAGCGCCGAGGTGTTGCGCGAGATCGCTGGACACAACATTGATGGCGCTCCCATAGGCCATCTGGCTTTCGGGGAATACATCTACGCTGCCGGCAACAAATCATTCCAATCGCAGGAATGGATGCAGGTGGTCGACCCAGAGGTACTGGTTCGCTTCCCGATCGAGTCCCTAGTCTCTCGCCGCAGTTTCATCTTTGCGCGAGCGGGCTTCGGTAAATCCAACCTCAACAAACTGCTTTTCTCGAAGCTCTACGAAAACACGCCCTTTGTGACCAAGCGCGCAGGCAAGCAGGTCCCTGTTGGCACGGTCATCTTTGACCCGGATGGGGAGTATTTCTGGCCAGACGACAAGGGCCGGCCCGGCCTATGCGATGTCCCTGCGCTGGAAGACAAGGTCGTCGTTTTCACCGACCGAAAGAATCCAAGCCCTTTCTACCAGTCGTTCGTTGCTGGCGGTATCAAGCTTGATATCCGTCGCCTTCGCCCTGGTGATGTGATTTCAATTGCGCTCGGGCCAGAGCGCCAGGAACAGCAGAACGTGCGAAAGCTCAGAGGACTTCCACAAGATCGTTGGGAGTCGCTGGTCAATCTGATAGACGCCAATGGCAACACCACGCCGCTCGAAGACGTATGTGGACTGCTCGATCTCGACCCTCAGCGACAGGAGGCCGAGGCGCTGGCAGCCCGGGGCAACATGACGGCGATCGTGAAGATGCTGCATGACAAGAGCAGCCAGCTCATGGACATGCTGGTTCATGCGCTTTCCGAGGGAAAGCTGTGCGTTATCGACGTCTCCCAGATGCGCGGAGGCCAGTCCCTGGTGCTCTCTGGCCTGATCCTGCGCCGGATCTTCGATCGGAACCAGCAAGAGTTCACTGCCGCTGACCCCAAGACCATTCCGACAATCGCCGTCGTCGAAGAAGCGCAATCTGTGTTGAACGAGAACGCACCTGCCGCAGAGCCTTACATTGCCTGGGTGAAGGAAGGCCGTAAATACGACCTGGGGGCGCTGCTGATCACGCAGCAACCCGGCAGTATTCCAGTCGAGATCCTCAGCCAGGGCGACAACTGGTTCATCTTCCATTTGTTGTCCGCAGCCGACCTTGCATCCCTGAAACGAGCCAACGCCCATTTCAGTGACGACCTTTTGAGTTCGCTACTCAATGAGCCGATCCCAGGCCAAGGTGTGTTCTGGAGTTCGGTGGGAGGCAAACCTTATCCGGTCAGCCTCCGCGCACTGTCGTTCGAGAAGATGTATTCAATGCGGGACCATGACTACAACCAACCCGTAGGGAATACATATGCGCAAACGCTGCGCAGCACTTTCTCTGGAATGAAGCAGAGCGCTGCGGCAGCTCGGGTTCCAGACGCAAACGCTTCAGGCTCGCTCTTTTCCGCTGAGACTGGTTTCGAAGACTCGGAGCCAGTGGACGTCATGGCAACCATAGAGCAGCGAGCGATTGATGCCTTGCGGGGAGATGCCGACATCCGCCAGAAACTCGAATCTTCGAATGGCATGCCTTGGTATGGAGTTCAGCAGTTTCTGATTGACCACCTGCCGGAACACTTGGAAGACCGCCGTCAGTTTGCGTACAACCTGGTTTCAAAGGCGATGAATGCGATTTTCGGCTCACAACCCAGAGGATGGGAGACGTTCAAGAGTACGTCGACGGGCAAGACTTGGATTAGGGCTCACAAGTGAATGCTGAAATTCGACGCTTGTGGGGCAGTGAGTGATGACCCAGGAGAAATGAGAGATGGCCAAACCTGTCGTCATCGGCTCGCGGAGCTTCCGAACCCAGAAAAGCGCACTGGACCATTACAAGGCGCTGCTACACCGGTACCAGGACGGGGATCGCATCTCAGACCCAGGGGACCACGCCGACCTCGTGGCCCTCATCGAACGTTATGACCCGATTCTTGACCAGGTTGGCGAGCCGGCGAAGGGTTGTGGCCAGATCGGCCACTTCGAACGCCGCCTGAACACCGGAACGGGCTGGAGCAACTCCGGCTTTTGGGTGGTGCGCCAGGACGGGTCCGCCACGGACTTTTCGTACATCTGGGCCGTGAAAGGACTGCCAGGGGATCGGTCGAAGGACTTCTATGGCGCATGCCGGGAGGCTGTCGCACTGGATCTCGTTCTGGCCAAGAAGCGCGCCTTTGCGGAACATGGAGACGCTCATGGGCTGGTTGCGTGCGAACTTACTGGCGTGATGGTCAGCATCGACGACGCCCATCTGGATCATGCTTGGCCGAACTTCTCGCACATCGTCAGTGGCTTCCGGGCGGCCAGGGGCTGGTCAAGTGACATCCCGGACGGAATCGTATCCGCCCCGGCTGACGGGCAGACGACGCCCACATTCGTCGACAAGGCAGTCGCGGATGCCTTCCGGGACTACCACCACAACCAGGCGATGCTGCGAATCCTCTCCAAGTCGGCCAACCTCCAGACCGCCAGCCAAGCTCGAAGACCGAAGATTGCACGCCCAGTGCGGTTGGCTTGACCGATTGCGGACGCGGGTTCAATTCCGCAAACGGGAATCGAACTGGCGTCCTGTCTGATGCGCTCGGTTGGTGACCCGGCCAGGGCAGAACTGTTAGGATTGTCGGCAGTAGAGGCTGGATTCCGCACCTTTCCGCAGGAGTTCGCAGCGGTTCTAAGGCGCTGAGTTACATAGGTTTGGCGCAGGGTTCCACCCCACCACCACCACTAGGGCCCGGATGACCTCCGGGCCCTTTTTGTTTAGGTGCAGTAATCCGCCCTTAAGGTTTGTCTGTCAGGCTGAAGGTTGACGCATTTCTCCCCAAGATGGGTGAAGATGCGACCATCTTGGGTCAAATCGCAGCGAATTTCTGGAGGCATCATGAGTGGTAAGGGTTTGCTTGATCAGCTTTTCAAGTCCGGACAGGACCTGCTCAACTCCCAACGGACCGGTGACCAGCGGCCCGGAGGGCAGACCCCGGGTGGCTTGATGGATTCCCTGGGCGGACTGCTCGACCAGAGGGCCGGCGGTGCCGGCGTGCTGGACAACCTGGCAGGAATGTTCAAGGACAAGGAGGGGAAGTCCCAACTGGGCAGTTTCCTCGCGGGCGCCGGGGGTGGCGCCCTGGCGGGCAGCGCCCTAAGTCTGCTGCTGGGCAACAAGCACAGCCGCGAACTGGTCGGCAACGTCCTGACCTATGGTGGCATGGCGGCGGTGGGAGCGATTGCCTACAAGGCTTATAGCAACTGGCAGGCGCAGCAGGGAGGGGGGAAGCCCCCAGTCGAGCCCCAAACCCTCGACCGCCTGGCCCCCGCGCAGGCGGAGGAGCGCGGCCAGGCCCTCCTCCTGGCCATGGTCACGGCCGCCAAGGCCGATGGTCATATCGATCAGCGCGAGCGGGACTTGTTGACACAGTCGATCAGCAAGCTCGGGGGTGGCGCCGCCTTCGAGCGGTGGCTTGCCGGCGAGCTCGACAAGCCCCTGGACCCGGGTGCCGTGGCGCGAACGGCGACCAGTCCAGAAATGGCGGCGGAGCTGTACATCGCCAGCGTGCTGGTCGTCGACGAGGAACATTTCCTGGAACGTGCCTACCTGGACGAACTGGCCCGGCAATTAGGGCTGGCTCCAGAGCTCAAAGCCGAGTTGGAGCGGCAGGTCAGGCTGGAATTGGCCCACGGCAAGCAGTTAACGTCCTTACCCCGCTAGACTTGGATACCGTCCAGCAATGACTTCCCGAATGGCGAGAGCCCCCTCGGACGCAAATCGGGAATGAGCAAATGGACGCTTTCTTAGCCAACGACGGTTCACTGCCATCGGGACCCGCTCCTGGGGTCCTACTACGAAACGAAGCCAACTCATCGGTCTCCAGCCGGGCAAGACCGTGATGCCGGCCCCATCCCGGCGGAAGCCGCCCCATTTCGGCTTACAATCCTGGTGGTACCCGCTCAGCCCCCTCTCTCCAACTCTCCCCCACCAGGGGGGAGGGAGTGAGAGAGTCAGCACCTTGTGCCACCAAAGCCCTCATCGTGCGCGAGGGGTCTGAACAAAGACTCCTGGTGAACCAGGCGATGGTTCTCGCCCACCAGGTGAGCGATGACCCACGCCAAGGCATTAGTATCAGCGTCGAGGGTGTGCAATGAGCGACGAAGTTGGTCAGGGAGACAGCCAGCTCCCAGGCTGGCAGTTCTGGATCGACCGGGGCGGGACCTTTACCGATATCGTGGCGCGCCGGCCCGATGGCCAGCTCCTGACCCATAAGCTGCTATCGGACAATCCCGAGCGCTATGCAGATGCCGCCCTGCACGGCATCCGTCACCTGCTGGGCCTGGCGGCGGACGCTCCCATCCCGCCCGGGAACATCGCGGCGGTGAAGATGGGCACCACGGTCGCCACCAACGCCCTGCTGGAGCGGCGTGGTGACCGGACCCTGTTGCTCATCACCCGGGGCTTTCGGGATGCCCTGCGCATCGGCTATCAGAACCGCCCCCAGCTCTTCGCCCGGCGGATCGTCCTGCCGGAGCTGCTCTACGAGCGGGTCGTCGAGGTGCCGGAGCGGGTCTCGGCCCAGGGGGAGGTCCTGGTACCCTTGGATGAAGCCGCCACCCGCGCCGCCCTGGCGGAGGCCTATGGCGACGGCATCCGCGCCCTGGCCATCGTCTTTCTTCACGGTTACCGCTATCCCGACCATGAGGCCCAGGCGGCGGCCCTGGCCCGGGCGATCGGCTTCACCCAGGTCTCTGTCTCTCACCAGGTCAGCCCTCTGCCCAAGCTGGTCGGGCGTGGCGACACCACGGTGGTGGACGCCTATCTCACGCCCATCCTGCGCCGTTATGTCGATCAGGTCGCGGCCCAGTTGGGAGGGGAATTCACTGCGGTGCCATGCGGTAGCTCGGCGGGTGGAGATGCTTATCGCTCGCCCATCCTGCAACCTTGTATCAATCAGGTCGTCGCCCAGTTTAGAGGGGAAGCGAAGGCGTTCCCCGACGGCGAATCCGCGCAAAATGACACTCGAATGCGGGACGAGGGCTCGATACGGGTTGGCGATACGGAGGAAAGCGGCGTTAACTGTCATGAGGCGGCAGGACACACCCCTGATAATGAAAGTCCTTCCCGTGACTTTCACGCTAAGGTGCTGCTGGCGGCGGCGGAGACTAATCCCAGGACGCGCATCCTGTTCATGCAGTCCCACGGTGGACTCGCCGATGCCCGCCACTTCCAGGGCAAGGACAGCATCCTCTCCGGCCCCGCCGGCGGTCTGGTGGGCGCCGCCCGCACCGCCGCCGCGGCCGGGTTTGACCGCATCATCACCTTCGACATGGGCGGCACCTCAACCGACGTCGCTCACTATGCCGGTGAATTCGAGCGCGCCTTCGACACCCTGGTCGCCGGCGTGCGGTTGCGGGCGCCCATGCTCCATATCCATACCGTGGCGGCGGGGGGTGGCTCCATTTGCCGTTTCGACGGCACCCGGCTGCGGGTCGGTCCCGCCTCCGCCGGGGCCAATCCAGGCCCAGCCTGCTACCGGCGGGGCGGTCCCCTGACCCTGACCGACTGCAACCTGCTGCTGGGGCGGATTCAGCCGGACTGCTTCCCCCAGGTCTTCGGCCCCGACCAACGCCAGCCCCTGGACCGGAACATCGTCCACCAGCGCTTCGCCACCCTGGCCGCGGAGGTCGCGGCCGCCACCGGCCAGCACTTGACCCCCATGGCCCTGGCGGAGGGCTTCCTGCGCATCGCCGTGGAGAATATGGCCAATGCCATCAAGCACATCTCCACCCAGCGCGGTTACGACGTCACCACCTATACCCTGTGCTGCTTCGGCGGCGCCGGCGGCCAGCATGCCTGCGCCGTGGCCGATGCCCTGGGGATGCCGACCATCCTCATCCACCCCCTGGCGGGCATGCTGTCCGCCTATGGCATGGGCTTGGCGGAGACGCGGCTGCTCAAGGAACGGGCACTGGAGATGCCCCTGACCGCGGACCTGATCCCGGCGCTGGGGGCCGCCTGGGCCGAGCTGGAGGCCGCCGGCAGCGCCGAGATGATGGCGCAAGGTCTGCCCCCCGACCACCTGCGCGCCCAAGGCAACATGCGGCTGCGTTACGCCGGCAGCGACACGGCCCTAAGCATCCCCGTCCCTGAATGGGCGAAGGGGGCAACGTCCCCGTCCTGGCCATGGGGTGGAAGCCCGCAAGCGGGGCGCGACCCGAAAAGGCCTGGCCTGGCGGGGCTCGCGCCTGCGGCAGGCGAAGAGGCAGGGCTCGATTCAGTAGGGCTCGATCTGGAGGGCCTGGCCGACCGCTTCGCCGCCGCCCATCGCCAGCGGTTCGGTTTCGTCATGACGGACAAGGCGTTGGTAGTGGAGGCGGTGACGGTGGAGGTCATCGGTGAGGAATTCACCGCCGAGACCAAGATCGGTGGGTGGGCCGGGCTTACCACCCTCCCCTCCCTTGGAGCGGATTCGCCTGCTCGGGCCAATACCTCCGACGCCATCTCCCTGGCCAATAACCTCAGCAAGATGCCCTCCATCCCCGCTGCCCCTGTCTCCCCAAACCCCACCAGAGCCAATCCCGCCAGCGCCAGCCCGAACCCTGCCAGTGACGACTCCTCCAGCGGCCCCCAGAAATCAGCCAGCGCCAACCCTACCCGCGCCACCCTGCCCCTTCACCTGGCGGGCCAGGATCATGCCGTCCCCCTCTTCCAGCGTGGCGCCCTGCGGGCCGGGGAGATGATCCCCGGGCCGGCCATCGTCAGCGAGGACGGGGCCACCACCCTGATCGAGCCCGGCTGGCAGGCCGAGGTACGGCCAGGCGGCGAGCTGGTCCTGACCCGCCACGAGCCCCGCCCGGCGCGGGTCGCCGTCGGCACGGCCGTCGATCCCATCCTGTTGGAGGTCTTCAACAATCTCTTCATGGCCATCGCCGAACAGATGGGGGTGACCCTGGCCAACACCGCCCACTCGGTGAACATCAAGGAACGCCTGGACTTTTCCTGCGCCCTCTTCGACCGCGACGGCCAGCTCATCGCCAACGCCCCCCACATCCCCGTCCACCTGGGCTCCATGGGGGAGGCGGTGCGGGCCCTGATCCAGTCCCGTGGCGACCAGTTCCAGCCCGGGGACGTCTACGCCAGCAACGCCCCCTATAGCGGCGGGACTCACCTGCCGGACGTGACCGTCATCACCCCGGTCTTCGCGGAGACCGCGGCGACGACAGCGGTGTTCTACGTCGCCTCCCGTGGTCACCATGCCGACATCGGCGGCATCACCCCCGGCTCCATGCCGCCGGACAGCGTCACCATCGACCAGGAGGGGGTGCTGCTCGAAAATTTCCTTCTGGTGCGCAACGGCCGTTTCCGCGAGGCCGAGCTCCTCGAACGGTTGACCGGTGGCCCCTGGCCGGTACGCAACCCCCGCCAGAACCTGGCTGACCTTCAGGCCCAGATCGCCGCCAACGAGAAAGGGGCCCGGGAACTGCGGCGCATGGTCGCCCACTATGGCCGGGCGGTAGTCGCGGCCTACATGGGCCATGTCCAGGACAACGCCGCCGAACAGGTCCGTCGCGCCTTGGACCGCCTCCAGGATGGTGACTTCGCCGGTGAGATGGATAACGGCGCCGTCATCCGCGTCGCCATCCGCCTGGACCGGGTGCGCCGTGCCGCCCGCATCGACTTCACCGGCACCTCGCCCCAGCAGCCCAGCAATTTCAACGCCCCCCGCGCCATCACCCTGGCGGCGGTGCTCTACGTCTTCCGCACCCTGGTGGACGACGACATCCCCCTCAACGCCGGCTGCCTGCGCCCCCTGGAAATCGTCATCCCCCCGGGCAGCCTGCTCGACCCCCGCCCCCCGGCGGCGGTGGTTGCCGGCAACGTCGAGACCTCCCAGTGCCTGGTCGATACCCTCTACGGTGCCCTCGGCCTGCTGGCCGCCTCCCAGGGCACCATGAACAACCTGACCTTCGGCAACGAGCGCCATCAGTATTACGAGACCATCTGCGGCGGCGCCGGGGCGGGTCCGGGTTTCGACGGGGCCTCCGCGGTACACACCCACATGACCAACTCCCGACTCACCGATCCGGAGATCCTGGAGTGGCGCTTCCCGGTGCGGGTGGAGGAGTTCAGCATCCGCCGGGGGAGCGGCGGCGCCGGTCGCTGGCGCGGCGGTAACGGCGTCGTCCGCCGGCTGCGCTTCCTGGAGCCGATGACCGCCGCCATCCTCTCCGGCCGTCGTCGCATCCCGCCCTTCGGGCTGCAAGGCGGCGGCCCTGGCCAGGTGGGACGGAACGCCGTGATCAGGGCCGACGGCCGAACAGAGGAACTGGCCGCCACCGCCGGGACCGCCATGCAGGCCGGGGACGCCATCCTGATCGAGACGCCGGGTGGTGGGGGTTATGGGGTCGAGGACAGTTCCCCTGACCCGCTCAGGATCGTGGACGTCTGATACCGGTTGCGGCGGCCGACCGGACCCCTGGCGCCGGCGATTACGGCTGGCCACCGGCCCGGGCCAGAGGCCTGATCAGGAGCCGGTGAGTCAACCAGGCCCCGACACCGCAGCAGGCCATCACCAGGGCCAGGGGCTGGCCGGTGCCGTCGTGGAGCAGGCCGACCAGGGACCCCGCCAGGGTGGCGAGGAGGAAGCCCAGGGAGCCGTTGAGGGCGGAGGCGGTGCCGGCCATCTGGCCATGGGTGGCCAGGGCGCAGGCCGTGGCATTGGGCCCGATCCAGCCCAGGCTGCCGATAAAGAACAGAAAGCCGAGGTTGAAGCCGGCCAGGCTGTCCTGGTCACCGAGGACCATGGCCAGCAATCCCAGCCCCGCCAGAGGTGGCAACCAGAGGGCGCGGCGCAGGAGCGTGGAGGGGGTCAGCCGTCGCAGGAGCCAGGCATTGACCTGGCTCGCCGCGATCAGGGCCAGGGCGTTGGCGCCGAAAAACCAGCCAAAGTGCTCCGGCGCCACCCCATAGAACTGGATGAGCAGGAAGGGCGAGCCGGCGATGTAGGCGAACATGCCCGCCCGGGCCAGGCCGGCGCTGATCACGTAGCCGACAAAGGCGCGCTGGCGGAGTAGGTAGGCGTAATTGCCCGCCACCCGCCGCAGCCGCAGGGGTGGCTCGTGGCAGGTGTCATGGGTCTCCGGCAAGCCCCGGGCGATGGCCAGGAGGCAGAGGACGCCAAAGCCGGCCAGGACGAGAAAGAGGGCGCGCCAGTCCCAAAAGTTCAGGAGCCAGCCGCCCAGCAGCGGCGCCAGGATCGGCGCCAGACCCATGACCAGGATCAGCAGGGAGAAGACCCGGGCCGCCTCGCGCACCCCCATGCGGTCCCGCACCATGGCACTGGTCACCACCATGCCGGCGCAGCCCCCGAGGCCCTGCAGGAACCGGCCGATGATCAGGATCGCCAGGCTGTCCGCCAGGGCGCAGCCCAGGGAGGCGAGGGTGAAGAGGGCATAACCGAAATAGAGGGGGGGCTTGCGGCCAAAGCGGTCGCTGAGGGGGCCATAGCCCAGTTGTCCCAGGGTCAGGCCGATGAAGAAGGCCGCCAGGGTGAACTCCAGGGTCCCCGGCTCCACACCCAGGGCCCGCTCTACCAGAGGGAAGCTGGGCAGGTACATGTCGATGGATAGGGGAGCGACGGCGGTCAGCATACCCAGGAGGACGATCCAGACCCCCAGTCGCCGGCGGCTAAGCCGGGCGGGAATGGCGGTGGAAGGGGAGGAGATGTTCGAAGCGGGCGGGGGGACGGACATGGTCGGGATATTAGCCCAAGCCGGAGGCTCCCGCCCGGCCCAGTGCGTTCCCCGTACGTTCGCCATGCGTGCTCCGTGCCCGCCCCGTGCGGGAGCCATACTGGTCCGAGCTGATCCAGGCACTTAGCTCGCACCCCGATCCAGGTTGGCTTCCTACTCCGAAACTGGCCCCCGGACCAGCTCATCGCAAGACCTCGCGCTCTCCCAACCCCTTTCCTCCCCCCACCCCTCCCCCCACAATAGGCGCCTCAGGCAGCAGCAGATTTCATCCTCACCATTGGACCTCAGCCGAGTCCACCCCCACTTACCTGACTTGCCACCCGAATTGCCATCCGACTTGTCTTAAGCATCCAGCCTGGGTACGGCAGCCCGGGCGACCCCAGCGATCCATCAAGATCAACCAGAACCACCCCCACCGCACCCGTCCTGAACCTGTTGCCCGACCCTAACCACCCGGAATGAAAATCTATAACCTCTTCCCCCTGTTGGCGGGGCCCTTCCCGCACTGGACGCCCCATCTGGAGCGCGCCGCGGCCATGGGTTTCGACTGGGTCTTCGTCAACCCCATCCAGCCGCCTGGCCAATCGGGGAGCCTCTATTCCATCCGTGATTATTTCGGCGTCAACCCCGCCCTCCTGACTCCGGGCTCGCGTAAAGGCCCGGAGACCCAGGTCAGGGAGATGGTCAAGGTGGCCGAGAAACTGGGGCTGCGGCTAATGATCGACCTGGTCATCAATCACTGCGCCGTGGATTCCCCCCTGACCCAGCAGCACCCAGACTGGTTCCGGCGCGAGGGCGGTCGCATCGCCCATCCCTTCTGCGTGGAGGAGGACGGCACCCGGGTGGTGTGGGAGGACCTGGCCCAGTTCGACCACCGCCATTCACCGGACGCCCAGGGTCTGCTGGAATATGCTGATAAGGTGGTCGAGCACCTGATCGGCCTGGGCTTCACCGGCTTCCGCTGCGACGCCGCCTATCAGATCCCCACCGACTTCTGGCGGCGCCTGATCCAGGACGTCAGGCAGCGGCATCCCGGCACCCGGTTCGTCGCCGAGACCCTGGGCTGTTCCCCGGATCAGACCCGGCAGACGGCCGCCGCCGGCTTCGATGCCATCTTCAACAGCGCCAAGTGGTGGGACTTCTCCAGCCCCTGGCTGCTGGAGCAGTACGAGCTGACGCGGCAGATCGCTCCCTCCATCGGCTTCCCCGAGAGCCACGACACCGAGCGCCTTTACGCCGAGTCCGGCCACAACGTCAACGCCCTCAAGCAGCGCTATCTCTTCACCGCCCTCTTTTCAACCGGGGTCATGCTGCCCATGGGCTACGAGTATGGCTTCCAGCGCCGCCTGCACGTGGTCAAGACCCGCCCCGAGGACTGGGAGGTACCCGCGGTGGACCTGACCGGCTTCATCGCCACCGTCAACCGCATCAAGGCTAGCCATCCGGTCTTTGGCGAGGATGGCCTCCTCCAGCGCCTGGAGTCCCCCAACCCGGCCATCCTGCTGCTGTGGCAGGCCTCCACCCAAGGCCAGGGCCAGGCCCTGCTGGTGCTGAACAAGGACCCCTGGCAACGGCAGCACTTCCATTGCGACGACCTCTATCGCCTGGTGCAGGCCCCGCCGCCCCTCCTCGACGTGTCCCCCGAGTGGGCCATGGACCACCTGCCCACCCCCTTCGATTTCGTTCTGGACCCCGGCATGGCGCGGGTCCTCGTCACCCGCCCCAGCCCCACCGCGGAGAAACCCTAGCGATGCCCTCCCCTTTCCTGCCCCGCTTCGTCGACCTCCCGGCGGAACTCCCGATCTTCCCCCTCCCGGGGGCCGTCGCCATGCCGGGCATTCAACTCCCCCTCAACATCTTTGAGCCGCGCTATCTGAACATGGTCCAGGATGCCCTGGGCACCGATCACCTGATCGGCATGATCCAACCCTTGACCGGGCAGGAGGAAGTAGAGGTCCCGGTCCTGCACAAGGTCGGCTGCGCCGGCCGCATCACCTCCTATAGCGAGACCAATGACGGCCGCATCGTCATCGTCCTCACCGGAGTCTGTCGTTTCGAGATGCTAGGGGAACTGGAAGAGCGCCATGGCTATCGCCGGGTCCGCGCCAGTTGGGATCGCTTCGCCCAGGACTTCATGACCGAGCAGGAGGGCATCGTCAACCGCGAGCGCTTTCTGACCTCCCTGCGCCAATATGTGCGTCCCCGCGGGGTCGAGATCCCCTGGGACGACCTCAAGGCCATGGCGGACCTGGACCTGGTGAACCTACTCACCGCCCACCTGCCCCTAGCCCCCGAGGACAAGCAGGCCCTGATCGAGACCAATACCCTGCGGGACCGCGCCGAACTGATGCGCGGCCTGATGGACATGGCCTCGGCCTCTAGCGTCGAAGGGGTGGAGCAGCGTCACTGAGCACGTCGGGACCAAAGACGATCTGGCCCACCCGGCCATCGTCCAGATAGAGCCCGCCGATGCCATCCCGCCCGTCGCGATCCCGCACCACCTGGGCCCAGCCACGGCCGCCATCGCTGCACGCGACCTTGAACACCGCCTGGGCGTCGCCGGCGAAGGCGTCATAGCCCCCCCGGCAGGACAGGTTGGTCGAGCTGACCCGAAAACCGGCGGCGAAGGGCTGCGACCAGTAACGGCCCTGGAGGGTGTCACCCGCCAGCACCACGGCGAAGGGGCCGGCGGTGGCGGTGCCCGGTGGATCGTCCTCCCCCTTGGCCTGGCGGTACCGGGCCCAGACGCGATTGACGCAGGTGGCGTAGGTGGCGGGCTCCACGCCACGGCACAGGAGGGCGCCATAATCCTCTGCCGTCACCGGCGAATAGACGGCACCCCAACGTTCCGGTTCCTCGGTCGTCCCGAAGCCGGCGAAGATGCCGCAGAGGCCCACGGGCTGATTGGCGGTCCCGGCGAAGCGATTGAACTCCGTGGCCGGCATCCGGCTACAACAGCCGCCGAGGATGAGAGCGAGGCCCAGGCCGATGAGCAGCGCGAGGAGCGGGGCCAGACCGGTCCGGATACCAGTCCGGGTCCGAGTCCGGGTCCAGGTTGGGTGCCCGGTCCGGAACCAGGTCCGGGTACAGTTTGGGTGCCAGGTCGCAGGCCAGGTCCTGGTCCAGGGCCGGGGCCAGCTCCAGGTCCGGGTCCAGATCGCCAACTAGAGCTCCGCCCACATGCGCATGAGGTTGGCATAGGACCGGTCCACGTAGCCGGTGGTCGGGGTCCCCGGGGCCTCCTTGAGCAGGGCCTCCCGGGCCAAATTGAGTTCATAGAGCAGTTCGCGGCGGGCGGCGTCACGGACATAGCTCTGAATCCAGGTCAGGGCCACCAGGCGCTCGCCACGGCTGACGGGGGCCACCTGATGCAGGCTGGCGGAGGGATAGACCACCGCATCCCCGGCCGGAAGCTTGACCTTCTGGTCACCGAAGGGGGTGCGCACCACCAGCTCCCCGCCGTCATAGCTGTCCGGCGGATTGAGGAAGATGGTCATGGAGACGTCGCTGCGGAAGCGCGGTCCGGTGGTGCCCATGATGGGGTCGTCCACGTGATCGCCGTAGGTCATGCCCGGCTCGTAGCGGGCGATGATGGGGTCGGCGACCCGGTGCGGCAGAGCGCCGAAACGGAAGGTGGCGTTGTGTCCCAGGCTGGCCATGATGACGCGGATCAGCCGCCGCATGCGCTGCTCGTCCACCGCCAGTTCCAGGTTGTGCTTAACCCGGGCGGCGGCAAAACCGGCGGTCAGGCGACCGTCGACGAAACTGGCCCCCTCCAGGATCTCGTGGATCTTGTCCACCTGGGCGGAATTGAGTAGGCCGGGAATGGTGAGGAGCATGGACAAGTTCCTCCGTGGAGGGTTGGATAAAGCCTCGTCTAGCGCTTCGCGTGACGCGCATGCCGATCCTGGAGCTCGGCTCTCGGCGCTTGGCGTGGCGCGCGGGTCGCTCCTGATCCTGGCGCTCGACGCTGGGCGCGTTGCGCTTGTTGATCTTGGTGCCTGGCGCTTGGTATTGGCATTTGCTGCGATGCGCTCGTCGATCGTGGCGCTTACCTCTCGGCGCCTGACGATGATGGAACCTGGGCGATGGCGCGGCCGCCTCCCGCGCCCGACCACCGCCCTGGGCTGGCCACCACCGGTATTTTGCTAGAATGCCCCATCCCGTCCACGTGCGAAAGAGGAACCGCCATGCTGCTCAAGGCCATCATCGACGATCAGGAACTCAGCCTCGAGGTCCCGGAACAAGTCCTACGGCAGGGTCAGGGCTTCTTCGCCAAGCTGGACGCCGACATGGACCAGGGCTGGCAGATGAGCCGCGAGTGGGTCGCCCGGCCCAACCAGATCGAGCGCTGCCAGATCGTCGCTGACAAGCTCCTGACCGCCCTGGAAAAGGAGAACGAGCGGCTGGGCATGCTCATGGCCGGTTACCTGCTCAGCCGCCTGCCCGGACTGGAGGCCGTGACCCTCGACACTCAGGGCGAGGTGCAAAACACCCTCTTCACCCTCGCCGAGTCCCCAGGCGCGACACCCCTGGGCTCGGCCGTCAGCGGCCCGACCGCCAGCCCACCCCTGTCCCGGGGTGAAGAGGACGCGGCACCCCCGGCGGAGACCTCCTTCACCCCCACGCCGGCACCCCGGGGGCTGGACAAATTCCAGGCCCTGGAGCAGGCCGGCAACGACGTCACCCCGGTCTTCAAGGTCGGCAAGGGCTACCGCTTCTCGGTCTACGATCACGCCAGCGGCCAATGGCTGGACGCCCCCCTGGTCGCCAAGGAGGCCGACGCCGAGCGCCTGCGCCAGGCGGCCTTCAAGGCGCGCTTCGAGTCCCTGCAGCAACCGCCGGGGGGATAGCCATGCCTGGGTGTTCCCCAGATTTCCTATCCGTTTGCTGATCAGCCTCCGGATTGCTCATGGTCCGCCGGCATGAAAATTGTAATCAACAGCGAACGCGCTCGAGTCATGCCGACGTAGTGGTCCGGGATTGACGCGTCGGGGTTTATCGGTCGGGGTAGGTCGACCAGGATCACGCATTCGTTCTCCAACCCTTTGAACTGTTTGATCTCGGCAAAGCTGATACCGCCGGGCGGGAAGCTCAGCAGCGCGTACTCGTCCAGCTCGATTATGTCCGCGGACACCCGGCCAGGTAGCAGCGAGACCGAAGATTCCGCCAATGGCAGTGGCGAGAGGAGGGTTATCTCGCTGACTCCAAGACCTCCAGGGCCGGTGAGACGACGCAACTCATCCGCGAGAATGCTTGCTGCTGCCTCGCGATTGGCCGCGTCGCGAACAATCACCTCTGGGCCATTGCCTGTGCCGCGGCTACCCATATCGGCTCCGAGCAGAGCCTGGATCTCCCCCATAATCTGCAGGGTGTTGCGACAGTTCTTCCGCAGCGGCAGCGGAGCGGGGTCCGGACAATATGAATGCAGCAGTGCCAGTGCATCCGGGTCCGGCATCCAGTAGCCCGCCTGATTGTTGAAGTCGTGGAAGAAGCACCAGCGACCCTGCTCCAGCCCATCCTTCAGAGCACCATTTAGTTGCTCCAGGGTGCTCATGTCCAGCAGATCCTGTCCCTCGTCGACGATCAACGCGTCGAAGTGGTCCACATGCGCCCTGCGGGCCGCGGTTCGCACGGCTCGGGCCAAACTCACCGTCACGCCAGGGATTGCGAATTTCTTCTCCAGCCAACGTTTTAACCAGGGTGACTGGCAGGCGAGCAGGACCTTGCTGCCACTTGCGGACCAACGCCGCGCCAGCTCCAGGGCGAGAAAAGTCTTGCCGGTGCCCGCCCCGCCACTGCAAATAACTCGTGCACGGCCTTCGACGAAATCCATCAGAGTCATCTGATCGGCCGTCAGCGACGCGACCCGCTGCTCGAGCCCATCGAGGGTGACATGGAGCGGGATGCCGACGTCGAATTCCGGGCGTAGCAAGGCGTTGACGGCGGCAACGGCCTCGTCACCCGCGTCGCGAAGCCTGTGCTCGTCACGACCGCGCCAGAAGCGGTAGAGCCCCGTCAGCCAGCGCTCCAGGTCGCGCATTTTGCGGAAATCGGCCACCATCATCGGCTCCCACTCGACGCTGGAGATCGTCCAGTCGCAGTCCGGGAAGACCACGCCATAGCCCCAGGTGAGCTGAGACCACAAGGCTGGCGGCAGCTCGGCCTCGATGCGTTTGCGCAGCGCGTGCATGGCCGACTCTGCCTGGCTGAACGGACTCCGGTTTAGGCGGTTACGCTCGCCGAATTGATTGACGGTGAACCAATCGCCGGCCTCGCAGCTAATGCGCCCTCCCTTAACCTCGAGCACCAGGACACCGGCCGGGCCGACGATGACGAAATCGGCCTCGCCGAAGCGGTTCTCCGGATGCCGGGTCAGGTTCATCGAATGGAAGCCCGTCAGCCTGGGCCCGGAGCCGGTCTCGAACGCCATTCGGAGTCGGTCGAACAGAGCCTTTTCCGCATTGCTCCGGGTCGGGTACGGGGTGGACGGAATCATCTTCATTGGTCCGACCTCATGGTTGCAGCATGTCCCGAACCCGGGCTTCGAGCTTCGTCGGCACCTCGACGGAGACCAGCTGCCGCAGCAACCGGGCCGGGTCCACTTCGGTCCGAACGGCCTTCACATCGCCGTCGAGGACCAAGTGCAAACCGCGGCCGTCCACCTGAAGTCGGTAATCGCCCTTGCCAAGGCTGATGCGGGTGCGGAGCAGGGCCTGCCAGCCCATTTCGCGGACCAGGGTCAGGGCCGCCTCGCGTTGCTGCTTGCTCCAGTCGGCGTCCCCGGCTGACAGCAGCTCCCGCAATGGGCGTACCCGCGGTGGTGCTGGGCCCAGTTCCAGTCCGCTGTGCTGCAGCCGGTGGGCCATGGCGGCCATGCGATGGCCCGTGGCGGCTGCGAGCCCCGGGATGTCCCGCACAGACTGGGGCAGCTCCATCCAACTGCCGCGGGCGGCGAACAGTGCGGCGGCGACCAGCAGGTCCTGCTCGGAGAGCTGCGTTAATTCCTGCGCGAGCGTCAACAGATCGCCGCACCGGGGGCGCAGAAAGAATAGGATCAGCCCGCGGGACAAGGGTCGCGCATGACGCCCAAGGAGCTCCGAGACGGTGGCGTCGCCCAGGCCGAGCAGACCCTCCAGGTCCTGGATCAATCGGGCCAGGGCCTCTTGCCATTTGGGTTCGCTCAGCCCTCGGCGCTCCGTCTCCAGCGCAGCAAGCACAGCCTGATGAGTGTCCGGCGGGCACCATGGCTCGCCGGCGGCAACCATGTCGTCCGCAGCGACCTTGGCGGCGACGACGGCCTTGAGGATCTGCGTCAAAAGGCGCGACTGGATCTCGGCCCCCGCATCGGGTTCGGCTCCCGCAGCCCAGAATAGGACCGCACGCAGCAGCGGGTCCTCGGTACCCTTTCCCTCACCGGAATCGGCCAACAAGGCCGAGGCTCGTACCAGGGCATCACCCCGGTTACCTAGCCCGGCCAACAGCCCGTGCAGCGCACCTACCGAGAGAACTCGATGCAGCGCATGGTCGCAAGGCGGCAGCGCGGAGACATCGGGCGGCCATGCGGGGCCGCCGCGGTTGCGGAACAGGCCAACCTTGATGAGTTGCCGATAGGCAGCCAGGGGTACGTTGGCGTAGTCCGACGCCTGTTCACGGACCCTGGCGCAGACCTCCTTCGACGGGAACAGGATCGCGTCCAACCAGGTGGCAGGCAATGGCGCCGGCACGAGCAGGATCTGTTCATCGCCATCCGCCTCATCGGGCCAATCGAGGGCATGCATCCGTCCCTGTGAGTCGACGGCTTGTACCTCGCCGCGCAACGCCCTCAGGTCCACGCTCGCCGCCAACGCTTCCAGATAGGTCTCCTCCGCAGCTGCCTGGTCCAGGGCCTCTGCCGGAATCCGCTCGGCGAACAGCGGAATCCATCCCGGCGCCGCTAACAATGGGTCGGCATAGTACTTACGCCCAAAGCCCCGTGGTCCGGTCACCAGGCCGGCGGCGAGCATGAACATCAGATTGAGCTGATTGCTCACCAGCAACCAGTGGCTGCGTGGCTTGCGGCGCGGCGCTGGAGCCGGCGAGGTCAATTCAAGCTCGGCAGATTGCTCGGACACGGTCACCTCCAACGTCTCAGGATGCCTTCATCGCTCGGCAGGACAGCCTCGATCGGACACGGTCGACCGGCCTGGCGTAGCAGGATCACCTGATCGCGAGCGCGAGAGATCATCACATAGAACAGGCGTCGCTTGCTGTCCATCCAGGTCTCGTCCTCCAAGTGGCAGGGGTATTGGTCAATATCGGCCAGAAACACGCTGTCGAACTCCAGGCCCTTCGCGGCTTGGGCATTAATGACGAAGATCCCGCCCAGGCTGAAGCGATGGTCGCCGTCGGGCTCTTTACTCGAATAGGTCACGATCCGCGGTGCGCCGTGATCGAGCTGAAGCGCCGGACGGCCAACGGCTTGGCGCAACGCGTCCAGCCAGCGCCGTCGGCAGTTTTCGGTGGGCGTCAGCACCCCGATCAGCCGCTCAGGATCGCGGTCGACCAGCTTGAGTAGGCGCTCAATCACCGTCTCGAAGCTCAAGCGGCAGCCTTGTCCGTAGTCCACCAGCACCGGTGTGCTGCAGGGGCGATTACGTGGCTCCGTGACCGGCGGGGTCGCTGGGTCAGGGACGCAAAAGGCGAGCGCAAGGCGGGCAACGCGGTCGCAGTTACGGTAGTTCTCGGTCAGCACCACACGGTCTGCGGCGCTGATGGCAAGGCTGGTCACGATATCGTGCAGGCTGCTGTTCTCTTCGGTGATCTGCTGGTTCTGATCGGCGACGACATAGAAATGCTCGTAGCCGAGTTCCAGCAGGGCCTTGTAGAACGCCTTCGGCATGTCTTGCCCTTCGTCGATGACGATGTAGGGCGTGATCGGCGGGCGTAGCTCCGCGGGGGCCGACTCCAGTGCGCTGTTCACGCCCTCCCAGTCAATCGCGTAGCTTAGGCCATCCTTGACCGGGCAGTCCCGCGCCAGGGCGTAGCGAAAAATGCTCTTGAACCGGCGAATCCAGGTGTCCGCGTTCACCGCCCCATCCACCAGCTCCCGACTCGCCTCCAGAAGGAGCCGGTTGTAGGCTAGAAAGACATAGCGCTGGCCACCCTGGTCGCGATGGTGCCGACGCACCCGCAGCAGGGCCACTACCGATTTCCCAGTGCCGGGTCCACCGACGATCAGGTGGCAACCGTCCATCGGCAGCATGCGCGCCCGCTCCTGCTCCTTGCTCAGCTCCTGAATTTCCGGGAGCCTCCAGACTCGCGCTGCCATTGGCGTCAGTCCTCGCCGGCGAAATCCAGCAACGGGCGGATGGCGCCATTGAGGTCACCGGCGATGAACACCCGGTCCAGCAGCAGGTTGCCGAATTGGCAGCTAGGCTCTGGTAGCAGGGTGCAGGCGTGACAGGCGGCCCGGTTGAGCTGGCTCGGCCCCTGGCCTTCATGCTCGGCGCATACCGGGTCCAGAGAGCACCAGTCGGCATGGTCGAAGACGCTGGAGAGCAGGCGCAGAAAGCGGCTCGGCTCGGCCAGCTCCTCAAGTCCGCCGAGGGAGCCGGCCAGGTCCGGCACCGCAACATAGGCAAGGATGCCGGCCATCGGCGCATCGCCCTCGGCGCAGTAGACGCGCTCGCGGATCGAGGCCGCCGGATAGCCGGCCTCTGCCTCCAGACGGCGGATCATCAGATGGGCCAGGGTGTGAAGCAGCAGGAAACGGGGCGTGATGGGCAAAGGCGGCTCGTTCACCAGCCTCAGTCCAGCACGCCGGAAGCGTTGGTCCATGGTCTCGGCGCGCTGGGCCAGCCCCTCTTGGCATTGCCAACGCCGCAATATCACCTCGTTGAGACTGAAGAAGATGCCTTCGCCGTAAAGCTCGATGGCCGGTAACCAGTCTTTGCTGTTGTCCAGATCCGCGGGCAACCAGCCGCTGCGCAGGGCCGCGGATCTCTCCTCCGTGTTTGGATGCAGGCCGTCATCAAAGCCCTGCTCGATACGGCTGAAGCCACGGAAGATGCGGACCTCGCGCAGCCGCCTCACCGCCACCAGCTGATTCACCGCACTTCGAACGGCGGCAGCCCGATTGGCCCTTTTGTCATGGATCGGCAGGGATCGCAAGCCGTCGGTCCGATGTTCGGTGATGAAGTCCGCGCCTTCATGCTGATCAGGAATCGGCACCGTCAGGGCGTGATACTCCTTCTCCGGCAACTGCCCGCGCGTGGCGGTTTGGCCATACAGGGGCCAGCCCTTTTCGATCTCCGCCAACGCCTCCTCCACCTGCCCCTCGGTGCAGCCGAACTCGTCGGACAGCTCCTTCAGCAGACTCAGGCGGGGCCTCCCTTCGCGAAATCGGTCGAACTTCCGTCGCGCGGCGCTGTTGCGATAGAGCCGATCCAGCACGCTGCCACGTTCAATCTGGCATTCCGGCGGGATCACTGCTAGGGCCGATTGGACGGTTGGCAGATACAAGCGCGGGTCGCTGACCTCCAAGATCGAGAACGGCTGCTTGCTCGGGATGCCGTGCCCGGCCTCCCGCTTCTGCCAGGGTTGCAGGCGGGTGTAGCGGCCATTGAGCAGCGGCTGGCCAGGGAGGAACGTGCTGGCGCGCTTACGGCAAGTCCGGCATTGCAGTTGCCATCTCCCAGTCGTTGGGTCTCGCTGAAGGAACAGTTCCGCGTTCGGATTGGTCTTGCGGCACTGCTGAGCCTCTTCCGCAGTGGGATGGGCGAGGAAATGCCACGGCACCTCCTGCAGGCCACCTTCCGGGTGCACGAGGACCCAGTCGACCTGGCGCAGCCGCGGTTGTGATTCACAACGCAGGCAACGGGGATCCTGGTCCTCCGCCGCCTCCCCGTCGCGTCGCGAATCCCAGGGTCGATGATGCAACAGGCCACAAGCCGGGCAGCGGGTCCAGGCCGGAAACCGCACCGCGGGTACGCAGATGCCGTCGACCATGTCCTTCTCCGACAGATGCGCCATCGGTGGCTGGCGCAGGGCCTTGTCATCGAGCCCCAGGGTTGCGCGCAACAGTTCCACGTACCACAGGGGCTCGCCGGCCGGTTCGCCCTGCTTGTCCGTCCAATAGCTGATGTCCATCACCGTGAACAGAACGTTTTCGGCCCGCACCAGGGCACCGACGCCGCTGTAGCCGAGCAGGTGGGACCAGCGTGTTGGGATATGCCGCTTCACAAGATCCGAATGACCGATGTATTTTCGACGTTGCGCATGTTGTGCAACGTCGGCCATTCACCTTTGTGCCGGTCGTCGTGGGCGTAGAGCAGACATAGGCCGCGCCTGTCGCGATTGGAACCCTTGTAGCAGAGGGCCTGCTCCTGCTTGGCGGCGCGTGCCGCCAAGGCGGCCCACTCTCTGACCAGGCGGTGGAGATCGGCCTCGGTCACGTCGCCGCGCTCCGGGTCTGCGTCGCGGCAGCGTTGGATCAGCAGCTCGATGACCTTGGCCGTCTCGGGTTTGGTCGGGTCGAAGGACGCCGCGCGGGCGTTGGCGGTGAGGTCATCGCTCGCGTGGCGCACAGAAATCACCAGGGCGGCATGCAGGGCACGTCGACGGGCTTGATAGGTGAAGGGCGTGACGCTGGTGGGCTCGACAAAGCGGTAGAAGGCCTCGTGATAGGCGCGGAAGCTCTCGTAGTGGGACAAGCTGCGGGCCTGGTCACGGTAGTAGTTGGTGATGACGATGCCGGGCACGGCGCCACGGCCGACCCGGGAGCTGGCCTGGATGTATTCGGCGGTGGTCAGCGGCTGGCCGTTGATGATCATCGCCGCCAGCCGGGAGACGTCCAGTCCCACCGAGATCATGTTGGTCGCGAGGGCGAGGTCCAGGGCCTCGAGGTCGTCGCGGGATCGCGCCAGCCGCGCGAAGGCACGGGCGTTCTCGTCGGCAGACATGTGGCTGGTCAGGTGCGCGATCCGATCCGGCTCGACGAGTTGGCCGCGCCAGGGTTCGGGCCCCAGACCGGAGCCACCTTCGACGTCGGCGGGATCCTTTAGCTCCAGCCATTCTCGACGCAGGCGATCGATTCCATTCTCGATATCGCGCAGGGCATTACGGCTGACGCCGACGCCCTTCAGGCTGCCGTGGTAGATGAGAAGGGTCCACCAGGCATCGAGCAGGGCCTCGCGGTCGGCCGTTGCGTTGCCGAACAAGGCCTCCGGTGCGGCAAGCAGTGCGGCGGCGAGCGGTGCCAGGCAACGTTGGCGATTGCGGGCGGGGGCCAGATAGCCAATGTAGAGCCGGCCGGGCTTGTCGTCCGTGGCGGGCACGGTGCGGGAAAAATAAGCGTCTTCGGCATTCAGGCCCGGCGGCGGGAAGATCGCGGCCTCGCGGTCATCTTGACCATCGCCATAGAGCCGCTGGCGACCGTAGAGGCGCTCCACCTGCTCGGCGGCCATCCGGATGGTCGCGGTGGAGGCGACATATTTCGGGTGCATGCCGCGTGCCCGCAGCACGGTGTCCAGCCCGGCCTCGTACAGGCCGGCGATGGAGCCCAAGGCGCTTGCAATCAGGTGCAGCTCGTCCTGGATGATCAGTTCTGGCGGCCGATTCCCGTCGCGACCGAAGAAGGCCGAGGTATCCTCCTCCCAGGCCAGGCGGGCGAACTTGTCGATGGTTGCGAGCAACAGGGTCGGAGGTGTCTTGTAGAGGGCTGAGTCGACGACATTGCAGGGCAGGAGGCCGTCGTCCGAGACACCGAACGCGCAATCGCGGTTCGTGCAGCGAAAGTGGAAGTGCTGGTCTCCGGCATCGAAGCCCTTACGCAGGTCAAGCGGCGATTCACACCAGGGGCATTTCTCCAGCACCAGCAGGCTCGGCGGTTGGGTCTCCCGGTTCTCGATAGCCTGCTCCAAAAGTTGCTTGGCGTCCTCGAATCGGTTGGGGCTCAATGCTCCACCGACCCAGAGCCCTAGCGTGACGGGTTCGTCTCCGAGCAATTTGGGCTGCTCCCGGCGCATCAGTTCCATGGCGCAGATGAGCCGGGCGGCGCGCAGGAACTGGTCTTTAGTCAACAGCCGCAGGGTATAGCGCATGAGCACCGTGGTACCGCCGCCGCTGGCTTTGTAACGAAGCCGCCGATACCAGATGACGAAGGCCATCAGTCCAAGATAAGCCTCGGTCTTGCCACCCCCAGTAGGGAACCAGATCAGGTCCAGGATATCGCGCTCCGGAGCGTCCTCGTCGGCCGCAGACTTGATGGCGAGCAGCAGGAAAGCGAGCTGGAATGGGCGCCAAGTCGGCGCCTTGTCATTGCGCTGTGCTTGCCGCTTCTTGGCGCCCCCTTGCATCAGGAATGCCTGGCGCATCTGGCGGGCCATCGCCAGATTGGCGAGGCCGAAGGCGCGAGCAGCAGTGTCGTCTTCACGAAGCAGGTCGACGCCGGCCTGCATACGTTCGGCGGCCCGACGCATGCGCGCCACCACGCGCTCGCCGCTGGGTCTCAGGTCGGGACCAAGGGTCGCGCACTCTGCCTGTTGTGCATCGATCCATTGACCATAGCAAGCGACGAAGCGGTCAAGCGCGGCGCAGATCGCATCCCGATGCGTGAGAATGCCTGCCAGGTCATCGACCCTCAGTGCGGCGCCATCCGCCTTGCCCGCCTCCGGATCGACCCTGGGCACCTCCACGCAGGGCAGGAATTCGGTGCGGATGCTAGTGACCCGACCATCCGTCAGGCTCCAATCCACAGCGGCACCGTGGCCGACCGCATAGATGACATGATTGCGATAGCGCAGCTCCAGCTCACGCTCCTCGTCGCTCAACAATGCCAGGTCCGTGCGCGGATAAGGGCCGACAATGCCTTTAAGTACCTGGCACGTAAGTTCGACCCCAAACAAGGCGCTTGCATCAGCATGCTGCTCGTCGCGTCTGTCGCCGGGTCCGCCACCGGTACCTGCGTCGTCGATGCGCTGGGTATTGCTAAGGGAGATAGTGACGAGCCAACCATTGATTTGGCGGCGCCACAGGACGAACAGCTCGGCCCGGCCGTCGAAGACTGGTTGGCGCAGTGGCGGACTCCGGGGGCAAGTCGGTGCGGCGATGGTAATGGCCTCATTGCCGCCGCTGCCGAACGGCCTTGGCATCCAGGTCTCGGAGGTGAATCTTCCGGCGGCATCGCGCTCCTCACCGCGGTCGTAAACGACCGCCGCCGGGATCAGCTGGATCTCGACCATCTCGCCATGGACGAAAAACGAAAACCCCACCGAGGAGGGTGGTACGACCCTGCGCTTGGGCCGGCTGAGACCGGTGGCCTCGGCGCCATCTCCGTCTCCATCCTTTTCGCCTGCTAGGGAATCCTCGTCTTCGCTGTCCGGATCAGCCGGATCGAGACCGGTGTCGTCGTTGGATACCGGGAATAAAATGCCGGTCTGGTAGCGATCGAGGGGGCGAATGCCGCGCAGTTCTTGCCATCCGGAGGGTGGGCTACCGTCCCTAGACCTTGCGTCAGTCTCGGGGCCGATTAGACACTGGCGAAGCCAGTCGTACACTCTCTGACGTGATTCACGGTTCATGGATCATTCACATGGCATATCCGACGAATCTTCCAAACGCCAGTCCGGTAGTTCCTATTCGGCATCAACAGGTTGGGAGGAAAAAGGAAGATGGCTTACTGGCTGCAGCGTGAGCCAATGAAAAATCAATCAGAAATAACTTGAAGTTAAGTGACCTAATGCCGCCCGTCAAGACGTCCTAGCACTTTCTAATGCCTAACAAGCGTTGGCTCTTTGAGCGACTTTTCTTTTTTTGGAGAGATGGGCTGTACTTGGTCTGGAAGATCGGTCTGGCGATGCCCGGCAGGGCGGCCCGATCGCGGCTGCGGGTGCTAGCGCTTGCGCGTCTAGGTGGGAGACGAGCTACTCAATAACCACTGGAGCTTGGATTCTGGCCATGATACGCACGGACCCACCATAGGTCGGGCAGGTCTCTATCTGGATACCCAAGACCCGTTTGAGGCGTTGCGCCCAACTCATCGCGGGAGGCCATTCTGCAAGTAGAGGTTGACTCATGCTCTGAGCATAGTGCCCAAACCGACGATGAAATCAGAAGGGCTTGGAGCGGAGATGCGCGTTGTGGTCTCTGAACAGCCAATAGCCGATTGCCTTGCGCTCTAAGCGCCGAAGTCAATGACCGCTTCATGATCCACAGCCGACGGCCTTAGACAAGGTGTCTATGTCCGAACTTGGAACTAAAGGGTCACAACAAACAGCTTGATGAGCGTTCGCTATCAGTGAAGATGACAATAGGCATCGATTCATCCTTTTGCACAGGGTCGCTCAGCTGTTATGTGTAGCAGGTTATTCAAGTTATGGGTGTTACAGCGAAAGTCTGGCAGGCTGCCAGGTCTACGGCCTCCAAGGTAAAGGTGACAACTGCGCGCTGAGCACTAGGCAAAACAGGCTGGAGTCACTACTTTAATACCCATGGCCTCCCGGGTGGAGGCTGGATTCCGCTTCATCCCAACCCCTGCCAAGAGGATCTCCCGATCATGAACTGGAAAGAACAACTCGATAAGGCCGTGGCCGCCGTCAAGGAGGCCGCCTCCAGCGAGAAGGCCCAGGAACTCGCCGCCAAGGCCAAGGCCACCGCGGCGGTGGTGGTGGACAAGGTCAAGAGCGGCGCCGTCGATGCCGCCGATGCCCTGGTGGAGGCCAACCGCGACCCCTCCGCCCTGCGGGTGCAGTTCCTGAACGCCGATCTCAGCATCCTCTCCCCCGCCGAGGGGATCTCCATCAGCCGGCCCGATGCCGCGACCCTGGTGGTCGCCGATGGCCAGGGTAACGGCCTGGTGATCAACGCCGCCGCTGATCCGGCCTACGTCGCCGAGATGATCGGCTCGGTCACCCGGTTGAACGGCAATACCTTCGATCTGGGCACCGAGGATGGCGTCAACGTCGTCGTGACCAAGTTCTGAACTGCCGCACGTCCCGCCTGAGAGCACCCGCGCCGGATAATCCGGTGCTTTTGCGAGGGCCACGCCCAGTTCAGCGGCCATCGTCTCTAATTCCCACGTAACCGAGGAAAGTGCAAAAGGGGCCTGATGGCCCCTTTTTCACCGCTAAAGATTTATGGCTGGCGATCAGGCCTGATCGATGGCCTTCATGCTCAGGCGGATGCGGCCCTGCTTGTCCACCTCCAGGACCTTGACGCGGACGACGTCACCCTCCGCCAGCTTGTCGCTGACGTTCTGGACGCGCTCGTCGCTGATCTGGGAGATGTGCACCAGCCCATCGCGGCCCGGGAGGATGGTGACGAAGGCACCAAAGTCCATAAGCCGCGCCACCCGGCCCTCGTAGATCGCGCCCACTTCGACGTCGGCGGTGATGAGGGCGATGCGGCGCTTGGCCTCCTCGCCGGCGCTCTTGACCACGGAGAAGATCTTCACCAGGCCATTGTCGTTGATGTCGATGGTGGCCCCGGTCTCCTCGGTGATGGCGCGGATGACGGAGCCGCCCTTGCCGATGACGTCGCGGATCTTCTCCGGGTGGATCCTGAACTCGATGATGCGCGGGGCGTGCTCGGACATCTCGGCGCGGTGGGCGCCGATGACCTTGTTCATCTCGCCGAGGATGTGCAGCCGTCCCTCCTTGGCCTGGGCCAGGGCCTGCTCCATGATCTCCTTGGTGATGCCCTCAATCTTGATGTCCATCTGCAGGGCGTTGATGCCAGTAGCGGTGCCGGCGACCTTGAAGTCCATGTCGCCCAGGTGGTCCTCGTCGCCCATGATGTCGGTGAGGACGGCGAAACGGTCACCCTCCTTGATCAGGCCCATGGCCACGCCGGCCACGGCGCCCTTGATGGGCACGCCGGCATCCATCAGCGACAGGCTGGTGCCGCAGACGCTGGCCATGGAGCTGGAACCGTTGGACTCGGTGATCTCGGAGACCACGCGCACCGAGTAGGGGAACTCGTCGATGTTGGGCATGCAGGCGAGGATGCCGCGCTTGGCCAGGCGCCCGTGGCCGATCTCCCGGCGCTTGGGACTGCCGATGCGGCCGATCTCGCCGACGCAGAAGGGCGGGAAGTTGTAGTGGAGCATGAAGGGTTCCTTCCGCTCCCCCTCCAGGGCGTCGATGATCTGGGAGTCGCGCTCGGTGCCGAGGGTGGTGACCACCAGGGCCTGGGTCTCGCCGCGGGTGAAGAGGGCGGAACCATGGGTGCGCGGCAGGACGCCGGTGCGGATAGTGATGGGGCGGACGGTCCGAGTGTCGCGGCCGTCGATGCGTGGCTCGCCGGCCAGGATCCGGCCACGAACGATCTGGCTCTCCAGCCTTTCGATGGCGCCGTAGACCTGGGGTTGGGTCCAGGTGGTGCCCTCGCCGCTCAGCTCGGCGTAGAGCTCGGTGCGGATGGCGTCCAGGGCCTCGTAGCGGGCCATCTTTTCCTTGATGCGATAGGCCTCACCCAAGCGCTCGGCGGCGATGGCCTCGACGGCGGCGGCCAGGGCCGGGTTGGTCTCGGCCGGGGTCCAGGCCAGGGGCTTCTTGTTGACCTCGGCGGCCAGCTCGCGAATGGCCTGGATGGCCACCTGCATCTGCTCATGGCCGAAGAGCACGGCGCCGAGCATGACCTCCTCCGACAGGCCCCGGGCCTCGGACTCGACCATCAGGACGGCGTGCTCGGTCCCGGCGACGATCAGGTCCAGATCGCTGTCGGGGCCCAGGCCGACGACGGCAGGGTTGAGGAGGTATTCGCCGTTCTTGTAGCCCACCCGCGCGGCGGCGATGGGGCCGTTGAAGGGCGCGCCGGAGATGGCCAGGGCCGCCGAGGCGCCGATCATGGCCGGCACCTCCGGGTTGACGGCGGGATTGAGGGACTTGACCGTGGCGATGATCTGCACCTCGCGGCCAAAGCCCTCGGCGAAGAGGGGACGGATCGGCCGATCGATAAGGCGCGAGGTGAGGATCTCGTTCTCGCTCGGGCGCCCCTCGCGGCGGAAGAAGCCGCCGGGGATGCGGCCCGCGGCGTAGGTCTTCTCCTGATAGTCCACGGTCAGGGGCAGGAAGTCCTTGATCTCGGTGGCACGTTTGTCGATGACCACGGTCACCAGGACCACGGTGTCATCGACGTTGATCAGCACGGCGCCATCGGCCTGGCGGGCGATCTCGCCCGTCTCCAGGGTCACGGTCTGGGCGCCGAATTGGAAGGTTTTTTTGATGGGAGTCACTGGGGGTTCCTCGGGGCTGGTGCGGGCCGGGACGCGGGGCCCGAATGGAGCGGCCTGAAGGCGCCGGCGCGGAGCGGGCCAACGCCAAACGGGTTGCCGCCGGGCGGCACCCGGGGGCCTGGCCCCCGGTGGCGCGCCGAGCTAGGAGGTGAACACCTCCCCGCGCCAGCGCGGGGGGTGCGAGAGACGGCAGGTCCAACGCCGGTGATCCCGGCGTCGGAACGGAGCCCTGACAAGCGGCTCAGCGACGCAGACCCAGGCGACCAATCAGCGCGCGATAGCGGTCCAGGTCCTTGCCCTTGAGGTAGTCCAGCAGTTTGCGGCGGGAATTCACCATCCGCACCAGGCCGCGGCGGGAGTGATGGTCGCCCTTGTGCTGGGCGAAGTGACCGCTGAGGTCGAGGATGCGGGCGGTCAGCAGGGCCACCTGGACCTCGGGGGAACCCGTGTCGCCCGGGGCACGCTGATAATCCTGAATGACCTTGGCTTTGTCGGCTGCGCTCATTGCCATGTTGTCTGCCTCCCGTGAAGGTGTGACGCAATTAAAGCCCGGGGCGGTGGTTGCCGCCGACCCTCCGACAATGAGATCAGGGGGCCAGGCCGTTAAAAAAGCCGGCGGGCACCCGCCCGCCAGCGGTGAAAATTATACCCCGCCGCTAGAGCAGGCGCTTGGGCTGGACCTTGCCATCATCGAGGATGCAGCCGACACCGAGGAAGTGGCGGGAGGGGTCGTAGAGCCGCACCAACCCCGCGGTGGGGGCCTGGGGCACCAGCACCGCCTGCCCCTGGCGCAGATAGAAGGCGGCATCCGCCGTCAGGCGCACCGCCGGCCAATGCTCCAGGGCGCTCTCCAGGGGCAGGAGCAGGCTGTCCAGGGCGGGATAGGGGTCCTCCTCGGCGGCGATGAGGTCCTCGATCTCCTCCAGGGTCACGAAGCGCCGCTCGGGTTCGACATAGGGCCCGACCCCGGTGCGGCGCAGGCCGATGACGTGTCCGCCACAACCGAGCTCGGCGCCGATATCCTCGGCCAGGGTGCGGACATAGGTGCCCTTGGAACAATGAACGTCCAGTTCCAGCTCCGGCAGGGCCAGGTCGATCAACACCATGCGGTGGATGGTCACCGTCCGCGGCTGGCGCTCGACCTCGATCCCCTGGCGCGCCAGCTTGTAGAGGCGCTCCCCCTGATGCTTGACCGCCGAGTACATGGGCGGAAGCTGCTCGATGGGGCCCAGGAACCGCGCCATGACCGCCTGCAGCCGGGTCTCGTCGACCCCCACCACCGGGCGCGTCTCCAGGACCTCGCCCTCGGCGTCCGCCGTGGTGGTGGTGATCCCCAGCCGGATACGCACCCGATAGTGCTTGTCGGCATCGAGGAGATAGGTGGAGAACTTGGTCGCGCCCCCCAGACAAACCGGCAGGAGACCGGTCGCCAGGGGATCCAGGCTGCCAGTGTGCCCCGCCTTGTTGGCCTGATAGAGTCGCTTGACCCGCTGCAAGGCCTCGTTCGAGGACAGGTGCAGCGGTTTATCGAGCAGCAGGATGCCATCGATGTCACGGCCGTGCTTACGCCGACGCCCCATGGATCGTTTGTCCTTCAGTAAACGGAAAACGGAAAGGAAGTGCCGATGAGACGGCCAGCCCTGAGGTCAGCCGCCCCCGGCGCTGGCAGGCGGGGCGGAACCTCGCCCCCCGCTCCCCGGCTCGTCGCGGCTCGGCCCCGCGTCCACCCCCGCGGGGTTCCCGGCCGCCGGGGTCATGGCCGCCGCCGGCCCCACGTCCTGGGCCGCTTCGGCCACCGCGCCGTCCCCCTGACCGGAGGCGAGGGCCTCGTCGATGAGGTGCGTGAGGTGCTCGCCCCGGGCGATGGACTCGTCATGTTCGAAGTGCAGTTGCGGGATGGTCCGCAACCGCACCCGCCGCGCCAGTTGGGCGCGGAGGAAACCGGCGAGCTTGCCGTTGAGCAGCCTGGCCTGTTCCTGGCTGCCCTCGTCCAGGGGGAAGCAGGTGAAATAGACCTTGGCCCAGGACAGGTCACGGCTGACGCGCACCTCCTGGAGGGTCACGCGGTGCAGGCGCGGGTCGCGGACCTCGTCGCGCAGGATGGCGACCAGCTCCCGCCGCAGTTCCGCGCCAATGCGCTCGGTGCGGTCAAATTCCTTCATGACTCGCCCGGTTGCCCCGCCGGGCTCAAATCGTTCATGGCGGCCAAGACTCAGAGCTCACGCTTACGCACGGTGCGCTCGAAGACCTCGATGTGGTCGCCAACCCGCACGTCGTTGTAGTTCTTGACGCCGATGCCGCACTCCATGCCCGCCTTGACCTCGCCGGCATCCTCCTTGAAGCGGCGCAGGGACTCCAGGGCCCCCTCGTAGATGACCACGTTGTCGCGCAGCACGCGGATGGGGTTGTTGCGCTTGACCACGCCCTCCACCACCATGCAGCCAGCGATGGCGCCGAACTTGGAGGAGCGGAAGACGTCGCGCACCTCGGCCAGGCCGATGATGGACTCGGTCACCTCCGGGCTGAGCAGACCGGACAGGGCCTTCTTCACGTCGTCCAGCAACTCGTAGATGATGCTGTAGTAGCGCAGATCGAGGCCCTTGTCCTCCACCACCCGGCGGGCGGCGGCGTCGGCGCGGACGTTAAAGCCGAGCAGGATGGCGTTCGAGGTCACCGCCAGGTTGGCGTCGGACTCGGTGATGCCCCCCACCCCGGCGGCGACGATGACCACCTTGACCTCGTCCGTGGACAGCTTGTTGAGGCTGTCGCGCAGGGCCTCCATGCTGCCCTGGACATCGGCCTTGAGGACGATGTTGACCGTCTTGGCCTCGCCCTCCTTGAGCTGGGAAAAGAGCTGATCGAGGCTGGCGACCTTCTGGTCCTCGAACCGCGAGGCCCGCTCGCGACCGGCGCGCAGGGCGGCGACTTCACGGGCGCGGCGCTCATCGGCCACCACCACCACCTCGTCGCCGGCGTTGGGGGTACCGGACAGCCCCAGGACCTGGACCGGGATGGACGGTCCGGCCTCCTTTACCAGGCGGCCGGTCTCGTCGAACATGGCCCGTACCCGGCCGAACTCGGTGCCGGTGACGATCATGTCACCCTGGTGGAGGGTGCCGGCCTGAACCAGGATGGTGGCCACCGGGCCACGGCCCTTGTCGAGACTGGATTCGACCACCGCGCCCCGCGCCGGACCGGAGACCGGGGCCTTGAGCTCCAGGACCTCCGCCTGCAAGAGCACGGCGTCGAGCAGATCGTCGATGCCCAGGCCCGACTTGGCGGAGACCTGAACCATCATGGTGTCGCCACCCCACTCCTCGGCTACCACCTCGTGCTGGGTCAGCTCCTGCATGACCCGGTCCGGGTTGGCCGCGGGCTTGTCCATCTTGTTGATGGCGACCACGATCGGCACCTTGGAGGCGCGGGCATGCTGGATGGCTTCCACCGTCTGGGGCATGACCCCGTCGTCCGCCGCCACCACCAGGATGACGATGTCGGTGACCTGGGCGCCGCGGGCGCGCATGGCGGAGAAGGCGGCGTGGCCGGGGGTGTCGAGGAAGGACACCATGCCCCGCGCCGTCTTCACGTGATAGGCACCAATGTGCTGGGTGATGCCGCCGGCCTCGCCCGCCGCCACCTTGGTGCGGCGGATGTAGTCGAGCAGGGAGGTCTTGCCGTGGTCGACATGGCCCATGATGGTGACCACCGGTGGCCGGGGCTCCTGGGCCAGTTCGCCCAGCTCCCGCTCCAGCTCCTTCATCAGGGCGTCCTCGACGTCCTCGCGCTTGGCGGCGATGGCCTTGTGGCCCATCTCCTCCACCAGCAGGCTGGCGGTATCCGCATCCAGGGTCTGGTTGATGGTGACCATCATGCCCTGCTTGAACAGCTCGCGGATGACATCGCTGGCCTTGACGGACATGCGCGCCGCCAGTTCGCCGACGGTGATGGACTCCGGGATCTCCACCTCCCGGACCACCTTCATGGTCGGGCGCTGGAAGCCGTGCTTGTCCTGGAGCTGGGGCTTGCCCATGCGCTTCTTGCGCCGCACGCCCCGGCCGCCGGCCGGGCCGCCGCCCGCCTCTTCCTCGTACTCCGCCACCAGGGGCAGGATGTCGCGATCCCGCAGGGAGTCCTTGCGCGCCGCCTTCTTGACGGACTTCTCCTTCTCGGTGGTCTCGACGCGGGGTTTGACGATCTTGAGGGGCTTGGGCTCGGCCTTAGCGCCCTCCTCCTTGCGCGCCTTGGCGCGGGCCAGGGATTCTTCGTCCTCTTCCTCTGCAAGGACTTCCGCCTCGATCTCCACCAGACGGGCCTTGGCCTCTTCCTCGGCGCGGCGGCGTTCCTCTTCCTCCGCCAGGCGGCGGGCCTCCGCCTCGGCCTGACGCCGCAGTTCCTCCTGCGCCCGGCGACGGGCTTCCTCCTCGCGGGCCTGGCGTTCCTGATCCTCGAGATCGGCGTAGCGCCGGGCCTCGACCTCGGCGCGGCGGGCCTCAAGCTCACTACGGCGCCGGGCCTCGTCGATCCGCGGCCGCGGGGGCTCGGCCCGACGGCGGGTCTCGGTGGCCGCCGGGCGGGCCGGGGCAGCGGTTGGCGCCCGGGGCGCGGGCGCGGGCGCGGCTGGGGCGAGGGGCGCGGGCGTGGCCTCGACCGGCGTCGGCGCGGGGGCCGGCGCAGGCGCGGGCGCAAGGGTGGGGGTCGGGACCGCTGCCGGCGCCGCGGCCGGGGCGGGGGCTACGGGCGCGGGGGTAGCGACCGGCGCCTCGCCCTCGCCGACCCCCGGGCGCTTGACGTAGACCCGCTTCTTGCGCACCTCGACGCTGACCGTCTTGGCCCGGGGCGCCGGGGCAGCGGTCCGGGGGCCTCCCGGTGAGCGGGGGGCCACCGCGGGCTGACGCAGTTCGCTGACGGACTTGCGCTTGAGGGTGACGCGACTGGGGGCCGCGGCGGCCTCGGCCGTGTCCTGCTTGCCGTGGCTGCGGCGCAGATAGGTCAGGAGCTGGATCTTCTCCTGCTCACTGAGCTGGGAATCGGGGTCGGTGACGGCGATCCCCGCATCCTGTAATTGACTCAGCAGACGTTCGACCGGAATGCCCACGATACCGGCGAGATGTTTGACCGTAACTTCACTCATTCGGTGTGGCCTCCGGCGTTAGACGCCCGCCTCCTCGGTAAACCAGTGTTCGCGGGCCTTCATGATGAGTTGGGCCGCCTTGTCGCCATCCAGTCCCGTGGCCTCCACCAGTTCATCCACGGACTGCTCCGCCAGATCGTCCAGGGTGCGGATTCCCTTGCTGGCCAGGGAAAAGGCCAGGGCCTCGTCCATGCCCTCCAGGGCCAGCAGATCGGCCGCCGGTTCGCCATCGAGGGTCTCCTCGCTGGCGATGGCCCGGGTCAGCAGGGCGTCCTTGGCCCGTTCGCGCAACTGGGTGACCACGTCCTCGTCGAACTCGGCGATGGCCAGCATCTCCGCCAGGGGCACGTAGGCCACCTCGTCGATGCTGGTGAAGCCCTCCTCCACCAGGACCGTCGCCACCTCCTCGTCGATGTCGAGCTGTTCCATGAAGGTCTCCAGGAGCTTGCGGGACTCCTGCTCGCTCTTGGTGGCGGCCTCGGCCTCGTTCATGACGTTGAGATGCCAGCCGGTGAGCTGACTGGCCAAGCGGACGTTCTGCCCGCCGCGGCCGATGGCCTGGGAGAGGTTCTCCTCCTTGACCGCCACGTCCATGGAATTGGCGTCCTCGTCGATGACGATGGACACCACGTCAGCCGGGGACATGGCGTTGATGACGTACTGGGCCGGGTTGTCGTTCCAGAGGATGATGTCGACCCGCTCGCCGTTGAGCTCGTTGGAGACCGCCTGGACCCGGGAGCCCCGCATACCCACGCAGGCCCCGACCGGGTCGATGCGGGGATCACGGCTGCGCACGGCGATCTTGGCGCGGGAGCCCGGGTCCCGGGCGGCGCCCAGGATCTCGATGATGCCCTCCCCGACCTCCGGCACCTCCAGCTTGAAGAGCTCGATGAGCAGCTCAGGCCGGGTGCGGCTGACCAGCAACTGGGGGCCCCGGGGCTGGGCGCTGACCTCGTAGAGATAGCCGCGCAACCGGTCACCGGGGCGGACAGACTCCCGGGGGATGACCTGATCGCGGGGGATCAGGGCCTCGGCGTTGCCCCCCAGGTCGAGGATGATGGTGCCGCGCTCGGCCTTCTTGACCAGGCCGGTGACCAGTTCACCCTTACGGTCCTGGTAGGCCTCCACCACCTTGGCGCGCTCGGCGTCGCGGACCTTCTGGACGATGACCTGCTTGGCGGCCTGGGCGGCGATGCGGCCACCGAGTTCGATCTCGATGGCCTCCTCGACGTAGTCCCCGACCTGAAGCCCGGGGTCAAGCGCCTGGGCCGCGGACAAGACGAGCTGGCAATCAGGCAGCTCGACCTCCTCACCCTTATCGGGGTCCGCGACTACCTCCCAGCGCCGGAAGGCCTGGTAATTGCCGGTCGCGCGGTCGATCGCCACGCGGGCATCCGCCTCGCCACCCAGCTTCTTGCGGGTGGCCGTGGCCAGGGCGGCCTCCATGGCCTCGAAGATGACCTCCTTGGGGACATCCTTCTCGTTGGAGACGGCCTCGACCACTAACAGAATTTCTTTACTCATTCACCTATTCCCGAATCAACGTTCAGGCTCAGTCAGGGTGCGGTTCATCGCCAGGTCTGATGCCACGCCGGGTTCCGGCTGGCTAAAATTCCGGCACGAGCCGCGCGGACTCGATCATGGCCAGGGGCAGCTCGAACATCCTGCCCTCGCCCTCCAGGCGCAGGCAATCACCGACCACGCCGGCCAGCAGGCCCTCGAAATGGCGGCGGCCCTCCAGCTTGGCGCCCAGTCGCACCTTGGCGCGCCGACCGCGAAAGCGCTCGTAGTGCCCCACGCCGAAGAGGGGGCGGTCCAGCCCCGGAGAGGAGACCTCTAGATCGTAGTGGCCCGGAATGGGGTCCTCCACGTCCAGCACCCCGCTGAGTTGGTGACTGACGGCGGCGCAATCGTCCAGGTTGATGCCTTGTTCGGCGTCGATGTAGACGCGCAGCACGGCCCCCCCATGGCTACCGCCGCGCTGGGCCTGTTCCACGCCGACCAGTTCGTAGCCCATGGGTTCGACGACCGACCGGGCCAGTTCCGCCAATTTGTGTGCCGAATGCGTCATCCGCCGCCGCTACGATCGCAATGAACGAAAAGGGGTCATAAACAAAAAATGGGCCTTGAGGCCCACTCGCTGCGTCAGGACCCTGGCCACCCAAGGCGCCGGGGTCACGAAAAAACGAGAAACCAAAAAAAACCCCGGTTCCGGGGTCCTGGTCGGTCAGAGCTCCCTCAGGAACCCCGTTCCAATCGCTGGCATAATACGTCCCTTTCCGCCCCTGGGCAAGACGGCGCCGGAATATATGTCAGCATTCATCCTTTAGCCATTGGCCTTCAGCCGTTACTTTCCCAGCCATTGCCCCGCCCCGCGAAAGAGTCCATGCCCCCTGCCCTTAACCCTTCATCCCCGCCCCACGCGCAGAACCTGGACGGGGCACATTCCCCCAGCCCGCGTCAGCCCCTGGAGCCGCTCATCCTCCTGGCGGGAACCCGCACCCGGACCCTGCTGGAGCGTGCCGCCCGACACTATGGTCTGTCGACGCCGCGGGTGGATATCCGCTGCGACCTGCGGGGCCGCGGGGCCGGCCAGGTCCGGCGCCAGACGGGGCAGATCTGGACGGTGCGTTACAACCCCGCCCTGCTGGCGCGCCATGGCGAGGACTTTCTGGCCCGCACCGTCCCCCATGAGGTCGCCCACGTCATCGCCTTTCACCGCCACGGCCCCCGCATTCACCCCCACGGGGCCGAGTGGCGGGCCATCATGCGCCTTTTCGGCGTCCCGCCGACGCGCTGTCACGATTACGATGTCAGCGACCTGCAAACCCGAACCCTGGACCGCTTCCCCTACCGCTGCGGCTGCCGCTCCCACCTCCTGACCAGCATCCGCCACCACCGCATCCAGCGTGGCCAACGCTATCTCTGCCGCGCCTGCGGCCAGGCCCTGGTGCCGGCCTTGACGGCGGGAGACGGCGACTAAAGACTTTCCCGTACGGGTTTCCCGAGGACGGATGCCTGCTCAGAACGGCCCAGACCCAGGGGATCCGCGGGGTCGACCCCGGGCATGAACGGCAGGCGGCGGTCGCTGTTGGTGACCTGATAGATGACCCCCATCCAGTTGCCGACCACCCCCTCCGCGGTGTCATGCCAGGTGTTGTCCAGGGAAGCGGCGACGCGGGCCTCCGGCACCTCGGGCGGTGTCTGGCCGCGGTCGAGGGCGGTGAGAATGCGCTGACGATGCTCCTCGAGGATGGCGCGGTCCCGCAGCCGGATATAGTGCTCGGGAAAGGGGGGGTAATCCGCGCGCTGACCCTTGATGAAGCGGCCGACCTCCCGCTTGTATTCCTTGAGTAGGGAGACGGTGTCGTATTCCGGGTGGCCCTGGAAAAAAACCAGGCGAAAGCCGTCCTCGCTCACCGCCAGGTGGACCCCCGCTTGGTCGCTTTCCGCGAGGACCCGTAGCCCGGCGGCGTCGAACTGCTGGCGGCCGATCTCGTTGAAGCGGGAATGGGGCACATCGAAGAGGGTATTGACGTTCTCCACCAGCGGATGGCGACGGTCCACCACCCGGTGGGGGTAGACCCCCCACTTCTTGGCCGGCAGTCCGTAGCGGTGCTGCCCGTAGCGGAACTGTAGGACCGCATGGGTGGCAAGACAGGAGCAGAGGGTGGAGGTGACGTTCTCCAGCGCCCAATCGACCACCGCCCGCAGGGGTTCCCAGAAGGCTTCGTTGGAGAGGTCGGGATGGGTCACGTTGGCGCCGGTGATGATCAGGGCATCCAGACCCTCGTCCCGGATCCGGTCGAAGGACTCGTAGTAGCGCTCGATATGCGCCCGCGCCTCGGGGCCCCGCGGCAGGGTATCCAGGCTGAAGGGATGGACGTAGAACTGGGCGATCTGGTTGCTCTGGCCGACCAGGCGAAAGAACTGGCGTTCGGTGGCGGCCAGGGCCGTGTCCGGCATCATGTTGAGCAGGCCGATATGTAGCTCGCGGATGTCCTGATGCAGGGCCCGGCGGGGGTCGAGGATGTTCTGCCCCTCGGCACGCAGGCGGGCGAAGGTGGGGAGGTCGTTATGGGCGACGATGGGCATGGGTGAATCCGGAACGGGTTGGTGATGGGGCCCGCGGGGCCGGTGTCAGGGGGCCTAGATCTTGTATCGGGCGGGAATCGCGGTGGTCAGGAGGCGAATGCCGGCGGTCGGTGGCGGGTCAGGGGTAAGCCGTTGAACCTGTCCCGTTCCGACTGGCCCGGGCGAGGATTGGCTATCCGGCTCCGCCCTTGCGAGCGATGGCCTGTTCGACCAGGTCAAGAAAGTCCCGCTCGTCCCGCACCCGGGCCACTTCGGTGGACGAGAGGGTGTAGCCGTGGGGGCCGGCGATAGCCTCGTACCGGGGCACCCGGGAATGGAAGAGGCGCGGGAAAACCCAGCGGGTGAAATCATCGGGATCGATCTCAGCCACGTACTCGAGCCGACGTTCGGCGAGGAAGTCCTTCACCGCCGCCGCCAGAAAGGCCGGGCGGTAATAGAGGGGCTTGGGATCGGCCTGGGCGCGCTGGATGAGCTTGATCTCATCCTCCGGCGGGACCTGGATGTAGAGAATCAGGCTCTCCCGGGCCAGGAGGTCGATGACCGCCGGCTCCTCCAGTTCACACAGGGAACCGCCGACGTCATTGACCAGGTGGCGGTAGCCATAGATCTCCCGCGCCTTGCACTTGAAGGCCGGCACATCGTGCATGGCGGCGATCTCCGCCTGCCGGTAGAGAGCCTGGCGCCGGTTGAACTCCTCCAGACCCAGCCCCCCCAGCTCCGGATTACCCAGCTTGCCGACAAAGCTCAGAACCGGCCCCAGGTCGTCGACCTTGATGTTATTGCGGATGAAGATCCAGTCCTGGCGCAACAGGTCGCGCAGGAAGGGGACCTGCATGGCCTGGCCCTTGATGAGGTCGAGGATGTGCTCATCCAGGTAGCGGGTCCCAATGCGGTAGTCCCCGGAATAATGGAACCAGTCATGCCGGCGCAGCAGGCCGGAGAGATAGGTCTTACCTACCCCGGACATGCCGAGCAGGGTGATGCACTTGTTGTCCCAGGCGCGAAAGGCTTCGACGGTCAACTTCACGGCGGCGGCCCCCGGGCCGAGGAGAGGGGTGAGAAAGGGGGTGGATGGCGGGCGGGATTTTACGCCATGCCCGCCATAACGGGCTACGGCGCCGGTGACGCTGCTGGCGCCACAGGGGTAACCTGGACCACCAGGGCGGTCAGGAGGCGCTGAATCGGCGCGACGCAGGCCGCCATGTTGGCCTCGAGCTCCGCGAACAGGATCTCCTGATCGGTCTTGCCCGCCGCCCAGTTGACGACGAAGGCCAGGCTGGCATAGCAAAGCCCCAGCTCCCGGGCGAGGGCGGCTTCGGGCATCCCCGTCATGCCGACCAGGTCGCAACCGTCCCGCTCCAGACGGCGGATCTCGGCGGCGGTCTCCAGGCGCGGGCCCTGGGTCACGCCCAGGGTACCGCCGTCCACCAGATCGATCCCCGATACCCGGCCCAGCCGCAACAACTCGGCGCGCAGGGGTTCGCAGTAAGGCCAGGTGAAGTCGATATGGACGACACCGGAATCCCCTCCCTCGTGGAAGGTCTGTTCCCGGCCGTGGGTGTAATCGACCAGGTGGACCGGAACCGCCAGGACCCGGGGGGCATAGGGGGCCTGGATGCCCCCCACGGCGGCTAGCCCCACCACCCGCTCCGCGCCCAACTGCTTGAGCGCCCAGAGGTTGGCGCGATAATTGACTAGATGGGGGGGGATACGATGACCCAGCCCATGGCGGGACAGGAAGAGCAGTTCCGCGTCGCCCAGGCGGCCACGCTGGATGGGGGCCGAGGGCTGGCCGAAAGGGGTGACCGGGTTTTCCTCCCCCAGGGCCACCAGGCCCGGCAACTGGTTGAAACCCGAGCCCCCGATAACCGCGATACGATTCATGACGTACTCCCCGGCGATGATGAGCCGGGAAGTTTACCGGGAAACCAGGCTGGGGCCGAATTCAGGCCCTGGCCTCCTGAAGGAGCCCGATCTCCACCAGTTTGGGAAAGAGGACCTGATTCTCACGGTCGATGCGCTCGGCGACCATCTGGAAGATGCCGCGGCTCTCGTCGATGAACTCCTGGGTGAAGTTGAAATCGCAATTCTTCAGCCAGCGGCGGTGATACTCGTCGAAGGCGCGGCGCAGGGGCTTTTCGCCATTGATGAACCCCCAGGCCAGGGACTTGACCCGCGGGTCCTCGTGGATGAGCAGGCTGGGATAGACCCCACGGTCCTCCTCGCCGAGGTGGGCCTTGACCTTCGCCCCCAGCTCACACAGGAGCTGGTAGGCCGTCTTGGCGTTGGGGCGGATTTTGAGCATGTCAGGGGTCAGGAGCGACTGCAGATCGGCGATCATCTGCCGTAGCTCGCCATGGCTGTCGTGATAGTGGGCCAGGTCGTGCATGGGACCATCCTCCTCTCGTCTTCTAGTCATTATGCGGACGGTAACGGTGGCGGAGACTCCCCGTGTCCCCGCACGGGAGGTTTAGGGCGACGGGGCCCCCGCTTGCCCCTTTTCGTACGCCAAAAACCCCACGATGTCAACAGGTATATAATTTAATTAGCTTTTTATTAAATGCCCTACGGCCCGGGGTCCGGGCCGGGCGGCAACACGCGGGGCCGGGGGTGGGCATCGCGCTGGCCCACCACCCGCCCTAGCCGGCATCCTCCTCCGCCACCGCGTAGATCCCCGCCGCGTTGCGGAAATAATTCCGGTAGTCCAGGCCGTAACCGAAGAGGTAACGATCAGGGGTGCGGATGCCGACGTAATCGGGACGCAGGGTGGAGTTTCGCGCCCGGTCCTTTTCCACCAGCACGGCGCAGCGGACGCTGGCCGCGCCGTCGTCCCGACAGGCCTGGACGGCCGCCTCCAGGGTCAGCCCCTCATCGAGGATGTCATCCACCAGCAGGATGTGACGGTCGTGGATATCGGCACTGGGCCGATGGACCCAGGCGAGATCACCCCCTCGGGTCGCGCCCTGGTAGCGGGTGGCATGGAGGTAGCCCAGGCGGAGTTGGAAATCCAGCCGCGGCAGCAACCGCCCGGCGACGATCACGGCCCCGGTCATCAGGCACAGGACCAGGGGATCGCTGGCCTCCAGGTCACGGCTGATCTCCCGGGCCATGCGGTCCAGGGCCCGCTCCACCTCTTCACCGCTAATCAGCAACTCGGCCCGGGCCGCGACGGCGGCATAGGCTTCAGGGGTCAGGGACATGGGGCATCTCCAGGGGTAATGAGTCAGAGCGCCAGGTCAAGGGAATGAGTCTCCAACAGTGCGCCCGCCGCCCTCACCCCCCGCTGCCAGCGGGGGTCCAGATGCAGATGGGCACGATCCACCTGGCCACGGCCATGCATGCGCAGACACCGCAGGTGGCTGGTGGGATCATCGTGATGACGTAGCGTCTCGACGATCTCCAGGGCCGCCGGCCGGTTCTGGCAGATCAGTAGCACATCGCAGCCGGCGGCCAGGGCGGCCCGGGCCCGGTCGGCATAGCCCCCACCCGCCGCGGCGGCCCCCATGTTGAGGTCGTCACTGAAGATGACCCCCTGAAAACCCAGCCGGTGACGCAGCACCTCCTTGAGCCAGAAGGGTGAGAAGCCCGCCGGCCGGGGATCGACCCGTGGATAGAGGACATGGGCGGGCATGACCGCCTCCAGGCCATGGTGGATCAGGCGCTGGAAGGGCACCAGATCGTCACTGGCGATGGCCTCGTAGTGGCGCTCGTCGACCGGCAGTTCGGCATGGGAATCCGCGGCCACCCCCCCATGCCCGGGAAAGTGCTTGCCCACCGCCGCCATGCCCGCAGCCCGCGCCCCGTCACACCAGGCGGCGGTCAGATCGGCGACGGCATTCACGCCAGCGGCGAAGGCGCGGTCACCAATGACGGTGTTGAGGCCGCGGTCCAGATCCAGCACCGGGGCGAAGCTGAAATCCACCCCCACCGCGCGTAACTCGGCGGCCATGAGCCAGCCCACCGCCTCCGCCGCCTGCCGGGCCTGATGGGGGTGATGCTGGGCCAGGGCCCCGAAGCGGGCCGCCGGCGGCAGGGGGGTGAAGCCCGAGCGGAAGCGCTGCACCCGCCCCCCTTCCTGATCGACGGCGATCAATAAATGGGGGTCCCGCAGGGCATGAATCTCCGCCGTCAAGGCCGCCACCTGTTCGGGGTCCTGAAAGTTGCGGCTGAAGAGAATGACCCCACCCACCGCGGGTTGGCGCAGCAGGTCAAGCTCCTCCGCGCTGAGTACAGGCCCCTCGAGATCGAGGATGACGGGACCGAGGGACATGATGCCAAGACCTCCAGGGGTGAGCGCTAACGACCAGGCCGCCAGCATAACGACCCGGAAACACGGGGGCCAGCGCCAAGGCCCTCAAAGCCAAGGCACTCAGGTAAATCATGAGGGGTTCAGGGCGGCGGGGCCGACGCCCGCTCCCGCCCCCTTCGCACCCTATTCCGCCTGGCGCACGTCCAGCCAGTCCCGCAGACGGTCCCCGAGAAGATTGATCGCGAACACCACCGCGGCAATGGCGATACCGGGGGCCAGCACCAGATGGGGTGCCACCAGCATGTAGCCGACCCCCTCGCGGATCATGCTGCCCCAGGAGGCCTGGGGGGGCTGCACCCCCAAGCCGAGAAAGGATAGCCCGGCCTCCGCGACCACCACCCCGGCGACGCCGAAGGTCGCCTCGACGATGAGCGGCGCCAGGGCCAGGGGGAGCAGGTGACGCACCAGGATACGCCCCGGGCCGACCCCCAGGGCCCGGGCCGCCAGGACATGATCCCGCTCCTTGAGGGTCAGGATCTGGGCGCGGGTCAGGCGGGCGTAGCCCACCCAGCCGGTGGCGGACAGGGCCAGGATGAGGTTGTCGATGCCAGGCCCGAGGATCCCCGCCAGGGCGATGGCCAGCAGGATCCCGGGGAAGGCGAGAAAGACGTCGATCAGGCGCACGAGAAACAGATCGACCCAGCCGCCGGCGAAGGCCCCCACCCCGCCGATCAGCACCCCGATGACGGTGGAGAGGGCGACGACGCCGAAACTCACCACAAAGGCGATCCGCGCCCCCACCAGCAGCCGGTCGAGGATGGGGCGGCCCAGATCGTCGTTCCCCAGCGGCGACCCGGGGCCGGGACCCGCCAGGATCCCCGGCAGATCGACCGCGTCCGGCGTCAGGGGCAGCCAGGGCGCGGCCAGGGCGAGTAGGGCCCAGCCGAGCAGGAAGGCCGCCGGCAAACCCCAGGCCCGCCCCCCGGTCTTGGCCCCGGTCTTGGCCCCGGTCTCGGCCCCAGCCTTGGCCCTGGCACCAGAATCGGCACCGGACCCAGCACCGGCCCCAGTATCGGCCCCAGCGCGGTGGTCACTCATGAGCGCCAATGGATGCGCGGATCGACCCAGCCATAGACCAGATCGGTGAGGGTATTGACCAGCACGTAGCTCAGGCTCACCAGCAGCACGCAGGCCTGGACCACCGGGTAATCCCGGCTCTGGATCGCCTCCACCAGCAGACTGCCCACCCCCGGCCAGGCGAAGACCGTCTCGGTGATGACGGCCCCGCCGAGCAGTCCGCCTAACTGCAGGCCGATAAGGGTCAGGACCGGCAGCCAGGCATTGCGTAGGGCATGCCCCCAGAGCACCCGGCGCTCCGACAAGCCCTTGGCGCGAGCGGTACGCACATAGTCCTCGCCCAGCACCTCCAGGATGCTGCCCCGCACCATGCGCGCCAGGATGGCCGCCATGCCCGTGCCCAGGGTCAGGGCGGGCAGGATCAGGCTGGCCGGCCCCTCGCGCCCGCTCACCGGCGTCCAGCCCAGCCAGAGGGAAAAGACCAGGATCAGCAGGGGACCAAGCCAGAAATTGGGGATGGAGACACCCACCAGCGAGAGGCCCATGGCCCCCGTGTCCAGGGGGCTGCCGCGATGGCGCGCCGCCAGCACCCCCAGGGGCAGGGCCAGGGTCAGGGCCAGGGCCAGGGCGGCGAGGGTCAGCTCCAGGGTGGCCGGCAGGCGCTCGCCGAGGATGGCGGCCACCGGCCGGCGCTCCTGAAAGGACAGCCCCAGGTCAAGACGGGCCAGGCGTTGGAGATAGTCCAGATATTGCTCACCCAGGGGCCGATCCAGACCCAGGGCCTGACGCAGGGCCTCCCGGTCCGCCACCTGGGCGTTTTCCCCCAGCATCGCCTCGACGGGGTCCCCCGGCACCAGGTGAATCAGCAGGAAGACCAGGGTGCAAACCCCCAGCACCACGACCAGGGCCGAGACCAGGCGCGTCAGCAGGAGTGAAAACACCTACGCCGCCGCCATCGAGCAGGAGCTTGGGGACCACCTTGGTATCCCCCGCCCACGGGCACCCAAAACCGCAAAACTGAGCATGAATTGGCAAGGAGTATCAGCACGGATAGGCAATGCGCGCTCAGCGAATCTCCACCAGGGTGCCCGCGGGCGCCAGGTCGAAGAGTTGCAGCAGTTCCCGGTCGTGCATGCGGATACAGCCATGGGAGAGGGGGACGCCCAGGGAGACCGTCTCCGGACAGCCGTGGATGTAGATATAGCGCCGGAGGGTATCGACGTTCCCGCCGCGATTGCGGCCGGGCTCCAGCCCCGTCAGCCAGAGGATGCGGGTCAGGATCCAGTCCCGCTCCGGGAAGCGCGCCGCCAGTTCGGGGCCATGGATCTCCCCGGTGGGCCGCCGGCCGACGAAGACCGTTCCCGGGGGACAGCCGGCGCCGATGCGGATGCGGACCCGATGCAGGCCCCGGGGGGTGCAGCCCGAGTCCCGCCGCTCCCCCGGGCCCTTGAGGGCGGTCGACACCGGCGCCTCCAGGCGCGTCCTGGCACCCTCCAGGAACCAGAGACGCTGGCTGGCCAGGTCGATCAGAATCCGCCCGGCCGTCTGGGCACTGGCCGCCCGCTCAGCGCGGACCCGTTCTCCGTCCATCTTCACCCTGCGTCCCTTTCCGACCGCCACTGTCCGGGAAGAGCGGCACCCGCAAGGTCCGATCTCAGCCGCCTGCCGATCATGAGACCGCTGCCGCCCCGCCCGTGCCTAGCCCCATAGCGCCCCAAACTCAGGCCGTGCCCAGGGGGGAGACGCCAAAGAGCCAGGCATGGGCCCAGAAGAGGAAGCCCAGGTAGAAGGCCAGCCCGAGGACGATGGCGATCAGGTCGTTGGCCTTGCCGGGGGGTGCCCCCTGGACCGGGGGGGCGACCCGGTAAAAGAGGGAGATCCGGTCCGCCAGGGCCCAGATCAGGAAGGCGCCGAAAAGCACCAGATCCGCCAGGTTACCGTTGGCGAGGAGATGGGCGAGGGCCCAAAGGATGACCGCGGTCAGCATGGGGTGGCCCACCGCGGCCTTGATCCGCCCGGGCAGATAGGCGGCAAAAAACAGGGGAAAGGCCGGAAGCATCACCAGCAGGCCCAGGTGGCGGGTCCAGACCGGCGGCGCGAACAGGGGCACGGGCACGGCCCGCGCCTGGCCATAACCCCAGACGATGAGGACAAGCCCGGCCAGGGCGACCAGCCCCGCCAGGCCCTGCCAGCCGTTATTGCCGAGACGGTCGATCAGGCCCTGACGCCAGCCGGGGGCGAGAAAGCCAAGGGAATGGACGCCGAGAAAAATCACCAGGCCGATAATCAGGATGGTCATGCGTGCCTTCTCCGGTAAAAGACGGGGACCGCTGGCGGACTGCGGCCAGGGTTGGGACAATGCTACCCGAAGCGGCGCCATGTTGCCCTTCCGCCGCAACCGCCACCCCCGGAAACCAAGGGAAACCACTCACCATGGACAGCCTCATCGCCGCCCGGAATCTGGTCAAGACCTACCCTGGCGTCCGCGCCGTGGACGGGATCAGCTTCGCCGTGGCCCCCGGCCGGTGTTTCGGCCTCCTCGGCCCCAACGGCGCGGGCAAGACCACCACCCTGGAGATGCTGGAGGGCATCCAGCCCCCCACGGCCGGGGAGGTCCTCTACCGTGGCCGCCCCCTGGACCGGGCCTACCGGGAGGTCATCGGTATCCAGTTCCAGGCCACCGCCCTCCAGGACTTCCAGACCGTGGCCGAATCCCTGGCCATGTTCGCCGCCCTCTACCCGCGGACCGCCTCGCGGGAGGAGCTAATCCGGCTGTGCAACCTGGATGATCTTCTCGACCGTGACACCCGCCAGCTCTCCGGTGGCCAGCGCCAGCGCCTGCTGCTGGCCATCGCCCTGGTCAACGACCCGGAACTAGTCTTTCTCGACGAACCCACCACCGGCCTCGACCCCCAGGCGCGGCGCAACTTCTGGGGCCTGATCGAGACGGTGCGGGGCCGGGGCACCACTGTGCTCCTGACCACCCACTACATGGAGGAGGCCGAGCACCTCTGTGACGAGATCGCCATCGTCGACCACGGCCGGATCATCGCCCAGGGCAGTCCGGCGCATCTGGTCCGTGCCCACTTCCCCGCCACCGTCGTCCGCCTGCCGGAGGCCGCCTGGCCCGCGGCGGCCCCCTTGCCGGACGGGGCCCTGCGCCATGACGGCGAAATCAAGCTCTTCGCCGCGGACGTGCCCGACCTGCTGGGGGACCTGGCGCGGGTGGGCGCCGACCTGCGCGAGCTGCGCGTCGCCTCCCCCAATCTGGAAGACCTCTTCCTCAAGCTCACCGGCCATGACCTGCGCGCCTGAGAGGCCCGGCCACCCTTCACGATCGTCAGGAGTCCGCCATGTGGCGTCGCATCCTCGCCATCTTCGTCGCCCGCAATCGGGAGTTCTACCGCGACCGTGCCGGCCTGGGCTGGAACATTTTCATGCCGATCCTCATGGTCCTGTCCTTCGCCTTCATCTTCAGCGGTGAACCCCAGGCCCCCTTCAAGGTCGGGGTACTGACGGCGGACGGCACCCTGCCCACGCCCAGGACCGGCCCGCTGGCCCTGGAGCATATTCAGTTCATTCCCGTGACGGACCTGGCGGCCGCTCTCGCCAAGGTGGACCGCCACCAGCTCGACCTGCTGTGGGACCCCACCCCCGCGCCGGGCGCCTATTGGGTCAACCGGGAGTCCCCCCAGGGCTATCTGGCGGAACGGCTCCTGGTGGGCGCCGCGACCGGCGGGACCCGGGCCGTGGGGCTGACCGCCCCGGCGCTGGATAAGGCCGCTCCCGCGGGTAAGGGACCAGGCTCGGCCTTGGCCCCCGATCCCGGCGCCGATCCTGGTCCTGAGCGCGGTCCCGAGCCCGAGCAGGAGCTCAAGGCCGGGGGGATGATCGGACCCTCCCCGGCCCCAGGCCCAACGCTTGCGCCACCCCGGCGCCACGAGCGCAGCGGTACCGCCCTGCGTTACGCCGACTGGGTCCTTCCCGGCATCCTGGCGATGAACATCATGTTCTCCAGCCTCTGGGGGGTGGGCTGGGTCATCGTGCGTTACCGCAAGAATGGCGTCCTGCGCCGGCTCAAGGCCACGCCCCTCTCGCCCTTCGAGTTCCTCACCGCCCAGATCCTCTCCCGGCTGGTGGTGGTGATGAGCGCCAGCCTGATCGTCTATGGCGGCGCGGCCCTGATCCTCGACTTTCCCATGCGCGGTTCCCATGTCGCCCTGGCGCTGATCTATCTCGCCGGCGCCCTGTGCCTCATCAGCCTGGGGCTCATCGTCTCGGCCCGGCTGCGCACCGAGGAACTGGCGGACGGCATTCTCAACCTCATCTCCTGGCCCCTGTTGCTGCTCTCCGGGGTCTGGTTCTCCATGGAGGGGACCAGCGCCGCCGCCCGATTCTTCTCGCAACTCTCGCCCCTGACCCACCTGGTGGACGGTGCCCGCGCCATCATGATCGACGGCGCCCAAACGGCGGACATCCTCCCCCAACTCTTCTTGCTGACGGCCCTGGCCCTGATCTTTCTCGCCATCGCCGCGCGGCTGTTCCGTTGGGAATAGGTATCAGCAGGTTAACAGCCCAAGGCTCCAGTGATTTGCCCACGCGGTTTTCGACCCTGCGGACTGGTCTGGTCATTTGTTCAGGAATACGCCCATGAAAGTTGACGTCATCGTGATCGGCGCCGGTCTTTCCGGCCTGGCCTGCGCCCTGACCCTGCAAGCGCGGGGCCTCACCCCCCTGGTCCTGGAGGCCAGCGACGGCATCGGTGGCCGGGTGCGCACCGACCAGCATCAGGGCTTTCTTCTCGACCGCGGGTTTCAGGTCTTGCAGACCTGGTACCCCGAGGCGCAACGCTGGCTGGACTACGGTGCCCTCGACCTGCGCCCCTTCTACCCCGGGGCCCTGGTGCGCAGTGGGGGGGGCTTCCACCGCGTCAGCGACGTCTGGCGTCGTCCCTGGCGACTGCCGGAGATGCTCCTGTCGCCCATCGGCACCCTTGGCGACAAGCTGCGCCTACTCGGGCTGCGTCACAGTTGCCTGCGGGGGACCATCGCCGACCTTTACGCTCGCCCGGAGACCACCGCCCTGGCCCGCTTGCAGGCACGCGGTTTCTCCACGCGGATGCTGGATCGGTTCTTCAAGCCCTTCTTCAGCGGCGTCTTCTTCGATCCCGACCTGGGCGTCTCCTCGCGCACCTTCGAGTTTCTGTTTCGCGCCTTCGCCCTCGGCGACACCGCCCTGCCGGCGCGGGGCATGGGGGCGATCCCGGCCCAACTGGCCGCCCGCATGCGGGGCGAATGGCTACGCCTCGGCTGTCGGGTGACCGGGTTGGAGCAAGGCCAGGCGGTGCTCGACGGGGGAGAACGGATTGATGCCCGGGCCCTGGTGATCGCCACGGACCCGTGGGAGGCGGCACGCCTCCTTGGGCATGCCCGGCATGCCGGCGACCGCCAGCGCCCGCCACCAGCCCGCGGCACCACCTGCTGCTACTTCGCCGCGGATGCCCCGCCCTTCCGAGGCCCTTACCTGGTCCTGAATGGCGAAGGCCGGGGGCGGATCAATAGCATCCAGTGTCCGAGCAACCTATCCGAGCACTATGCCCCGCCGGGCAAGGCCCTGATCACGGTCAACTGCCATGGCGTCGGCGAGGACCCGGACCGCCTGGAGGCCAGGATCCGACGGGAACTGGGCGACTGGTTCGGCCCGCCGGTGGCCTCCTGGGAACGGCTGGCCATCTACCCGCTCCCCCAGGCCCTGCCCGTCCAGGCCCCGCCGGTGGCTGATCCGGCTACCATTCCCCAACGGCTGGCCTCGGGGCTCTGGGTCTGTGGTGAATACCGGGCGGCCCCTTCCATCCACTGGACGCTACACTCCGGACGCCGGGCCGGTGAGGATATCGCCTTTTCCCTCAGCGCTGGCTAGCCCTCACCCCGGGATACATCCGTTTTGGCGCGGTGGGGGCGGCGCCCTTGAGGGCGCTCTCAATTCGGAAAATCATTGCTGGGACCGGCCTTAGGCACCGCCGCGAGAAATTCGGGAACTAATTGATCTACAGGGTCTAAGCAACACCGTTGGCGAGGCTTCGCTGCAGACCAACGAGACATGAAGCGGCCCCGATTGATCATTACTAGGGGCTGACCCGCTGATCGATCCAGGCGATGACCTCATCGAGATTGGCCTGCTTGCTGGGGTCGAGACGCTTGGCCTCCACCATGGCGGCGCGGGCCTGGCCGAAGCGGCCGCTATGCAGGTAGGCCATCCCTAAGCCGACAAAGGCGGCGGCATTGGTGGCGTCCAGGCTGATGGCGCGCTGGAAGCTCTCGACACTGCCGGCATAATCCTGGCTCATCAGCAGGGCGCCACCCAGGCGCTGGAAGGCCTGGGCGGACTGGGGCTCAGCCGCCACCGCCTCTCGTAGGACCGCCACGGCTTCGGGCAGCTTGCCTTCGTTGAGTAGGGCCTCGCCGCGTTGGAGGAGACCCGGGCCGGCGTTTTCGGCCGGGGCCGGAGATGGAACCGCTGACCCGGCCCGCACCCCGGCGGGTGCCGGCGGCTGGGCCGGGATTATCAGGGGTGGCTGGGCTTGGGGCGATACCTGGGTTGATCCTGGTGCCACGGCTGGCGCCGGTGGTTGAGCCTGAGCCTGGGTCTGAGGGGGTACTTGAGCCCCGGCTGGTGCCAGCGAGGGGTTCTGGGACTGGGCCCCATCGCCGGTCTGCGCCTGAAGCGACGGCACGACCGAGCAGATGAGGAGGAGGGCGTAAAAGGGACGAATTGTCATGTTCTCAACCCATCACTATGACCTGGCAACAAAAATCCCGCGCGGGACCCGAGGCCCCGCGCGGGATCTGGCCTCCGTTAGGTGGAGGCAGTGGGCAACGCATGCCTGGGCTTACTTCAGGGCACCTTTGCCGTAGCGGGCCTCGAAGCCGGCGCGCACCTTCTCCAGGGCCTCCTTGTTCATGCCGCTGAAGTACCAGTCATGCCCCTCGATGGGCTTGAAGTATTTCTCCAGCAGGGCATTGGCGGCCTTGTCGTTCTTGTCCTTGTGGATGACCACCTCCTTGAGCTCGGGAATCCACTCAAAGTAGGTGTGTTTGGCCACCTCGTAGATACCGTGCCACCAGGTGTAGTCCGGGCCCATCATGGCGGCGCCATGACGACCGCGACGACCCTCGTGGTGCCAGATCTCCCACCAGGTCCACTCGATAGGCTCGTCAAAGGGCGCGGGGGTGATGTACCCCTTGTCCTTGAGCTCGCCCATGATGGCGGCGATGGGCTTGGCGAACTTCTCGTTGTAGAGGTCGACCACGTCGTCAAACTGCTTGTAATGGCCCTCGATGACGCTGGTGGCATGGCAGCCGAAGCAGATGCTCTCCATTTTGGCGCGGCGATCCTTCCAGGTCAGGACCTCGACGACCTTGGAGCCCTTGGCCTCGTCGCCGACCTTGGGAATCTCCTTGCCCTCGGGAACGTCGAACTCGTTGCCGTTCTCCAGCTTGACCAGGTTCATCTTGGTGGAGATGGGCGGCCGGAGGGTCCAGGAGATGCGTTCGCCGACATTGTGGGTCTTGGGCTGGTTGACGCCGGCGCTCATGTGGCAGGTGGCGCAGGTGGGGGCGGCGGAGTAATCGACGCCGGCGATCCACTTGTCGGAGTCCAGGTTCATCTCATCGATCTTGGCGCGATAGATGATGCCGTGCTTGGACTCGTTGTAGACCTCGATCTGGGGATGGTCGGGGCCCACGTGGCACTTGCCACAGGTGTCCGGGGTGCGGGCCTGTTCGCGGGAGAAGCGGTGACGGCCGTGGCAGGCGGTGCAGGAGCCCTTGGAGCCGTCGGGGTTCAACCGGCCAATACCCGTATTGGGCCAGCTACCCGGCAGGGGACGCCCCTTGTCCTTACCCTCGGTGATGAATTCCAGCTTGCCGCCATGGCACTGCCGACAGCCGGCGTTGACCGCGGCGGGACCGCCCACCACTTCGCCCATCAGGTTGTCCAGGGAGGCGAGGATGTCACCGGCCTTGGAGTGATGGGAGCCGTCCATCTCCTCGAATTCGGTGGTATGGCACTTGGAGCAATCCTTGGGTGTGACGACGATGGAGATCAGGGCGCCTTCATGGGTGAAGGCGTCGACATCCCCCTCCTTCGCCTCATGGCAGTCCAGGCAGTTGACCCCGTTCTGGCCATGCTGGCTGTGGTTCCATTCCCAGTAGAGGCCAGGATTCTCCGACATGTGGCAATCGACGCATTCCTGACCGGCGGGATTCCCCCAGTCAACACCGACTTTACCCGCCGGGCGATCGGCTTGGACTGGCCCATTGGCCAGTAGCAGGGCCAATCCAGCCAGGCTGGTAGTGAGCCAAGCGACCTTGCGGACTTGGCGACTGGTTTTCATGTGCGCTCTCCTCAACAGGTAGGACAAACTCCCGCGGCCCCACGGACCTCGCGAGAGGCAATACTCCGAGATTGGGAAAGCAGCACGACCGCGCCGCTCATTCCTGCCCTTTGGTGTACAACTTCCTACTTGCGCGCCCCTATGTGTTGTTGTGCGGCGCTCGCTCCACTCCCCCACTGACAGTTTGACAGGCGTCCAAGGAACCGCCTTGATTTAGGTCAAATCAGAGCGAGGGATCCATGGGCCCCCAACTGCGGGCCCATTGGCGAGGCCAACAGCGGGGCAGTGCGGGGCGGTGCGGGACGTCACGCCAGCGAGCCCAGGCGCGCTACCTAGCCGGCGGCGCCGAGGGGGTTAGCGCCAGGGCCTCCGCCGCCTGCTGGTCGGCGTGGTAAGAGGAGCGCACCAGGGCACCGCTGGCGATGTGGGTGAATCCCAACGCCTCTCCCGCCTGACGCAGGGCCCCGAACTCATCCGGGGTCCAGTAACGGCGGACGGGTAGGTGGGCGCGGCTGGGGGCCAGGTACTGACCGAGGGTCAGCATGTCGCAACCGTGTGCGCGCAGGTCGGCCATCACCGCCAGGACCTCTTCCGCCTCCTCGCCCAGGCCGAGCATGAGCCCGGACTTGGTAGGGATGTCCGGGTGGCGCTCCTTGAAGGCGCGCAGCAGGGCCAGGGAGCCGGCATAGTCGGCGCCGGGGCGGGCCTGGGGATAAAGGCGGGGTACCGTCTCCAGGTTGTGATTGAAGAGGTCCGGCCGGCCAGCGCCGCTGAACTGATCCAGGGCCAGGGCCTCACGACCGCGAAAGTCCGGGACCAGCACCTCCAGACGCGTCTCCGGACTGCGCCCGCGAATGGCGCGCAGGCAGGCGGCGAAGTGGCCGGCCCCACCGTCGCGCAGATCGTCGCGGTCCACGGAGGTGATGACCACGTAGCGCAGGCCAAGGGCGGCGATGGATTGGGCCAGGTGCGCGGGCTCCTCGGCATCCACCGGCGCCGGGCGACCATGGGCGACATCGCAGAAGGGACAGCGGCGTGTGCAGACATCGCCCAGGATCATGAAGGTGGCGGTGCCGTGGTTGAAGCACTCGCCCAGGTTGGGGCACTGGGCCTCCTCGCAGACGGTGGCGAGCCGGGCCTCGCGCAGCAAGCGCTTGATGCGCGTCACCCCGGGGCCGATGGGGGCGCGGGCGCGAATCCAGCTCGGTTTGCGCAGGGGCACCGCCAGGGGCTCGACCTTGACCGGGATACGCGCCACCTTGTCCTGGCCCCGGTGGTGGGTCTCCGGGGTGGCGCGGGAGGGAGCGTCCAGGAAGGGCGAGGGGATTTGGCTTTCAAGTGGCATGGACTTATTTCCTGGGGCAATCACTTTTTTGGCCCGTGGCGGGGAAGCCGCGGCGGCTGCGCGGCTCAGGCCCCGGCCGGGCACTCACTCTTCGCAACGCCTGGCTTTCCGCAACGCGGAGTCAGGGTCGGGGGCAAAAGGCTTGCTGAGCTCCGTACATTTCACCCGGCGTGCCTGATGGCGCTTGGGGGGGGAACTCAGGCCAGCGCTGGAGGCGGATCGGCGGTATCGCCCTTCACCCGGACCAGGACCAGCAGTTCCTTGGGGCCATGGACGCCATAGGCCAGGGTCTGCTCGATGTCGGCGGACTTGGAGGGCCCGGAGATGAGCAGGGCATTGGTCGGCAGGCCCCGGCCCGCCCAGTCCTCCGCGACCAGGAATTCATGGAAGGTCGAGCGGATGCGGTCCGCCTCCAGGACCACGGCATGGATCGGGGGGACCAGGGACAGGAGACGGGGCTCCTGGATACTGGGCCAGAGCACCAGGGTCCCGGTCTCGGCAATCCCGCCCAGGCAACCGGTGAGGCTGGCGTCGGTGGCACTGAACAGCTCGGCCCGACAGGCCTCGATCGGTTGGTCGTGGGGGATCAGGGTGATCGCCCCCCGGTCGGGCCAGGCCGCCGCCAGTTCCGCGCCCAAGGCCGTGGCGGGGGCGAAACGCAGATTGGTCGCGCCCTTGGCGGACAGGCGGGAGAAAAGGGTAGCAGGCCAATCGTCGCCCACGGGGATCACCTCACCGCGTACCGCCGTCAGCGCCGCCGTGAAGCGCCGCAATCGTTCCGGTGGCGACCAGTCGAAGCGGCGCACCGGATTCTCCGGAGCCGGGCGTGGTCCGGTGGCGACCCCGCGCCGCAGACGCTGGAGGATGGCCTCCCGGGCCGGGCTACTCATGGGCGAAGCCCTCCGCCCGCGCCAGTTCATGCAGGCTGCGCGGGGCGATGACCGGGGCGGCGCGGGTCCGCGCCCAAGGCCCCAGGCCGGTCGGGACCAGCCAGCGCAAGCGGGTGGCCAGGTGGGTCGCCAGCCGATAGAGCGCGGGATGGGCGTGCGTCAGGCGCCAAAGTGTCCAGATGAGGCGCTGCGGGGCCTTGCGTCGACTGCCACGCCCCGGGACCCCGGCGTCCTCCCCTTCTCCTGCGCCCTCGGCGCGCAGTCGCCGCAGTAGGCCGGGCAAGGGGATGCGCACCGGACAGACCTCGCCGCAGGCGCCACAGAGACTCGAGGCCTCCGCCAGTTCCCCCTGCCGCTCCAGGCCCTGGAGCTGGGGTTCGAGGACGCTGCCGATCGGGCCGGGATAGACGGTGCCATAGGCATGACCGCCAAGGCGGGTGTAGACCGGGCAGTGATTCATGCAGGCGCCGCAGCGGATGCAGCGCAACGTGGCCCGCAACTGCCGATCCCGATGCATGCGGGAGCGGCCATTGTCGAGCAGGATGAGGTGCACCTCCCGGGGACCGTCGCGTTCTCCCGCCCGCCGAGGCCCACTGATCAGGTTGACGTAGGTGGTGATGGGCTGGCCGGTGGCGGACCGGGTCAGCAAGGTCAGGAGGGGCGGCAACTGGTCGAGGCGGGCGATGACCTTCTCGATACCGCACACGGCGATATGGAGGTCCGGCGCCGTGGTGCAGAGGCGGCCGTTGCCCTCGTTTTCCACCAGGCACAGGGTACCGGTCTCGGCGATGGCGAAGTTGACGCCCGACAGGCCGGCGATGGCCTGGCCGAAGTGCTCGCGCATGATGCGACGGGCGATGGCCGTCAGGCCCTCGATGTCCTCGGTGTAGGGATACTCCGGGAAATGGGCGGCGAAGAGGGCCGCGATCTCCCGCCGGTCCTTGTGGATGGCCGGGGCGATGATGTGGGAGGGGCGTTCCCCCGCCAGTTGCAGGATGAACTCCCCCAGGTCGGTCTCCACCGCCTGGATGCCCTGGGCCTCCAGATGGTGGTTCAGACCCATCTCCTCCGAGACCATGGACTTGCCCTTGATGACCCGCCTGGCGCCCTGGCGGCGTAGCAGGTCGAGGACGATGGCGTTGCCCTCCGCCACCGTCTCCGCCCAGTGGACCCGGATGCCGTTGCGCTCGCAGTTGGCCTCCAGTTCCAGCAGCAGGTCCGGCAGGTTGGCCAGGGCCTGAGCACGAATCAACTTGCCGCGCCGGCGCAGGACGGCCAGTTCATGGATATCGGGAAAGGCCTGACGGCGCTTGGCGACCAGCCCATCCATGGTCCGGCGGAGGTTGCGCCGCAGGCGTTCATTGTCCAGGGCCTGACCGACGCGGACGGCGAACTCAGGGGGCATGGGTGCGCTCCCACAACAATTCAGCGATGTGCTTGACCACCGGACCTTGGGCTAAAGGCGCCGGCTGGCGCGTGACCCGGCCACTCCCGTCATGATTGGCCGCCCCCCGGGCCGCCGGCGCGACACCCCTCGCCCCGGGATCGGCCCCCTGCCAGGACTGACCCACCCCGGCCTGAGGGTGGCGGTGGGCCAGGGTACCCCCCAGATTGAGGAGGCAACCGCAATCCTGCCCCACCAGGACCCGGGCACCCGTCGCCAGGATGGCCGCCGCCTTGTCCGCCGCCATGGCCGCCGAGATCTCCGGCTGCTTGACGGCGAAGGTGCCACCGAAACCGCAGCACTCCTGGGCGTGATCCGGTTCCACCACCTCCAGGTTCGCCAGGCGGGCGAGCAGCTCCGCCGCCGCGCCGGCAACGCCCATCTCCCGGCGCGCGGAACAGGAGTGATGGAGCGCGACCTTGAGGGGAGGTCCCAGGTCGGGGTGCCGCCAATCCAGGACCCGCGCCAGATAATCCGTCAGTTCGTGGACCCGCCCCGCCAGGCGCCGGGCGCGCTCCTCGTCGGGAGTGCCGGCGAACAGCTTGGGATACTGAACCTTGAGCATGCCCGCGCAGGAGGCCGAGGGCACCAGGATGGGGTAATCCTCCGGGAAGGTGTCCAGTTGCCGCCGGGCGACGTCCCGGGCCGCGGCCTCGTAGCCGGAGTTGTAGGCCGGCTGACCGCAGCAGGTCTGCCCCTGGGGATAGATGACCTCCAGGCCCTCGCGACGCAGCAGACGCATGGCCGCCAGACCGGCCTGGGGAAAGATCAGGTCGATCAGGCAGGTGCCAAAGAAGTAGACGCGTGGGGAATGCGGCATGGGCGATGGGGAAAATCCTTGCTGGCTCGCTTTGAGGGGACACCGGGATCTGGTTTTGGCCCCCGACCCTGAATCTTCCGCGCCGATCACCGCGGTGTGGCTGGTATTGGGGGTGAGTTGGCGTATAGCATAGCCAGGACTGGCAGCCGACCGCGACAAACTTTTGTTTATGCCCGACCACGCTCAATCCCCGCACCCGTCCCGGTTGGCGGTGCTCGCCTCCTTCTCTGGCAGCGGCGGGGTGGAGCGGATGCTGGTCAATCTCATCGCTGGCTTCGTCACGGCTGGCCGGGAAGTCGACCTGCTGCTGATCCGCGATCAGGGCCCCCACCTGGCGGGACTGCCGCCGGCGGTCAACCGCATCCCCCTGGGCAGCAACCATAGCCTGCTGGCCATTCCGGCCCTAGCCCGCTACCTCCGCCAGGCCCGACCGCGGGCCCTGCTGGCGGCCAAGGACCGGGCCGGACGGGCGGCGGTGCTGGCACGGGCCCTGGCGGGGGTCGACACCCGCCTGGTCTTGCGTCTGGGGACCAACCTCTCCGCCTCCCTGGCGGGCCGTTCGGCCCTGCGCCGGGCCTGGCGCTATTGGCCCATTCGCCGCCTCTACCCCCACCTCGACCACATCGTGGCCGTCTCCGCGGGGGTCGCGGCGGACACCGCGACCATCGCCGGCCTGCCGTGGGAGGCCATCACGGTCATTCGCAACCCGGTGATCACCCCCGACCTGCGCCAGCGGGCGACGGCGCCCTGCCCCCACCCCTGGTTCCAGGGCGAGGGCCCCCCCGTCCTCCTCGGGGCTGGCCGGCTGCAACGGCAGAAGGACTTCCCGACCCTGATCCGAGCCTTCGCCCGGGTGCGTCAGGTCCACCCCTGCCGGCTGGTGATCATCGGCGAGGGGCAGGAGCGCCCGGCCCTCACCGCCCTGATCGGCCAACTGGGCCTGGCGAACCAGGTCGATCTGCCCGGCTTTCAGGCCCAGCCCCTGCCCTTTCTGGCCCGGGCCAACCTTTTCGTGCTCTCCTCCGCCTGGGAGGGATCGCCCAACGTGCTCACCGAGGCCATGGCCCTGGGGACCCCGGTGGTGGCGACCAACTGCCCGAGTGGTCCGGCGGAACTGCTCGACGGGGGCCGCATCGCCCCCCTCGTTCCGGTCGGAGATGTGGAGGCCCTGGCCGCCGCGATCCTGGCCACCCTGGACCAGCCGCCCCCCCCGGACCGGCTCCAGGACGTGGTCGCGGATTACGAGCAGGCCTATAGCGCCCAGCGGTATCTGGCGGTACTTGAGCCAGGATAGGCAGGCACCGGCTCAGAAGTCCTCATGCAGCCCCTTGGCCTGAGCCTTGCGGGACCAGACCCAGACGTACTGAAGGCCACTGACGAGGATGGTCACGAGACAGGCCCAGGTGAGGAGGGCGATCAAGCCGCCGGGCAGGGGCACGGGCCCGGCGTTGGCGATGACCGCCACGACCAGGGCGATCTGCATCAAGGTATTGAGCTTGCTTGCCCAAATGGGAGCGGCATGGAGTTCCTCGACGCGGAAATGATAGAGGGTGGCGCCCCCGACGATGACCAGATCACGACCGACGGCGGCGACCACCAGCCAGATGGGGATCAGCTTGAGGGCACCCAGCACCAGGAAGCAGGCCACCAGCAGCGTCTTGTCCGCCAAGGGGTCGAGGATGCCACCCAACCGGCTCTGCCAGTGATAATGCTTGGCGAGCCAGCCATCGAGCCCATCGGACAGACCGGCGATGGCGAAGAGCAGCAGGGCCCAGCCAAATTCGCCCTCCAGCAGCAGCAGGACCACCGGCATGACCGCCAGCAGGCGCAGGAAGCTGATGAGGTTGGGTAAATCCCGGGGACTGAAGACCATGAACGCTCAGGCGGGCGGGGAAAACGAGTGCCGGGATTTTATTCTCCCCGCCGCCGTGTTGTCCAAGCACGGGCGCCGGGAAGGGCGGGCAAATCACGGCCGGCTCGCGACGGTGGCGACCCAAGGCCGCAGGGCCATCCCCAGGTCCTTGGCCAGCCCCTGAAATGCCGACCAGAGACCGGGGATCTCATCCCCAGCGCCCGTCGCCAGGGCCTCCTCCAGGCGCCGGGCCGCCGCCGCCAGTTCCAGCGCCCCGACATTGCTGGCCGCTCCCTTCAGTTTGTGCAGCGCCGCCTTGGCGGTCGGGCGATCGCCCGCCTCCAGGCTGGAGGAGATGGCGGCTACCTGGCTGTCGAGGCTGGCGGCGAAGGTGGCCAGCACCGCGGTGAAAAAGTCCACGTCATCCTCGAACTGGACCTGGACATGGTGCCCGTCGATACCCGCGATCCGTGGCCAAGGGCTGAGCGTCCCGACGGGGGCCGGTGCCACGGCAGGCTCATCCGTGCGGGGCGGCTGCCGCGGGTCCCCCTCGATCCAGCGCGCCAGGACCCCGGCCAGATGGGCGAATTCCACCGGCTTGGGCACAAAATCATTCACCCCGGCATCGAACATCAGGCGTTGTTCTTCCCGCAATACCCCGGCGGTGAAGGCGATGATCGGCAGCCGCCGCAACTCCGGCCGGGCGCGAATGAGACGCGTGGCGCTGAAGCCATCCAGGACCGGCATCTGCATGTCCATGAGTACGGCGGCGAAGCCCTGGGGCTCCGCCAGCAGCCGGTCCAGGGCCTGCTGGCCGTCGCCCACCAGGACGGGCAGGGCCCCCTCGCGACGCAGAAAACGGGCGATGAGGTCCAGATTGACCTGGCTGTCATCGGCGACGAGGATGCGCGCCCCGGCCAGACGGGGAGCTGCGGTGGCCGGGTGCGACGGGGGGCAGCTGCCTAGCGTGGCCCGGGCCACGCGGCCCAGCTTGAGCTCGAACCAGAAGAGGCTGCCCTGCCCCGGGACGCTCTCCACGCCGATGCGCCCGCCCATGAGATCGACCAACCGCTTGCAGATGGACAGCCCCAGACCAGTGCCGCCATAACGCCGGGAGGTGCCGGTCTCCCCCTGACTGAAGGGGGCGAAGAGCCGGGACAGGGTGGCCGCCTCCATGCCGATACCGGTATCCCTGACCGCGAAGCGCAGGCTGAGGTCCTCAGGGGTCGCAGCGAGGGCTTTGACCCCCAGGCACACCTCGCCCTGGCTGGTGAACTTGATGGCGTTGCCGGCCAGATTCACCAGGATCTGTTCGAGGCGCAGGCTGTCGCCCACCAGATCCTCCTCCAGGGCGGCGGCCTCGACGCGCCAGGCGATGCCCTTGGCGCGGGCCAGGGGCAGCATGAGACTGCCCACTTGGGCGAGGAGGGATTCCAGGGCGAAGGGCTGGGGATCGAGCCGCAACTCGCCGGCCTCGATGCGGGAAAAATCGAGGATGTCGTTGAGGATGCCCAGCAGGGTGCGGCCAGCGGCGCGGATATGCCCCAGCATCTCCCGTTGCTCGGCGCCCCAGGCATCGGCCTCGAGCAACTCGGCCAGGCCGAGGATGGCGTTCAGGGGGGTGCGGATCTCGTGGCTCATGTTGGCCAGAAACTGGCTTTTGGCCCGATTGGCGGCATCGGCGGCGGCCTTGGCCGCGACCAGTTCCAGCTCCGCCTGCTTACGCGCGGTGATGTCGGTGCGGATGGCGATGTAGGAAGCCGGCTGGCCCTGGGCGTCGGGGAGCGGGACGATGGTGGAACTGACCCAGTAGTGGTCACCGTTCTTCTTGCGGTTCTTGATCTCACCGCGCCAGATGCGCCCAGCCTGGATGGTGGACCAGAGCTCGGCGAAAAAGGCCTCACCGTGCTCGTCGGAGCGGATGATGCGGTGGTTGGCCCCCATCAATTCCTCGCGGGGGTAACCACTGATCGCGCAAAAGCGGTCGTTGACGTAGATGATATTGCCCTCCAGGTCGGTCATGCTGACGATGGCATGCTGATCGAGGGCGAATTTCTGATTAGCCAGATCGGTGTGCAGGGCCTGGAGTTGTGCCTGTTGCGCCTCCAGGTCGGTGAGCAGGCGGCCAATGAGGCCAATGAGATCCGCCAGACTGTCGGTCGCTGGCGAGTCCCCCGCGGCGGTCGCGGGGAGCGAGGTCCGCAACCGCGCCGCGAGGGACTGGATCTGGGCGATGGCCGCCTCTTTCGTCGCCAGGCCATCGCGCGGGGACGAGGTGCTTGCCATGAGATCCCGGGAAGAAGGTTCAGGATGGGGGTTCATCACACCGGCCTTGACGCGGCAAGCCGGCTCCCCGTCGCCGGCGACGGTGGTGATCCGTCATCGTCCGGGGTCCAGGCCGGGGCCTGGGGTGGCAAGTGTCTATACAGCGCCGCGATGAGCTTCCGCCGGTCGATGGGTTTGCTCAGATGCTCGGTCATGCCCGCGTTTCGGGATTTTTCCACATCCTCATTGAAGGCATTCGCCGTCAGGGCAATGATGGGAACACGGGCATCGAGGGCCCTGATCCGCCGAGTCGCCTCGAAGCCGTCCATGACCGGCATCTGGATGTCCATCAGGATCAGGTCGCAGGGTGACTGACGGAACTGTTCCACCGCCTGCTCGCCATCCTCGGCCACCGCGATCACCGCGCCACTGTCCTTGAGGAAGCCGAGGACGATCTCGCGATTGATGGCATTGTCCTCCACCAGCAGCAGACGGCGGCCGGCCAGTCCCGCCAAGGACGGCGCGGCTGGGAGGGCATGGGCGGAAATCCACCGGGAGAGCATGGCCGCCAACTCAGCCGGCTCAATGGGTTTGCCCAGAAAATCGTCCATGCCGGCTTCGAGGCACAGGGCGCGGTCGCCCGCCGCGACATCCGCCGTCATGGCGACGATGGGCAGATGGGGCAGGCGCCGTTCGGCCTCCAGCCGGCGCCAGTGGCGCGTGGCCTCATGGCCCCCCAACACAGGCATCTGCACGTCCATCAGGACCAGGTCAAAGGCTTCACCCTGGCCGAGCAGATCGAGCGCCTCCTGGCCGTGGTTGGCGAGCCGGACGCGATGTCCGGCCTTTTCCAGGCGGCGGCGGAGCAGCATCTGATTGGTCGGGTCGTCATCGACCACCAGCACGGCCAGCCCGGCGGGTCCGCGGGGGGCCGAGGCCTCCGTTCCGGCCGGGGCGGGGAGGTCGCCGCTCAAGGCCCGCGCCATGGCGGCGCTCAGCGCGGCATCCTCGATTGGTTTGGCCAGATAACCGCTCAGCTTGAGTTGCCGGCAGTTTTCTTCCACCCCGTGCAGGGGGCCGAAACTCAGCATGAGGATCGGGATCGCGCCCAGGTCGGACTGGGCCTTGATCCAGGCGGCCAGGGTGAAGCCGTCCCTATCCGGCATCTGGACATCGAGCAGGATGAGGTCAGGCCGGGGCGGAACCGCCAATAGCCCCTCGGCTTCCGCCGCGCTTGCCGCGACGCGGACGCTCATGCCCCAGTGACCCAGCTTGCGCGCGAGGAGCTGGCGATTGAGGGGCTGGTCATCGACGACCAGCACCCGCTGGCCCGCCAGGGCCGCTGGCGGGGCCGCCGGTTCCGCGGCCTCGTCCAGGTCCAGGGTCAAGCTGAAGTGGAAATGGCTGCCTTCCCCCACCTTGCTTTCGACCTCGATGCGCCCACCCATGAGCTGCACCAGGCGACTGGTGATGGTCAGACCCAGCCCGGTGCCACCGTAATGTCGGGTCGTCGAGGTGTCGGCCTGGCTGAAGGCGTCGAAGATGTGGACGAGGTTCTCGGCGGGAATACCGATGCCGCTGTCGCGCACCCCAAAGCGCAGGGTCACCGCGCCTGGCGGGCGGGCGGTGACGGCGACGTACACCACCACCTCGCCGCGCTCGGTGAACTTGATGGCATTGCCCGTCAGATTGAGCAATATCTGGCGCAGGCGCAGGGGATCGCCCATCAGGCGCCCGGGCACCTCCTCCGCGATGTCACAGATGAGCTCAAGGCCACGCTCATGGGCCCTGAGGGTCAGCATCCGCAGGGTCTCGGCCAGGGTCTGGCGCGGATCAAGGCCCAGATGCTCGATGGCCATCTTGCCGGCCTCGATCTTCGAAAAATCCAGGATGTCGTTGATGATGGCCACCAGCGCGTCCGCCGAGGTCTTGACCATCCGCAGATATTCCTGACGTTCATGATCGGAGCGGGTGCCGAGGGCCAGGTCGGTCATGCCGATGATGCCGTTCATGGGCGTGCGGATTTCGTGGCTCATGTTGGCCAGGAACAAGCCCTTGGCGCGGTTGGCCTCCTCGGCGGTGCGGATGGCGGCGTTGAGCTGCGCCAGTCGCTGTTCGCGCTCGGCGATGAGGCTGCGAATCAGGTCCGAGATGCGGCGCAGGTCCCGCTCGTCGTCCTGGATCTCCCGCTGTTCGGCCGTGGAGGCCGGGTCCGCGGCCGCGACCGCGCCCAGATCACTCTGCAGCAGCGCCGCGGTCCCCCGCAGCACGCCCATGGCCCGAGCCCGGTTGTCATGGGCCTGGCGGATGTTTTCGGCCATGGCGTTGAAGCTGTTGACCAGCACCTTGATCTCCCCCGAGGCCGACACCTCGACGCGGGCGGTCAGATCCCCACGCGACAGGCGCGCGGCCGCCTCGGCCAGCCGCACGATCGGCTTGGCGATGGTGCGGGAAAAGGCAAAGGCCAGACCAAAGACGGCGATGGCCGAAGCCAGCATGGCGCTCAGAAAGAGTTTCCGCGTCGCCGAGAAGTCTTCGGCGATGAGCCTGAAGGGCACCGCGTAGGCCAGGCGCAGCAGGGCCTGGTCGGCGGATTGTCCCAGGTCGTGGTAGGCGATCAGACCCTGGTCGGTGCGCAGCACCTGGGGCTGGCCGGCAAAAGCGGGACCCAGCTTGTCCTGGGGATCAAAGGTGTCCGCGCCCCGTTCGGGTCCAAGCAGGACGCGACCTTCCTGGGTCAACAGCCACAGCAGCCCCTTGTCGAAGACCTTGACCGTCTTGAGCATCCGGATGAAGACGTCGAGATTGAGCCGGATCATGACCGCCCCGCTGAAGGCGCCGCTGTCGATATCGAGGGTCGGCAGCCCGGCCACCAGGGAGGGGCGCCCGTTTTCATCCAGGTAGGGGCCGGTGACCTGAATATCGCGGGGCGGCATGAACCATTCCATGTTGCCGGCCGAGAGCAAGGCGGGGGTAGTGCTGATCTGGTCGAACAGGCGCCGGCCGGCCAGGATCGTCGGCTGGTCCTCCAGGCCGTCGGGGGGGTCGGTCCAGCTCCGCGGGGGTCCGTCATAGCCGCCACGTTGCTGGTCGACCACCGCGGCGATTTCCCGACCATCGGCATCGATGAAGTAGATACCGGAAAAAGTCGCGTGCTCCTTGGCGATATGGAAGAAATAGGCCTCCAGCAGCTTGGCGTTGACCAGGCGTTCTTCCCGTGGTCCGGACAGGTAATCCGTGAGGGTATCCGAAGAGGCGATCTGTTTGAGGGACCGTTGGGGGGCGTTACGGTATTCCTGATCGTAACTCGCCGCCAGCATGGTCAATTGCTGCGTCAGGTATTCCTCGGTCCGGATCCCCGCGGCATCCTTGATGTATTCATAAGAGAGGTAAAGGATGGGAGTAGCCAGGATGGCGCTCACGCCCAGGAGCATCAGCAGCAGGCGATGAAAGAGGGAAAAGTCGAATCGCCAGCCGCCACGGCGTGATCGGGGCGCCTCGGGGCCGGTGGGGTCCGGGGTGTTCACCAGGCTACCCCACTAGGACTGACGTCAAGGTGAGTCCCGACTTTGCTCAGGGTCACAGGTGGCTCCGCAAAGAGGGGTTTTGGCGCCACCGGGGGCGGGGTTGGGCCTGATGGAGATATCCTGACATGGCAACCCCTAGCCGGTGATGCCCAAGGCCAGGGATTCGTTAACGATCTCGTCGATCAGGTACATGGCGTCATCCAGGGCGATATTCAGTTGCGCGGCCCGATTGCGGTTCACCAGGTAGGGACCCCGGTCCGGGGTACGCACGGCCATGCGCGCCGGGCTGACGCCTTTGTCGAGGATGAGTTGAGCCATTTCGAAGGCGGCATAGCCCTGGTTAAAGCCCGAGTCGTTTGCCGTCAGCAACATGCCTTCATGGACGAACTGATCCTCGTTGGAGGCCTCGGGAATACGGATATGCTCCAGGTACCAACGGCCCACCTCGAGCATCTCGACATGCTGGCGCTGCTGATCGCGCAGGGTATCGTGATTGAGGACGAAGAAGGCGTCCACCCGCCCCGCGGCCTCCAGGGCGCGCGCCTGGTATTCCTGGTAGTCGTTGGTGACGATGCTATCCACCAGTTTGACGGGCAGGGCGTCACGTCGGGCAAGCAACTCGATCATCTTGACGCTGGGACGCGAGGTTTCCGAATCGCAGGCCAGGATGGCAAAGGTGTTGGCCGTCGGGACCAGCCGCTTGAGCAGTTCCAGGGATTCCTTGTAGTAGCCGGACTGCCAGACCCCGGTGATGTTCCGGCCCGGGGCATCCAGGTTCTCGATCAGACCGTATTTCAAGGGTAAGCCGTTGATGCCCCAAAACACCACCGGAATGTCCGAGCCCAGCAACTGGTTGCCGATATAGTTGGCGGCGTTGTCGTCACCGAGCAGGACCAGGTCCGGGGCGAACTGGCGCAATTCGCCCATGATGCGCTCCGTGGTCACCGCGATGTCGGTGCGCGAATTGCGGCGCTTGGTGTCCATCCAGGCCTTTTTCACCAGGGCGCGGCGACTCTCCACCCAGTCCAGGTCGATGAGATGGAGGCCCTGCGCCTCGTTGTCGAGAAACCCATACTTGAGCATGGCTTCGTTGACCCCGCGCTGGGTGGACCGCGACCAGATATAGTCACGGGCGTAGCTGGAGACGATGAAGATGCGCTTCTTGGGGGGGACGGCCCCCACGGAATTCCCGGGGGCGGTCAGGAGGACCGGGGCGCTCAGCCCCAGGGCCAGGAAGTGACGGCGGGAGATGTTCATGGGCTTTAGCCTCTGACCTGATGCGGGTGGAGCCCTCAAACCTTGCCCTTTTCCCGCCACTTGTCGAAGATCCTGACCACCTGGCCGGCGTACATGTCCAGGGCGGCCTCGGGGGAAAGTCGGCCGGAGGCGGCGTCGGCGAACATCATGGGTAGCAGCCAGGTGTTGAAGATCTCGTCGATGGCGGCGTTGGCGTAACCGGGATAGCCGACGTTCACGGTCCAACCGCTGGCGTCCTGAAAGAAGCGATATTTGTCCGGTGGCATCGCCTTGGGGTCGTAGGCCACCAGGGTCGCCAGGTCGGGCACGAGTTGGGGAAAGGTGGGGAAATTGTAGAAGCGGCTGGCCAGGAAGGCGTTCCGCGACTCCGCCGCCAGATCGACCAGGAACTGCTGGGCCCCGTCGATGTTCTTGGCGAATTTCCAGATGACGTAGGCGTTCATCAGGTGCATCAGGCCCAGGTGGGCCACCGGACCGCGGGCCGGGCGCATGAGGAGAATCTGATCGGCGATGGCGATCTTTTCGTTCTCCCCGGTACGGGTCACCGAGATGGCGTTGAGGGTCAGGGAGCCCTTGCCGGCCAGCATCTGGCGGTTGTTGGAGGAGGCATCCCAGGAAAAGACCTCGTCGGTCATGGCCTCCTCATAGAGGGCCTTGGCGTACTTCAGGGCCTCCAAGGCCCCGGGGGACTTGAGGTTGGGGCGGCCCTCCGCGTCCTGTTCCGCGGCGCCGAAGGCGGCGAGAATCGAGCGCACCGCCATGCTGCTGTCGAGCTCGTTGGACATGCCGATGCCCACCGGGATACCCCGCGCCTCCTTGATCTTGCGTCCTCCCTCCCGGATCTCATCCCAGGAGGCCGGAACGATACCCACCTCATCCCACAGATCCTTGCGGTAGTTCACCGGGTCGGGGACATAGCTGTCGGAGAAACCGAAGTATTTGCCCGTGACGGGATTGAAGGTGCTCTTGATGGCGATATCCAGGGGCTTGCCGAAGCGACGCTCGCACTCGGCGTAGATGTCCTTGTGGTCGATGACCTGATCCTCGTAGGAGGCCGGGGGGCTGAGGAACATGCAGATGTCATGACCATGCCCCTTCTTGATCTCGGCGGCGGCCCGCGCCTCGATCGCCGTCATGCCGACGTTGGTGACGATGACCTCGGTATCGTTGCGCTCCCCCCACTCCTTGATGAAGGTCTTGTTAAACCACTCGTCGAAGGCCGGGACGAAGTGATTCCACTGCATGATGCGCAGGACCTTGGCGGCTGCCCGGGCCGGACGCAGCAGGCCGGGGGCCATGCCAGCCGCGGTGACCAGCCCCGCACCCCTGATGAAATGGCGACGGGAAAAAGGCTGACGCCAGAATCCGGTATCCAAGGCGAGTCCCCCTGAGAGTGATTAAAGTGTCAGGGACTCATGATTGACAAAAGGCCATGGAATTACAACCTGTGGCATCGGCCGGCACGTCAGATGGACGCCGCCGGCCGGCACTTTCATATTAAAATGCGCTTTGAATCACCACCGGAGCCGGCCGTGCCACAGGACCCCCATTCCCCCACCCCCCTGGACGCCAGCCGCCCAAGGGCCGTCGACGCCCCTTCCGCCGCGCCCGGCCTGAACTACCGGGCCGCCGGGGTCGACATCGACGCCGGCAACGCCCTGGTCGAGCGCATCAAGCCCCTGGCCGCCGCGACCTTTCGCCCCGGGGTGCTTACCGGCCTGGGCGGCTTTGGCGCGCTCTACGAACTGCCCCTCCACCGCTACCACCAGCCGGTGCTGGTGTCCGGGACCGATGGGGTCGGTACCAAGCTGAAGCTGGCCATCGAACTGGGTCGCCATGACACGATCGGTATCGATCTGGTGGCCATGTGCGTCAACGATATCCTGGTGGCGGGGGCCGAACCCCTGTTCTTTCTCGACTATTACGCCACCGGCCACCTCGAACTCGAGGTCGCCACGGCGGTGGTGGCCGGCATTGCCCGGGGCTGCGAGCTGGCGGGGTGCGCCCTGACCGGGGGCGAAACGGCTGAGATGCCGGGGATGTACGCCCGCGGCGATTACGACCTTGCGGGCTTTTGCGTCGGCATCGCCGACAAGGAGCAACTGCTGACCCCCGAGCGGGTCAGACCCGGGGACGTCCTGCTCGGCCTCGCCTCCTCGGGGCCGCATTCCAACGGCTATTCGCTCATTCGCAAGATCCTGGAGGTCAGCGGTACCGACCTGGGTCAGGAGCTGGAAGGGCTGAGCCTGGGCGAGCGACTGCTCGCGCCGACCCGGATCTACGTCAAGCCCGTCCTCGCGCTCATGCGGGAACTGCCCGTTCATGGCATGGCCCACATCACCGGCGGCGGCCTGACCGAGAACCTGCCTCGGGTCCTGCCCGCAGGCACCCGGGCGGTCATCGACCTGGACTCCTGGCAGTTGCCGGCCATCTTCGCCTGGTTACAGGCTCAGGGTGGGGTGGCGGATGCGGAGATGCGCCGGACCTTCAACTGTGGCGTGGGCCTGGTGCTCTGCGTCCCGGCCGAGGTGGCGGATCGTGCCTGCCAGCGCCTGAATGAGTTGGGCGAATCCGCCTGGCGCCTGGGCCGGATCGAGGCCGGAACGGGCCAACCGGAGGTGATTTTCACCGGTGGTGCGACTGCGTGAGCCCGCCCCCGCCCCCGGCCACGGGTGAAACCGCCATCCGGGCCCCCGATCGGATCCCTGGCCCCCACCCGAGTCTGGCCAGTCGCCAGGCCCCCGGGCGGACCGTGGATGAGGGTGACCCGCCGCCCCTGCCGGTCGTAGTCCTGATCTCGGGGAGCGGGAGCAATCTCCAGGCCTTGATCGATGGCGCGGCCAACGGCAACCTGCCCATCCGCATCGCGTGCGTGATCGCCAACCGGGGGGATGCCTATGGCCTGGAGCGGGCCCGGCGGGCGGGCATCAGGACCCAGGTGCTTAGCCACCAGGACTTCGGCGATCGCGAGACCTTCGACGCCGCCCTGATGAACCTGATCGATGGCTTTCACCCCGGTCTGGTCTTGCTGGCCGGCTTCATGCGCATCCTGACCCCCGGCTTCGTTGCCCACTACCAGGGCCGGCTGCTGAATATCCACCCTTCCCTGCTTCCCAAATACCGTGGCCTCCACACCCACGAACGGGCCCTGGCGGCAGGGGAAAGCGAGCACGGCGCAACGGTGCATTTCGTCACCGCGGAACTGGATGGGGGACCGGCCATCCTCCAGGCGCGGGTGCCGGTGGCGGCCGATGACGATGCCAGCCGCCTGGCGGCCCGGGTCCTGGTTCAGGAGCACCGCATCTACCCCCAGGTGGTCCGTTGGTTCGCTCAGGGGCGCCTGGAACTGAGACCCGACGGTCTGCCGCGCCTGGACGGTCAAGCCTTGGCGGAGCCCCTACGCATGGAGCTTTTGAACCCTGACCAGTTGGCCTGAAGCCCGGATCTAGCCACTTTCCTGACACCAATTTGCCACCCTGGCCCCGACGCTCCCACGGAACCTCCATGGCACACGTCTTTCAACTCCACCTCCCCAATACCGGCTGGGTCCTCTTTGGCGAGTCGGAGGAACCTGGCGTCGGCATTCGCCTGGGCCAGCATGGTTACGCCCTCGACGGCTCGATACTGATCGGCCCCATCCTGCATAGCGAGGGGGAGGTGGACGCTCTTGTCGATCGCCTGCTCCTGGAACTGGAAAGCGTCCGCGCCCAGGCCAAGCGGGAATTACAGCGGCTGAGCTGATTCACGCCCGGGACTCCTCCCCCCCATCCCTGGAATTGAGCCCTCACCGTTCAGGTTCCGGTCTTGGTCAGCCCCTGTCCCGAACTCACCGCGGCCGAGAACATTTTCTGAAACATGTCCCAGGAAGCCAGGGACCCCGCCAGGTAAGGTTGGAAGAGCTTGAGGGGGTCATAACCCTCAGCACCTTCGAGCATGCGGGCGCGGATATCGTCGAGCATCTGCCGTTGGAAGGACTCCACATCGGGCAGGCCCAACAACTTGCGCATCTCTTCCGGGGTGACATCGACGTCGATCTTCACATTCATGGTCGTGCTCGCTAAGGATGGGAGGGAAAGGGGGCGTCCGCTGAGAAAGCCGGCTCCCGGAGAGCGCCAGGGCGGGTGAAGGCCCGCCCACCGCCATCCAGCCCAGGCTTTCCGGGACCCAGGATTCAGTGACGGACCATGCGCGGGTGGGGCTGTTCGACGGGTACCGGCTCATCCACCACCAGGCCCTGGCGGACGCGCCGGCCAATCAGGACGCAGGCGGTGCCAAAGGCCTTTTCCGCCTCGCGGGCGGTCCACTCCCACTCCATGGGTGAGGCATTGGCGGGAATCTGCCAATGGCCCGTCGTCAGGATCTTGCCAATGGAGATCTCCAGGGTCCAGTCGTGCCAGACCGTATCCGGGTCCTCTTCCTCGTAGAAATCCTGCTCCACCAGGCGCACGTAATTACCGACGGCGCCATCCATGGAGATCAGATCGTTGACGACCAGCTTGTCATCCACGCAACTGGCGTAACCGGTATGCACGGCCGTGGCCGTGGCCATGAGAGAATGCATGAGCAGGGCCGGGGTCAGACGGAGGGTGAGCGGACTGTCCCAGTCCGGCTCGGTGACTTCTTGTTCTTGCAACATCCAGCAACTCGATCGTCAATGAGGGGCCCAAGGGGCGCACCGGCCAGCGGCGCACGTCGCCCTGGCCTTTACGCAATGATGAACCATTCGACTCCGGAGGTAAAACCCATGTCAGGGCGACTCGCCAGCAACCCTCGCACCCCGGCGATGCCGCGATGAGGGTCGCCGTCTTTTCGGACGTCCAGGCCAATTTCCCGGCCATGGAGACCTGCGTCGCCCACATCCAGGCTTGGGCCCCGGACCTGGTGGTCATGGCCGGCGATCTCATCAACCGCGGCCCGAGCAGTGACCTGTGCCTTCGCCGTTTTCAGGAACTGCGGCAAGGCGCGGGCTGGCTACCCCTCCTGGGCAATCATGAAGTCTGGGTCCTGCGCTGTGGTCGCGAGCCACCCACGGACCCCATCGATGCCCGCCTGCGTGCCCTGGCGGACTTTACCCATGCCCAGTTGGCGGGAACCGAGCAGTGGCTGACTGACTGGCCGGATCATCTTTGCTTCGAGGGCGAACCGGGCCGGGGCTGGGTCCATGTGACCCATGGCACGCTCCTGGGGAACCGTGACGGGATCTCGTTGCGCACCCAGGACGTCGACCTCCCCGCGCGGCTGCCCGAGGATGTCGATCTCTTCGTCACCGGCCATACTCATCGGCCGCTGTTTCGACACTTCGCTGGGATCGACATCCTGAACATCGGCTCCGTCGGCTCGCCCTTCGATGGCGATGCGCGGGCCAGTTACGGCCAGTTGGAGTGGCATGGGGGGCGCTGGCACACCCGGATCGTACGCCTGGATTATGATCGCGCCGCGGCGGAGCGGGCCTATGAGGACACCGGCTTCCTCGACCGGGGCGGCCCCCTGGCCCGCATCGTCTACGCTGAATGGCTCATGGCCAGGCCCCTGATCAACGGCTGGCACCAGCGTTATGGCCTGGCGGTACGCCGGGGCGAGATCTGCCCCGACGCGGCGGTGGACCATTACCTGTCCTCACTGGCCTAATCACCCCCCTCGAGACCGCGCCAGCCCTTCCTTGATCTCCGCCCACAAGGCCTCATAGGCCCGGGTGATGGGATTGGAGGCCGGGGCATAGGCTGGCAGCGGCATCCGGGTAAGCCCCATGCGCTCGACATCGGAGGCGTAGGGAATGCTGGCCTTGAGAAAGGTCGGAAAGCTCTCGGGTAGCGTTTCCATCAGATGGACATGCAGGTGCTTGCGCCGGTCCACCATGGAGAAAAAGGGCATCAGATTGACCTTGCCCAGGCCATCGTGACCTTCGAGGAACTCCTGCAACTGGTCCAGCGTGCGGGCGGAGAGGGTCGTCGGGATCATGGGCACCAGCAGGGCATGACTGGCGCGGAAGACATTTTCCGACACTAGGGAGATGCTGGGAGGACAATCGAGGAAGACATAGTCGTAGGCGATGGCCATCGGCGCCAGCAACTTCTGTAACTGCTTGGTGGGGCGTTTGTTGTCCTCCAGCAGCAAATCCATGTTGCGGTAGGAAAAGTCCGCCGGCAACAGATCAAGACCGGCGAAATCCGTCCCTTTTACCAGGTTATCCAGGTCATGATGACCAGCCACCAGAGCCCGGGTGCCGCCTTTCACCTTGGGTTTGACCCGGAAGTAATAAGTCGCCGCGCCCTGGGGATCCAGATCCCAGATCAGCGTCCGGTTGCCCTCCCGCGCGGACAAATAAGCGAGGTTGACCGCCGTCGCCGTCTTACCGACGCCGCCCTTGATATTGTAGGAAGCGATGATCTTCATGCCCCTTTCCTCCGCCGCTTCGCTGGGGCGAAGAGTGCGTTGAAGAGGGCCTGGTGCCCCTCACTGTCGAAGGTCGCGAAGATCTGCGCGAACTCTTCCCGCGCCCGGTGCTGCTGTTCCAGCAGGTGTCCGACCAGGACCCCCATGGTCAGGAGGGTATCGGTGCTGGCGTGGGTTTCGTCACGCATCCGCTGGGCCATGTCGCGCAAATGATCGGCCTGCACCGCCAGGTCCTGGAAATTACCCAGATTGTCAAGCAGGACCTTCATCAGTTTCACCAGTTGACGCACCTCCTGCTTCGGGTAGAGGCTATCGAAAAACTCGATGAGGTAGCGCAGTTTTTTGCAACTCTTGCGGAGTTCGTGCATGTCCTCCGGGGGTGAGTCCGGGGTGATCGCCCGCCCTTCCTTGCGCACGCGCCGGTACATGGTCCAGATGCGCTCATCCGCCACGGCCTTGACCGGACGCATGGCATTGGGGACGACCGACTGCTCGGGTACCGGGGCTTCGAGAAAGGCCCGCCAGTCACGCAGCAGGTCACGCAAGCGTTTGGAATCCAGATGCGCCACCAGTGCCTTCTGCTCGGCACCGTAATGGGCATGGATGAAGTCCCGCAGGGGCTCCAGGTGGTGTCGCAGAGCCTCAGGCAGGCTGCTCTGAAAATCGTTGAAATCGAGAAGATAGACATCGAGGTCCCGGACTGGGCCAGTGAACTCGCCCAGCCAGCCGAAGGCATCCTTGTAACGCTCGACCAGGTCGGCGGCAAAGACGTCCTTGATCTGGGTCAGGGCGGAGCGGGTCCGGCGCACGGCCACGCGCAGATCGTGGAGAAACTCCGAATCCAGGTTCTCGCGGGTCCCCGGGATGTTGACCTCGATGGTGTTAAGCAGGTGCAGCAGGATCTCCTTCGCCGTGGCATCGGCGCGGCGTTGCGGATCGAGCCGGAAATCAAGCTGAGAACTGTAGTCCAGGGCTCGGCGCCCGGCGGCCGCCAGAGCCTCTTCCAGCAGTTCGGCGCGGGCCAGTGATAGCTTCAGGTCTTGTTGCAGGAGGCGCGCCGTTGCCTGTAACTCCTCATCATAGCCCTTGACGCCATGTAACCGCAGCAGGACGGAAATAGGACCCTGGCGCTCGCGGCCCTTGTCCACGTAGCGGTTCTGCTCCAGTTCCAGACGGACGACGGTCTTGTCGTCCTCGTTGAGGAGGCGCCAACTGATGAGGCGCGAATGCACATCCAGCAAGGGCAGGAGGCGGCGGATGCCCACCAGGCTCGCCAGGCGGTCGATCTCCGGGATGCTGGGGAGATCGGCGGCGAAGCCGGGATCCCGGTCGGTACTCCACGCCAGCGTCGGGGCTTCACCATGGAGGTCACGCCAGATCAGCTCCCGCTGGGAACCATCGCCGCGCTCTTCCAACAGGGAGCCGGCCTGATACAGACTCCAATCGAAGGTGTCATAGAAACGGCGGATCAATTCTTGGGGCTCATCCTCAGTCACGCTATAGCGCCCCTCAAAGGCATCCTTGATGCCCTGTAGGTCGGTCCCATCGGGAACCAGATAGGCCTGAGCAAATTCGTTCATTGATGGATGTATCGTCCTCTTAGGTTGCTATGATGGAAACCATTGGTGGCCCGCCCTGCCTGTGTCAGCGGACTGGGAGCGCCACCCGCCTTCTCCCCCACCCAGGCGATGCAGGTCATCTGGAGGGGGAGCGGCTTCATGATGTTGATTTGCAACAAGCTCGATGTTACGCGACTTTTGCCTTGCCGACCAGATAATCCCACGACAGCTCCATGTTTCCCCCACCCCGCAAGCGCTTCGGACAGAACTTCCTCCAGGACCCGACAATCATCGAGCAAATCCTGACCGCCATCGCCCCCCAGGCCGGGGATCGCCTGGTGGAGATTGGCCCCGGCCGGGGGGCCATTTCCCAGCCCCTGTTGCGCCAGGCGGGTCGTTTGGACGTGGTGGAACTGGATCGGGATCTGATCGAACCCCTAAGGCGGGCCTGCCAGGGCTTTGGCCACCTGACCATTCACCAGGCCGACGCCCTCGCCTTCGCGCTTTGTCCACTCGCGGGCCCCAACGGTAAAGTGCGCATCGTCGGCAACCTACCCTATAACATCTCCACCCCTCTCCTCTTTCGTTTCCTGGAGCAAAAGGCTTGCATTCAGGATCTGCACCTGATGCTACAAAAGGAGGTGGTGGACCGTATCGTGGCCCCCCCAGGGTCCAAGACTTACGGGCGCCTGTCGGTGATGGTCCAGACCTGGTGCCAGGCCTTGGCCCTGTTCGATATCCCCGCCCAGGCCTTCTTTCCCGCGCCCAAGGTCAACTCCGCCTTTCTGCGCCTACTGCCCCTGGATCCCGTACCCCACACACCACGCAATCCTCGCCACCACGCCCATCTGGTGGCCCTCGCCTTCTCTCAGCGCCGAAAGACCTTACGTAATAGCCTTAAGGACCTGGTCAGTTCGGCGGATTTTGACCGATTGAAGATTGATCCGGGTCAACGAGCCGAGGATTTGCCCGTCTCAGCCTTTGTTGCTTTGGCTGATGTGACATGTAATACCTCATCTGATGACCACGAAAGTGGCAAGAGTTAGCGTTTAGCCGCAGGCGAAGTACCATGAACGATCTTGAGGACCAGCCGGAAACCATCAACCCTGAGGCATCAGCGGACGCCGATGCCACGGAACAGCAACCGGAGGAAATAAGGGTCGAGCCCGCCATGCCCGCCCGCGTCAAGGACGTGCTGCCGGGCATCATCCATTTGCTGCCCGTGGCGGCGCGCCCTTTCTTTCCCGGCCAGGCGGTTCCGCTACTCATGTCCGCCAAGCACTGGGCCAAGACGATCCGGGCCGTGGTGGAATCGGATAACAAAATCCTGGGCGTCGTACTCGTGACGGGCGATACCGCGGAGGAATCCCAGCCCGAGCATTTTTTTAGCGTCGGGACGGCCTGTCGGGTCCATCGCGTACACGAGCAGGAGGGCTACCTTCAGGTCCTGGTGGAGTGTCTTCATCGCTTTCGGATCGAACATTGGGTTGCACGACGGGCGCCTTTCTCCGCCCGCGTCGAGTATCTACCCGAACCGAGTCGCGAACCAGATGGCGATGTCAAGGCTTATGCCATGGCCGTCATCAACACCATCAAGGAACTCCTACCCCTCAACCCTCTGTACGTGGAGGAGCTTCGGGTCTTCCTCGACCGTTTCGGGCCCGACGATCCGTCTCACCTGTCCGATTTCGCCGCCAGTCTGACGACCTCCAACAAGGAACAACTCCAGGAAGTCCTGGAGGCGGTCGACCTGCTCAAGCGGATGGAAAAGGTCCTGATCCTGCTCAACAACGAACTGGAACTGGCCCGCGCGCAGCAAAAGATCAGGCAGTCGGTTGAAGAACGCATGCATAAACAGCAGCGTGACTTTTTCCTCAGGGAACAACTCAAGGTCATTCAAAAGGAACTGGGGCTGGCAAAGGACGACCGCACCGCGGAACTCGACAAATTCAAGGAACGTCTCAAGGGCTTGACCCTCACCGCCGAGGCCCAGAAACGGGTGGACGAGGAACTGGAAAAGATGGCCATCCTGGAAACGGGATCGCCAGAATATTCGGTTACGCGCAATTACCTGGACTGGATCACCACCCTACCCTGGGGCAAGTATTCCCAGGATAAGCTGGATCTAAAACGCGCTCGCCGCTGCCTGGAGCGTGACCACTACGGTCTGGCGGACGTCAAGACCCGCATCCTGGAATTTCTGGCGGTGGGTATCCACAAGGGCGAGATCGCCGGTTCCATCATCCTGCTGGTGGGTCCCCCCGGCGTGGGCAAGACCTCGGTAGGCCGTTCCATCGCCGATGCCCTGGGGCGTCGCTTCTACCGCTTTTCAGTAGGCGGCATTCGCGATGAGGCCGAAATCAAGGGGCATCGTCGAACCTATATTGGCGCCATGCCGGGCAAGTTTCTCCAGGCGGTCAAGGATACGGGTACCGCCAATCCGGTCATCATGCTTGATGAAATCGACAAGATTGGTTCCTCCTACCACGGCGACCCGGCCTCCGCCCTGCTCGAGGTCTTGGACCCCGAACAAAACGTTGACTTTCTCGACCATTACCTGGATTTGCGCTTTGACCTTTCCAAAGTGCTCTTCGTCTGTACCGCCAACCAGATGGACAGCATCCCTGGTCCCCTCTTGGACCGTATGGAGGTCATCCCCTTGTCGGGTTACATCCTGGAGGAAAAGCTCAATATCGCCAGGAAGTACCTGCTCCCCCGCCAGATCGACAAGGCCGGCCTGGCGAAACGCGCCGTAAGGCTGGATACGGCGACCTTGCGTGCGGTCATCAGCGGCTACGCCCGGGATGCCGGCGTCCGTCGCCTGGACAAGCAATTGGGCAAGATCGTCAGGAAATCCGCGGTCCGGATGCTGGAAGGACAGGAACCTCCAATTGAGGTGAAAGAAGCGCAACTCAAGGAGTTCCTTGGTAGTCCGATCTTTCGGGACGATCGCAAACTCGGCGGTCCCGGCGTGGTCACCGGCTTGGCATGGACCGCGATGGGCGGCGCCACCCTGGCCATCGAGGCCGTGCGCACCCACGGCTTCACGCGCGGCTTCAAGCTTACAGGGCAGTTGGGCGATGTCATGAAGGAATCCGCGGAGATCGCCTATGGCTACGTCGTCAGTCACGCCGAGGATTTTGGCATTGACCCGGCCTATTTCGAAAAGTCGTTCATTCACGTCCATGTTCCCGCCGGCGCCACCCCCAAGGATGGACCCTCCGCTGGGATTACCCTTGCCAGTGCCCTGATCTCACTCGCCAGGAAGCAACCCGTGCGACGTCTCGCCATGACGGGCGAGCTGACGCTCACCGGCGCGGTCTTCCCAGTCGGCGGTATCCGGGAAAAACTCATCGCCGCCCGTCGGTCCGGCATCAGGGAAATCATTCTTCCCGCTGACAATCAGGGGGAATTTGAGGAGGTTCCGGATTACGTGCAACAAGGGCTGACAATACACTTCGCAACACGTTATGAAGAGGTCATGCCGCTCCTGTTCAAGGAGAAACCTCTCAAGCACTAGAGAAATCCCATTTCATTTTAAAATTAGAGACTGCTTCACCCCTGATAGTGGGGTTAAGGAGGGTTTTTTCCTGGATTTTTGCGGAAAGCATGGATGCTTAGTTCCGCCTCCTGAAACCTCATGTGAAAAACTAACGCCCATAAAAAACAATAATTTGGGCACCAAGGACACTAATGGTTACTGCCCGGCTGAAGCCCCCTGTTCCGAAGCACAATCCCCTGGGGCTGCACCCCTGGCAGGGGGGGGTTGGAGACAGGATCATCCTGGCCATTTAGGCTTGGCGTGGAGGATCAGTTCCACCGCCGCAAATATTTTTTGGCCCCCAAACAAAAACCCCGACGTCTGAAGAGACGCCGGGGTTGGGGGATAAGGACCTGGCGGTGACCTACTTTCACATGGGG
>CALMDH010000244.1:0-19168 GCA_937862735.1 uncultured Gammaproteobacteria bacterium
CCGTCCTCGCCAGTCCCGCCGGACCTGGCTCCCCATCCCAGCCATATAGCCAAGCCGAATGAAGCAACAGGTCAAGGAACTTCTCTCTACTGCATGGCGCACCCTGGTCGAGACCGGCCAGGTCAGCGGCGCCGCCCCGGCCGATCCTCAGGTGGAGCGCGCCCGCGATCCCGCCCATGGCGACTTCTCCACCAATCTGGCCCTGGTGATGGCCAAGGCCGGCGGCGGCAAGCCTCGGGATCTCGCGGCCAAGCTGGTCGCCGCCCTGCCCACCTCCGACCTGGTGACGCACGTCGAGATCGCCGGCCCCGGCTTCATCAATTTTTTCCTGGCCTCGAACGCCCACCTGGGCCTGATCCCGGCCATCCTCGCCGCTGGGCTCGACTTTGGGCGCAGCCAGATTGGCGCGGGCCAGCGGGTCCAGGTCGAATTCGTCTCCGCCAACCCCACCGGCCCCCTGCACGTCGGTCACGGGCGGGGCGCGGCCTATGGCGCCGTGGTGGCGGACCTGCTGGCGGCGGTGGGTTTCAACGTCCACCGGGAGTATTACGTCAACGACGCCGGCCGCCAGATGGACATCCTCGCCGCCTCCGTGTGGTTGCGTTATCTGGAACTGTGCGGCGAGGAGGTGCGCTTTCCCGCCAACGGCTATCGCGGCGATTACGTCTGGGACATCGCCGCCAGCCTTCACCGCGACCACGGCGACGCCTACCGGCATGAGGCCGCCGAGGTCTTCGCCGGGGCCCCCGAGGATGCCGCCAGCGCCGATGAGCGCGACGCCGAGGGCAACCCCCTGCCCGGCGCCCCGGCCGGTGACAAGGAGGCCCACATCGACGCCCTGGTCAACCGGGCCAAGGAATTGTTGGGCGACAACCGCTACCGCTTCGTCTTCGAGCTGGGCCTGAACACCATCCTCGATGACATCCGCGACGACCTTGCCCTGTTCGGGGTGGAGTACCAGGAGTGGTACTCGGAGCGCTCCCTGACCGAGAAGGGGGCCGTCAACCGGGCCATCGAACGGCTGCGGGAGGCCGGGCACCTCTACGAGCGGGACGGGGCCCTCTGGTTCCGCTCCACCGCCTTCGGCGACGACAAGGATCGGGTGGTGGTGCGTGACAATGGCCAGAGCACCTACTTCGCCTCCGACATCGCCTACCACATGGACAAGCTGGAGCGGGGCTTCGACCGGGTCATCGACATCTGGGGCGCGGACCACCACGGCTACGTGCCGCGCATCAAGGGCGCCCTCCAGGCCCTGGGGGACGATCCCGCCAAGCTGGACGTGCTGCTGGTGCAGTTCGCCATCCTTTACCGCGGCGGCGAGAAGGTGCAGATGTCCACCCGCTCCGGGGAGTTCGTCACCCTGCGGCAATTGCGCAAGGAGGTGGGACGCGACGCCGCGCGCTTTTTCTACGTCATGCGCCGCTGCGAGCAGCACCTGGACTTTGACCTCGACCTGGCCAAGTCCCAGTCCAGCGACAACCCGGTCTACTATGTCCAGTACGCCCATGCCCGGGTGTGCAGCGTGCTGCGCCAGGCGGCGGAGAAGGGGCTGGCGGTGGAGCCCAGCCCGGGGCTGACCAACCTGGAGCACCTGGCGGAGAGCCATGAGCAGGACCTGCTCAAGACCCTGGCCCGCTACCCGGAGGTGGTGGAGACCGCGGCCCTCAACGCCGAGCCCCACCTGCTCACCCACTACCTGCGCGAGCTGGCCAACGACTTTCACACCTATTACAACGCCCACCAGTTCCTGGTGGCGGATGAATCCCTGCGCGATGCCCGTCTCAAGCTCATCCTGGCCGTGCGTCAGGTGCTGCGCAACGGCCTCAACCTGATCGGCGTCTCAGCGCCGGAGACCATGTGATATGGCAGGTACCAACGGCGGCCCACCCCTGAGACCGCGCCACCGCCGTGGCGGCGGGTCGGGCTTTTTCTGGTTCCTGACCGGCGGGCTGCTCGGCGCCCTGGGGGTGGCGGTCGCCTGGATGATGGATGAGCGCGGTGAGCCCCCTGGGGGCGCCGCGGCTGATAACCCGCGCGCGGCCCAGGCTCAGCCCCAGACGCCCCCCAAGCTGCGCTACGACTATCCGACCATCCTGCCCGATCTGGAGGTGGTGGTGCCGGAGGAGGATATGTCCGACCGGCCGCCGGCCTTGCCGCCCCCGCCGGAGCCCGATCCGCCCCCCGCCAAGGAGTTGCCCAAGACCGCGGTCAAGGCGCCGGCCAAGGAGCCGGGCAAGGAAGGCGCCAAGGAGGCGGCTAAGACCCCACCCAAGGAAGCGACCAAGACCCCAGCCAAGGAGCCGGCCAAGCCCATCGCCAAGGAGCCCGCGAAGGAGCCCACCAAGCCGGCGACCAAGGAGTCCTTAAAGGAGCCCACCAAGCCGGTGGCCAAGGAAACGCCGAAGGACCCGGCCAAGACCGCTCAGCCCGAGAAACCGGCGGAAACGGCCCCCAAGGCGGGCGATAGCGAGACCTACATCCTGCAGGTCGCCTCCCTGGGGACGCCGGCGGAGGCCGAGCAGTTCAAGGCCAAGCTCGCCGCCCAGGGCATCGCCGCCAGCATCCAGCAGGCCAGCGTCGACGGCAAGACCCGCTATCGCATCCGCACGGGTCCCTTCAAAGGGAAGGAGGCGGCCAACAAGGCCCGCGCCCAGTTGGCGAGCCGGGGCCACCAGGCCATCACCATCAAGCTCAAATAGCTGGAGGGCAGCCCGCCGCCCCTCCGCGCCAGCCTCCCCGCTTCAGATTCATCCGGGGAAAGCATTCATGCCCCCTGCTGCCTGGGCTGGTAGAGCTGGCACAAGCCGATGATTCTCTTGTCCTCTCCCCCCTGGTGGGGGAGGGCTGGGGAGAGGGGGTCTGAAAGGGGCGCCGTGGCTACACCAGGTCGAAGCGCTCGAACTCCAGGGTGAACTGGCCGCGCCCCTGGGTCTGGCTGCGCAGGTCGGTGGTGTAACCCAGGACCTTCTCCAGGGCGATCTCGCAGTCGATGGTGACCCGGTCGCCCTCGGCGCGGGTATCGCGGATGCTCGCCAGGCGGGACTGGAGATCCCCCAGCACGGTGCCCAGGTTTTCCTCCGGCACCACCACCTCCATGGCCATGAGGGGCTTGAGCGGGGCCGGGTTGGCCTCCTCCAGGGCCTTATGCACCGCCCGGGCCGCCGCGGCCTGGAGGGCCTCGGGGGTGGAGGCGGCGCCGAAGACCTCGACGCGCAGGATGCGGGCGGCCACGTCCTCCACCGGCGTCCCCAGCAGGGGACCGGCCTCCAGGGCGGCGCGCAGGCCGCGCTTGACCGCCGCCGCCTGCTCCATGTTCAGGGTCGCCCCGGCGGGCAGGACCTCGGGGATCTCGTCCTGGATCAGGACGCCGGCGCCGCGTGCCCGGGCCTCCACTGCCACCACCACCCGCGCCTTGCGCTCGGGGATCTTCTGCTCGATGACCGGCGGGGTGGCGTGGATCTGGTCGCCGGTGCCGGCGCCGAGGATGGTCTCGCGCACCGCCACCGCCGGCCGCCCGCTGCGCACCCCGACGCGGAACTCCCGGTCCAGGCGCTCGATGACGATGGCCAGGTGCAGTTCGCCCATGCCCCGCAACAGGCGCTGACCGGTCTCCGGGTCCTCCTCCAGGCGCAGGGTCGGGTCCTCCTCCAGGACCTTCTGCAGGGCCTCCAGCAGCTTGTCCTCCTCGGTGCCGGCGGCGGGCTCGATGGCCAGGCCCAGCACCGGCTCCCGGGCCTCGATGCGCTCCAGGCGCAGCAGGTGGCCGGGGGCGCAGAGGGTGTCGCCGGTGGTGGCGTGGCGCAGGCCGGCGAGGAGCACGATCTCCCCCGCCTTGGCCAGGTCCAGGGCGGTCTTGCGCCCGGCATCCACGTCGAAGATGCGCGAGACGATCTCGTTGACCACCCGGCCGTCGGTGGTCTGCAACTGCACCTTGTCGCCGGGCTTGAGCTGGCTGCGATAGAGGCGGGCGAAGACGTGCCGGCGCCCCTCCCACATCTGCACCTTGAAGGCCAGGGCGACCAGGGTCCCCTTGGCGTCCATGGCCACCTCCTCGGGGCTGCCATCGGGCCGGATGGCGATGGAGGGGGGGCGGTCAAGGGGCGCGGGCAAGAGCTCGACCACCCCATCCAGCAGGGGCTGAACGCCGAGGTTGCGCAGGGCGCTGCCGCCAAAGCAGGGGAAGTGGGTGCCGGCCAGGGTGCCCTGGCGCAGGGCGGCCCAGAGTTCCGCCGGTTCCGGGTCCTCTCCGGAGAGGATGCGGTCCGCCAGGGCATCATCCTGCTCGGCGCAGGCCATGAGCAGGGACTCCCGCTCGTGGGCGAAGGCCTCCCAGAGGTGGTCCGGACAGGGGGAGATCACCAGTTCGGTGCCCTGGTCGCCGGTGAATCCGATGAGGGTACGCTCGAGCAGGTGGACCACCGAGGGCAGCCCGTTGGGGGCCTCCAGCACCGGGACGGTCACCGGCACCGGCTCGGCCCCCAGGCGCCGGCTGAGGCTTTCCAGGCTGTGGCGATAGTCCGCCCCGGGCCGGTCCATCTTGTTGACGAAGAAGATGACCGGCAGGTTGAAGCGGCTGCGTTGGCGCCACACCGTCTCGGTCTGGGGCTCGACGCCGCGCACGCCGTCGATGACCAGGATGGCGCCGTCAAGGACGCGCATGGAGCGCTCCACCTCGACGGTGAAGTCGACGTGGCCGGGGGTGTCGACGATCTGCAGCAGATGGCCGCGCCAGGGGGCCTTGGTGACGGCGGAGGTGATGGTGATGCCATGCCGCTGCTCCTCCGCCAGGTAGTCCATGTGGGCGGCGCCATCATGGACCTCACCGATTTTGTGGGAAGCGCCGGTATAAAACAGTATCCTTTCCGTCAAGGTCGTCTTGCCGGCGTCCACGTGGGCGGCGATACCGATGTTGCGTACGTGCGAGAGCGGCGAAGGCTTGGACATTGAAATTCGTGAGGCTAAGCAGTCAATGAAAGAACAAATTCCCGGTAGGGGCGTGGGCCGCCCTGACAAGGGCTTGGGCCGGGCGACGGCCCCGGTGCTGGCGGGCCTGACCCTGGCCCTGGTCGCGGCGGTGGGTTCCCCGCCGGTCGAGGCCGCCGTATTCCGCCTGACGGACCCCAACCAGGAGGTCGTAGGCCGGGCATTCTATGTAAAGAGCCGCAAGGAAGACACCCTGCTCGACATCGGCCGGCAGAACAACATGGGCTATGACGACATGCGCCTGGCCAACCAGAAGGTGGATGTCTGGGTCCCCAAGGCCGGCGCGGATGTGCTGGTGCCGGAGAGCTTCGTCCTGCCGGATGCCCCCCATCAGGGCATAGTCCTCAACCTGGCGGAGAAGCGCCTGTACTTTTATCCCAGCAGTGGCCGGGAGGTGCACACCTTCGCAATCAGCATCGGTCGCGATGGGCTCAATACCCCCAAGGGCCGCTTTAAGGTTACGGCCAAGGTCAAGGACCCGACCTGGACCCCGACCGCGCAGCATCATGCCGACCGCGCCAAGGAAGGGCGGGAACCCCTGCCAGCGGTGGTGCCCGCCGGTCCCGATAACCCCTTAGGTCAATACGCCTTGCGCACCAGCGCGCCCAGCATCCTCATCCATGGCACCAACAAGCCCTGGGGCCTGGGGATGGAGGTCAGCCGCGGCTGTATCCGCATGTATCCGGAGGGGGTGGAGAAGCTCTTCCCGATGGTCTCGGTGAACGAGCCCATCACCATCGTTGACCAGTCCTATAAATTCGGGTGGCGGGGCAACGATCTGTATCTGGAGGTGCACCGCGATCCCGAGGAGCCGGCGGCATCCCTGCATGAGGTGGTGCCGGGCCGTCTGGCGCAATCGCCGGAGGTGAATCTGGATTGGGAGGCGGTAAGGCGGGCGGTGGAGGAAAACACCGGCCTCCCACAGTGGGTGGGAGGCCGGCAAAGCGCGGCTAACCGGCTTTACTTGGACATGATCTTCTGATACATGCGGTCAACACGCTGGGTGTTGGCATCGCAGCAGGCCTGGGCGGCCTCGGCCTTCTTCAGGGCGTCAGCGGCCATGTCGCGGGCCTGCTGGTCGGTGCAGCCGGACAGGAGGCCCAGGCCAAGGAGGGCGGCGGCGGACAGAGTGATCAGTTTGGTCATGGCTTAACTCTCCTAGAGTTGTTAAGAAAAAGGGGTTTCGCCCAAAGGGCTACTTCATTTATAGCACAGTGTCTGGGATAGTGGCGAGTGGCCGTGGTGGCTTTTTGTTTCGTAACCTTAAAAATGGGGGGTTGATCCGCGTATTTTTACGGAACCCTCCCCCGGGGGAAGGCTGGCGGCAGCGTCGCGGTTGCCCGCCTGGGTAGCGCACCCCACGGGTCCGGCTGATCAGGCCGCCATGCCCTCCGATCTGACCACCACCATAACTACCAGAGGATAACCGCCAAATGATGAATGAAAAGATGGCCGCGACCGGCGGCGAGAACGAAGCCATGGCCTTAACCGAGATCGCCACCGAAGTGGTCGTGTTGGGTGCGGGTCCCGGCGGCTACACCGCGGCCTTCCGCGCCGCTGATTTGGGCAAGCGGGTGGTGCTCGTCGAGCGCTACCCCAGCCTGGGGGGTGTCTGCCTCAATGTGGGCTGCATTCCCTCCAAGGCCCTGCTCCACGCGGCCCAGATCATCAACGAGGCCGCGGCGATGAGCCACCTGGGCATCCGCTTCGGCGAGCCGGACATCGACCTGGACCAACTGCGGGCCGGCAAGGATCAGGTGGTGCACAAACTCACGGGGGGGCTGGCCGCGCTGGCGAAGGCGCGCAAGGTCCAGGTGGTCCAGGGCAGCGGTAGCTTCGAGGCGCCAAACCGGCTCGGGGTCGAGACCCGCGAGGGCCGCGTGCGGATCAGCTTCGATCAGGCCATCATCGCCTGCGGTTCGACCCCGGTGAAGATTCCCGGCTTCCCCCATGAGGACCCGCGGGTCATGGATTCAACGGATGCCCTGACCCTGCCCGATATCCCCGGGCGCATGCTGGTGGTGGGCGGCGGCATCATCGGGCTGGAGATGGCGACGGTCTATCAGGCCCTGGGGGCGCGCATCGACATCGTCGAACTTCAGGATCAGCTCATCCCCGGCTGCGACAAGGACCTGGTCAAGCCCCTGGAAAAGGTCATCAAGAAGCGCTACGACCGGATCATGCTCGGCACCAAGGTCACCGCCATGAATGCTACGGCGGCGGGGATCAGGGTCAGCTTCGAGGGCCCGGAGGCCCCGGCCGAGGATATCTTCGACCGCGTCCTGGTGGCGGTGGGCCGCAAGCCCAACGGCAAGCTGATCGATGCGGAGGCCGCGGGAGTGACCGTGGATGAGCGGGGCTTCATCCCCGTCGATCAGCACATGCGCACCAATGTCCCCAACATTTTTGCCATTGGCGACGTGGTGGGTAACCCCATGCTGGCCCACAAGGCCACCCATGAGGCCAAGGTGGCCGCCGAGGTCATCGCCGGTCTGCCGGCCCTCTTTGATCCCCTGACCATTCCCTCCGTGGCCTACACGGACCCGGAGGTCGCCTGGATGGGCCTGACCGAAACCGAGGCCAAGGCCAAGGGCATCCCCTATGAAAAGGGCGTCTTCCCTTGGGCGGCCAGCGGCCGTGCCCTGGGCATCGGGCGCGACGAGGGCCTGACCAAACTCCTCTTCGATCCCGCCACCAAGCGCATCCTGGGCGCGGGCATCGTCGGTCCCAACGCCGGCGAACTGATCGGCGAGACGGTCCTGGCGCTGGAAATGGGCGCGGATTACGAGGACATCGGCCTCACCATCCACCCCCATCCCACCCTGAACGAAACCATCTGCTTCGCGGCGGAGGTGGCCCACGGCTCCATCACCGACCTGCCGCCAGCGCGCAAGCGCTAGTTCCAGAGGAGGGAACGGGGTTTGGGAAACGCCGCCGCCGGGGCCATGCCGCCATGCGGGCGCTGACCCTGGCCGGGTCCGCCCTGGGCCTGGTTGGCGCGGTGGCGGCGACGAACCACCTCATGACCGGGCCACGGGAGGCGGGCGACCCGGCGGCGGCCACGGGTCGCCCGCCGAGCGAGACCTTTCTCACGGAGGGCGGCGCGGGCCTGACCCCGCCCCCCGCGGCCGAGGCGGCCCTGCCCTTCCCGCCCTCGGCCCAGCGCGGGGGCTATGTCGGCGAGCCGGCCTTTTTCTCCCCGGAGAATCTGCTCAACCTGGGGTTTTCCTTCATCGTCGGACTGGCGGTGGGCTACGCCTTCAAGATCGCCTTCAAGATTGCCCTGGTGGGTGGCGGCCTGCTGCTGATCGCCCTCTTCGCCCTCCAGCACGCCGGGCTGATCGGCATCAACTGGGTGGGCATGGAGGCGGGCTATGACAGCTTCGCCGCCTGGTTCGGGGCCTACGCCAGCGCCCTCAAGGATCTCATGACCCGCAATCTCTCCAACGCCGCCGCCTTTGGCGCCGGACTGCTGCTCGGTCTGAAGCTCTGAGCCCCGGGAGCCTTTCCTCAACCCGCGATACCAAACACCTGGCACCAGGGCGTGTAATCGTTCACCCCCCATGTCGCCAGGTCTGGCATGACAATTGAGATTCCGCAAGACTTATGGTTGGGTGCTGATCGGCGGGGCCGGACTGCTGCTGCTGATGCTGATGCTGCTCCTGCTGGCCAGCATCCATGCGGGCGCTATCTTTCTCAGCCGGAGCGGCGATGAACTGCCGACGGTGGCCACCTCGCCACTGGTGGTGGATCGCCAGGGCCGTCTGCTGCGCGCCTTCACGGTCGCGGATGGTCGTTGGCGCCTGCCCGTGACCCTGGCGGAGGTGGACCCGCTGTTCATCCGCCTCTTGTTGGCCTGCGAGGACCGACGCTTTTACCGCCATGGGGGGGTCGATTATCTGGCCCTGGCCCGGGCGGTCGGGCAGTTGGTCGTCAACGGCCGGGTGGTCTCCGGGGCCTCGACCCTGACCATGCAAACTGCTCGGCTGCTCCATGGTCAATCCAGCCGGGGAGTGGCGGGCAAGCTGCGGCAGATGGTCCAGGCCCTGGCGCTGGAACGGCGCCTGGACAAGGCGGCCATCCTGGAACGCTACCTTCACCTGGCGCCCTATGGGGGTAACCTCGAAGGTATCCGCGCCGCCAGTCTGGCCTGGTTCGGTCTGGAGCCCAAGCGCCTGACGCCGGCCCAGGCCGCCCTGCTGGTGGCCTTGCCCCAGTCCCCCGAGGCCCGCCGCCCGGATCGTGACCCGGCCGCGGCCCAGCGGGCCCGGGACCGGGTGCTGGCCCGGGCCCTGGCGGCGGGCATTCTGGACGCGGAGACGGTCGCCGCGGCCCAAGGTGAGCCCGTGCCGCGCCAACGCCGGCCCTTCCCCCTGCTGGCGCCCCATGCCACCCAGCGCGCGCGGCTCGCCCATCCGGAACGGCCGGTGCAGCGCCTCACCCTGGCGGCGGACCTCCAGGCCCGGCTGGAGGCCCTGGCCGTGGAGCGCGGTCGCCTGCTGGAGGAGAAACTGTCGCTGGCCCTGCTGGTGGCGGACCACCGGAGCGGCGAGATCCTCGCCGCGGTGGGTTCCCCGGGGCTGACGGCGGCGCGGGAGGGTTATATCGATATGACCCGGGTAGTGCGATCGCCCGGTTCAACCCTCAAACCCCTCATCTATGGCCTGGCCTTCGAGGCCGGTATCGCCCACCCCGAGAGCCTGATCGAGGACCGGCCCGCCGGCTTCGGGCGCTATGTCCCGGCCAATTTCGATCGCGACTATCAGGGCACGGTAACGCTGCGCCGCGCCCTGCAACTCTCGCTCAACGTCCCCGCGGTCAAGCTGCTGGAGGCGGTGGGGCCGGCGCGGCTGGTCGCCCGCCTGAAACGGGCGGGGGCGAGGCCCGAGCTTCCAGACCTGTCACCGCCGGGACTCGCCATCGGCCTGGGGGGTGTCGGTCTGAGACTGACGGACCTGGTGGCCGTCTACGGCGCCCTCGCCCGTGGCGGCCGGCCCATGCCGTTGGTCGAGGAACTGCCGATGGCGATCAATAGGGGGGCGGATGGAGCGGGGGGGGCGCCAATGGATGGTGGCATCGCATCATGGGATGACGGCCTCCGGCTGCCGGTGCTGGACGAGCGCGCCGCCTGGCAGGTCGCCGATATCCTGGCCGCCGTCCCGCCCCCCGAAGCGGCCAACGCCGCCGGCCTGGCCTTCAAGACCGGCACCTCCTATGGTTATCGCGATGCCTGGGCCCTGGGCTTCGATGGCCGGCATGTCGTCGGCGTCTGGGTCGGGCGCCCCGATGGCGCCCCGGTGCCGGGGCTCACGGGGATCACCGCCGCCGCCCCCTTGCTGGTGGATGTCTTCGCCCGCCTGGGTCCCCGCCACCCCTTGCCGCCCCCGCCGCCAGGGGTGCTCCATGCGACGACCAACGCCAGTTTGCCCCCGCCCTTGCGCCAGGTCGATGAACCCGCGGCGACGGCCGCCCCGCGCATCGCCTTCCCCCCAGCCGGCGCCCGCCTGGCCTTGGGCGCGGGGCTGGACGGGGAACTGGCCCTCAAGGTGCGCGATGGCCAACCCCCCTTCACCTGGTTCGCCAATGGCGCCCCCATCGCCCACGAGCCCTTCGCCCGTGTCACCCCCTGGCGCCCGCCGGGACCGGGCTTCGTCAACCTGGCCGTGGTCGATGCCCAGGGCCGCTCCGGCCGGGTGCGCGTCTTCGTGGAGGCGGGGCCTTGAGTGCAATCCCGGACGGGGCATGTCACACTGACCCCGACAGCCCGTAGCCGTTGTGGATCAAGGCCAGCCGACACTCTCCAATCTGGCCGACAAGCGCCGTCCCTCAGGTCCTCCTCCACACTACACCCCCGTCACCCTCAGCCATGCCCGCCCCAGCCTCCGAACGTCTCATCAGCCCCGACGCGGCCCCCGACGACAAGGCCCTGGACCGCGCCATTCGCCCGCGCCAGTTGGCGGACTACGTCGGCCAGCCGGCGGTCAAGGAGCAGATGGAGATCTTCATCCACGCCGCCCGCCAGCGTCGCGAGACCCTGGACCACGTCCTCATCTTCGGCCCCCCCGGCCTGGGTAAGACCACCCTGGCCCACATCATCGCCCACGAGATGGCTGTGGGCCTGCGCCAGACCTCGGGTCCGGTGCTGGAGAAGCCCGGCGACCTGGCCGCCCTGCTCACCAATCTGGAACCAGGGGATGTCCTCTTCGTCGACGAGATCCATCGCCTCAGCCCGGTGGTGGAGGAGGTCCTCTACCCGGCCATGGAGGATTACCAGCTCGACATCATGATCGGCGAGGGCCCGGCGGCGCGCTCGATCAAGCTCGACCTGCCACCCTTCACCCTGGTCGGCGCCACCACCCGCGCCGGGCTCCTGACCTCGCCCCTGCGCGACCGCTTCGGCATCGTCCAGCGCCTGGAGTTCTACTCGGCGGAGGACCTGACCCACATCGTCACCCGCTCCGCCCGCATTCTCGGCATCGAGACCGAGCCCGCCGGCGCTGCCGAAATCGCCCGCCGCTCCCGCGGTACCCCACGCATCGCCAACCGCTTGCTGCGCCGGGTGCGCGACTACGCCCAGGTCAAGGCCCAGGGCCGCATCACCGCCACGGTGGCGGACGGCGCCCTGTCCCTGCTCAAGGTCGATGCGTTGGGCTTCGACCACATGGACCGCCGCCTGCTGGCGGCCGTCATCGAGAAATTCGACGGTGGCCCCGTCGGCGTCGAAAGCCTGGCCGCCGCCATCGGCGAGGAGCGCGGCACCATCGAGGACGTCCTGGAGCCTTTCCTGATCCAGCAGGGCTATCTGATGCGCACCCCCCGCGGGCGCATGGCCACCCAGTCCGCCTATCTGCACCTGGGGATCAAGCCGCCGCGTCTGCCCCCCGGTCAGGTTCCCCCGGTTGGGGACCTCTTTGACTCGTAACGGAAGACCTCGTTGCCGCCGCCCTTGAGATCATCGGACCTCATTACCCTTATGACCCTCGCCGGAAACGAGTTGGCGATTGGGTAAGCCAGTCAAGCACCGGTTGTTCTTGGTTCGGCGGGCATGATTAGGTTGCGATCATCGCAACCAGCCTGGAATTCGCCATGAGCACAACCATTGGCCTCAGACTCGATGACGAGACCCGGTCACGCCTCCAGCGCCTCGGCGAAACCCGCGATCGTTCGCCACACTGGCTGATGAAGACGGCCATTGCCGAATACCTCGATCGGGAAGAGCGGATCGAACAAGAGCGTCTGGAAGACAGCACCCGCTGGCAGCGTTGGGTCGAGACGGGTGCCCACATTGACCACGACACCATGATTTCGTGGCTGAATGGGCTCGGTGCGCACGCCGATCGCGTCGCCCTTCGTCGTCAAGCCGCGACCGAGGTTGGCGACAAGCCACTCATGGCCGTCGCCGAAGAGCCCGGCGAATGGAACTGATCTGGCTACCGGAGGTACGGGCCGACATCCAGCGCTACCGGCTGGAGGGCGATACGGTGGTGATCATCCGCGTCTGGCATGGGCGGGAGCATAGGAACTAATCTTCCTGGAAGATCTACCCAAGGGCATGTCGCTTCATGCGGCTCCGGATCACACAAGGGCCTCCCCACGCCAGACGATTACATCGCGGCCATCGCGGCCGCTCACGGCTTCGCCGTGGCCACCCGCGACGTAGCGCATTTCCAGGCGGCGGGACTCAAGGTAATCAACCCCTGGGAGGTGAGGCATTGAGGGAACCACTCCGGGGGCTCCGCCCCGCCCCCGCCCCCGCCCCCGCCCATTGACCGGCAGCGGACACTCCTCAGGCGGTCTGCGGTGACCGGTTGGTCCCATGGCCCGTCGCTGGGCGGTGTCGAGAAAGGTTTCTGCTTACATGCCCTGAGTATTGCGTGTGGGGACACTAGGGTCTCTCTCTGCCTAAGAAACGCTGAAGAATGATCCCATTGTTCTTCACATCGCTCTCAGAGAGTATTTTTTGACAAAAAACCCTTACCCCAGGATGTAAAAGCGGACAAGGTCTTCGATGACACGAATAAGAACGATCAGGGCCATCATGGCGAAACAAAAGCCTGCAACCATCGCGGGGTCGTCAAGGCAGCGGTCGATACCCACCCGATCATCAGACTTCTGGTCAGTGGCGGCGATCAAGGCAGACTCATCAAGGTGACAATCCATCTACGGTTCGACGGACTCGTAATGCGCGCAACAGGGCCGCGCATCTCTGTGCGTCAAAGGGGTAGCGAGCCACCACGTAACAATGAGACATGATCCAGTCGTGATGGACCTTTTCAGACCCTCTACCTTCGCGTAGGGGCATGAGAAATTGTTTTGGTATTTCATCCACTACCGTCTTTATCAGCACCTGTCGGGCCGTATTTTGTGGCTGAGCAGGAGGTGCGTTGCATGCCAGGATCCAATGTGAGTTGACGGTGGACACGCCATGGTAGCGATGCTGGCCCGCCTAGCTATGCGCGGAAATGATCACGATGTCCAGGCGCTTGTCTTGGCTGCGGAGTCCGTGGATCAGGTCGATGCCGTTACCGTCTGGTAAGCCCTGTCCCATCAACGCAATCTGGTGATTGGCGGGAGAGAAGGACCGCCAACCAGTGTCGTGACCGCATCACCATCACCATCTCTCCGCGATGGTGGCGGGCATCCTCAATCCTATCGAACCACGCAGAATGAGGTCGAAAACGGCCAGTGGCCGACCTGGACTGGCCGTAGCAACCGCTGCCAGGGATCAATCCAGTTTGACGGTCACGCCACTCGAACTGAGATTGAACTGTAGCCCCTGAGAGGTTGATTGCAGACGCATGATGACGCCGTTCTGGTTCTTGAGAACGGTGCCACCGACCCCGCCAGCGAGCGTAATCCCACCTGCAAACTGAACATAAGTGCCTGGGAAGTCAGACAGACTCTTAAGATCGTAGATCTCACCGACCGCCGAGATCTTGGAGGCGCCGATGTTGACTCCGGCGCTGATGCCGTTGATCTTAAAATCGTGGGTCTTACCCCGAAACTTGAGTTGGCCCTTGCCGAAACTGCCGCCAACGATGAAGGCAAACTGGGTTTCGTCAATGATGACGGTGCCAGAGGGTTGCTTGGCGGCTTGCTTCTCGGCCAGAACGGTGCCGGTCGTCACCAAGGTCAGTCCCGCCAGGCTGGCGGTGAGCAGGGTGCGGCGATGGATCATGCGGTTAATCCTCGGAAAGGGGTGGTTGGTAAGTTTTTATAGACTAGGAAAAATTTTGGCCCTGAAACTGAGGAAATCTGAGCTTGAGACCCAGACAGGAGTGGCTTGATCCGTCGCCGACCACGACGCGGTTCTTATCCACAGAGGTGGAGCGGAAGGCACGGCGGATGGATCCCTTTGTTGGGTCCTGAGTTCGACGTCAGCCAGGAACTACTAACTAGGGTTGCGGAGCGCACCCAGCGGGTGCGCCATGGCCGCGACAACCCACACCGCCTTGCGCAAAGGGTGGATTTGCGTATCCACCCGCCGTTGGGACGCGGTTGTTCTGGCCCCAAAAATGCTGCCTACTCCTTGAACATCATGAGCTGTTTGGAAACCTCTCCGTTTAGCGAGAGGTCATCCCCGGGGACAAACCTCACCGGCGTACCTTCGGCGAAATCGATTTTGCCCAAGTCGATCCAGAACATATTGGGCGACCCGGAGGACTGGAAGAAGTAGAGGCGGTTGATAGAATCGGCCAGGCTCGTCCATAACGTCGGCCAGTTATCTACGGAATCGGTGCCGCCGGACGTATCGTGGGCACCGTCCGGCACCGAAACTGTCTTGATAATGCTGTAAACCGCTTCCAATGCATCGACCGAGCTTTTCGGTGCTGGCACGGTTTTCATGAAGGCCGAGGCCCGCACGAAACGGCTGGCGGGATCGATGTCACCGGGCAGGGAATCCGTTCCGCCGAAGTACTTATATTTCTTTAGATTATTCAACTGCCAATCGAGTGGGGGCTCGTTGGTCATGATGGCCGTGTCCTGGCCGCGATGGACCACTTTAACCCCGTTCACGAACTCGACGACCGCCGAATCGCCGGACGCATCGGAAATGGAGAGATGCAATGGCCATTCACGGCTGGCGGCCGTCACCGAAACCACCTGGATTTTCTCCAACTCGGCCAAGGCCTCGGCCACCGTGGCAGATAGGTCCAGTAGATACTGAACCCACTGGGCGTTGGCAAGACCGGGGCGTTCGTCCCTTTTTTCGTATTGGGTACCGTGCAAATAAAGCAGATTGGCGACGAGCCCTTTTTCGTTCATGCCGTCGGATGTGGCAAGCCCTAAGGAATTTACCGCCACGCTGCCATACTTGGATGTCCAACGCGCCGTGTTGCCATCGGCCACGGCACCATCCCTGGCTATGCCGCGGGGATAGATCATAATCCTGGCGTGGTCCGGGATATAGAGGTCCATGGTGCGGGCGACCACGGCAGTCCCGTTCGTGTTGGACAGGATGCGAGAGCAAGCGCTGGCCGAGTTTTGCACAAGACTCGCGGTTATAGCCGCCGTGGTGGCGATTGCGAAAAGCCGTTTAATGTTCATGGGGTTGTACCGAAAAGAGATTAAGAGATTGACCAAGTCGAGATCGATGGTCCCTTAGGGCTCATCCGCTGGCCAGGAGGTCAATCGATATGGCCTTTTTTGTGCTGGTCGTAGAGATAGCCGCCCAGCATGCCGACGCCCGCGCCGAGGAGTGCCCCGGTGCCAGCTTTTCCGGATAGTGAGCCGATCACTGCACCGCCCGCGGCACCCATGAGGGCACCGCTCGTCGTACGGCTCGTGGTTGTGGTCCCGCACCCAGTGGCGGCCAAGGTGGTGAGAAGAATCAAGGGAATCGCCATTTTTTTCATGTCGTTCGCTCCAGAATTTCCGATGAAAACCGAATCGCGGTCGCGGCGAAGGAGATCATTCCTTGCAGGGATACTTGGCCGCCAGTGAACGCATCAACCCGACCACCGGTTGTTCCGCCATTAGCTTCTTGTCATCGGCATGCTGTTTGGCCCAAGCGAGAAATGCCTGCTTCCCGTCCTCAATGGTGGCACTCGCCGGGTAGCAGATCAGACGTCTGAGCTTCTTGTACGCACTGACCCCATCGTGATACTGCACGGTGGCCTCGATGAAGGCACGGCACGCCTGATTGGCGATTGGGTACTCTGGGGCATACGTCTCGACGACGCAGATGTCATAGAGCTCACTCGTGTTGTCGAAGCGGAAATCTGCCTCATCGATCGCCAGCACGTCCTGACTGAGCGCCCCTCCGACACAGGCTGCGGCGAGGATAAAGAAGGAAACAACTTTTCTTTTCATGGACGGTTTTCCGGTCTGTGGGTGAGATGAAATTGGTTCGAGTTCAGTCCGGGGGGATTCCATCACCCCGTTTTCACGGATTCGCTGGCCCGGCGTATTTTTTTTGCGCTAACCTGGTGGCATGGGGGGGGTCGGCTTAAGTGTGAGATACGGTTGTAGAGAATAGATTGAGAATGATGACACCGGCCACAATGAGAGTGATGCCTATGATTCCTGGCACATCGAGTGACTGTCCAAACAGAACCCATGCAATCACCGTGATTAGGGCTACTCCGGCTCCCGACCAGATTGCGTAGGCCACTCCAATTGGCATGACCTTAAGCGTGAGGGAAAGAAAGTAGAAAGAAACCGAATAACCGACGGCAACAATTGCTGAAGGCCATAAGTGGGTGAACCCCTCCGACGCCTTCAGAGCAGAAGTCCCAATCACCTCGCTGATAATTGCCACGGCGAGAAATACCCACTGCATTAATATAACCCTCCCCATGGAGATACCAATTGGTTCGTAGTTCGGATTAGCCGTGTGCAGCACTATCGCCGTTGTTGCTTAGAGTCCCACACGCGAGAGGCCAACGCCCTGTTACCGACAGGTTGGTTTTAGTTTCTTCCGTCATTCATATGCCGTCACGAAGGGTAATCTGGCCATTCATTATGACATTGACTCTCCGGGAGCTGATCTCGCGGGACTCAATCATGTTGAGGTCGTTCTACGGCGAAACGATATCCGCCAGATTGCCTGGCTGAGAGTTCAGGGAAGGAACCAGGAAATGGCAAATTTAAACTGCCAATCCGCGCCGTCTTCCGGTTTGGCAACAAGGCTGTAGGCCCCCAGGTTTAGGTCCAGGGCATGGCCCTTGCCGCCGATCGCGAAGGTCCGGCCTACGATCAGGCCCAGTGGCACTTGCCAGCGATCACCGGAGGCTGCCTTCCAACTGTAGGTCGTGGTGTTGCTGTAGCCAAGGTAGGCGCCAGGGATCAATTTGAGGTTGTAGTAGATCATCGGCTGTAATGAAGTCACGTTATAGTTCTCTTCACCCCAGTGGTGGTTGATCAGCGCACCATAGGAAAACTCGCCGACTGCGCCAAAAAACACGCCTGAAATTCCTCCGCCCCAACCTGGCCCGCCGACGCGTTCGGAGGTCCTGGTCTTCAGTGAAATCTGCGGACCGATACCCCATTTGATGGCCGCATCGCTCTTTGGTGACCAAAAGGATTGGAGAAAAATGTCGCTCAGTCCCCATTTCGTGCCGAGATCCGGGATCGGATCATCGCTTAGCCTGGGAATCGTCGCGCCGACAGGCGCGCCGATAATCGGAATCACTGATCGCAAGATCAGGTTGAAAGGTTTGCCGTCGGTAGGAATGGAGTACACCGGTTGGATCTGGAAGCCGTAGGCGGTTTCGTTGTTCGCGGTCCCAAAGCCGATGGTGTTGTCCGTCATGATCGCTTTGGTATCGGCGAGGGGGTCCTGCGCTTTGCGCGCAAGTTCTTCGACGGACGGACCATTCGCCGCAACCGGTGCGACATGGACGGCGGAGCCGAGCACGATCGCTGCGACAAGCCTTCGTGGGTGCACTATATTTTGTCCTTTCAGAATTGTAGTTGCGATGATCTTGCCAACGTAGCAGGGGAAACTGGCCTTCGAGCCCGAGTCAGCTAAGAATTACGGTCCAACTCTTCATGACCTTCTTATTGCTCTCTATTATCTTGTCAAGTCGTTCGGTGAATCATTCATGCGCCATGCGCAGAAGCATGGAACATCCTCTTGCTGCGGACGTTAGGTAGGCCCAATAGACGTCCTCCGCTCCGAAGCTGCCGTAGCATCGGCACTCGTCATGAGCTTGGAGACCCCGGTCTTCGGGGCCGGTGAGGAATAGGCCATGAAGCCCTACCCTGCGTGCCCCAGTCGGGCGGGTTGCGCGTAGGATAGGGAAATTGGCTGCCGTGAAACTGAGTAAATCTGAGATTCAGGTCGATATAGAGAGGTGTTATAAGCCTTCATACACACGGCCCCCCCAACCAGGGTAGCGGATGGGGTGGGTTCGTCCCGCGGCTAGGTCCGGAGCTCGACGTCAACCAGGAACTGGTAACCACGATTGCGGATTGAGCGGAGGGGGAGCTCCACGCCCGCGTCATCCCACACCGCCTTGCGCAGTTGGTGGATTTGCGTATCCAGCCGGCGCTGGTCGTAGTACAGGAAATCTTCGCCCAAGGCGGCAACGATGCGGCGGCGATCTACCGGCTCGCCACCACCACCCGCAATCGCCGCCAGGACGAGGGCACCCTGGGCCGTGAGCGGCACCGGCGCCTTGCCGGGCGGGATCAGTTCGCGGCGGACAGGGTCCAACACCCAGCGCAGGCTGACCCCGCCCGTGTCGAGACGGCGTGCCAGGGCGGCCACGACCGCGGACAATTCTTCCAATTCGACGGGTTTGCTCAGGTAATAGTCAGCACCGACGAAGAGCCCGCGCACCTTGTCGCCCGTCCGGCTACGCGCGGAGATGACCACGATGCCCAGGCGCTTGCCCTGGCTGCGGAGTCCGTGGATCAGGTCGATGCCGTCACCGTCTGGCAAGCCCAGGTCCACCAACGCAATCAGGTGGTTGGCGGGAGAGAAGGCCGCGTGGAATGCGGCGGCCGAGCCGACGGCGTCCACAATATGACCCTGCTCGGTCAGGTAGCCGGCGAGTTCCTGGCGCAGGATGGGTTCGTCTTCGAGCAGGATCAGATGGGCCATGACATCCAGTATAGAAGGCGGCCGCGGCGCGAAACTGAGGAAATCTGAGCGCGACGCTCCCGCGGCGTCCCGACTGATATATAGTAGACGTATTCGAGTTTTCGGCTTTTATTTGCCAATTATCTGGAAATT
>CALMDH010000245.1:0-5309 GCA_937862735.1 uncultured Gammaproteobacteria bacterium
ATCCCCGAGGGGAAGAAGATCCCCGGTTCTGAGTTAATTAACCAGGAAGAAAACGGGGAAGAAGCGCCAGTTTCAGATCGTCAGATTTCGGCCAGTTTCAGATCGGCCGCGACACTATAGGCGGACAACTCATAGAAGGTAATCGTCGTGCTCATGGCTGCTCTCCGGTCTCTCGGGTTAAACCAGGGCGTCCCACTGGTCAGTGAGCGTCCAGTCCGGCATCCCCTCCACGCGCTTGCCCCAGCGGATCGTGCCCATGAACGCCCGCAGGTCCCAATGGCTCACCAGGCGGTGACCGCCGACCCGGCGCACCAGGGTCTCGGCATAGGTCACCCAGTGTGTGCAATGGGCAAAGTCCTGAATCTGCGTCTCGTCCTTCCCGGGCCGCGTCCAGCGCAGGCGCTGGCCCGGCCGCAGGGTGATCTTCACGGGCTGCTCGTTCGCGGTGATCCAAAATCGTGCGTTCGCGGTCATGGCTGCTCTCCAGAAACTCGCCCCTTCTCATAGGGTTAGGCGATTCCCCTACTTAAAGTGTACCTCCCTGCCGGGCTTGCGCAAGGGGAATCTCGCGATATTTCAGAGGCTTATGCTTGACAGGGGAAAACCCCAGGGGCGGCTTTAAGGGCATAAAAAAGGGGGCCTCGCGGCCCCCTCGCTCTCGGTTCGGTGTCGGGTGCGGGCGCCTCTCACAGCAGGCCCCGCTCGGCAAAGCTGGTAATGTCCCGGCCCACGATCATGTGATCCAGCACCCGGACCTCCATCAAGCTCTGCAAGTCCTTCAGGCGCTGCGTGATCCGCAGGTCCGCCTGGCTCGGCTCGGTCTCACCCGATGGGTGATTGTGGGCGAAGATCACGGCCGCGGAGTTCAACTCGAGGGCCGCCTTCGCCACCTCGCGCGGATGGACTGAGGCCCCGTCGATGGTCCCGTAAAAAAGTTCGCGATACTCGATCAGGCGATGGCGGTTATCCAGGAACAGGACGGCAAAGCACTCGTTTTCCCGGCCGGCCAGTTTGGCGGACAGGTACTCTTTGGCGGCTTCTGGGGAAGTGAACAGGGACCCACGCCCGTAGACGTATCCGACCGCGGACTTGGCCGCGGCGAGGATCTCTTTCGGCGTCGCCGGCCGATAGACACCGGACGCCTCCAGGATCATCAAGGTCCCGGCATTGATCGCGCTCTTCTTCATGGCTGCTCTCTGAAACTCGCGCCTTCTCAAAGGGTTAGGCGGTTCCCCTACTTTGAGGATACCCGCCAACCTCGCTTTGGCAAGGGTTTCTGCGCAAAATAATTCAACGCGATCAAGCACTTAGATGAGAACGCACGGAGAAGTGAGGACGACGGTCAGGCATGGGTCTAGGACGCGCCAGGACGGGCCTGGACGCGCGGGGGCGTCGGAGCGATAGGGTTAGATGGCGAAGGCCAGGAACGTCTTGGCGGGGCGGGGGCGGCTTGCCTGGGGCTGCGCTGGGCAGGATGAAAGGGCGGCGACTCCCATAAAAAAAGGGGCCTCGCGGCCCCTTTTGATTACCTGGAATCGGTTACTCTTCGGCTTCTGGCTCGAACATCTCGTCCAGCTTCTCGACGCACGCCAGGACCTCGAACTCGTCGAACGGGTCACCGACCCCGATCTCCTGCAGAATCCGGGCGCAGGTCAGGATGAGTTCGCGCCGGCACTCGCGCTCCTCGCACTCATTAAAGCTCTGGTCCTCGGGGTTCAAGGTGGCGAGGTTCGCGAAACAATCGCCAAGGTCGCGCAAGGTATTCTGGAATCGGCAATAGGGCATGTTCATCGCGGCTCTCCGGAACTCGCGCTTATTCAAAGGGTTAAGCGCTTCCCCTACTTAAAGGATACCCGCGGGCCTGGCTTGCGCAAGGGTTTCTGCTTAAAAAGACTCCACTTTTCAACCGCCTATCCAGGCGCGTCACACCCAGGTGGAGAAGAGCGCCAGCATAGGGCCAGGACCTCCCAGGACGGCTCAGGGCGCGCTGGCGGGGCTGATCGATAGGGTTAGATTGGATAGGGCAGGAACGGCTTGGCGGGGCGGCGGCGGCTTGCCCAGGTCTGCGCTGGGCAGGGTGACCAGGATGAACAGGGCAGGCGTCGCGAGCGGGAGGCTGCGCCTTACCTCAGCACAGCTCTCAGCACGGCTCTTCGCCGCTCACCTCACGGCTCCTCACCGCGGCACGGCGTCCAGCTCCTCGCCCTGGATGGCCAGGACAGGCGTCGTGAGCGGGACGTTGGTCTACGCCGCTCCCAGCGGCTCGCCTGGCTCAGCACGCCGCTGGCCGCTCACAACACGTCTAAGCGGTTGATTGAATTGAGCAATGCGCTATGCCTATGATTTTGGGATCCTTCCGGGCACCTCTGCGCGGGGAGGTTGCCGGCCGCCCGGCGTCCCCCTAGACGTAGAAATTGCATTTCGCTTCTGTTTCAAGATGCAACACCGGGCCTAACCATCGGTGGAATTGGCCCGGTTTAGGCGCGGGTTGGCCTGGCGGAGGTTTATGGCAGAAGAGCAACAGCTCCGAACGCATTTACAAAACCGCAAGGGGACTTCCGGCGGGCCGCTCTGGACCCTCCGTAGATATCTACGGAGGGTTATGCGCTCGGGGCTTGTAACAGCCCGTGGAAATGCTGGGGCCAGGTTTTGGGTTTTAGACAGTTAACCGCACCTTTCCCGCCCTTTTTACCTATATCAAGACTTGTATAATTCAGGACATTAAGACCATCACCTTCATGGGCGGAACCCTTGACGCCCTCCGGGCCTTTCCCGCTGAGGCCAGGCAAGCGGCCGGGTTCCAGCTCGATCGCGTGCAGCGCGGCATGGACCCCTCCGACTGGAAGCCAATGGCTAATATTGGTATTGGCGTGAAGGAGATCCGCCTCAAGGAGGAAGCCGGCATCTTTCGCGTGATCTACGTCGCCAGATTTGCCGAGCGCATCTACGTCCTGCATGCCTTTCAGAAAAAAACCGCGCGCACCGAGCAGCGCGACATTGAACTGGCACGGAAGCACTATCGGGAGGTAGCCAATGACCAACACCTTTAACAGCGTCTGGGACGCCCTCGAAGACACCCCGGAGCAAGCCGAGAGCATGCGCCTCCGTTCCGTGTTCATGCTGGCCATCGAGCAACACGTCGCCCAGCTTGGCGCGACCCAGACGGAACAGGCCCGCCGCCTGGGCATCACTCAGCCACGGCTGAACGATCTGTTGCAGGGCCGCATCCACAAATTCAGCCTGGACGCCTTGGTCGATATTGCTTCCAAGGCCGGCTTGCGGGCCGCGGTTGAACTCAAGGCCGCCGCCGAGTAGCCCCTAAACCCAGCACGGCCCCGCGACGGCCGACCCCACCGAAGGACTCCTCGACAGGGTTGCACCGGCCGCGGGTTTTTTCCTGCCCGACCATTTTGGTGACCGCACCAAAATGGTCGGGCACCTTGCCGCTACCGGCACCATGGTCCCGCGACCAATCCGAGGATCTCCTTGGATTGTGAGCTTGCGCAGCATTTTCAACGCGCTCAGGCGCGGATGGTCCCGGCCCGCAGATGGCTCTGGTCATGCTGACGCCAGTAACCGGCCCCTACGCGGGAGATCTGCTTGGCGGAGTCGTGGAACCAATGATCAACCTCGAGGAGGTGCGGCAAAAAAATGGAAAAGGGCCGCCGGGGGTAGTACCAAAAGTATCAAAACCCCTCTGAGGGTGACTTTTGATACTTTTGCTACCCCCTCCCCAGGGCCATTTGAAAAAATTTCCCGGTTCCGGCTCCGGGCGCCCTGCGCTGGAGACCTGATCTGGGGAATCAAAGGAGCCAGTGGTTCGCTCCCGGTGGAGGCATGAACGCCTGGAGGGAATGATCTCCTGGAGGAGATGAAAACGCAGTGACTTAGAAGAGTTGGCCCTGGTGGGGTCCGCAGTCCCATTCCGGAACCGTCACCCCGAGTGCCCGCTCAAACCAATCCGCCACCAGGCGCCGATGGCACCAGTTGCTGGCGGTGAAGGGTGGGCGCTCCCAACAGAGAAGAACGGGCTCCTGGTCCCCGGCCAGGCGGTGGAGATCATCCCAGACCTGCAGGGGATCGAGGGCATTCAGGATCGCCGCATAGCGCGGCAGATAGAGCGCCTGACTCATCTTGAGCATGTCGGCATCCGGGGCCAGGGCGCGGTATTGGCGGAAGCCCGCGGGGGTGCCGCGGGGGGCATAGCGGGCGATGGAGATCCGGCCGGGTCCGGTGTAGGTGAAGAAACTGGCGGTTTTCATGGTTGCTCTCCCTGGCAAGGGGTGATGATTTAATTATACGTCAACCAATTGTTTTCGCTCAGTTAATCGTCCACTCCGGGGCTTATGGTTATCGATATACGCTGGCGTTTTTTAGCCCGGAGACTCTCTGCAAGCACGCAATGAGAGTACTCACGGTCTCTGCGGGCGTCGACAACAACCTCCTGATGGTGACCGGTTGCGGACATTGCAGGGCCATGCTGAGGTTCGGTGTCGCTGATGAGGCCGAAGAGACCCACCTGGGTTCGTGCCACCCTGATTTTTCGGCCGCCACAACCAGGCTTGGTCGAGTATCTCCAGCAACGGTGCATTGAGGACGAGGACCTCAGCCGCCAGGCCGAGGCCCTGTGTTGGCAGCGCTGGAAGCTGGCCTCTGATCCAGACCCCAATACCTGGGAGCTGGTCACGCCCCTGGCCTTGCCTTTCGTGCCCTGACCACGGGAGGGATGGTGTTGTCGAGTCCACCCCTGGCACGCCCTCAACCCCAGGCATGCCCCTCTTCCGGCGAGGCACCCAAAAAGGCTTGACACCACCCCCGGGTTTGGGCTCTACTCTTTTGCAAGCGCCGATTTGAGTATCAGCTTGCGGGCGCTCTATAAATCCAGCTAAAGCGGCCCGCAAAACCCGCTTTGGCTCCCCAGCCCAGCGGGTTTTTTGTTGGGCGTCGCCACGTTAACGACAACTTGCCGGGCGACTGAGAAATGCGGCTAAAGCGTCACCGCCTCTTCGCCCCCGCGAGGCCGGTCACGCCGGTCCAGCCGGGGGCAGGAGCATCATCATGGTCATCACCGATCCCCTTGCCCGCCCGCGCGATCCCCACACCGCGGAAGCCACCGGCCGTTTCAGCCCCCGTCTGCCCGACCGCTCGCGACTAACTCGACGACCCCAACCCCACCCGACGCCCCCGCCGACACTGGAGATCCCGCTGCGCCCCCGCTGGCTGGGGTGGCGTTAGCCCCCTCCCGCACCATTCATCCTGGACTGGCCCACCGCACGGGCTGGGGGGATTTGTTCCCGCTTGCCGACCCC
>CALMDH010000246.1:0-11951 GCA_937862735.1 uncultured Gammaproteobacteria bacterium
CAAAAGGGGACATTTCTATATTGCACAAAGGGGACATTACTACTTTGGGCTAACACGCCCAGATCTCGCCCTCGGGCGCGGTGAGGTAAACGGAGAAGGTGCGGTGTCCGGTACCGGGCCGCTCGCCAATGAGGTGGAGGATGGCGCGCCGGCCGGGCAGACCGCCGAAGAGCACCTCGCCGATCCGGTATCCCACGCGCACCCGGCCATGCTCGACCACCAAATCCTGGGGGGCGAGCCGATAGCCGGCCTGGGTCAAGCGGGTTCTCAGCGCGTCGCGGAAGGGTAGGAGCTGGCTCAGATCGCAGATGGCCAGGGCATTGAGGCCGTCGGAGATGACCACCTGGACGTCGTAGCGGCCGGCCTGGTCATGGTGGAGGGCCTGGACGGCCGCTAAGGAGGCATCATCCAGGACCTCCCCACTGGTCGGATGCAGGATGTAATCCCGCCGGTCCCGGGAGCGGGTGGACAGGAAGCGCTGCCCCGCCAGCGCCGTGCGGAAGGCCGGCGTGAACTCCGCCCAGATACTCAGTTTGGCGTCGGCGTAGATGCGTCGCACCTCGGCATCCAGGTCCGGGGTCAGATCCCCCGCCGTCGCGCCATGGCCCGCGGCGAGGAAGACCCCCCGGCCACGGACCGCGGCCATTTGCGCCCGCCCCTCGGCCAGGATCGCCTCGTCCGCGCGGTCATCGCCCTGGCGGCGCCGGTACTGCAGATAGACCCAGAGGGGGTCCCCGAAATGGGGCCCCGGCTGCCCCGCGGCATCGAGCACGCCCAGTTCGCGGAAAAAGGCGGCCATGCGGTCATCCACGCGGCAACCGAAATGCTGGCGCAGGCGCACATGGTCCTGGAAGCCCGTGGTCAGATAGCCGAGCATGGGGTCGATCTTGGTCGGCAGGGCCATCAGGTAGGCCGGCTGCGCCGGGGCCAGGGCGGCCAGACAGACATCCAGATCGTCCAGGCTGACATCCATGTGCAGGGTGGTGCAGACGTCCAACCCGATGCACAGGCCATGCAGTTTGCCCATCACCAGGTCTTCGAGGCAGCAGCGCACCAACTGGTCGCGGGTGCGAAACACCTCGGGGCCGATGAAACCCGCCACGTCGTTGAGGTGCAGCCAGGGACGCCGCCCCCGGGCCAGCGCCACCCGCTGGGACAGAAGCCGGGCCAGGCCGTATTTGCGCGCCTCGTGGAGGACCATGTCCATGCCCTGGGCATGGCCGTTGGTGCAGTCCGCCCCCTGACCGGTCTCAAAGTAGAAGGCATAGGGGCCCTGGCGCTGGTCGGCATAGGCCAACAGCTTGTCCAGGGTCAGGTCGAAGGTACGGTTGGCGGCATCGCTGCCGGCGATGCTCTGAAACCAGAGGGCGGTCGTGCCCGGCCAGCGCCGTTCCACCTCGGCCTGGACGTCGACATGGGCGAGCACGCAATGGGGCAGGACCGCCTCCAGGCCGAAGGTCCGCAGCAGGTCTTGCAGGGTCCGCTCGACCCGGGCCACCTGCTCCGGCTCGCTGCTGACGGGGTTGGTCCCCAGGACGACATCGCCCACTGCGTAGGCCCAGCCATCGAGGACCTGCCAGCGAATGTCCTCCGGATCGTCGGTGGGGGAATTGGGTTGGATGCGCGCCCCCAGGTAGCCCCGGGCGCCGATATGGGTCCCCGGCAAGGGGTTGAAGATCTTGGCGGAAAGCGCCTGGAGTTCAGCGTTGGTCATCAGCTTGACCATACAGCCGATCACATCGCTGGAGAGCCCCGGCATCAGGGCCTGGATGCCGGGCTCGTCCTGGGTGAGGAGAAACGCCTTGAGGTCCCCCAGGGTCCAGGAGGCGGTGACCGCCTGGGCCTGGGGATCGAGGCTGGCGCGCAAGGCATGAAAGAGGCCATCGTCCAGGGGCGGGTGGGCGTCGAGGTCGCGCAGCGGAGTGGCGGCCAGCAGTTGGCGGGCCATCTGGCGCTGGTTCTCGTCGCGGGCGGCGAGCCCCGCCAGCTCATCACCCTCCTTGAAGGCATTGGCCGCCCCCAGCAGTTGGGCGTAGTAGCCGCCGTCCCAGCCACCGCGCACGCGCCGCACATAGGCGATCAGCCCCTCCCCGACCTGGGGGTCGGCGGGTGCCGGGGGGTCCGCCGCCACGACCCCGGGCGGTGCCGCGTCCGCGACTGGCCAGAGGCCATGCCACAGGCCCAGCGTTGGCAGCGCCGAGGCCGCCATCTTGAGCCACTGCCGGCGGGATAAGCCCTCCTGATGGCCGCCAGGATGCGAAAGGGACAGCATCAGCGCGCTGGACCTCACGAAAAAAAGCTAAAGCTTAGTCAATGACTTGGCAGGGAGACGTTAAAGACCTCCTCAATACAATTGGCTTCCAACACCCGGTCTACCCAGCCAGTGATTTCCGCCTCGGAGGCTGAGGCAATACGGGCCAGCACCTCCTGCGACAGTGGACCAAAGCGCCGGAACAACAGTCGTTGCAGAATCAGTGTCTCACCTTCCAAGCGGCCTTTTTGTTGCCCTTCCTGTATACCTTCCTGCCGGCCTTCCTGCCGGCCCTCTTGCCGACCCTCCTGTCGACCTTTTTTCTTGTAATCCTCGGCCCACTGATCAAATTTTTCCGCCAGGGTCATTTTCAGTTCCTCCAAGCCACGAATCTCGGGGATGATGAGGGTGTTCTTGCTGCTAACTGGCGAGGACCTTTTCCAGGGTGGTGTAATCCAGCCCGTGCAGCCAGTCATCGGGGATGAAGCCCAGCACCAGATCCCGCACCACCTCGGGGGCGGAGAAGAGCAGTTTGTAGCCAGCGTCGTCGTCTTGGGGCATGGGGGTGATTGTAAGGGGATTGGGCGGGGGTGGCGACCGGTACACAGGTGTCGCTCACCACCCGGCTGGATGGACCATGGCTGACCAACGGGGATTGGCACGCTGAGCAGCGGCCCCCCCAGGTGGAGGGCGAACGGGAATTGCGGGCCGCGGCTTAGGGCCTGATCCGCTGCCAGATACCTATTGCCGTTATTTCATTTGCTTGCCTCAACTAAGGCAAGAGGCAACTGCCCTTTTTAGGATCAATGATCACCATGGACATCACCTGGGCGATGCCCTGCTGGTGGCCCTGGCGCGGCGGCTCGAGAACAGCCTGAGTCAGGGCGACTCCGTGGCGCGCGTCGGCGGCGATGAGTTTGGCATTCTGCTCACCGGCCCGACGGCGCCCTTCGAGGGTCTTGAGGCCGCGCATTGGCTGCTGAACCAGGTCAATCTCCCGATCGAGGCCCGGGGCCAGCGCCTGCACCTCTCGGGCAGCATGGACGTCACCCTCTTTCCCACGGATAGCGGTGGACCGGACGCCCTCCTGCATCATGCCCACCAGGCCATGGGAGCAAGGCCCAGTACACCCTCATGCAGGCCCGGCATCACCGACTTCATGCACGGGTGGCGGGACTGGTCGAAAAGGCCAAGGCCGGTAAGGGTAAAAGCCAGCGGGCGCGGCTCGCCGAGCTTGATGCCTTGGGCGAGGAACTGGTCGGCAGGGTGCGGGCGCTTGGGGACTAGCGGGGGGCAAGCCGCGGATGCCCAGGTCCGCGGCAGGATGCCCTCCCTTTTAGCGAACCCCCACGCGGTTCACGGGGCCGCCACGGTTCATGGGCTGCACCCCCACCCCGGGCGCGCCGATCCCGACCCCGGGCGCTACGCCGACGCCCGGCGCGCCGACCCCAACCCCAGGTCTGACGCCGACCCCGGGCGCCCCGACGCCAACGGTGGACCGCCGGGCGACCCCGGCATAGCTGACGGGGGTGGCGGGACGACCGACCACCGCCGCGGCGGTGGCGACCAGGAAACCGGGCTGGGTGGGCCCGAAGTGGCCATTAGCCAGCCAGCCGGCGGTAGCCAGGCCAACCATGAGTACAACCCTGGGGTTAATGCGAGTCATGAGCTTTCTCCTTGGGGAATTTACTTGGGCAATTCGTCAAGTTCGGCAAGGGCATCCGGGCTCAGTTGGGTGGCGTTGGCTGGTGGCAGGAAGGTGAAGGCATCGGCCGCTGGCACCACGTCGGTTTTCCAATGCTTGACCCGCAGGGTGTATTGCGGGGCGTTATTCACCGTTTTGCTGGTGATCACCATCTTGCGCGGCATCGGCCGGTCACCGACCTCAACCCATAACTGCCAGTCCGTATCAAAGTTGCGGAAGGCCAAATGCTCACATTCCACGCCGTCGATGACACCGCGGCCAATATGCTTGGCCTCCAGTACCCCGGCCACCAGGGTGTCATAGGACTTCGACTGGAGCAGGTCCGCCCCCGGCAGGGCGACACCATGACCCGCCCGCAGGGCCTCCAGCAACTGGTCCACGCTCCCCGGTGCCTCCAATTGGGCATAGCCATTGAGATTCTTGCCGAGGATGCTCACGGTCTTGCCATCGAAGACCATCTCCACGTCGGCATAGCCGCCTTGACGGTGAGCGCGCAGTTTGTCCGGGCGGCTCAAGAGCACCTCGCCGGAATTGGTGAACTGGAGTTTCTCCAATTCCGGGGTGATGACCTCGATATCGCTGTCAAAGGTCAGTTCGATGGTTTGCTGGCTGCCCATAAAGTCCGACATGGCCTTGAGAATGGCCTTGGCATCGTCGCCCGCCTCGGCCTGGGCGCCGCAGGAGGCCGAGATCAGCGCCCCCGCCAGAATCAGGCCACAGCTAGCCAGGCGGAGGCGGTTGGGGATGAGTCCGAGGTGACTTGCTTGCATATGGGGATCGACTCCTGGGGTGGGTTCTAGATGGCGTGGGGCCAAGGATGTTGGTTGAAGATTGGTTGGAAAACTGGGGTGGTTAATCCACCGTCACCACCACGTAGCGGCTGCCACTGGTCTGATAGTAGGTTCCCCCGCATTGATACAGGGAAGTCCCTTCGATGATGACCGTCCGACAGCCCGCAGGCAGGGTCGCCGCATAGACGGAGGTCGCATAGATCATGCGGCGGCTGGTGCGGCGGGCCACGCCGGCATAGCTCATGGGGGTCAGGGGCCGGCCAATCACGGCCTGCGCCTGGGGGACGACCAGCCCAGCATCGAGGGCGACCTCCACGGCCAGGACCGAGAACAGCGCCAGGGTCGCGAGGAGGATGGCTTGAGACATTTTGTTGAACACGTGACTACCTCGGATAGCAGTTAAGGGCGTTATAACCGGCAATCGTCCAGAATAATTACCGCTTAGAGGCCTGGATGTCTGACCTTTCGCGACAGGCCGCGGCGGGCCTGTCGCCGGGATCCACGGTAGGGGCAAGCCTTACCAATGGAAGGTGACCCCCAGGGCCGGGCCGGTCATGCTCACCTTTTGCAAGGCCTCATCACCGGTCGTCGCGTAGTTGAGGGTGCGCCAGGCCAGCAGCAGATCGCCCCAGTCCAGGCGATAGCCGACCCCAACCAGGCCTTGCCAGCTCCAATTTGAGTAATTGCCTACACCGACATCGAGATAGTAGGGCAGAAACCACTGATGCGCATCGCCCAGGAACAACTCCCCCCGTACCCCGACAAAGCCATCCCAGACGTCCAGCCGTTGAGAACGGCTGATGGAGGGTGACAGGAGGCCATCGGGACCGGAGAAACCCAGGCCAGTTTCGGTGTCCAGGCCCAGGTAGCGGATACCGCCCAAGAGGTCCAGCGTCCCCGCGACACCCCGGGCAAGGGTGTAGCCGGCGGCGCCTTGCCAGATCAGGGCTTGAACCTTGACATCGATATCCCGGTCGATCGCAACAGGTTCGGCGCCCAAGGGCCCTTGCACCTGCTTGATGCGCCCATCCTGATGGCCAAAGTCGGTGTAGATCAGATCCGTGATCAGGGACCAGTTCCCCTTGCGCGCCTCCAGGGTGCCCATCAGGCCGAATTTGAGGTTGCTGAGGTAGCTGTCTGGCTTGACCTCCACCTCGACGCTCTGGCCGCCACCCCAGGGGTTCGTTTGCTGGAGCCGCTGTTCGATATTCGGAAACCACAGATAGGGCGTGAAGTTGTAATGCCATTGCCCGTCGTAAATATCCACCTTGGCGGCCAGGGCGGAACCGGTTGACGCCAGGAGACTGAAGCCAGTCATCGCCATCCAGGCTACCGCTTGCAATAACGGCTTATTCATCTTGGTTTGCCTTTCTAAGGGTTGTTCAAGGTGGGGGACCAAGATCCTATTTTTGGTGCCTGGCCTGCCGCGCCAGGGCTCTCGGTGGATTGGTCCTCCGCCCCTGGCGGGACCGCCGCCGGGGAGGTCGGTCCCGCCTTGAGCTTATCAGTAGAGAGACCGGCGCCACATACGCCGGTCTGCCCCGGCAAAGGAGATCGGGGTGAGCGGCCTGCCGATGATGTCAATAAACAAGGAGGCCGCGCCCCCGCTGGCCGGAGGCTTGCCTTCCAGCACCTCAACCTCGTAGCTCAGATCCCGCCCTGCCAGCCGCGGGTTGCGCAGGGTCATGACGACGTTGTCCATGGTCGCGCCCTCCACCACGGCGAGGATGGCATTGGGCGGGTCGGACTTGAAGCTGTCCGCGCCCTCGCTCCAGAAGGGGACGAAGTTTGCAGTGGCCATGTGGCCGGCAAGCCGGTCCGGGCGATCCGAAAACAGAATGGTGATGGGGCTGATGCCGGTAAGGGTGAGCCGTCCGTCGGCGTAGGTCACGCCCTCGGCACTTTGCACGAAGAGGAACTGGGGCTTCGCGTGGGCCTCGCCCTCCTTGTGCTCCGTGGCCTGGACCGTCTTCAGAGTGAGCGCCAGCGGTGCGAGCAGGGCCGCGCCAGCAATCAGGTTGCGTCGAGTGGTCATGAGGTTCTCCGATGTTGCCTTGAGTTACGCCCAACCGGGAGGGCTCCCGGTTGGGCGTGGAGTCAGTTGGAGTGGGTGCCAGGGGGGTTACATTGCCGCCGCCCGCTCTCCCCTGACTGCCAGGATGGGGCGATCCAGCGTGTCAGGGGTCCGTGGGAGCGGGATACCGTATCAGCCCTGGCGCAAGCCGGTCTGGGCTGCTGTGTTGTCCAGTCCTAGGGTCTTTCCACCGCAATGGCCAATTCGTCGGCGACCTGCACCGTCACGGCGCTACCCGGTGTAATCTGCGTCAGGTCGATGCTCGGGTTCACACTCACCGTACGCTTGCGTCCATCGGGGAGCTTAAGGGTTACGTGGCGGCTGGGAGCGTCCACGGCAACCACGCTGGCCGTCACCTCCGTCGTTGTCGCTATCATGCCGCCCGGCATCGCCCCCTTCGGCGCCAACGCGATCGCAGCCCCTTCGCCGACGCTGGGTGGGGTACCCTGAGGCCGCAGGAACACGGCCAGCGCCTCGGTCAGCGTGACGTTCACGTGGTCGCCCACCTTGATCTGGTCGAAATTGACGGCCCCCTTGCCCACCTTATAGGTTGTCCGCTTGCCGTTCTGACCGGCCAGGGTAACCGTGCGATTGCGCTGATCCACCGCCTTGACGGTAGCGGTCATGCGGATGGTCTCGACCGCAATGGCACCTGGCTCCGTCTTGTCCTCCGTCCCCATGGTGCTACAGGCCGTGAACAGGGGCAGGGCCGCCGCCAGGAGGGATATGCGGGTCATTCTCAACAACTTTTTGTTCATAGGGTTTAGGGTTAACCTCATTGCAGGGTCAATAATCCGGACCGGGTAAATTCCACGATCCGGTGCTATAGGGTCGGGCTTCGCTGTGCTCACCCGACTGAAGAACTAGGGGATCAAGACCTGCTCAAGGCTGGAGCTCGATCTCGCCTGGCCGCCAGGTCTTGTTGAACCAGGGCTCCAGGGGGCCATAGAGGCGCAGGATCATGAACCAGCCCTTGCCCGGGATGGTCTGGATCCAGTTGTTATCCTTGCCCTCGGGTGCCTTGGGGCCGAACCAGACATCCACCGAGCCGTCGGCATTGACCTTCATGGCCTTGTTCTGGCTGCTGACGCTCGGGGCCGGCTGGTCGGTCTGGAGCATCGAGCGGGTCTGGGTGTCGTAGACGATGACCGACCAGAAGTCCTTCACCGGGATGTGGGGTGGCAGGTGCAGCTTATAGGTCTTGGCGCCTTCGAATGGATGACCGTGGGAATCCAGCGCGGTCCAGGGGTATTGAGACCCTTTGCCGACCATCTTCTCCTCCATGGCAGGCGTTACCCCGGTCGCGAAATAGTAGAAAAAGGCCGCGCCATCGAGGTTGGCGACCCCCGGCGATACCTCAAACTTATAGCCGCCGAAAAATGGCAGGCGCCAGTGGCTGTCCGGATAGAAGAAGGCATCCTTCTCGCGGATCTTGAAGGCCAGGGTGCGGGCGGTGACCGCGCCGATGTTGGCCGCATCCGCCAAGATCTTCTTCATCCGCTCGTCCGGGGCGAACGGCTTGCCCTTCTGGATGCCGATCGAGGCGAATAGACCCAAGGTAGTTGGGTCCGAGCCCTCGCTCGGCTCCTCCTGGATGACCTTATCGAGCAGCTCCCAGAACGAGTAGTCGCCAGGGGCGACGAAGTTGGCGGGGACGCCCGAGGCGTTGGCGAACTTCACAGGGGTGGGATTGGCTGCATCGGCCAGCGGATAGATCTTCAGGTGCTGCTTGACCGACTCGACGCCGGGCTTGGGCGATCCATCCACGAGAAAGGTCCGAAAAGGTACCCAGTTCCCGTAAGTGCTGGGGCGCACGACGAAGTAACCTTCGGGGACCTCGCCGGTGTAGCCGGGGGGCAGGATCAGGTACTTGCCGCCCTTGCCCTGGTCGGCCCCGGTGATGCCGACATCGGCAACCCAGCGATACCAGAAGTCGTCAATAAGACCCAGGGACATGGGCGGGATCTCCACCACCACCGGTCCCTGGCGCGTATCGATCCAGATGAAGTTATAGATGGTGTTGTTGTTCGCCGTCAGCTCGACGGTCTTGGGGTCGACCAGGGTCTCCCAGATGACGTCCGTCTGGTTGTCAGGCCCGAACTGGCGCATGGAGTCGCGCATCCCGGCCTGATTCACGATCGGGATCGCGAGCAGATAGGCCTGCAGGGCGCGGGACCGATCCAGGTTGTCGTAGATCTTCTCGACGGTGTCGTGCCGGGGAACGCCGTCCATCGAATGGAGCGTACCAATGGAGGTTTCGAGCTGGTCCGGGGTGGCCACGCCCGGTGCGATCGGCGTGGTCATCTTGTATTCCTTGGCCATGACTGAAGCCACTAGGGCGGCAACCAAGGCCATACCTAACAAAATACGTTTCATAATCAATCTCTTATTTTGTCTGTCGTTAGGTGGCAAGGCGCTGGGCATTCCGGGAATACGGGATGACCAGCGCGTTCAACGATTATCCCGAGGCTACTCGCTCGCCTTGTTATTGCGATCGGCCTCTGCCAGCTTCTTGATGTCCTGAGGCGACAACTCCGGTCGGTCCACCTTGATCGTCAATTTGTTCAGCTTGGCGGTCAGCGGGAAGGGCGGCTGGTAGTCGGCATCGTTCACGCCAGTGAGGGTGTCGGAGCCGATGTCGAAGCTCTCATCCCATTGCAGGATCATGGGCAGGGTATGCGGCAGGGTGATGGTCTGGACTGCCTGGCCGTCCACCTTGAGGGTGCCCGTGCCGGGGCGACCCAGGCCACTCATGTTGTTGAAGGCGAGGGTGCCGACCCCGAGTCCGTCGTATTTGAAGTCGAACTCGAGAGTGTGCTTGCCGGGCGTAAGCACCTCGGGACCCTCCCATTTCACCCGCTTGAGGTCGATGAGGTTCCAGAGGAACACCGGCTTGCCCTTGAGCAGATAGAAGCCATAGCCGGCGAAACGCCCACCCGAGGTCAGGATCATGCCTTCCGCGCCGCCCGCCGGCACCTCGATGTCCGCGGTGATGGTGTAGGAACTGTTAAGCAGGAAGGGGGAATCGCCCTGGGGCAGACCGACCATGGGGTGCGTATAGACGAACTCCGTGCGGCCAGCCGTGATGTTCGGCCGCGGGGCGACGATACGCGCGGCCACCGAGGCATCCAGCGGGAAGACCTGATATTTCTTCGCCTCCTCGATGAACAGCGCCTTCATCGCCTTGACCTTGTCCGGATGCTGCTCGGCGATGTTCCGGGACTGACTGAAGTCCTTGTTCAAGTCATAGAGCTCAAGCACCTGGTTGTTGAGCGGGTCGGGATTGGCGATGCCGAAGGCCTCCCAGGGCGCGCGGTTGACCTTGGTGCCGAGGAGCCAGCCCTCGTGGTACAGGGCCCACTGGCCCATCATCTCGAAATACTGGGTCTTGTGGCGTGACGGCGCCTTGGCGTTCTGCTCGTCAAAGGTGTAGGCGAAACTGGTGCCCTCGATCGGCGCCTGCTTGATGCCGTCCACCGTTTCAGGCGCGGGGATGCCGGTCACCTCGAGGAGGGTGGGCACCACGTCAATGATGTGCATGAACTGATCGCGCAGGCCGCCCTTGTCCAGGATGCGGGCTGGCCAGGAGACGGCCATGTTCTGGCGGATGCCACCGAGCTTGGAGGCGTTCTGCTTGAACCAGGTGAAGGGGGTGTCGAAGGCCCAGGACCAGCCGGCGGACATGTGGTTGTAGGTCTGCTCGGTGCCCCAGACGTCATACCACTTCATCTGGTCGGCGACGGGCATCTGGTTGACGCCGTTGAAGAAGGCAACCTCGTTGGGGGTGCCGAGCGGGCCACCCTCGGCACTGGTGCCGTTGTCGCCGTTGATATAGATGACGAGGGTATTGTCGAGCTTGCCCATGTCCGCGATGGTCTGGATAACGCGCCCGATCTCGTGGTCGTTGTAGGCGGCATAGGCCGCAAAGACCTCCACCTGTTTGATGAAGAGCTTTTGCTCCTCTGGGCTGAGTTGATCCCAGGGCTTGAGGACGTCTTTCGGCCAGGGCTCCAACTGGGTATTGGCTGGGATCACCCCAAGGCGTTTCTGATTCTCGAAGATCCGCTCGCGCAACTTCTCATAGCCGTCGTCGAACAGGTGCATGGCGCTGATCCTGTCCACCCATTCCTGGGTCGGATGGTGCGGTGCGTGGGTGGCGCCGGGGGCGTATTTGACGAAGAAGGGCTTGTCCGGCATCGTCTGGTTGAGGCGATTGAGGTAATCGATGGCGTCGTCGGCCATGCCGGTAATGAGGTTCCACTCCGGCTTGCCCGCGAAGGGAAATATCTGGGTAGTGTTGCGGAACAGGTTCGGCTGCCACTGGTTCGCATCACCGCCGACGAAGCCGTAAAAATATTCGAAGCCCATGCCGGTCGGCCATTGGTCGAAGGGCCCGGCCTGGCTGGCGGCAAAGGCCGGGGTGTTGTGATCCTTGCCAAACCAGGAGGTGGCATAGCCGTTTTCAAGCAGAATGCGCCCGATGGTGGCCTTGTCCTCGGCGATGATGCTGTTGTAGCCGGGGAAGCCGGTGGACTGCTCGGCGATGACGCCGAAACCGACCGAATGATGGTTGCGCCCGGTGATGAGGGCGGCGCGGGTCGGCGAACAGAGGGCGGTGGAGTGGATGTTGTTGTAGCGCAGACCATTCTGGGCGATGTTGTCCATCGTGGGCGTCGGAATGACGCCGCCGAAGGTGCTGGGCACGCCGAATCCGGCGTCATCCGTGATGATCAGCAGGACGTTGGGCGCCTCCTTGGGCGGCACGATGCGCGGGGCCCACCAGGGTTTCGATTGGAGGGCATCGGACTTGATCACGCCGCCGAAGGCGGGCTCGGGCGCGGGCAGTTGCCTGCCGCTGATGGTTGTCGTCGCGTTGGGTGAGCCCGAAGGGACATGGCCCGGCCCTGGGTCGGCCGCCTGGCTGATGCCAGCGACAAGACCCAGGGCGACCAGCAAGGTCACCGAAAATGTCTTCATGCGAATCTTCTCCACAAGGATGACTGGATGGCGGTAAAGGGGATTCTTGATGATTTCCAAGCCTCTGGAGAGGGCTGGCTTGGGACGGATGCAGGGGTTGTAACTACTCGCTCCCCTCCGCATAAATCTGCCCGGAGAGTGCCATCTGGATGG
>CALMDH010000247.1:0-14778 GCA_937862735.1 uncultured Gammaproteobacteria bacterium
ATGATATAGGTAATGGTGAATTGGCAGTCTAAACTAATATTGAGACAGCCTCTAACATTGAGACACAACGTGGTTGCAACCTACGGTGTGCTTATTGTCTATATCACGCAAATTTTCCGCGGATCAGATACCGGAATCCGGAGACGGTCCTGAAGGAATTGGAATATCTTTCTGAGCTAGAAGTACGACACTTGCGAATTACGGATGCCAACTTTTTCTCAGATCGTCGGTTTGCTCAAAAAATTCTACAGGGCATGTTAGATCTGCGTTTACAAATGTCAATTTTTATAGAGGTAATTCCGATCTTTGTGGACCAGGTGGTTGCTGATTTAATGGCAGCATATCAAGCTCTTTCAATTAATAATCAGATAATGGTCGGGCTTGGACTTCAGACTATCAATCGACGGGCATTAAAGGCAATTCACCGCGATATCTCAATTCACCACTTTGATAGGGCTTTTGACTTGTTAAGCCAATCGAAGGTAATCATTAAGACTGATCTTATCCTTGGTCTACCATTTGAAACGAAAGCGAGTTGGCTGGATCTGCTGGAATACATTAGTGAAAAAATGCGCTATGGTTTTAATTACCTGAGTCTCGCTGTCCTTCGCCTCTTGCCAGGCACCGAGTTAAAAGATATTGGGGACAAGTGTCATCTCACAGTCGATACCCGCAACTTCGATCATTTCGTTTATAGTACACCTGACATGCCCAGAAGCGATTTCGTCGATTGTCTGCGTATTAGCTGCGTAGCCTTCCGACTGTTCCATACAGAGAAGGATGAGGAGCGGCTTGGGCTACGCAACTTCTATTTTGAAATTAAAGATCGTCTGAGGATTCCGCATATTGAAATCTTAGAGCATCTGGCGAAGTATCTATTGACGGTATTTGAAGGCACCATGTCAGATTTCGCAAAGCCAGACTTCCCCAATGCCGAGCACTATTGGTATTTCGATAGCTATCGCGAAATTCCCGATCTTATGATACGTGACGAACTTCAAAGGATGCTGACGGAAAGAGTATTTCAACCCTTTTCACTGCGCCGCAACTGATCGGTTGCTCACATGATCATCGAACGTGACATCAAGCGCCTAACTATCTCGCCAGATGAAAGCGTCATCAACGCCCTCCAGAAGATGTGCCAGACCGGCAGCCGCGTAGTGTTCCTGACAACCGAGGAAGGCGTACTGCAGGGGATCTTTACCGATGGTGACCTACGGCAGTGGCTGGCGCGGCAGAAGGATGCCGAACTCACCCACGCTGTCAGAGAAGCCGCCAATTCGCGCTTCATCTCGGCTCGCGCCAGCGAGACACCTGAACGTATCGCCCGACTGTTCCGCGATACTATTCGTTTTGTCCCGCTGCTTGATGCCCGCGGTCGGCTAGTGGCTTTAGCCACTAACGACGACATCAAGCTCAAGATTGGTGAGTTCGAACTCAGTACCACCGGCCCGGTATTCGTCATCGCTGAGATTGGCAACAACCATAATGGCGACCCTGCTCTGGCCCGTCAGTTGGTGGACCATGCGGTAATGGCTGGCGCCAACTGCGCCAAGTTCCAGATCCGTCACATGGCCACTCTGTATCGCACGACGGCCGCCAATGCCTCGGCGGATGAGGACCTGGGTGCCCAATACGTGCTCGATCTTTTAGCCAAGTACCAGCTTACCGACGCGCAGTTGTTCGAGATCTTCGACTATTGCAAGGCCAGCGGCATCGAGCCCCTCTGCACCCCTTGGGACCTGTCCAGCCTTGCAACTCTGGAATCCTATGGCATGGCGGCCTACAAGGTGGCCTCGGCCGACCTGACCAATCACGAACTGCTCCTTGCCATGGCACGCACCGGCAAGCCGCTGTTGGTTTCAACCGGCATGTCCACCGAGGAAGAGATCATCCAAGCTGTGGATCTGCTCACCGCCCGCGGCGCCCCCTTCGTGCTACTGCACTGTAACTCGACCTACCCCGCCCCTTTTGCCGACATCAACCTGAACTACATGGAACGACTTAAGGAGGTCAGCGGACGACTTGTGGGCTATTCCGGGCATGAGCGGGGCTACCATGTGGCACTCGCCGCGGTAGCCCTGGGCGCGCGAGTGATCGAGAAGCATCTCACCATGGACCGCACCCTGGAAGGTAACGACCACAAAGTCTCCCTGCTACCCGGGGAGTTTGGTGACATGGTTCGTTGCATCCGTGAGATGGAACAGGCACTCGGCATCGGCGGCGAGCGCAAACTGTCTCAGGGCGAGATCATCAACCGCAACACCCTGGCCAAGAGTCTGGTGGCCGCCCGGAGCATCGCTCCCGGCGAGACCCTCACTGAGGACACAATGGCCGTACGCAGCCCCGGCCGCGGGCTACAACCAAACCGCCGTGCCGCTCTGCTTGGACGAAAGGCCAAGCGGGCCATGGAAGCGGGGGACTTCTTCTATCCCAGCGACTTGACCAATGACGCCTTGCAGGCCCGCGCCTATCGCTTCCGCCGACCCTGGGGCGTTCCGGTGCGCTATCACGACCACCGGACGATCCTCGCGAAAACCAATCCGGACCTGCTGGAGTTTCACCTCAGCTATAAAGATCTTGAATTGGACCATCGCGCTTATCTTGCCCCCGAATATCCAGGTTTAGGCTTCGTGGTGCATGCCCCGGAACTATTCGCCGGGGACCACCTTCTCGACCTCTGCGCCGAAGACTCGGATTATCGCGCCCATTCCATCGCGGAATTGCAGCGGGTGATTAATCTAACCCTGGCGCTTAATGCCCATTTTCCTATTACTACACGACCGCTGATCGTCACTAACGTGGGCGGTTTCTCCACCAACCGCATGCTTGGTGCGGATGAGGTGCATGCCCGCGAGGCACTGCTGGCCGACAGCCTGACGCGGTTGGATTCGCAGGGGGTGGAGATCATCGCCCAGACCATGCCGCCCTATCCTTGGCACTTTGGCGGCCAGAGCCATCACAACCTCTTCGTCGATGGGGGCCATATCTCAACCCTCTGTACGCGGCTCCAATTGCGTGTCTGCCTGGACGTATCTCACTCTAAGCTGGCCTGCAATCATTTTAAACGTTCATTCAAGACCTTCATCGATCAGGTCGGGCCTTTCGCGGCCCACCTGCATATTGCCGATGCCCTCGGTGAGGATGGGGAGGGCCTGCAAATCGGAGACGGCGACATCGACTTCGTCGCGCTGGCGGAGGATCTTAACCGTACTTGCCCAAAGGCTTCCTTCATCCCCGAGGTATGGCAAGGTCATAACAACGAGGGCGAAGGCTTCTGGTATGCGCTGGCGCATCTGGAAGGTATCTTCTAGTGTCTTTTTTTCGGACGACTCAGAACCACAAATTTTTGTGTACGTGAAGTGCTAATAGTATCTACTTTCAAGGATCACTGTTCAGAAAGCTTATGGTTTTTGAGAGTTGTGAGGAAACAAATGCCCACAATCTATTTTCTGGGGATCTGATTATGGCGACCGCCACTGCAAAATCGCCCGGCAGAGAAAGAATTTCCGCCGATGCTTTTTTTACCCGACTGGCAGATGCGGATCAGCGGCGTATCCGCAGGCTGCGACTACTCGATGTTCTCTTGAATAAAACCAGACTTTGTCTGTTCGGTTACGGTGGCAAGGGCAGATCACTCGCACATCACATTGCACGCATCCATGGGCGCGATTTACTGATTTTTGATTCAAACCCAATGGCCCGCAAGCGAGCACGGGCTGAGGGTTTTGCGGTGGTCGATGATTTCACGCAAATTGACACCAACCAAACCGCGACCATTCTCGGCGCCTGCCAAGCGCAAGCGGAACAAGCCGGTGTGGTGGGACGCAACTTCATTTACTACCAGGAAGCGGCTTACATTTTCGATTTGCCTTTCCTGTTTGACAGCAACCGGGCCTTCACCGACTGCATCCTCCCGCTGCGGGATGACTTGTACACCATATATTGCCGGGTTCATCCGGACTCCCAGCGTGCATTGCTGGATGTCTTGTGTTTCCGGCTTTCCCTTGACCCCTCAGACCTTGCCGGGTCGCGTCGCCTCAATTCCGATATGTGGTTTGACCAGTTCGAGAGGTATTCAATGAGACCATATCGAACCTTCCTGGATGTAGGTGCTTACGATGGCGATACACTTGCCAGCGCGAAACAGCGGCTAGGCGTGTCGCGGGGTATTGCCGTTGAAGCCAATGACAGCTTATTTCCACGCATCGAAGAAGTTGCATCCGGCTTCACAGATGGTATCTCGATCCTGCCGATGGCAGCCTGGTCCCATGACTGCAAGCTTACCTTCGAAGAGGTGCGTGGGGGCATGATACGGGTCTACGAAGACCCCTTGGGTAGCTTACAGGCGGCCGCGATTGATTCAGCCATCACCGAGCACGTTGATCTGGTGAAGATGGACATCGAAGGTGCGGAATTGGAAGCTCTGCGGGGTGCTTGCAGGATATTCCATGCGTCCCAGCCTGATCTGGCGATCGCGGCCTATCATCGGCCATTGGACCTGATCGAATTCTTCAACTTTCTGGACGGCAACGGACTCTCCATGGACTATGCCCGGCTCGATGTTGCCCATTACAGCGATTGCTTCGATGACACCATTTTGTACTGTCTCCGGCAAGCTAACTGACCGCATAGGGGGGGCGTCATAACAACTTCTGACAATCAGGGTCTTTGATGCTGACAGGTCAAGCCAGTATCGTTGGGCAAAGAATCTTAGTGACGGGGGGTACTGGCTTCTTCGGCCGTGCCCTCCTGCGCCACTGGCTCGCTCAAGCAGAGGCGGGTGCCAAGGTCCCGCGTGTATTGGCTCTGTCGCGCAACCCGGCCGCTTTCCTGCGACGCTATCCAGTGTTTAGCAACGTACCCTGGCTCGGGTTTCACACCGGCGACATTCTCAATCCAGACTCGTTGCCGCGGGCCGAGGTATTCACCCATGTGCTACATGCCGCGACCGACTCGACCCTCGGGCCGCGCGTCGCGCCCCTGGAATTGTTCCGACAGATCTTCGATGGCACCCGTAACCTGCTAGACCTGGCCGTGGCGACTGGCGCCCGGCGTTTCCTACTCACTAGTTCCGGTGCCATCTATGGCCCGCAGCCGCCGGACCTGCCGGCGCTGGCCGAGGACTGGCCCGGCAGTCCGGACCTGCGTAATCCCGCCAATGCCTACGGCCTCGGCAAGCGCGCCGCGGAGCACCTCTGTGCGCTATACCAGGACGCCCACGGCATTGAGACCGTCGTCGCTCGCTGCTTCGCCTTCGTTGGTCCGGACCTGCCGCTGGACGTACATTTTGCCATCGGCAATTTCATCCGCGACGCCCTCACCCGCGAGGCTATCACCGTCAGCGGCGACGGCACACCGCTACGCACCTATCTGGACCAGGCGGATCTGGCCCAATGGCTGGTCACGCTCCTGGAAAGGGGTCGGCTAGGGGAGGTCTACAACGTGGGCTCAGACGAAGTGGTCAGCATCGCCGAACTGGCCCACTTGGTGCGCGATATATTGGCCCCGGACAAGCCGGTGCGCATCCTTGTTGCCGCGACAGATACTGCCGGCCGTAATCGCTACGTACCGGATATCCGCAAGGTTAGGGATGAACTGGGGCTCGATGTGACCATTCCGCTTACAGAGTCCATACGGCACACCGGCGCCGCAAACCGGACGCATATTGCGCAATGAAGCTTACCCTCGCTCTCCACCGCCCAGCCGAATTATGGCGCAGCCGCGAACTGCGCTATCTGATCGTCGGCGGCCTCAACACCCTTTTCGGCTACAGCCTGGGCGTCGGGCTCTATCTGGCCTTGGCGTCCAGGCTACATATTTTGGTCATCGGAGTGATCGGCAATGTGCTAGCCATCACCTTTTCATTTATCACCTACAAGCTCCTGGTGTTCCAGACCCGTGGCCGCTGGATGGCCGAGTACCTGAAGAGCTACCTTGTTTATGGTGGTAGCGCAGTGCTGGGTATTCTGCTGCTGTGGTGGCTGGTCGATGGGCTGGCGGTGCCGATCTGGCTGGCCCAGGGACTCACAATCCTGATCGTCGTGGTGGTGTCCTACCTAGGCCATGCCCGCTTCACCTTCCGCCGCGCGGCGCGCGGCCCTAACAGTGGATAACCGTGATGGCCGACCGCAAGTTGATCAGCCTGATGTCTCCCTGCTTCAACGAAGCGGACAATATCGACGAGTTGTATCGACGCGTTAGCGCCGTAATGGACGGTCTGCCGCAATACGACTTTGAGTTTCTGCTCATTGACAATGCCTCCACGGATGGCACCCTGGAAAAGCTCAGGGCTATCGCCGCACGGGACCCACGTGTTCACGTAATTGTCAACACACGCAATTTTGGCCACCTCCGGTCCCCCTATTGGGGATTCCTACAAACCCAAGGGGACGCCACCATCGTCTTAGTCTCGGACTTGCAGGACCCCCCGGAATTGATCCCGAAGTTCATCACGGCCTGGGAGCAGGGTTACAAGATCGCGCTGGCGATTAAGCCGGTGAGTAATACCAACCCCTTGATGCACTGGCTCCGCAAGCTCTATTACCGCGTCCTCGACAAAATTTCCGATGTCAACATCGTCAAGGATGCCACCGGATTCGGCCTCTATGATCGAGTGGTGCTTGATCAACTGCGGAAGATCGCGGACCCTAACCCATTCGTTCGCGGGCTCATCTGCGAACTGGGCTACCCCATCAAGACCATCCCCTTCGACCAGCCCCGGCGCCAGCGGGGCATTTCCAAAAACAATTTCTACACCCTCTACGACCTAGCCATGCTGGGCATCGTCAGCCACTCCGTGGTGCCGATCCGGCTGGCGGCGATGGCAGGGTTCCTCATCGGCCTGCTCAGTATCCTGGTGGCCCTGGTCTTCCTCATCCTCAAGCTGGCGCTGTGGGACCGCTTCCCCATCGGCATCGCGCCCATCGTCATCGGCATGTTCTTCATGTTCGGTCTGGTGATGCTATTTATCGGCATCCTGGGCGAATACATTGCCTCCATCCATACCTATGTCCGCAACCGCCCCGTGGTGGTCGAGCGGGAACGGATCAATTTTTGACGCGGCCACTGGCCGCACCACTGCTGCTGGCGGAGCCATGGCCATATTTCATGCTAACGGTCATGCAGGAGCGCGCCACGCCCGTGAAAATGAAATCTTTGGCGTGACTTACCCGCTAACGTTGCGCCAGTCCCTGGCGCGGATGCGCCTGGCTACTATAATCCCAGCCAGAATGACAATATGCAGGAGTCGCGATGAAGACGGATCACCCTATCTATCTCTTCCTTTCCGCCGGTCCGGAGGCCTTTCGGGTACTGACCGGCGGCTATGAATTGGCGGGTCCCTATCGTTTCAGCTCACTGACTCTCAAAGGTCTGGAGCGGCGCGTCGATGGGCTCTTCGAGCCCGAAGGGCACTCAGGCCCGGTCTATGTGGTCGAATTCCAAGGTCAGCGCGCAGAGCGGGCTTGGTACAATCTTCTGACCAAGATCGGCCTCTATGGCGAGGAACATCCCCAGCGCGACGTCATCGGCGTGGGGATCTTTCTGCGTGAGGCGGATGTCCCCACCTATCCGCGGTGGGCGAATGGCCTGACGGCGCCGCTGCTTAACGTCGTCCTTCGCCGGGTCTTACCCGACTGGCTGGCGCGAGAGCCGGACAATCCTTACGTCGCGGTCTTTGCCCCGCTGTTGATTGACGATGACGCCGACCTGCGCGCCCGCGCCTCGGCCCTATGGCGCACCGTGCAAGAGGCACCGCTCGCGGAGGGCGTCCGCGACATTCTCTCTCAGGTACTTGAATTCTGGTTTTTCGAGCGATTTCGCGGCCTGACCGCGAAGGAGGTATGGGCCATGTTGAATCTGGTAACCCCGATTCAGGAGACAAAGGCGTATCAATCGATTTTTGCTGAGGGCAAGGCCGAGGGCAGGGCCGAGGGCAAGGCCGAGGGCAGGGCCGAGGGCAGGGCCGAGGGCAGGAACGAAGGATGGGCTGAGGGCGAGGCGCAGGGCCTAGCAAAGGGCAAAGCTGACGACCTCAAACGCCTGCTCAGACGGCGTTTCGATACGATGCCCTACTGGGCCGAACAGCGCATCGATGCCGCATCAGTTGCCCAACTGGACGCCTGGCTCGACGGTATCTTCGAGGCTAACAGCCTGGAAGCATTGATCGGCACCGAGCGGCACTGATCCCTTCTTGCTTGAACGACCACTAGCCGCGCCTGTCAGACGTTCGCTGTGCGGGCATAACTCACGTGGCATCACCCTCGGGAGCAGGTACCGCGCTCGCCTCCAGCCCGGCCCCAGCCTGACGCCAGGACTGGGCCTCGCGCAGGGCCTTGAGGGCTTTGTAAAGATCATTGTCCAAGGTCGTCTGGTAGCGCGTCAGCAGGTCGGTCTGGGTCGGCAGGGTCTGGCTCTCCACCACCAGCAGGCACATCTCCCGGATACGCTGCCGCTCGATCAACTCATCAAACAGCTTGAGATGCTGGGCGACCAGTTCCTCCCAACTGCCATACTCCGCCAGGATCGCCGCCTCGATGCCACCGGCATCGACCCCATGCACCTGCAACAGATGCGCCTGCATGGCCTCCGGCAGGCGCGAGAAAGGCGCGGGTGCGGTGACGATGCCCTCATCCAGCAGCGCCTGCCAGGCCGCGCGTTGCTGGACCAGATCCGCCAGCAGGTGCGGGTCCTCGTCCGCGCTGTCCGCCAGTGGCGCCGGGATGCTCCGCCAGGCCTCCTCTGGCAACCCCAGCCGCTGAGCCACCTCCCGCGCCTGGGCCTCGCCAAACGTCCGCCGGTTGAGATTCACCATCGCCGCCTCCGCCCGCACGAAACGCGCCTTGCGCCACAGGCAGATGGCCACCTGCTCCACCAGGCCCGTCTCCACCACGCCCACGGGACGATATTCCGCCATCAATTCATCCAGCAGTTGCTGGAAATCCTCCGCGGACTCCCCCTCGATAATCAGATGGCGACTGAGAAAGCCGTGTTTCAGGGCATTGTCCCGAGCCACCGCCTTGCCGGCCGCCGTCCGCGGTCCCGAACTGCGAAGGGCATTGCGCCGATTGGCTTCCAACTGCCGCTTGCTAAGGGGCGGCGTTTGTTTCAACGGGGTGGCGATTTCTGGTTGGGCGGGAAGGTCAGCAAGGGAACCGGTCATGGGCTTGGCCTCAAAAAGAATGAATAATCGATAAAATTGGGGCCAAAGGCATAGTTGATCAAGGGGAATCAGGAGTCCCGTCACCAAGGGCAAAAATGGGTTCGTTTCGCAAAATGCCCCTTTTGCGACCGCTGAGAGTGGTGGAGGGCCAGCGGATCAGCTGCTGACCCAAGGGGATGCTTCTGGATGACGGTGATGCTCTTGAACCAATGCCCTATGATGGTCGCCACTACTGAAACTGATCACCCCTACCCCCCTCCGATGATAGCCAGATCCTTTTCATCGACGCCCCCCTCCCAGACAGCCAGCACCCCAGGGTATAGGGCGTTTAGAGAGTGGCTAAATGTTCTATTGATCTTTGCTTTGCTACTCGCCGTCTTCCATGGCATCTATGGCCGCTTCTTTCCCACCAGTCAGGGCACGCTGGGCCATGACTGCAGCCTGGCCTTCGCCGGCATGGTGGACGGGTACATCTGGTTCGCCAAGAACGGCTGGTGGGAAGTGCCATGGTTCACCCCCTCCTTTTGCGGTGGCCAACCCTTGTTCGCCGATCCTCAGTCCGGGTACTACTCGGTGCTGCAATGGCTAACCTTCATCACGGACCCCCTGACCGCCAGCTATAGCACCTTGATGCTGTTCGCCTCTTTGGGCTTCTTCGGCACCTACCTGCTGGCGCGGCGCTGCTTCGCCCTAGCGCTACCTTGGGCCATCCTGGCAGCGGCCCTCTATTTCTTCAACGGCTTCCTGCCCCACCGCATGATCATTGGCCACATGGGCTATCACGGGCTCACCCTGGCCCCCTGGATGGCCCTGGCGCTGCTGACCCCTGTTGCCAGCCGGGTTTCGACCATCGGCATCGGTATCCTGGCCGGCCTGATCGCCGCCTACTGGCTGCAATCCGGGCTGACTACCCTGATGGTGCCCGCCGCCCTGAGCGTGGGGCTAGTCCTATTGGTCTATCGCCTGCGCCAGCCCTGGCCACGCGACCTCTTCCCCCGTATCTCCCTGGCGGTACTAGTCAGCATTATCCTCTCCGCGAGCAAACTGGTTGCCAGCCTGTCGTTCTATAGCCATTTCGAGCGCACTCAATATTTGCTGCCAGGTTTTGACAACCCCGTGTTCCTGCTCATTGCGAATTTGATGGCCCTGTTTGGACCCAGTCAAGTAGCTTTCATTGTTGGCTACAATTGGCTGGTCAATTCTCAATGGACCCTATTCCCCCATGAATGGGCGTTCGGTTTTACCTTGGCACCTCTCTTAGTTTTAATACGCGCCCGACAACTTGCAAGAAGAAAAGCAATTATTGAACTCAACGCAAGAATGGCACCGGGAGCCAACGCGCTAACTCACATCAATAAGTCTAAAAAAGTTGCCATTTACCTCGTAATTTTTACAATTCTTTTTTTGCCCCTCGCTTTCCAGTTTTATACTCCAGAACTAAACGAATGGTATAAGAAGCTACCAATTATTGGCGCAACGGCAGCCCCTGTGCGCTGGTTGATTATTTATTTACCGATTGTGCCGATTGCTACTGTTCTCCTTGCCAGCCAACTCATGATCGGTCATGAGACGCGCGTAACGAAACTGGTTGCTTTTGGCATCATGACAATGCTTTTGTTCACTCTTATCGAGCCCAGGTGGTATTATAGGGATGATCAGAATTATAATCCTTCCGATTTACTTACCGCATATGGCCTCCTGAGGGAAGGTGGGGCGAACACACATCAAATAAGAGCATTGAATGTCACAGTGGACCCCAAGCACAAAGATCCAACCCCAACTATATCCGGAAATGAGCTATTTATCGCTGGCATATCCCAGATGCATTGCTATAATCCCTCATTTGGTTATCGCCTAGAGAAATTACCCTTGGCGGGTCTGATCGTGGGGAATGTATTTCAGGAGATGGATGGTAAATTAAATATCAGGAACCCCGCTTGTTTTGTATATCCAGAAGAAAATCGCTGTCTCCCAGGCAATAGATTCCGTATCGATCAGCGTGATCAAGCCGAAGCTTTTATATCTTACCAGCCTTTCCCTTTCATTAAGAGCCAGCGCCAAATTATCGCGGATTGGGTAACCGTTGGCGGCTTAGTTTTTCTATTCATGTTCTTAGTAGTGGTTTGGCCATTAAGCACGCTAAGTTACCGTTTAAAAAACCCCGCCCATTAAGATTTCGCATAATTTCGTCCAAGACCAGAAGCTGCTTTGCCTTTTTTACGATGTGGCCTTCAAAGTGTAGCGCTCGATCTCATGAATTACTCGACCGTCGGAACCATTGGGACCAACGGGCCGCGGACCAAAGGGCGCTCAAGCCAGCCGGCACAAAGGTCAAGCTCAACGCGACCAGGGGCCCATAAATGATCCCCCAGTAGTTGTTGTCGGGACGACCGACAAAGAGGAAGGCGAAGCTGTAACCACCGACGATCAGCAACAAGCGATTACTCAAGGGTCCCGAGCTGCTCCCTGCCCCAAGCAAGGCCAAGGGGACCCAAAAGGCGGTGAGCCATTGACCTAAGGCCAGGATGATGATGTTTAACTGATTGGCGGACAGGACGAAGGTCCAGCCGCCTAAGGCCAACCAGTTACCACCTTGCAAGGCATGGGGCTGAATCAAGGGATTGACGATCGAGGCATGCCAGGTGATGCCGATCAGGAACAGGGATGCTCCCAAAATCCACCCCATGGCCTCCCGCCAGCGTCGTTCCCATCCCGCGCAAACGGCCATGGCGAGCACGTAGGGTAAAGCCAGTTCTCGAAACGCCAGCGCCGCGATGCCGAACAGGATGCTGAGCCGCCAGAAACGCTGCCACATTCCCAAGGACAGCGCGATCAGGGTCGCTGCCCAGGCTTCGTGTAGATATACCGTGGTCGGTGGCATGACGATCACCAGACTGGAATAAACGAGCAGAACCCCAAGGATGGTGCCGCGCCGCTTAAAACCCTGATCCCTAAGGGTCTGAATCCAGGCTAACATCGCCAATCCAGCCAGCACCCGCAAGATGTTGGCCATCGTCAACTCACCTAGGGTCGCGATCAGCCACGCCAGCGTCGGGAGACGCCAGCTCAGGAAGGGTGTCGTTGCATAGCCCCTTTGGTGCTGCTCATCCCCCGTGGCGGCGTAAAATGATTCGCCAGCCCGCATACGATTGACGACGGTCCGATACAGGGCGATATCTCCCTTGTCCTCCTGAGTTTCCGCCGAGGTGGTGAGCTTACCTAAGTCGGGATAATCCAAGAGTAATCCGAAGCCTATCAGGAGTAACAGGGTTATCAGCACCAGTTGCGCAAGGTGGGGTGGCCAGTTAGTGTACCGGCACGGAGGAGCGGGAACGGGGGAAAGCGCTGGTACTTCGTCCTGGTCAGATCTCACATGTTTGCTCATGGCGCTATCCTTCATATTGGTAAGTTAATCAGGGGAAAGGAGATGGCTTCTCTGGCAAACCGACTCGAACGTAAACAGCATACTGTGAAACGATTTAATATCGCCACCCTCTAATTTGTGGTAACACCAGCATGTGCGGGATAAATTTTTGTATCGATAAGACTGGGCAAGGGATAGACCCCGAACGGGTAAAGGAAGCCAATAAAAGGATTCGGCATCGCGGACCCGACGATGAACGGATTTATTTATGGAATAATTTAGCCATGGGTTTCGTGCGCCTTAGCATTGTCGATCTGGAAACGGGCATGCAGCCTTTTTTCAGTGAGGACCAACAAAAGGTTCTGATTTGTAATGGAGAAATCTACAATTATCGCGAGTTGAAAAGAGAGTTGATCGAGAAAGGTCACCTGTTTTGTTCCAAAAATGATTGTGAGGTGATTTTGCACCTTTATGAGGACGCGGAGGATACCTTTGTACAACTCCTGGAAGGTATGTTTGCATTCATTTTAGTGGATAAGCAGAAAGGAATCGCGATCATTGCCCGTGACCGCACTGGAATGAAGCCTCTTTTTTTCTACGATCACAAGGAGTTTTTTTGCTGTAGTTCCGAGATGAAGGGACTTATTCCTATGATAAGAGAGATGCCGGGATTGAATGTGAAGGCGATTATGGACGCCTTTACCTTTGGTTATCCTCAAGGTGGCACGACGGTATATTCAGGCATTTATCATGTACCACCCGCTGAGATTATCACGCTCAATTTGCACGACTACGGGCTACACCGTCAGGAATATTGGCAACCGAATTTTATCCCCAAGGGTGAAAAATCCCTGAAGCGGTCTGGCGATCATGGTCAGGCGTTGAACCTGGCCATTTCGCGAGCTGTTCACTCACATACCCAGGCGGATGTCCCTATTAGCTCTTATCTTAGTGGCGGGATAGATTCCACGATTATTACGACCTTGCTGGCAAATGATAGTCGCTCCCAACTCCTTGACCCAATTGCTTTTTCCATCAAATTTCCCGACTCGGTATACGACGAATCCCCCATCTTTGAACGAACCGTCCGTGATCTTGGACTCAAATCGCAGGTTACGGCCATCGACAGGGTCAGCGCGGATGATTTTATCGCCGGGGTGCGCGTCACCGAACAACCCCAGTTTACCTCCATGGATGTTCCGATGCAGAAACTGGCGGGTCTGGTCAGGGATAATTGCCGCAAAGTGATTCTGGCGGGAGAGGGCTCCGATGAACTTTTTGGCGGCTATGTCAGCTTTGTTCTCAATCAGGTCCGACGTGCCCTGGCGATACCGCTCGTCGAATCTTTCCGGCCAATCCTGTTAAAAAAGGCAATTGAATACTTTCTTGGCAGGGGGGAGTTGGTTAATAAATTAATTGAGATATACCTTGAACCTGCGGAAGACGTCCAGAAGCGGTTTGGAACCTTTCCTGCTTGGTATCCCTGGTGGGTCCTCGACCATTTAACCAGTCGCTCCTTGTTCAAAACGGACGATTACGATCCCTTGGGTGAAGATGGCTATTTTTTCCATTTGGCATCCCGATTCAGGAAATCATATGATCCCCTGAGTGAATACGATAAATCCCTGTACCTGGAAATCAAAACGCGCTTACCCTACTATATTCTCAGCCGAGCGGACCGAAATTCTATGGCTAGTTCGGTCGAAGTGAGGATGCCTTTTCTTGATAACCACGTCATCGATTCCGCGCTAAGCATACCGGAAATAGACAAGATGTTCGCCTTCAGAGAAAAATATATTCTGCGTAAATCAATGCAAAAAGTGCTTCCAAAACATGTTCTTAATCGCAAAAAGTTTGGTTACAGTACGCCAATTTCCTGGATATGGGATAATCAATCGGAGGTATCGAGAGAACTCCTTTCAGCCGAATCCTTGATAAAAACGGATATATTTAATGTTAACAAAGTGTTGCAAATCGCTAAACTGGTGACCGAAAAAAAATTGCCAGAGTACTCGTTCGAATATATCCAATCTACTCGGCACCTGACGGGCATCCTAGGTGTACAAGCCTTGGCCTATGCTGTGTGAGAGTCCATTACCATGGTATCCGTGGCATTTATGCTGCAAACGGTCGTCTACCCAATCGGAAAGTAAGCTATGATATTCCGTGAGGGTGTAATGGCATCCTTAGCTGAAGGGTATCTATTCAGCTCACCTGGCCTGCCTCAATCCAGGCGCGGCATGGGTGGCTG